>JBFWVD010000010.1:0-89721 GCA_050246915.1 Acidimicrobiia bacterium | reverse complement strand
CGCGAGATCGAACGGATACGACGCGACGTGAGCGAGGCTGGGAGGAACCCCGACGAGCTGTTCTTCACCGCCGGGTTGAGCTTCGGCGAGGTCGACCAGAGCCTCGCTGACGCCTTCAGCCACGTCGGCTCCATCGGCACGCTCGCGCAAGCGAGCCCCGAAGAAACCATCGACCTGATCGGTCAATACCAAGACATGGGTTTCACCGACATGATCATGAGCACCAACTGGAACACACCGACCGACTTCATCGAACGACTCCACCAGTTCCGCTCCGAGGTGATGTCCCACTTCAACACCTGAAGCCGAACAACCATGACCTCGACCCGTCCGCCACAGCCCACCGAACGCGCCGTCGCTTGGAAGCCGGGCCCCCGCACCGCACGCTCTCGGTCCAAGCTCATCGATGCGGCCAAGGATGTGTTTCTCGAACACGGTTTCGACGGCGCCCGAGTGGGGGACATAGCCAGCGCTGCAGGGGTGTCGCGCGGCACGTTCTACCTCTACTTCCCATCGAAACACGACGTGTTGTTGGCCATCGGCGTCAACTGCGTTGAGGGCGGACAACGCCTCGCCCGCAACGCTCGCGCCATTCCCGACGATTGGGTCGAAGACGACCTCCGAACCTGGCTCGTCGGACTCCTCGATCACCTCGACCGCTTCGGCGCCTTCGGCATGCTGTGGCGCCAACAAGTTCCCGAAGCCCTGCGTGAGCAAGGCATCAAGGGCGAACACAGCACAGCGACGAGCCTCGGACGCGAACTGACCCGCCTACGAGGCACTGCCATTGGCGAACCACTGCACATCGGACTCGCCTACCAGATGATGACCGAAGGACTCTGGCATCAGCACAGGCGCGCTCCCCATCTCCTCGACCGCGACGAGCTGCTCGATACTCTCGTGATCACTACGAAGATGTTCTTGTCGGCGCCACGAGCCCACGGCCGGGCGCGCCAACGCTGAGATCACCGCGGTGAGGCTACGAGCGAACACGTCTACAGGCCGGCGCTCGGTGGCCAGCGAAGGGGCTGCGTAGATCACGCAGCGACGGTCGTCACCGCCTCATCGCTGTGTCACCGCGATCGCCTCGAGCGTGGCAACGGCTGCCTCTGCGGCAGCGACCAGCGAGCGCCCATCGTCATCGTCAGTGGGCACAACCCGTTCGTAGAGGCCGAGGTCCTTGCGATAGCGATCTGCAGCCAACTGCGCGCTGACATCGATCATCGTCGGGACATTCGGCAACATGAAGCTGGCGCCGCTCGATGCCATGAGCACGCGCAGCATTGCGTCGCGGTCGAGGCCGAGCGCAACCGCTGATCGCAGCGCCCACACCGACGCACCCGTCGTCACCGACGACAGCGCGTTGTTGACCAACTTGGCCAGCTGTCCGGCGCCGACAGGGCCGACCAGCTCGACGCTGCGCGCATAGGTTGCGAACACCGGCCGCCACCGATCGAGATCGTCAACTGCGCCGCCGCACATGATGGCCATGGTCCCCGCCTTCGCCCCGGCGTTGCCTCCGCTGACCGGAGCATCGAGCAGCCGGACACCACGCTCGGTCGATGCGGCGTGCACCGTCGCGATGGTGCCGGGATGCGCGGTGCTGTGGATGCACAGCGACGAGCCCGGGGACATGTTGGTGACGAGCCCTGCTTCCCCGAGACACACGTCGAGAACGTCGGCATCGGTCGTCACGCACACCGCCACCAATTGACACCGCTGGGCCAGCCCCCGAAGATCCGGTGCCCGGTCCACACCGGCGTCGACGTACTCGTCGAGCGCCTCTGGCCTGCGGGCCCACACCGTGAGCGGGAGGCCGGCGAGCGCAATTCGCATCGCCATGGGGCCGCCCTGGTTGCCGACGCCGACGAAACCAACCCGCTCCGAACGCGCCTGATCAGTCATCGGCGCATCCTCCCACGCCCGCCTCGGGCCAGATATCGGATGGCCTTCTGGCATCGGCGCAGTCGACGTTCGGCTCAGCCTCAATGGCGGGCGAGGCGCTCACACGATGAGCCCTGCGGCCTTCATACCGGCGATCTGATCATCGGTGATGCCCAGTTCGCGCAGGACTGCATCGGTGTGCTCACCATGGCCCGGTGCGGCCTTCAACGCGCCGACGGGTCGACGGTCGAACTGCGCCGGTCCGGCGCCGGCCATGTAGTGATCACCGTTGGCCATGTCGACCCGGGTCACGTACCCGTTCTCGAGTGCCTGCGGATCGTTCACGACCTCGGCCGGGCTCTTGGCCGGGGACCACACGCCTTGCAACGTGGAGAACTGCTCTTCCCACTCCGCCAGCGTCTTGGTGGCGAACACCGCGTCGAGCTCGCGGATCATCTCGAGATTGTTGACACCACGGGCCGCATCGGTGGCAAAGCGCGGGTCGGTGATCCATTCCTCCTTGCCGATGTGGCGGGCGAAGTCCTCCCACCACTGCGGATACAGCAGCATCATCAGCAACCAACGCTCATCCTTGGTCTTGTACCAGTTGCCCAAGGGGTCGGGTGCCTCGGTTCGCTTCGGGGCGCGGCCTGGGCCTTCGCCACCCATCGAAGCAGCGATGATCGATTGGCTCATGATGTAGATACCGATGAGGTACAGCGAGTGGTCGATCACCGCGCCCTTGCCCGTGCGCTCGCGGCGGAACAACGCCGCCGCGATGGCACCGGCCAGCGTGGCGCCGCCACACAGATCACCGACAGAGCCCGGCTGCATCGGAGGCGGATCGATGCCGTTCCGCGGTGTCTGGTTGTAGGCCGAGCCCGAACGCGTCCATGACGACGGCAGATCGAACCCGCGAGCCGACGCGATCGGACCCTGCTTCCCGTAGCCGGTACCGCTCGCGTAGATGAGCTTCGGGTTCACCTTGAACAGATCGTCGGGTTCGATACCGAGCTTCACCCTCGCGTCGTCGCGCATGTTGGTGATGAACACGTCGGCTTCGGCCACCAGTTGATAGAGCACCGCTCGGCCCTCGGCTTTGGTGAGGTCGAGGCCGAGCCCGCGCTTGCCCCGATTGGCGGCTTCGAAGAACGGGTTGGCCTTCAGGCCGGGGCGAAGGACCGCCTTCATATTGCGCGACGCGTCGCCACCGGCGTCGACGCGCTCTACCTTGATCACGTCGGCGCCCCACTCGGCCAGCAACATGGCCGAAGCAGGCACGAACGTGTGTTCGGCAACTTCGACGACCTTCACACCCCGCATGACGTCGTACACGGTTCCCCCTGAACTGTTGTGAGCGTGCCGACAACCGTATGCGTCGACGCGATGCCGTCACCAACCGCGCTCGGAACCCGACCAGTGATCAGGGCGTTGTTGACGAGGAATTCCAGACCAGAACGCCTCGACGGTCTGCGCCACCATGGCGTGGCAGTGGCCTCGTCGGATACCCGAGGTCATGACGACGGATGGCGGGTTCGGAGATGCCCGGCGGTGAACGTCAACCGTTTTTGACGTTCACCGATCCGGGTCAGCCGTTGGGATGCACCACGACGCGAAACGTACCGGCTGAACGATTGCTGGCTGCTTCGAACGCCGCGGGTGCGTCGTCGATACCGAAGCGATGGGTGATGAGTCGGTCCACCAGTTCGGGGCGTGATGCCAGAAGATCGGCCACATGGGCGAACTCTCGCCGGCCGTGGGGGCCGCCGCAGTAGCCGATCGATGGAGCAGCGCGGACCTCCTTGACGAAGAACTCCTGACCCGGCCACGGCATCTCGGGCGGGTACACACCGACGATACCGACGGTGCCACGAGGACGCGACAACTCGATGGCCCGGAGCAGACCGCTGTGGCTGCCGGCGGTCTCGATGACGATGTCGTAGTTGCTGCTCGGTTCGACCGCCCCGAGCTCCTCGCCGAGTTCGCGCTGATGAGGATGTCGCGACACCAGCGCAACATCAGTGGCACCGTGTGCATGTGCGGCCAGCACCGTGAGGATGCCAATGGCCCCGGCGCCGACCACGGCGACACGGGTGTCAGGCCCGACGCCGGTGGATGCGATGGAGTGCCATGCCACCGAGGCGGGTTCGACCAGGGCCGCGTTCTCGGCCGGTAGCCCATCGGGCAGCGGGATCAGCGCACGAGACGGGGCCCGGAAGTACTGGCTCATGCCACCGGGCACCGACATACCGAGCACGTCCACCGAGCACATGGCGCACAGGTTGTAGTTGCCCTGCAGACACAGATCGCAGGTACCGCACCCGAAGATCGCCTCGACCGCCACCGGTGTGCCGTCGGAACGGACGCCGGCGATCTCGTGGCCAGCGATCTGCTCACTCCCCCATTGTCGATACAGGAAGTCGGACGCGCAGATGCTGACCGACCGCACCTCGATGATCTCGCCGTCCCCGTCCGGTTCGTCCACGTCGACCACGGTGACGGGGCCGGCCCCGTTGTTCTTCACTGCTCTCATTGCTGAACCCCCGTGGGCATCGTTGCACGCCCGAGTGGCTCGGCGAATCACCCGGTCGACATGGTCCGGTGACTCGGTCGCTCAGCCGAAGCCCACACGGCCGTGCTCGTCGAGCGACGGGGCCAGGCCAGGGTCGCGCGCCGGATGTTCCCGATAGCGGAACGGATGCCCCATGCGCCGTCGACCGTCATCGTCCACGACGAGGACGCCTCGATGGATCACGAATGGATGGTCCATCATCTCGTTGCGGGTGAGCACCGGGGCGATCGGAAGTCCACGACCTCCTAGATCGTCCACCAACTCGTCGCGGGTGCGTTTGGCGAATCGGGCCGCCAATGCGGCGCGCAGCTCGGCCGCTCGCGCCGCACGCCCATCGATGTCGATGCCCACGAACTCCTCGAGCCCGACGGCGGCGACGAGACCGTCCCACAGATGGTCCTCGGAGTACACGCCCACCTCGATCCAACGCTCATCACTGGTGCGGAACACTCCCATGGCCGGCAGTTCCGATCGTGAACGCGAGCCGGGCGTGTGCGCATCGAGCGGGCCATAGGGCGCCACCCACGCACACAACAGCGCTGTCATCGACAGGTCGATGTGCTCCGCCTCGCCCGTACGACGCGCACACATCACCGCGGCAAGGATGGTGAACGCGGCGCCGAGACCGGCTGACTGATCGGCGAGCAGCAATGATGCCGGGGTCGGTTCATCATCGTCGTGGAACGTGAAGCTGCCGGCGTACGCCTGATAGTTGTGATCGTGCCCGGCCACATTCACCAGCGGTCCGTCCTGGCCGAACCCGGTGATCGAGCACAGCACGATCGAAGGGTTGACCGCTCGCAGCTGATCGAACCCGATACCCAAGCGATCGAGCACTCCTGGTCGGTAGTTCTCGACCACCACCTCCGCCTCGGCGACCCATGTCAATAATCGTTGACGATCGTCCGGGTTCTTGAGATCGAGCGCGGCACTGCGTTTGTGGCCATTGAAGTTCGTGAACTGGCCGCCTTGGGGTCGCATGCGATCCCCCGTGGGCGGCTCGACCTTGAGTACGTCGGCACCGAGGTCGGCCAACAACTGCGTCGCTGCGTTGCCCGGCTGCCACAGCGACAGGTCCACGACGCGCAGTCCATCGAGCAGTCCGCCTGGAGGTGAGGTAGCCATGCGATGAGGGTCCTTCCCGGTGGGTGCACGCCGGCTGACCGTCGGGTACACAGTGACGAAGATTGGCCTGGGTGCCGGTCGGCACGGTAAACCCCATCGTGCCATCACGTGCACCGGTTGCCAGGGGGTCGCCATGAAGGAACAACGCAAGGGCCGCAAGATCGCCATGACACCCGACGAAATCGATGCGTTCCTGCGCTCGGCTCGCACCTGCCATGCCGGGTCGTCTGGAGCCAACGGCGAGCCCCATGTCTCTCCACTGTGGTTCGTGTGGGACGGGTCGAACATCTGGCTCAACTCCGTGGTCAAGAGCCAGCGATGGGTGAACCTCGCTCGCGATCCCCGGATCTGCATCGTGGTCGATGGGGGTATCGACTTCTTCGAGTTGCAGGGCGTCGAGATCAACGGGCGGGTCGAGCAGGTGGGTGAGGTGCCTCGCACCTCGGCACCCGACCCACAGCTGGCCGAACCGGAGTTGCTGTTCGCCCGCAAGTACATGGGCAGTGACACCTTCTACGCAGATGGCGGTCACGCGTGGCTGCGAGTAGTGCCCGACAAGATCGTCAGTTGGGACTTCACCAAGATGGCGAAGCGATGAGCGCAGCGGACAACGGGCGGCCGTTGCCCTACCTCGACCCGCACTACGGAGCCTTCTGGACCTCGGGCGCCGACGGCGTCCTGCGCATCCAGAGTTGCGCGACGTGCGGCGCCCTTCGCCATCCCCCCGCTCCGAGCTGCTACGCGTGCGGCTCGCTCGAGGCCACCTGGGCGGAAGTGAGCGGTACGGCCACCGTTGTCGGGTTCACCATCAATCATCACCGTTGGCACCCGGCCTTCGACCCGCCGTACGCGTTGGCCATCGTCGCCCTCGATGAAGACGACGGGGTCCGACTCACCACGCAGATCGTCGCCACCGACCTCGACGCGATCCGGGTGGGTATGCGCGTCACCGTGCAGTTCGAATCGGTCGACGATGTGTGGTTGCCGGTATTCACGGCGATTCCGGGGGAGCCGGACGCTGCGACCGCGCCCGATCCCGACATCCGCCATCTCGTCCGCCCTCGACTCACGGAGCGGAAGTTCGAAGCCGACAGCGCCATCACCGGAGTTGGTGCATCGCAAACGGGTCGCCGCCTCATGCGCGATCCACTGTCACTCACCGTCGAGGCGTCCCTGCGCGCCATCGCCGACGCCGGCCTCACCGTCGATGACATCGACGGCCTCTGCAGTTACCCAGGCCCCGACGGATGGGGCCACGGCCATTCGGAGGGAGGCATCGGCGAGTTGATGGAGTCGATGCACCTCCGGCCCTCGTGGATCAATGGGGCACCTGAAACGCCGGGCCAGAGCGGCTCCATCGTCGCAGCCATGATGGCCGTCTCGGCCGGTCTGTGCCGGCACGTGCTGTGCTTCCGCACGGTGTGGGAATCGACGCTCGCGGTCACGCCGACACCTCACCACGCCGGCGATCGCATCACGGGCAACATGGGGTCGGCGTTCCGGCTCCCCTACGGCGCCTTCTCGGCCGCCAGCTGGATCGGCATGTACGCCCACAACTACATGCACCACTACGGCATGGACCGAGAGACCCTGGGCTGGATCGCCGTCACGTCGCGCGCCAACGCTGCACTCAATCCCGATGCGGTGTACCGAGACCCCATGTCGATGGACGACTACCTGTCGGCTCGCATGATCTCCACACCGTTCGGTCTGTACGACTGCGATGTGCCCTGCGACGCGTCGATCGCCGTCATCGTGTCGGCCATCGATACCGCACGCGATCGGCCACATCCGCCGATCCGCATCGAGGCGGTCGGCACGCAACTCATCGAACGGCTCAGTTGGGACCAGGGCACGTTGACCCACGAACCACAAGTCATGGGCCCGGCGGCACACCTGTGGACCCGCACCGATCTGCGCCAGAGTGATGTCGATGTGGCGCTGCTCTACGACGGCTTCACGTTCAACTGTCTGTCGTGGATCGAAGCGCTCGGCTTCTGCGGCATCGGTGAGGCCCCCGACTTCCTCGACGGAGGGCGAGCGATCGCTCGCGACGGAGTGTTGCCCCTCAACCCGCACGGCGGTCAGCTGTCAGCGGGTCGAACGCACGGGTTCGGGGTGATCGCCGAGGCCATCCATCAACTGCGAGGTGATGCCGGAGCGCGCCAGATTGCCGGTGCGGAAGTAGCGGTCGCGTCCACCGGCGGGGGCGCCCCCGGCGGTGCGTGGCTGTTCACCAAGGATCGGTGAACGACGACAAGGAGGCATTGTCAACCGGCATCGCTGCGGGAGTTCGCCGAGTCGGGCATCACCGAGTTCTGCGGCACGCTGATCGGCACCCCGCCGGAGCGTGCCGACACCATGCCGCTCCTGAGCGAGTTCGCCGCGAGCGAAACGTCCGCCAACTGACCGATCGGGTCAGGGAACGATCAGCACCTTGCCGGTGGCGCGGCGATCGGCCACCCATCGCAACGCTTCCGCCGCACGCTCGAGCGGGAACGTCGCGCCGATGTGCGGGGCGATGGCGCCGCGTTCGAACAACGCCATGAGCTCGGCGTCGCCGCGCAGGCGACCTTCATGGTCGATCTGGTCATGCGTACGCATCTCGAAGCCACGCACGATGGCGCTCTTCAACAAGATCAGATTGGCGGGGAGCTTCGGGATCTCGCCGGACGCGAAGCCCACCACCACATACCGTCCGCCTTGCGACAGTCCACGCAGGGCCTGCTCGGCAAATGGACCACCGACCGGGTCGATCACGACATCGACGCCACCGGGGGCAACCTGCTTGAGCCGCTCGCGCAAGTTGTCCTGCGCGTAGTCGATGAGCTCATCGGCTCCGTGCTCACGGCACACCTCGAGTTTGTCCGCGCTCGATGCAGCGGCGATGACGCGAGCGCCGAGCACCTTGGCCAGCTGCACCGCAGCCAGGCCGACTCCGCCAGCCGCGCCCAGCACCAGGACCGTGTCAGCGCTTCGCACGCCGGCAACGCCGACGAGCGAGTGGTACGACGTGGCGTAGGCGACCCAGAACGCAGCGGCCGCTTCGTACGACAATCCGTCCGACAAGCGATGCAGTCCTGCCGCTGGCACGCACACCAAGTCCGCAAATGCGCCCACCGCCGTGGCGCCGAACACGCGGTCACCGACGGCGACATCGGTGACCTCCGAACCGACTGCCACCACGTCGCCGGCGAACTCGCTGCCGGGGGAGAACGGTGGCGGGATGGTGATCTGGTACTTGTTCGCCACGAACAACACGTCAGGGAAGTTCACGGAACTGGCTCGCATCCGAACCACCGCGTCATGGGGACCAGGCACCGGATCGGGCACCTCTTCCACCGTCAAGACCTCTGGCTCACCGAACTCTCGACACATCACGGCACGCATTCGACCCACAGTAGGCCACGGGCATCGTCCGGCCCGACCTGCTATCGATAGTGACGTGACCGATATGAGTGTGCAGCCCCACTACTCGGCCAGCGAATCGCTCGACGCTCTCGTAGCCGCTCTCACGTTGACCTCCACGGGCACCGATCGGTTCCTGGCTCCCAACGAGTTGCCCCGCTTCCCCCGCATCTTCGGTGGTCAGCTGCTCGCTCAGGCGATCATGGCCGCAGGGTTGACAACGCCGGGCATCGCGCCCGCATCGATCCACGGGTACTTCCTGGAGCCAGGAAGCTACGACCAACCGATCGATATCGCCGTGGAGCGCTTGCGCAGCGGGCGGTCGATGTTCATTCGCCAGGTCACGCTCGCTCAGGGCGACCGAACCTTGCTCGTCGCTCTGGTGGCACTGCACGACAACCCTGCCGGGCCCGTGGCCGACCGATCGGCGGCATTCGACGTCGGGCCCGAGGAACTGGTCACCGTCGAGCAGTGGGTGCAGCGCACCAACGAAGCGGACCATCCCCTCGCACGCCAATGGGTCACCTTTCCCCCGCCGTTCGACATCCGGCTCGGCGAGCCGCTCACGATCTTCGGTGGCCCCAACAGGGAGCACCCACGGCCGCAGTGGATGCGACCGGCACACGACGTTGCGCCAGACCCACTCCTGCACGCCGCGCTGCTGGCCTACGCGAGCGACTTCTTCCTGGTCGACATCGTGTTCCGATCCCATCCCGATGAGGCCCGTATGCCCGACTATCTCGGCACCACCATCGATCACTCGATCTGGTTCCACCGACCATCGCGGTTGGATGGATGGTTCGTCCACACCCAGCAGGCCGTCGACGTGGTCGGACACCGCGGCCTCGCCCACGGCGCTATCCACGACAGTGCGGGCCGGCTGATGGCCACGGTGATGCAGGACGTACTGACCAGACCGACCTGATCGCTCCTCATAGGCGACGAGAGTTGGCGCGGTGTTACGTTCCCTGCTGGCCGCTCGAGGCGTTGTCGCTCGGGGGTTGCGTAGTGCAACTGCCGCATGGCCATGGGGAACACGAGGAGTTGATCGATGGCAACGCCGTCACGTACGGGACCACTGGCCCATTTGAAGGTGCTCGACCTCACGCGGATGTACCCGGGGGCGTTCGGCACACTGCTGCTCGCCGATCTGGGCGCCGATGTGGTGAAGGTCGAAGGCCCCGGCGCCGGCGACGGCATGCGCTCGCTGGCCGCGCCCGGTGAGTTCAACCCCAGCCATGTGGCGCTCAATCGTGGCAAGCGCTCCTTGGGACTCGATCTGCGCAGTCCACACGCCGCCGACACGTTGAAGCGTCTGGTTCGCTGGGCCGATGTGGTCACCGAGTCGCACAAGCCCGATCAACTCGACAAGCTCGGTCTCGGGTACGAGGTGATGAGCGCCCAGAACCCGAGATTGGTGTGGTGCTCGCTCACCGGCTTCGGCGACTTCGGCCCGAACGCGCAACAGCCGGGACACGATCTCACCTACGTCGGCTACTCCGGACTGCTGTCGCGCTTGTCGGTCGGCCCCACGGAGGCCAACAACACCCATCTGTCCTTGCCGATGGCCGGGATGATGGCGGCCATCGGCATCCTCGCAGCGGTGGCCGAACGTGATCGCACCGGCAAGGGCACGCGCCTCGATGTGAACATGTGCGATGCCGCGCTGTGGACGTTGTCCGATGAGCTCACACGAGCGACCCGAGGTCCGGCGAAGGGTTGGGGGACGTTCGTGTCACGCAACGTGTACACGTGTGCCGATGGTCGTCAGGTCACCGTCACCTCCACCGAACCCAAGGCGTGGAAGCTGCTCATCGAGGCGCTCGATCTGCCCGAGCTGGCCGGCTTCCGACTCGGCGTCGACGATGGTGACGCCGCCACCGCGCTCATCGCCGAGCGGATCGCCACCAAACCGGCCGCGGCATGGGTGGCATCACCTGGACTCGACGGTGGTGTCGGACCGGTCAATACTGTTGACGACATGGTCGGCGATGCGCAGCTGCTCGGGCGCGGGAGCCTGGTGCAGTTGCCCGGATCGGGCGACACGGTGTTTGCCAATCCGATCAGGTTCGATCGCGCCGACGGCGCGTCGGCGTCACACGCGCTGCGCGATGCTCCAGTTCTCGGAGCCGACACGGCAGCGTGCTTGCAGGAGATGGGCTTCGATCAATCCGAGATCGAAGAAATGATGACCAACAAGGTGGTGTGCTGATGACGATCGGGTTCGAACTCGACGGTAAGAAGGCGTTGGTGACCGGCGGCGGCCAAGGAGTTGGTCGAGGGATCGCCATCATGCTGGCGCAGGCTGGCGCGACCGCGGTGGTCAACGACTACGTCGCGGAACGGGCACAGGCCGTCGTGGCCGAGATCGAAGCGTTCGGTGGCTCGGCCATCGCCGCGCCCTTCGACGTTACCGACCTCGACATGGTCCACGATTCGGTGAAGGGCCTCGGCGGGGTCGACATCTTGGTGAACAACGCCGGCAATCAGGGCGCCGAACAGGGTTTCGGCTCGCTGGCGATGTTCCACGAGACCTCGCCGGCCGATTGGCACAAGTACTTCGCCATCAACACCTTCGGCGTCATGAACTGTGTGCACGCGGTGACCCCCGGGATGATCGCGTCGAAATGGGGCCGCATCATCACCATCGTCTCCGACGCGGCGCGTCACGGCGAGCCGTCGATGGCCGCCTACGGCGGGGCCAAGGCGGCGGCCGCCGGTTTCATGCGCTGCATCGCCCTCGAACTCGGGCGCTACAACATCACGGCCAACAACGTTTCGTTGGGCACCATGCGGACACCGATCTCCGAAGCGATGTGGGCCAACCCCGACATGGCCGAGCAACAGAAGGCAGCTTTGCGCCCCTATGTCGTACGTCGTCCGGGCAAGCCGGAAGATCCGGCTTGGGTTATCGCCATGTTGGCCAGCCCGCGGTCGGAGTGGATCACCGGCCAGACCATCCCGGTGAACGGCGGGTACACCTTCGCATTGTGACCGCAGTGGCCTGAGCGCAGTGCAGCGGCGGTCGGCGCCGGCTCAGATGAGCCCGGCGCCGGCGTCCACCCGCATCTGCAACCTATCGAGTCGTCATCGAACGAGCCGTCGTCGCCGCGTCCGAGATTCTCACGCGCTTGATCCAAGGGGCGCGTCAAAGTGGAATACGATTTTCACTTATGAGCACTCCGACACCGCTCGACTTCGGCTACCGCGTCGTCGATCTCACCGAGGGCATTGCGGGGGCGTACTGCACCAAGGTGCTGGCCGACGGCGGCGCCGACGTCATCACGGTGGAGATGCTCGACGGCAATCGGCTGCGGCAACGCAGTGCGATCGGCGCCCCCGTGGATCCCTCCGTGGGCGGAGTGCTCTTCCAGTACTTGTCGTGTTCGAAGCGTGGCGTGGTCGTCGACGTCGACGACGAGTCCGATCTCACTCGCCTGTGCGACCTGGTCCGCACGGCGGACACCATCGTGTGGAACGAGACGAGCCGACTGTGCCTTCGGCCGGAGCTCTCCGTCGATGGGCTACGCAAGATCGCCCCGAACGCGTCCATCGTGGCCCTCACCGGCTACGGCCTCACTGGACCGTGGGCCGATCGGCCGAGCAACGAATTCATCTGGCAGTCGCTGAGCGGTTCGGCGTGGAACCACGGTTCGATCGACGGCGCTCCGGTCATGATGGGGGGCGCCCACGGTGACTTCGCTCTCGGGACGCTCGGCGCGTTCGGGGCGCTGGTGGCCAAGGCCCGCACCGACGTGGCCGGCGGCAGCGAGGTGGTAGAGGTGTCGGGCCTCGAGGTCCTCCAACTCACCCACCACATGTTCCCCATCACGTTCCTCGACACCACCGGTCGGCCCTATCGCCCGTTCCGCACCGACCCCATCCCCGGCATTCACCGCACCAAGGACGGTTGGGTCGGTCTGTGGGTCACCACGGGCCAGCAGTGGCTCGACTTCTGCACCATGACCGAACGGTTCGACTGGCTGGCCGATGAGTCGCTGGCACTCATGGACAATCGGGCCACTCGTCACGATGAACTGGTTGATGCCATCGAGGGATGGACGCTGGAGCGCACCACCGAGGAGATCGTCGAGTTCGCTGCATTGCTGCGCATCCCGGTGGCGCCCATCGGCACCGGCGAGACGCTGCCGACGTTCGATCACTTCCGCGAACGCAACCAGTTCGTGCCCAACCCTCGCTCGGGCTTCACCCAGCCCGACGTCTGGTACACCAGCACCGGAGCCTTCCGCCGACCGTTCGCTCCGTCGCCACTGCTCGGCGAGCACACCGATGAGGTGTTCAGTGCGCTGAGCGCGCCCCGCACACCGGCCAGAGATGTGTCAACTCATATTGACATCGGATCTCGAGGTGACGCGCCGTTGCCGTTCGAGGATCTGCGCATCGTCGACATGACGGCGTTCTGGGCCGGGCCGATCATCGGCCATGGTTTCGCCATGCTCGGCGCCGATGTGATCCACGTCGAGTCGGTTAAGCGGCCTGATGGCATTCGGATGGCCACCACCATCCCCATGAGCGAGCAGGGATGGTGGGAGACCAGCCCGTTCTTCAACGGCACCAACACCAACAAGCGCGGGCTCACCGTCGACCTGCAGACCGCACGCGGTCTCGAGTTGCTCAAAGCGCTGATCGCCCAGAGCGACGTGGTCATCGAGAACTACAGCAGCCGCGTCATGGATCAACTCGGGTTGTCCTACGAGCAACTCACCGCGATCAAGCCCGACATCATCATGGTGCGGGCTCCGGCGTTCGGCACCTGGGGTCCGTGGAAGGACCGTGTCGGCTACGCCCCCACCATCGACCAGGCCAGCGGTCTGGCGTGGGTCACCGGTGACCCCAACGACGCGCCACAGATGGTGGGCGCGGCATCCGATGCCGTCGGTGGCCTGCACGCATCCCTGGCACTGCTCCAGGCGCTCG
Organism: Acidimicrobiia bacterium; assembly: GCA_050246915.1. GTDB lineage: Bacteria > Actinomycetota > Acidimicrobiia > Acidimicrobiales > Ilumatobacteraceae > JBFWVD01. Next base: position 75,794 of record JBFWVD010000010.1, on the reverse strand, counting down.
ATCATCGCCGCCGCACCGGCGAGGGCGCCCTCATCGAGTCGCCACAGGTGGGTACCGCGCTGCAGGTGAGTGCGGAACAAGTCGGTGAGTACGCCGCGAGCGGCACCATCCTCACGCGCACCGTCAACAAGTCGTGGGTCAGCGCGCCACAAGGCTGCTACCGCAGTGCCGACCGGCCGTCATCATTCGATCAGGTCCCACCCGACGATTGGGTGGCCATCAGCGTCGAGAGCGACGAGCAGTGGACGGCGCTGTGCGCCATCGTCGGCATCGGCGACGATCTCGCTGCGCTCGACGTCACCGGTCGCCAAGCAGCCCACGATCGCATCGATGCGCTCATCACCGAATGGAGCCGGGGCCTCGATTCGGAGAAGGCCGCCGACATGCTCTGCGCGGCCGGCATCCCGGCCAGCCGCGTCGTGCCACCGCACGAACAGGCTGGGATCGAGAGCCTCGTGGCCCGGGGCTTCTACGAGACCGTCGACAAAGCCGTGGTGGGCAAGATCCGCGTCCCGCGCTTCCCGCTCAACCTCTCACGCGGGCCTTCGGTGTGGAACCGCACCGCTGCTCCCACGCTCGGCCAGGACAACCGAGCGATCCTCGAGGGATTGCTCGGCCTGACCGCCGCGGACGTCGATCAGCTCGAGACCGACGGCATCATCGGTTATGCCACCTCAGTGAACCTCGGCTGGTGAACACCGCTCGCTGATCTGCCGCAATATGAATTGACACCGGATCCACCATCGAGAAGGGGGCCTCCATGGCAGGAGTACTGAACGGGCGTGTGGCCATCATCACCGGCGCAGGCCGTGGTATCGGACGCGCCTATGCGTTGCGGTTCGCCGCTGAGGGCGCACAGCTGGTGCTCAACTCGATGGAAAACGGACCCGACGGTACCGCCGCGTCGAGCTCCGCCGGGCAGGTCGCCGACGAGATACGGGCGCTCGGTGGCGACGCCGTGGTGCACGTCGGATCGGTGTCGTCGTGGTCGGAAGGACAACGAATGGTCGACCTGGCAGTCGAGAACTTCGGGCGGCTCGACGTCCTGGTGACCAACGCCGGGTTCCTGCGCGACAAGATGATGGTGGGCATGTCGGAGGAAGACTGGGACGCTGTCGTCGATGTCCACCTCACGGGGCAGTTCGTGCCGCTGCGCTTTGCCGCCGCCCACTGGCGGGAGCGGTCCAAGGCCGGCGAGTCGTTCCACGCCTCGGTCATCACGACCACGGCCGGCGCCGGACTGCACGGCAACGTTGGCCAAGCCAACTACGGCGCGGCCAAAGCAGGAGCAGCAGCCATGACCATCATCGCAGCGCGCGAGATGCAGCGCCTCGGGGTCCACGTGAACTCGGTGGCACCCCTGGCCCGTACGCGGCTGCTCGAGACGGTGCCCGGCTTGGCCGACGTCATCGGCAAACCCGACGACCCGTCCCAGTTCGATGCGTTCGACCCGGACAACCTGGCACCACTGGCCGTGCACCTGGCCAGCACCGACTGCCGGGTCACCGGGCAGGTGTTCGAGGTGTTCGGCGGGCGCCTCGGCGTCTACCGCGGATGGTCGGTGACCGAGCGGTTCGAACAGGACCGGCAGTGGACGCCCGAGGCCATCGCCGAGACGCTCGCCCACCTCCCCACCGATCCACCCCCGTTCGATCCGAGCTGACCGGAGGCCATCGTCATGAACGAGATGCGCGTGGAATGGGGCAAGATCCGCGAGTTCGCCATCGCCGCGGGCTCGCGCCACCCCAGCTACCTCGACGACGAGCACGCGCCGATCCCACCGACATTCCTCGTCACGTCGATCATCTGGGATCGCAAGGATGAACGACCCGATCACGACCCCGAACGCGAGAAGGCGCTGGCCGAGGTCGGCATCGTGCACGATCTCAAGGGGTTCCTCTCCGGGCAGCACGACTATGTGTTCCACGCACCGCTGATCCGCGCCGGGGAGCGGCTCATCATGGCCGACCGGTTCGATGGACTCGAGCAGCGCACCGGACGCCGAGGCGGGGCCATGACCTTGGTGCGCTCCACCGCCGAGTACCGCTCACCCGATGGGACGCTGCGCGCCGAATGCCGATACACCGGCATCTATGTCCAAGCACCACCGAGCGACGCGGCCGACACGCCCGCGTCGAACGAGTCGGCGACCCAGGCGTCGACATCCCAGCCGTCGGCTGGCGGCATATCGTCAACCACAGTTGACACGACAACGTCGGAAGGCGAGCTGCCCAGCCGCTCGTTCGGCCCCGTCACCTTGCTCGACAACGTGCGCTATCAAGGTGCCAGCGGCGACATGAACCCCATCCACCACGACGATGAGTACGCCCGATCGGCGGGCTACGAGCGCGCCTTTTCGGTGGGAATGCTCGGCGCTGGCTACCTCGCCACGTTCTGCACCGATCAGTTCGGTCACGACACCGTTCGACGACTGCGCGTGCGATTCAGCGACCTGGTGTGGACCGGAGACACCCTCACGGCGCACGGCCGCGTCGTGCGACACTTCGACGCGAACGGCGAGCGCCGCGTCGAGTTGGCGCTGGCCATGGTCAACCAACACGGACGGGTCGCCGTGGACGGTTCCGCCGAGTTCGCGCTGAACGCCGACGGGCCAACGACTTCCGCGTCCACACACTGACACCATCAGGAGATCACATGCTCGACGACATCCGAGCCATCGAATGCGTCATCAACTCCCACGCCACGCTGGCCGATGGAGGCAACCCCGACGCCATCACCGGTCAGTTCACCGCCGATGGCGAGCTGCGCGCCGGTGGCCGCACCTTCGCCGGCGAGCGACTGACCAAGTTCTACGGTGCCGCACCGCGCGACGTCCACACGTCCAAACACATCTTCTCCAACGTGGTGATCGATCTCGACGGTGACGACGCCGCCCACGCTGTGACCTACTTCCAGGTGTTGAACACCACCGGGTTGCAGGCACGGTGCCGACATATCGATCAGTTCCGAAAGGTCGACGGCGCCTGGAAGATTGCCGTGCGTGAGGTGGCCGTAGACGGCTCGGTACCCGCCCAATGAGCACTCCATCAGTTGATCGACCACTCGCCGGCCAGATCGGGGTGGTGACCGGCGGCGCCGGTGGCATCGGGGCCGGCACCACCCGTGCTCTCGCAGAGTTGGGCATGCGAGTCGTCATCGTCGACATCGATGCCGACCTCGCCACGCACACCGCGCAACAGATCAGCGAAGACACCGGAATCGACGTCACGTCCCGACACGTCGACGTCGTCGACAGTGACGCCATGTCGGCACTCGCCGCCGACATCACCAACAACCTCGGGCCCGTTCGCCTGCTCTACAACAACGCCGGCGTGATGCCCATGGGGCCGATCCTCGAGAACTGCGTCGACGATTGGCGATGGCTGTTCGACGTCAACCTCATCGGCGTGGCCAACGGCATCACGGCATTCGCGCCGCGCATGCTGGCCCACGGTCTCCCGAGCCGATTGCTCACCACTGCGTCAATGGCGGCGTTCGCCCCCAACGACGCCTTCCCCATCTACACCGCCTCCAAGCAAGCGGTGCTGGGGGTGATCGAAGCGCTCCGTATGGAGCTCGAGGGAACCAACATCGCGGTGTCGGTGGTGTGTCCGGGAGCGGTGAACACCGGCATCGGATTGTCGGAGCGCAATCGTCCGGCTCGCTATGGACCAGCCAGCGGACGCGCTGTTCCGGTCGGGGCCGAACAGGAGAAGGCCAGATTGCAACTCATCGAAGGTGATGAGGCCGGCCGGCGGATCGTGCGCGAGATGATGGCCGATGAGTTCTGGATCTTCACCCATCCCGAATGGGCACGAAAGATCCGCTCACGCTTCGACGATGCCTACGAGGCCGCGCAACGAGCGTTGCAGCGACGCCCGGACATCGGCCGCTGATCAGTTCGGCCGTTCCGGCCTGAGCACTCATGCCAGATCACTCAGGCCCGATCACTCGGCCATGGGCGGCGAGGTCATTGCTGCCTGATCGAAACCGTTCATGAGTCGTTCGAAACGATCGACGACCTCTTGTCGCCCCCGCTTTCGTACACCATCGCCACGGACCCCTCTCACCGCCGTTGAACGCGGCGTTTGCACCTGGAGTGGACCATCGACTCGCCGGGGGGCAGCCAGCACCAAGGGGACAACGGTGAGCGCATCCGCAGCACCCGCAGGGCGATTTCGACCCCGTCATGGCGCGCAAGGCTCGTGACGACGCTGGGCCTGTGCGATCCGAGCCCCGAGCTGGCGCCAGGGTGACAATCCTTGCGGTCCGGATCGACCGCTCACACGTCGACGATGTCGAGGAACGTGATCTTGAGCGGCGCCGTCGAACCGGGCATCTCCCCGAGCTGTCCTTGGCTGGCGCGCCAGTCGAGGTAGGCCTGATACGCCTCACGGCTCGCCCATCGCTCGAGCAGCACCAGATGGCCCCGATCGTTCTGGTCTTGGTGGAGTGTCACTGACTCACACCCCGCGAAGGCGCGCGTCTCTGGGAGCATCGTCCCCATCCCTGCCTTGACCGCCTCAGCGGCCTCGGGCACGAAGAACAACTCGGCGACAACGGCAATGCTCATGATGGCCTCCCCTGGCCCAGCCGCAGCGCTGAGCGATCCGAACCAGAAGGTTCGCATACCCGTTCGCCCCTCGGCGACCGAACGCTTCATCGATCTCGGCCCGAACTGCAACAGTGTTCCGATGGTCAGCCGGTCCAACTCCAACGATCCCTACGATCCGCTCGACCCCCGCCACATCGACCCCGCACGATTCGATGTCCACCTCGCCGAGGTGAACGCGCAGCGCATCGCGTACGTCCGAGAGAACGCGAACGGTGGACCCGCGGTGTTGCTCGTCCACGGTTGGCCCGAGACGATGCGCATCTGGTGGAAGGTCATCGAACCGCTCGCCGACGCGGGGTTCGATGTGATCGTGCCCGATCTCCGGGGATTCGGCGATAGTGCGGTGTCGGCCGATGGCATCCATGACGTCGGTGCGCACTCCGACGACATGACGGCGTTGCTCGACCATCTCGGCGTCGCGTCAGCGATACTCGTCGGTGGTGATCTGGGCGGGCCGATCGTTCAGGACATGGCGCTCGGCGCACCCGCGCGATTCGACCGGCTGGTGCTGTTCAACACGCTCGTCCCGTTCGACCGCACGGCGATGGCAGGGCTCGTGACACGCCCGGCCCGCGAAGCGAGCGACTACTTCGTTCGCCAAGGAACCGACGCCGACGCGTTGATCGCGGAGCTGACGACCGCCACCGCGCGGCAGCGCTACATCGCCACCTTCTACACATCGCGTTTCTGGGCGCATCCCGGCGCATTCATCCATCCCGACGACGAGGCGCCGGCGCACCGCTTCGGCGGCAGCCGACTGGTCGACTTCCACACCGAACCGTTTCGCAGTGCCGAACACCTTCGAGCCAGCTTCGGTGCGTACGAGAGCGCGTTCATCACATCGAAGCGGTCACGTCCCGCCCGCATGGAAACGAACCCGGATGTCGAGGTGGTGATCCTGCACGGCACCAGCGATCACGTGATCGCCAGCGGGTTCGCCGACATGGCGGCCATTGCATTCCCTCGACACATCGGGCCGTTCCTGCTTCCCCGATGCGGCCATTTCGTTCAATGGGAAGCGCCCCAGGCGCTGGTGTCCGCCATCGAGGTACTCGGGCGAGACCGACGCTGATCGCGGCGGTCCCGCCCGTGTTGCCCCTCTCATGTGTAACCCCCGGGTCCGGTCTCAGTGCATCACGTGGTGCCGGTGGCCCGAACGGCTCGATGTTGCGCGGTAGATCAACAGAGCGATCACCGACCCGACGATCGATCCGATGATGCCCGACGGTTGCAGTGCTCCTTCGTCGAAGTCCTTGCCGAACAGGGCCCAGCCGATGAAGCCGCCGATGAACGAACCGACGATGCCCAGCACGATGGTCGCACCGATGCCGAGCGGATCGGGCCCGGGTACCAAGGCGCGAGCGATGAAACCGGCGATGAGACCGATGACCAACAAGAACACGATGAATCCCAACATGGCAGAACTCCTCACAGCGTCGACCGAGATCGAACTCGGTATCTGCATGACCCCTACCCAGAGGCGTTCGCCAGCAAACGGTCAGGCGCTCATACAACGACCACGGCACTCTCGCTCGAACGCTCAGATCGATGGGCGCTCGTCGTTCCAGAACGCGCGCTGGAAAGCCTGCGCGATGCGGAACATCTTGGCGTCGCTGCCCGGCCGGCCGATCATCTGCAGGCCCACCGGCAGACCGTCCACGAATCCGGCCGGGATCGAGAACGCCGGCACGGCAAGCCAGTTGAACAGCTGCACATGGCTCACGTAGTTCCCGGCGAACGTGCCGTGCGGGTACTGGCGTCCATCGGCACCGGTCCACGCGGCGTCCCAGTCCTCCACAGTCCGAGCGAGCAGCTGCGATGTCGGAGTGAGCAGCACATCGTGGTGGGCGAAGATCCGATCCAAGACGTCGATGTTCCGCTTACGCGACTCCATCGACTCCCAGTACTCCTGATCGGTCGCCTTCTCCCCCAAGCCGCGTCCACCGCTCCCGAACACCCGGTTCATCATCATGAACCCGGGGAAGAAGTCGTCGAAGCGTTCGCTCGTCGGCTCGACCGTCACCCCCAACTCACGGAAGCGGAACGCCGACTCGCGGATCTGAGCGATCACGCGCGGACTCTCTTCGAGCGCGTACATCGACGCGTAGCCGAGGTCATCGCTCCACGCGAACCGCATGCCGTCGATGTCCTGGTTGATGGTGGCCAAATAGTCGTCAGGCTCGTCGCGCAGGCTGAACACGTCGCGCCCGTCGAACCCGGCCATGGCCTGGGTCATCAGCGCAGCATCCATGACATGGCGGCACATCGGCCCGGTGCTCGCCGTCAGCTCGATGGTCGGCGCCGCAGGATGGATCCACGGGATCCGACCCGGCGTAGCCACCACACCGACCAGACCCGAATAGGCCGCCGGCAGCCGGGTCGATCCCCCACCATCGGACCCCAACCCGAGCGGCACCAAACGAGCAACCGTTGCCGTCGCCGTACCCGAACTCGACCACCCCGGCACCCTTGTCTGGTCCCATGCGCTGCGAGCCTCGACGTCCCAGTTGTACCGGGGCCCCGGGTCGGTGGGGGCCTTGGCCGGGTCACCACCTGATCCCATCAACGTGTTGAGACCGAAGATGATGGCGCCCGCCTTGCGCAGCCGCTCCACCTGCACCTCATCACGCCATGCCGACGGAAGGTTCTGCAACGTCCCCATATCGAAGAACGGCATTCCCTTCACGTAGAAGTGACCCTTCAACGAGACCGGGATACCGTGCAACAGACCCAGATCCTCGCCGTCGAGCACAGCCTTCTCCGCCCGCTTGGCCTGCGCACGCGCGCCACCGGCGTCGACATGGGCGAATGACTTCAGCTTGCCGTCGTACTGCTCGATGCGGCCGAGGAAGTGACCGGTCACCTCCACCGGAGAGACCTCGCGCTTGGAAATCATCTCCCGCATCTGCCATGCGGGCATCCAGGTCAGCTCTTCGCTCATCGGTTCCCCCGAACCTCCGATGCGCCTACCACCGAAGGCGCACACCGTGGTGCGACCGTATGACCGAACGGACAACGACGTCAAGGTCAACATCGTTCATGCAAACTTGGTCCGCGCCGCCTCGTACGATGACCGGAGCATGCATGGCTTCCGCGCCACATGACGCCAGCGATACGAGGGGACCGCATGGACACCGACACCACATCGAGGTCGCGCCGATGAGTGTGCACGACACCTTCGCCGCACCCCGGGTCGTCCACGTCGATCCGCTCGGGCGTCGATTCGACGTCGAATCCGCCGCGTTCGAGGCGCTCGGCATCACCGCCGTCGCGCAACGGTGCAAGACCGATACCGAGGTCATCGCCGTCGCCGCCGCCGCCGAGGCCCTGCTGTGCACCGGCTACAAAGTCACCAGCGAGCTGCTCGGCTCTCTCCCCCACCTTCGGGTGATCGTGCGCTACGGCGTCGGCGTCGACAACGTCGATCTCGACGCCGCAACTGCACACGGCGTCATGGTGTGCAACGTCCCCGACTACTGCGTCGACGAAGTCGCCAACCACACCATGGCGTTGCTGCTCGGGCTCAATCGGCGCATCGTTGCCCAACACCTCGGCATCCAGACCGACGAGCGGCCCGCGCTGGCGCCCATGGGTCCGTTGCGCGGCGAGGTGCTCGGCCTCATCGGCTGGGGACGTCTGGCCCGTGCGGTGGCCGAGCGGGCCAGGCCGTTCGGTCTGCGCATCGTCGCCCACGACCCGTTCGTCGCCAACAGCCCCGACGTCGAGCTGCTCGCCCTCGACGACTTGCTCGCCATCGCCGACTACGTGTCGGTACACGCCCCGCTCGCGCCCGACACCCACGGACTCATCGGTGCCGCGCAATTGGCTCGGATGAAACCCAGTGCCTACATCATCTCCACGTCGCGTGGCGGGATCATCGACGAGGCAGCACTCCTCGACGCCATCACCTCGGGCGTCATTGCCGGCGCCGGCCTCGACGTGTGGGAATCCGAGCCGGTCAAACCCGACAACCCGCTACTCGCGGTGCCCAACGTCATCGGCTCGGCGCACAGCGCGTACTACTCCGACCAATCCGAGCTGAACTTGCGCCGACGGGTTGTCGAGATCGCGGCCGAAGTGTTGTCGGGGCGCATCCCGAGCACCGTCGTCAACCGCACCGTCATCAATCGGGACGTCGTCAACCGCCATGCCAGTACACACAGAGCCGATCGAACGGCGAACAACTGATGGCCGAGTCCCGACTCCGAACCGTGTGGGCTGCCGGTGGCGTGGCCATGGGCGCTTGGTGCTCGATGGGGTCAGCGATGGCCGCCGAGTTCCTGGCCAGCGAAGGCTTCGACTACGTCGGCATCGACTGCCAACACGGCATCGCCGGTGCCGAATCGATCGTGCCCATGCTCCAGGGCATCGGTCGCTACCCGGTGGCCACGGTCATCCGCGTGCCCATCGCCAGCGGCTGGTGGATCGAGCGCGCCCTCGACTGCGGCGCCGAAGCCGTCATCGTCCCCATGGTCAACAACGCTCGCGAAGCCGCCGACGCGGTCGCTCATTGCCGCTATCCACCGCTCGGTCAACGCAGCCTCGGGCCGATCCGCGCCGAGTTGGTGCTCGGCGCCGATCCGGTGGCGGCCAACCGTTCGGTCACGTGCCTGGTGCAGATCGAGACGGTCGAAGCAGTCGACAACATCGACGAGATCTGCGCGACACCTGGTATCGACGGCGTGTACATCGGGCCGGCCGATCTGGCCATGAGCATGGGGCTCTCGCCACGCCTCGCACCGATCCCCGGTCCTCACGCCGAGGCCATGGAACGCGTGCGATCGGCGTGCGACGCCCGCGGACTCATCACCGCCGTGCACTCCGGATCTGGCGAACAAGCCAAGCAATACGCGGAGGCCGGGTACCGCATGATCACCATCGGGAGCGACGCCGCGATGCTGCGCTCGTATGCCCGAGGCCAGCTCCGAACTGCTCGAGGAACGTGAGACCGACATGGAAGATCACTGTGCCGAATGCCGCTACGACGGCCGCTGGATGTCCAACGCCGACGTGCAAGCTGCATTGACATCACTGGCCTCTCAGATCGGTACGCTCGTGCGCTCGGCCGACGACGGTGCCTTGCGTGCACAGCCGCGACCGGGTACGTGGTCGGTCATCGAGTACCTCGGACATCTCCGAGACCTTATGGCGTTCCATCGCTTCGTCATCGAGCGAGCGATCGCCGAGGACACGCCGTCGATCGCCAACGTCGACCCGGACGAGTTCGTCGCTGCCGCCAACCTACGCGCCGCCGACCGCGACGAGTTGCTGGGCCAGTTCGAACGCCGCGTCGACCGACTGACCGAGCTCCTCTCGACCCTGAGCGCGGCCGATCTCGACCGACCGGTCTTGTTCGAGCAGCCATCACCGGCACCACCCGTCCGCCACGACGCTCGGCTGGTCTCACGCAGCGCGGTACACGAAGCCGTCCACCATCGCGGCGACATCGAGCGGTTGTTGGCCAGGTGAACTCGATCGCTCAGGCGATGGCGATCGGGTTGATCGGCGAACCGGTCCCGCCGGTGATCGGCAGCGGCGCGACCACGAGGAATGTCTCGTAGGCCTTGTCGGCCGCCATCTCGTCGAGCACGAGATGCTCGAGCAACGGCAAGCCGCGCTTGACCAACAGCTCGATGTGCACCGTGAGGAACTCGTTGTTGTCGAACGGGATCGCTTCGACCGCGCTGTTGTCGGCACCCACTGCGGCGAGATCCAACGACGCGATGAGCTTGCACGCATCCACCCCGATGCCCGGCTGCCCACCGATGTCTCCGGATGGGTTCGCCATGAACGCCCCAACCCATCCGGTTCGGATCAACAAGATGTCCCCGGCCCGCAACTCGACGCCCTGAGCGGCGGCGACCGCCGACAACTCATCAGCGGTGATGATGTGCGGCACCTCGAGGCAGTCCACGCCGTGATAGCCGGCAACGTCCAGCAGCACGGCCCGGCCGACCACCCACGGGGTCTTGTCGATGCCACATCGTCCCGCGCCGGTGTGCGTCTTCATGGTGGCGTTGGAGAATCCGTTGTAGAGCGTGTCGTGATGATGGACATGGCACAACGCGTCCATGTGCGTCTCGTTGTGCGACGCCAACACCAACACATCCTCGTTGGCGCCGACATCGACGGCGCCGAAGTCGTCGTAGATGCCGGTGTCAGCCTGGTTCACCAAGGTGAGCCGCATCGGCACACCTCGATAGGGCACGAGCGGCACACCGGTCGACTGCACCGGCAAGCCGAGGCTGTACACCTTGCCCGAGCGGATCGACCCGGCGGCGGCCCGCACGATCTCCGGCGTCAACAGGTTGAGCGTTCCTCGCTCGTCCTCTGCGCCCCAACGACCCCAGTTGCTGTCGCTGCCAGGCGACCACGCCGCGCTCGTGTGCTGATCGGTCATCGCGCTGCTACTCCATCGGTCTCGGCCCGCACGGTCACGCTGTTGCGCATGTGCGTCGTGCGGTGCACAGGGTCTTTGTCGATCTTGGGAATCACGTGCTCGCCCATGAGCCGGATCATCTCGAGCGTGTCCTCGTGCTTGGCAACGCCGCACGGGATGATGACCTGATCGGCTCCGGCCGACTCCCAACGCTTCAGTTGCTCGATGGCGTGATCGGGATCGCCGATCACCGTGCCGCCCGCTTGCGCGTAGCCGACCATGTCGGGGGTCATGGTGGGCACCAGCTCTGGCCAGTACGGGATGGTCTCGGGGTGGGGGAACGTGTCGTGATAGCGGAACACGTTCGACAGGAAGTAGGACTGATCGGGCTCACAGAACTGGGCGACGGCCTTGGCTGGGTCCTCGGACACGAAGCAGTTCACCGTCACCAAGATGTTGTCGTTCACGAAGGCCCCAACCGGCTCGGCGTTGCCGATGTTGCCCTTGTAGTTCTTGATCACCGGGGCCATGTCGTCGAACGATCCGACCGAGAACCCGAGCACCCCGAGGCCACGCCGGGCCGCCATCTCGTAGCTCGTCGTGTTGCCGCAGGCGTACCACATGGGCGGATGGGAGTTCCCGAACGGCTTGGGCAGGATCTTGCGCGGCGGGAGCGACCAGAACTTGCCGTCGTAGCCGGGGTAGACGTCGTTGAGCCACATCTTGGGGAACTCGGCGATGACGTCCTCCCAGATCTCCCGTGTGCCAGTGAGATCGCTCATGCCAGGAAGGAACCCGAGGATCTCATGGCTGCCGGCGCCGCGTCCGGTGCCGAACTCGAATCGTCCGCCGGACACAAGGTCCAACATGGCCACGGTCTCGGCCAGCTTGGCCGGATGGATCACGTTCGGCAATGGATTGAAGATCGCAGACACCAAGTGGATCCGCTCGGTGGCGTGGGCCAAATAGCTGAGGATCACGTCGTTGGCCGACAGATGGCTGTACTCATCGAGGAAGTGGTGCTCGGTGGCGAGCACGTACTTGAACCCCGCCTTGTCAGCGGCGATCGCGACCTCGAGGTCCTGCATCACCTTTCGGCGCTCGTAGTCAGGATCGCCTTTGCGGTTGTGGGCCAGGACAGGCGCCTGGATGAAGATGCCGAGTTCCACGTTCGCTCCCCCTTTTCGGCTCGAGTTCGTCCTCGCGGACGTCCCTTGCAGGCACCCCCGTGCGCTGCTCGACCGAACGTCGGCACGCTAACAGCCTGTCAGCAAGCCGTTCACCGCCCGAGGACCACCGCAACACCGGCCCTAGGGTGGACCCACGATGGACGACGTCACCAGCGCGACCGAGCTACGTCGCATGAAGCGGTTCGCCACCATGCTCCTCGTCGCCGCAGCGGTGTTGTTCGCCGTCGCGCGCTCACAGCACTCCGATCCGTCGTGGTGGGGCTATCTCGAGGCGTTCGCCGAGGCAGCCATGGTGGGGGCACTGGCCGATTGGTTCGCCGTCACGGCACTGTTCCGCCATCCGCTCGCCATCCCCATTCCCCACACCGCCATCATCCCCAAGCGCAAGGATCAGATCGCCCGATCGCTCGGCGAGTTCGTGGAGGGCAACTTCCTCTCGGCGTCGGTCATCGGTGAGCGACTGCACGGCGCTCGCATCGGCGCGCGGCTGGGTACCTGGCTGGCCGAACCGGCCAACGCCGCCCGCGCCGCAGACGCGGTAGCCGACGTCGTGCACACCGCGCTCAAGGTCCTCGACGACTCCGAGGTGCGCACCGGCGTGGAGCGCGCCGTCGAACAGCGCATCCGGGACACGCCGGTCGCCCCCATCGCCGGCCGGGCGATCGAGCTCGGCGTCGAGGGCGATCAGCACCATCGCTTGTTCGACGCGGTCTTGAAGGGCTCCCGGGGATTCCTCGCCGACAACAAGGCAACCCTGCGCGCCCGTGTCGAACAGGAGTCGCCGTGGTGGGTGCCAACTTCAATTGACAACCGGGTCTTCGCCAAGCTCTACGACGGCGTGGAGCGGTTCCTGGCCGAGGTGCAGGCCGACCCCGACCATGAGTTCCGGCAATCGTTCGAGCGACGCCTCACCGAGTTCGCCGAACGGCTCCGCACAGACGATGCGCTACGAGCCAAGGGCGAAGCGCTGAAAGCGGAACTGCTCGCCTACCCCGAGATGCGCTCCTGGCTCGGAGCGGTGTTCGACGATGCCAAGGCCCGACTGGTCGACGCGTCCGGGCGACCGGGCAGCGAACTGCGGACGCGGACCGCCACGACGCTCGGCCGCCTCGGCGCTCGCTTGCGCGATGAACCAGAGCTGCAAGCGCGTATCGAGGGCAACATCGAACGCCTCGTGGGCTACTTCGTCGACAACTATCGCCATGAGGTGACGGCGCTCATCGAGTCGACCATCGCCAAGTGGGACCCCGAATCGACCAGTCGACGCATCGAACTGCAGGTTGGTCGGGATCTGCAGTTCATCCGCATCAACGGCACCGTGGTCGGGGGACTGGCCGGGCTGGTCATCCACGCAGTGAGCACCGCGGTGCTCTGACGAACGAAGAGCGATGGCTGGTTGATTGCGCACGATCGCGGGTAGGCGCATGCATGGATCGCTACGAGATCGTGCTGTTCGTCGCGGGCGTAGTCGCCTTGCTTGCCGCCTGGCTGCCCCCACGGCTCGAGAAGCGCCCGCTCTCGCTCCCGATCGTCCTCATCGCAGTCGGGGCCGGCGCGTTCACGTTGGCCGAGGCGTTGTCGTCGCCGATCAGCTTCGAGCCCGGCCGCGATGGGTATGGACTGTGGTACGAGCGGGCCGCCGAGTTGGGTGTACTGGTGTCGCTCATGGGGGCTGGCCTCAAGCTCGATCGAGCCGTGGGTTGGCGATCATGGATGACGACATGGCGGTTGTTGGCCATCGGCATGCCCGTCACCATCGCGGTCATCGCAGCATCGGGCCTCATCGCGGGGTTGCCGTTGGCCAGTGCATTGTTGATCGGCGCGGCGCTCGCCCCGACCGATCCGGTGCTCGCCGCCGATGTGCAGGTCGGCGAACCGTCGACAGGCGCCGAGGCCGACCCGTGGGCTGAGGATGAGGTGAGGTTCTCACTCACCAGCGAAGCCGGCCTGAACGATGGTCTCGCGTTCCCGTTCGTGTACGCGGCGATGGCGTTGTCGATGCACGACTTCTCCGGCCAAGCACTGGTCGGCTGGTTCTTGGGTGACGTCGTGTTGCGCATCGCCGTCGGCCTCGGCGCTGGATATGTGAGCGGCTGGTTGTTGTCGAAGCTGATGTTCTCTCGACGCTACGGCGACGACGCCAATCTGGCGGCGACGGCATCGGGCTTCGTGGCGGTCGCTGCCACGTTGGCGGCGTACGGAGCAGCCGAGTTGTTGCACGGCTACGGCTTCCTCGCGGTGTTCATCGCTGCGGTCACCATCCGGTCGAGCGAACGCGCCCACAGCTATCACCGGGTTCTCCACGAGTTCGCCGATCAGGTCGAGCAGCTGCTCGTGGTCGCGCTGTTGGTGCTGCTCGGTGGAGCGTTGGCGGGTGGTTTGCTCGACAGCCTCGATGTTGCCGGGTTGGCGATCGCGCTCAGCGCGGTGTTCATCGCCCGTCCGCTGGCCGGCGCGCTGGCACTCGCTGGTGGCCGGACCTTGCGGCTCGAGCGTCGCGCCATCGCGTTCTTCGGCATCCGGGGCATCGGTTCGATCTACTACGTGGCATACGCATCGAATGCTGTCGACATCCCCCACGTCGAGCGCGTCTGGTCCATCGTCGCCGCCACGATCCTGTTGTCCGTGGTCGTCCATGGGATCGCCGCCACGCCGGTCATGAGCCGCCTCGATCGCTTCAGCGCAGCTCGCGAAGCCCGGCAGCGCAAACGATCACTGGCCATTTCGCTGGTCGTTCCTGGTGTCTCCAGCACTACCGACACACCCGATGAGCACTCCAGCTGACCGACCCAACCAGGTTGTGCTACAACGCCGATGCCACACGTGATCGGGGGGTCTCATGGCCGCAAGGGGTTCTGCTTCAGCCGCACCATTCAAAATCGGCTTCCTCGACGAGGGTCTGATGGCCGACCAGGCAACGACCGAGCAACGGATGTTGCAGGTGTTCCGGTTCCGCTTCGACGAGGCCGTCGCCAACGGGGAGGTGGATCGTCCGATCGAGTTGGTGGTTCGGTCCGGGCTCGGTCTGCCCAGCGGTACCGCCAAAGCGGTCACCGACGCATGGACTGCGCTCGCGGATGACGGCGTGCTCGTCATCATCGGTCCTGGCATCACCGACAACTGCATGGCGGTGGTGCCACTGTTCGAATCGCGCCGGGTACCAACCATCAACTTCCCCGGCACCACCCGATCAAGGGGCCGATACGGGTTCCACTATCAGCTCGGTTCGTTGTACGACGACGGCCCCAAGATCGCGTGGGCGATGAAGCGACGCGATCTGCGCACGGTCGCCGTCATCCGTGATCGGTCACCGATCGGCGCCGAGTTCTTCGAGTCGTTCGAAGAACAATGTGAGCACCTCGGTATCACCATCATCGCCGACATCAAGTGCTCCCCCGTCGCTACCGACCTCAGCGCCGAGGTGGCCAAGGCCGCCGAAGGGATGCCCGATGCCCTCGCCTATCTCGGCTATGGCGGCGTGCTGCTCGACCTGTCGCGATCGCTGACCGCGATGGAGTGGGATCCACCGCGCTTCACCACCAGTGCCGGAATGCACTTCCACAACAAGAACTCCGACGAGAAGCGCGAGATGAGCGGGTGGACCTACGTCGATCAGATCGACGAGTCGAACGCGACGTTCGCCGCCATGCTCGACCGCTATGAGGCGAGGTTCGGATCACGACCGTTCGATGTGATCACGGCGTGCATGTACGACATGGCAACCTTGGCGGTGCTGGGCCTGCGTTATGCCACCGTGCACACCCCAGAAGGTGTCATGGAAGGACTCGAGCGCATCCATCAGGTGCCCTCCACTCTGGGCGGCGACGGTACCGTCATGGGATTCGGTCCGTGGGAACGCACTGCGCTGAAGGGACCCGAGTATCTGGTGCTTCGCCAGATGAGCGGCTTGGAGTCGATCAAGTACACGCAGTGAGATCTCGCCACGATTGACTCAAGCTTCATTGAGTCAATAGATTTCGAGTCATGAGCGGATCCCGAACGTCGGCGCGCTCCGCCGAACACTCAGTGCCGCGGATCGACCAGCGCGCCGCCAAACACGCCGCTCTCGGCGATCGGGTTCGCCTCGCCCTCATCGACGAGTTGGCGGTGTCCGATCGCTCCCCCCTCGAGCTGCGCCAACTGCTCGATCTCGAATCCAACCTGCTGGCCCATCATCTCGACGTGCTCGAGTCCGTCGGCATGATCATGCGATCGCGCTCCAGCGGCGACGGCCGACGCCGGTACGTGCATCTACTCCCGGGAGCGTTCGATGGGCTCACTCCCGGCAAGCCGATGGCGGTCGGCCGGGCGTTGTTCATCTGCACCCACAACTCCGCTCGCAGCCAACTGGCCGCTGTCTTGTGGCGGTCCATCACCAAGTCGCCGGCTGAGTCGGCGGGCACCGAACCTGCGGCCGTCGTCCATCCCAAAGCTCTCGACGCTGCTCGTCGCGCCGGGTTGGATCTGTCACGCGCGGTGCCCCGCTCCATCGACGACATCGCCGAGATCCCATCGATCGTGATCACCGTGTGCGATCAGGCGCACGAGGCCATCGACGCTGATCCGTCGTGGCTCCACTGGTCGGTTCCCGATCCGGTGGTGGACGGTACCCGACGCGCCTTCGACGACACGATGGTCGAACTGCGCCATCGCATCAGCGCTCTGGTGGGTACGTCCGGGACCGCAGCATGACACCCGATATCGCGCGTCGGCTCCTGGCCGAGGCGATGGGCACCGCGTTCTTGATCATCGCCGTGGTCGGCTCGGGCATCATGGCCAGCCGGCTCTCGCCCGACGACGTGGGACTGCAGTTGTTCGAGAACGCGGCGGCAACGGCAGGTGCGCTCATCGGACTCATCCTCATGTTCGGCGCGGTCTCCGGTGCCCACTTCAACCCCGTCGTGTCGCTCGTCGACCGATTGCTCGGTTCGCTCTCCACTCGCGATGTGCTCTTGTACAGCGCCGCGCAAACCGTCGGCGGTTGCATCGGGACCATCCTGGCGAACGTGATGTTCGAACTCCCCGCCATCAAATGGTCCACCCACGAACGGTCCTCGAGCGCGCTGTGGTTGTCCGAGGCCGTGGCCACCATCGGCTTGCTGCTCGTCATCCACGGCTGCGTCCGCACCGGGCGAGCATCAGTGGTGCCGTTCGCCGTCGGCTCCTGGATCGGCGGTGCGTACTGGTTCACGTCCTCGACCAGCTTCGCCAATCCGGCGGTCACGATCGCCCGCACGTTGTCGGACAGCTTCGCCGGCATCGAACCATCGTCGGCTCCGATGTTCATCGCCATGCAGCTCCTCGGCGCGGTCATCGCCTCCGCTCTCATCAGCTTCCTCTATCCGAGCGCTGCGAGCAGCGCAGCCGAGATACCGATTGGCGAACCTTCGTCGCCGGGAGGGTCCACGTGACCGCTCATACCAAACGCCCCGAAGTCCTGTTCGTCTGCGTGCACAACGCCGGTCGTTCACAGATGGCCGCTGCGCTGCTCGCTCACCACGGCGGGGACAAGGTCATGGTCCGCTCGGCCGGGACCGCGCCGGCCGAGACGGTGAACCCGGCCGTGGTGGCGGTCATGGCCGAGATCGGCATCGATCTGCATGCCAATGGTGCTCACCCGAAGAAGCTGAGTGACGCTGCGGTCGAGGCATCAGATGTGGTCATCACCATGGGATGTGGCGACACGTGTCCGCTCTACCCGGGCAAGCGGTACCTCGATTGGACGCTCGATGATCCTGCCGGCCAGGGGGTCGACGCGGTGCGACCCATCCGCGACGAGATCGATCGGCGGGTTCGGGTCCTGCTCCAAGAGCTGATCGGGCTCGAGCCCGTTACGTCGCCCTGACTGGACAGATGTCATCAAAGGACACCGCGCGCCACGATTCCCGGCCCGTTGTGGTTCAGTCCGAGCGACCAGCGTCCGATGTTGCGGAGACGGCACCACCGCCGCCGGAGAGGACTTCGGGTTCGGAACATGATCAAAGCCTCCTCGTCCCGTGATCGAGTTGTGCTGCTCGATGGGGCGATCTCACGACTTCCGGTGCAGAACGCGGTATTGACGCGCCTACTCACCGAGCTGTCGAACGAGGAGACGTCCGCCAAGCAGCTGGGGCGGCTGATCGAGTCGGACCCCGTGTTGCTCGCCCGATTGCTGCGCCTCGCCAACTCGCCGTTCTGCGGTGGACACACTGCGTCGGACGCCACGCAAGCCGTTGTCAAGGTCGGTTTCACCGCCGTGCGCTCACTGGCCGCCGCCGCCGTGTGCCAAGGATCCAGCACCGGCTCGACACCCGAAGGCTTCTGGAACCACTCGCTGATGACCGCGTCGGCTGAGCAGGTGATCGCCACGCGCCTGCGGCTGCCGGCCGGCGAGGCGTTCTCGGCCGGCATGGTGCACGATCTCGGTTTGCTTCTGCTGTCGAGCGTGTACGCGGACGACTACACAGCTCTGCAACAACGAGTCGACCTCACCATCTCCCAACGCGCCGAGATCGAGACCGATCTGTTCGGCGTCACCCACGGCGAGGTCAGCGGCCGGGTGCTGCGAACGCTGCAGTTCCCCGACGACATGGTCGCTGCCGTCATCGACCATCATCACGATCTGGCCAACGGGACGCCGACCAATCGTCTGGCGCGTGTCCTGATCGCCGCTGAGTCCCTCATCGATACGCTCGACGCGGGCTTCGGCGAGCCGACCATGGAGTTGTCGCAGGCACTCAAGCTCGTGAACCTCGAGGAATCCGACGTCGAGTCGCTCAGCGCCCAGACCCTCGAGCAGTTCGCATCGATGGCGCAATCGATCCTCGTCGGCTGAGCCCGTCGCCCAGGCTCGCGCACTGGCTCACACCTCGACCGGATCCGCACCTGGTGCCCGGTCGCGCAACGGATGCGCCCGCACGACCATCACAGTGACGAACGCTGCGGCCGCGGCGGGGATCAACAACAAGAACGCGAACCGCACACCGCTGGCGATCGACTCGATGACCGCGCGCGACACGGTGGGCTCGAGGGCACGTACGTCGTCGGGTGTCTGCACCAGTGAGCGCGCGTCGCCGAGCGTCGCCAAGGTCTCTGGTGGCACGCGCCGATCGAGCTCGCTTCCGAGACGCGAGTCGAAGAAGGCTCCCGACATCGCAACGGACAACGACGCGCTCAAGGTGCGGATGAACAGGTTCACCCCGTTGCCGACACCGAGATCGGTGGGCGCCACCGCGCTCTGCGACACCGTGGATGCCACCGTCCCGCCGAACGAGATGGCGATGCCATAGACGAGCATCAGCGCGGTCAACACGACGGTGTTGATGCCAGTGCTCATCATGGAAAGGAAGATCAGCGCGCCGACACCAGCACCGAAGCCGATCCGAGCGAGGCCGCGATAGTTGCCCGTCGACGCTATGTAGCGTCCGGCAATCGTCGATCCGATCAGCGTCCCGATCGAGACCGGCAACATCAAGATGCCCGAGTTCGTCGCAGATCGACCGGCCGCGAACTGCAGGAAGATCGGGAACAGCAACGAGGCCGGGCCGAGCAGCGCTCCAGCACCAACCGACACCACCATCATCGAACTGAACAAACCGGAGCGGAACAGGCGCGGGGGCAAGATCGCCTCCGGTGTTCGCGACTCCCACAGCAACAACACGACGAGCGACACCACCGAAGTCGTGAACAGGCCCACGATGGTCACCGAGCCCCAACTGTGCTGACGGCCTCCCCATTGCAGCGCCAGCAGCATCGTCGTGGTGCACACCGCGAGCATTGCGAGGCCCATGCCGTCGAAGCGACGGGATCCGGCTGCTCGAACACCGGCGGGTGCTCGCTGAGCCATGACGAGGGCGATCGCTCCGAGGGGCAGGTTCACCAGGAAAGCCCAGCGCCATCCGACGCTGTCGACGATGCCACCGCCGATCGTCGGGCCGAGCACGGTAGCGGTGGTGTACGACGCCATCAGCCAGGCCACGTAGCGGCCGCGCTCGCGCGGTGCAACGAGATCTCCGATCATGGCCATGGCGATGGGGAACAGGCCGCCACCGCCAATGCCCTGTACCGCTCGCGCCACGAT
Organism: Acidimicrobiia bacterium; assembly: GCA_050246915.1. Lineage (GTDB taxonomy): Bacteria > Actinomycetota > Acidimicrobiia > Acidimicrobiales > Ilumatobacteraceae > JBFWVD01. Next base: position 55,551 of record JBFWVD010000010.1, on the reverse strand, counting down.
GAGTTGATCGATGCTCTGCGCCACGCCGCACGCCACCGACCCGATCACGAACACGAAGATGCCCACCTGCATCATGAGCCGCCGTGAGTAGATGTCCGACAGCTTGGCCAACACGGGCGTGGCGATGGCGGTGGTGAGCATGTAAGCGGTGAAGATCCACGAGATCTTCCCGATGCCGCCCAACTCACCGGCGATGGTCGGCTGCGCGGTCGACACGATCGTCTGGTCCAAGCCGGCCAAGAAGACGGCGCACATGCCGACGATCAATGTGATGCGGATCTGGGAGGTCATCGGGGCGCGAGGTGCAGACGTACCCGGCATCGCATCCGTCGGTTGCTTTCCCGTCATCTTTCGCCGACGACCCCTTCCAGCATCCCAGCGCCCACCACGACTGTACGCCGTCCAATAGCGCATGCCCAGGCCCGTTCGATCACATCCGGAACGATCGGACTGCGTAGATTCGGATGCCGTGGAACTGCAGCTGACCGAATCGGAACTGGCATTTCGCGACGAGCTCCGCGACTGGTTGGCCGATCACTTGGTCGGCGAGTTCAAGGACTTCAACGGCCAGGGCGGCCCGTGCGACGACTATGGCTGGGATCTCCGACTGGCCTGGGACAAGGAGTTGTCCAAGGATGGATGGCTCGGGCTGGGTTGGCCGACGGAGTACGGCGGGCGACCGGCCACGTTGAACGAGGAGATCACGTTCCACGTCGAGTTGGCCAATGCTCGGGCGCCCTACATCGCCACCATAAACTCGGTCGATCTATTCGGACCTGCGCTGCTCATGTTCGGCACCGAGGAGCAGAAGCTGCGGTTCATCCCACCCATCATCGGGGTCGAAGAGCTGTGGGGGCAGGGGTTCAGCGAACCCAACGCCGGGTCCGATCTGGCCGGCCTGCGAACCAAGGCCGAGCTCGACGGGGACAAGTGGATCATCAACGGCCAGAAGATCTGGACCAGCTCGGCGCACGTGGCCCACTGGTTGTACGTGATCTGTCGCACCACACCGATCGACGAAAAGGCAAAGCATCGTGGTCTGTCGCTGCTGCTCGTCCCGGTCGATCAACCCGGTGTCGAGATCCGCACCATCCGCAACATGGCCGGCGGCATCGAGTTGTGCGAGTGCTTCTTCGACAACGCGGAGACCCGCGCCGATCTGGTCATGGGACCGGTCAACGAAGGTTGGAAGGTGGCCCAAGGCGCGCTCGGCGTCGAGCGCGGCACCACGCTCCTCCCGTACCAGATCCGCTTCGAGCAGGAACTCGATGATCTGGTGAAACGGGTCAAGCCCACCGGCGTGCTCGAGAACAAGGTGAATCGAGATGCGGTGGCCCGCGCCTATGTCGAGCTGGGCGTGTTGCGCATGAACAACGAACGTCTGCTGTCGGCGTTGCTCGACAAGCGCGAGCCCGGGCCCGTCGCGTCCATCGGCAAGCTGTACGCATCGCACTGGCATCAGCGCATCGGGGAGCTGAAGATGCAGTTGATCGGGATCGAGTCGATGCTCACCGGGCCTGACTACGAGCTCGACAAGTTCCAGCGGTCGTTCCTGGTGTCGAGGTCGGAGACCATCTACGGCGGGAGCGATCAGATCCAGCACAACATCATCGGCGATCGAGTCCTCGGCCTCCCACGCTGAGCTCCCCGGCTACGGTCCCAGACATGAGAGCGATCCAATGCCACGCCTGGGGCCCGCCGGAGTCACTCGTGCTGGCCGATGTGCCCGAGCCCACCGCCGGCCCCGGTGAAGTCCTCGTCGACGTGCATGCGTGTGCGGTGAACTTCCCCGATGTGCTGACGATCCAGAACCTCTATCAGCGAAAGCCCGCATTGCCGTTCACGCCGGGCTCCGAGGTGGCTGGCGTCATCAGTGCTGTCGGTGCGGGCGTGTCGACCCTGAAGGTCGGCGACCGGGTGTTCGCGGCACTGGCCGATGGTGGTCTCGCCGACAAGACGGCGATCGCGGCCAACGTGTGTGTGCCCATCCCGTCCGACATCGACATGGTGCACGCTTGTGGGTTCATGTACGGGCACGGCACCTCCCAACATGCGTTGCGCGACCGGGCCGACATCAGGCCCGGTGAGTTCCTGGTGGTGCTCGGCGCTGCCGGAGGTGTTGGGCTCGCGGCGGTCGAGCTCGGTGCCGTCATGGGCGCTCGTGTCATCGCGGTGGCCTCCACCGAGGACAAGCTGGCCTTGTGTCGCAAGCACGGCGCGGAGATGACCATCAACTACGCGACCGAAGACCTCAAGACCCGTATCAAGGATCTCACCGGCGGCCACGGTGCCGACGTCGTCTACGACGCGGTCGGGGGCGACTACGCGGAACCGGCGCTACGTTCGATGGCCGTCAACGGACGTTTCCTCGTCATTGGTTTCGCAGCCGGCACGATCCCCCGCATTCCACTCAACCTGGTACTGCTCAAGGAATGCCAGATCGTCGGCGTGTTCTGGGGCGCGTTCGTGGCCCGCGAACCGGCACGCCATCAGCGCAACATCGAGGAGCTGATGGCCTGGTGGAGCGCCGGCAAGCTGAAGCCCCACGTCTCGGCGGTGTTCCCATTGGAACGGGCAAGTGAGGCCATGCGCGTCCTCGCCGATCGCAAAGCACTCGGCCGCGTCGTGGTGCAGGTGAAGGACTAGCCCAACGCCCCGGCTGCCGGGGCCACCAGTACCTCATGGGACAGCTTCGTGTCGGTGTACTCCCAGAGCCGGCCGATCCTGTCGCCGCTGATCTGGAACAAGAAGTGGTACAGGTTGTCGTAGCGCACACCGGTGACGGTCTCAGCGCGACCTTCGCTCTGCACCGCGACCCGATCGTCCTCAGCGGTCATAGCGATGATGGTCTGCACGATCGGTCCCCGCAGCATGTTGTCGTAGACATGCTGGAGCCTCGACCGGATGACCGCCTTGGAATTGAACGTCCGGCTCGAGAGGCTGAACCACTCCGCGTCGTCGGCCAGGTACGTGAACGCCTCATCGACCTCGCCGCTGCTCAGCAGGTCCATGAAAAGACGGACCAGTTCCTTGTTCTGCTCGATCGACCCCATCGCGTGCTCCCTTTTGCGCAACTCGTCCCCCACGGACCATGCCAGTGTCACACGCTACGGTCGCGTTGGACATCAGTTCGGGGGACGAAACATGACCAATGACGACGAGCACGCTGCACTCATCGATGCCGAGGTCGTCGCCGGGGAACTCGAAGCGCTGCGCGTTCTGAAGGCCCGCTATTTCCGCCTGATGGACCTCAAGCAGTGGGATGAGTGGGCGGATGTGTTCACCGAGGATTGCTGGGCGCAGTACTTCCCCGATGATGCGAAGCGCATAGTGGGCAGGGACCGCATCGTGCGTGGAGTGTCCAAGACCATGCGGGACGTCGTCAGCGTGCACCAGGGTTTCATGCCTGAGTTGACCCTCACCAGCGCGACGACGGCGACGGGGATCTGGGCCATGACCGACTACGTGACGTCACCGCCAGGGTCGTCGTTTCCGTCGATCCGCGGCTACGGCCACTATCACGAGACCTACCGCAAGGAAGCCGACGGCCTCTGGCGGATCAGCTCGCTGTTGTTGACCCGCATCCGGGTCGACCCGATCACCGACTGACTCGGGCTCGTTTCGAATCCTGGGCTACATACGGCGCCAGCTCTCGGTCGACCAAACGCTCGATGAACGATCGCGGCACTGCAAGTCCCTGCACGAAACGTCGCAACATGATCGGCCCGATGAGCACCGAGAACAGCTCCACGGGATCAGGCGCAGCTCTCAGTTCACCGCTCGCTGAAGCCCGCTGGATCGCTTCGGCCAATGGAGCGATGGACTTGTCGAGGAGTCGGTCGCGGAACTCGCCGACGCCACCGTCGATGGCGAGGTTCGAGATGAGCACCGACACCAACTGTGCCGACACCGGATGATCCATTGCTTCGGCCGCTCGCCGAAGCTCCCGAAGCAGCCACGGCCGGAACGGGCCGTCACCATGGTGGAGGAACGGCTCATCGACCTCGGCCAGCGTGTCGAACAACAGATCGAGCGGTTGCGGCCAGTGCCGGTACAACGTGGCTCGACCTACACCAGCGCGTTCCGCCACGCGTTGATGGGTAATGGCCGAAGGCCCTTCCTCGGCCAAGAGTTCGGCGACGGCGGCGACGACCGCCTGGCGGGTCCGCGTCACTCGGGGATCGACATTCACCGCATCACTCATCGGCCCCGATGGTATGAGACAGGTTGACCCGCGGCCATCTATGGAGCAAAGTGTCTCACAATAGGCAGGGCAGAAGTCGCCCATCGATCCCCCACACCCGGAGGTCAGGTCACATCATGAACAACGACAGCGTCGGCCCGTCCGGCGGCATCACCTTCAAGGACGCCGCGCCGATGGCCCTCGACCGCACCGTCGGTTGGAGGTATTTCGCCGAACGCGGCGATGTTTACGAAATCGACGGCGAGTGGTACCTCACCAGCCTCGAAGCAGTGCGCTTCGCCCATCAGCACCCCGAGATCTTCTCGTCGGCTCGCGCGTTCGACAGCCTCGGCAGCCCGGTGCCCCTCGTCCCCCTGGCCATCGACGCACCCGATCATGTGCGCTATCGGCGCATCCTCGACCCGATGTTCGCCCCTCGCGTCATCAACCAGATCGAGGACTCGCTGCGTGCCCAGGTCGGGGAACTGATCGATTCATTCCTCGACAAGGGTTCGGTCGACCTCATGGCCGAACTGGCCGTCCCCTATCCGAGCCAGGTCATCATGACCTTGTTCGGCCTTCCCCTCGAAGATCGCGATCAGTTCCTGGCATGGAACCAGGCCATCTTGGAGACCGAAGGCGCGACGCTCGGCAATCCCACCGAGCAGCAGGCGACAGCTGCCATGGCCTTGTTCGGCTACCTCCAGGGTTTCATCGATGCCAAGCGCACCAGCCCCGGTGACGATCTCATCAGCTCCATCGTGACACTCCAAGGCGATGATGCGTGGACCGATGCCGAGTTGTTGGGTATGTGCTTCTTGTTCGTGCTGGCCGGCCTCGACACCGTGACGGCGTCGATCGGCTTCGTCATGATGTACCTCGCCAACGATCCAGAGCTGCGCCAGCGCATCATCGAGCAACCAGAGTTGACACAGCCCTTCATCGAGGAAGTCCTGCGCCTCGAGATGCCGGCACCCATGACGCCACGCGTCACCACCCGCGAGGTGGAGGTTTGCGGCAAGACGATCCCCGAGGGCGCGTACTGCTCGCTCGTATTGGCGACGGTGAACCGAGGCCCCGATCGCGGCGATGCCGCGAACTCGATCGACTTCGATCACGCCGACCGCGGGCACCTCACCTTCGGCGGCGGCATCCACCGATGCCTCGGTTCCCATCTCGCCCGTCGAGAGCTGCGGTTGGTCGTCGAGGAGTTCAACAAGCGCGTGGGCGACATGTCCCTTGCCGAGGGCCACGTGCCCGAGATCGTGTGGCCGTCGGGCACGTTGCACTTCCGGACGCTCCCGATCACCTTCGCTCGCCGGGGGGCATGATGCGGATCGTGCACGACGCCGCAAAGTGCACCGGCCACGGTCGCTGCTATGTGCTCGGCCCGTCGTTGTTCGAAGACGACGACCGGGGCTATGGGGTGGTGATCGGAGACGGCACGCTGGGAGCCGACCAGATGGCGCTCGCCGAAGGCATGGTTGCCGCCTGCCCCGAGGGTGCGATCAGCATCGTCGAGTGAAGCGACCGTTGCGTAGCGTGTCGCCATGGCCGTGCTGCACACCCATCACTTCGGCAACATTGCCGGCGAGCCGATCCTCGCCGTCCATGGCATCACCGGTCACGGCGGACGGTTCCGCCGTTGCGGCGAAGAAGGTTGGCCCGAGCGGCGAACGATCGCGGTCGATCTGCGCGGACACGGCCACTCGCTGCCCGATGCACCATGGTCGATCGAACAACACGTCACCGACCTCCTCGACACGCTCGACGCACACGACATCGATTCGACTGACGTGATCGGCCATTCCTACGGCGGACAGATCGCCCTGTACTTGCTGGCCGCAGCTCCCGATCGAGTGCGACGGCTTGTCCTGCTCGATCCCGCCTACGCCAGACCCGGAGCTGACGGCCTCGGCGCCGCGCTCGACGCCATCGCCTTCACCGGATGGGATTCGGTCGAAGCTGCGACCGCCGCCCGGCTCGCGGCGGTGAGCGCGTCGGGTGCCGATGGCGTGTACGAAGACCTCCGACATCACCTCATGGTCGATGACGACGGCCGCTATCGACTCCGCTTCTCGCGGCCCGCGGTCGTGGCTGGATGGGGCGAGCTGTCGAGACCACTCCCCCACATCTCGGTTACTCGCCCGACCTTGCTCGTCGGGGCAACCAAGGCGCCGTTCGTCACCACCGAACGGACCGAGGAACTACGAGGCGCTCTGGGCGATCAGCTCTGCACCACAACGCTTCCGTGCGGCCACCTCGTCTATTGGGAGGACTTCGAGGGCACCGTTGCCGCAGTGGACGGTTTCCTGGCGCGCTGAGCACCACCGTTCGGCTCCGGGCCCGACCGGCGATCAGCCCGGACGGTTCTTGGCCGCGATGGTGGGCAGCCCGCGGGCCTCGCCGCTGGCACCGGTCACGTACGCGGTGGTGCGATCGAACGACGCTCTCAGGACAGCGGCGGACACATCGCTGTTCCCATCGATGAGTGCCCGCTCGACCAGACGAACGGTGTAGTTGTCACGGCCGTTCCATGTCGGGGTGTAGTCCACCGCGACCACGTGTGCGCTGCCGTTGCCGTCGGCTTCGATCGTGGCACTCACGATCACGCCGTCGGTCACCTCGTTGCGACAGCACTCGGCCCAGTTGTTGGACAAGAAGTTGCCCATCCCGAACGCCACCCAGAGGTCCCCGACGCGGGCGATGGGCTCCACCACATGGGCGTGATGACCCACGACCAAGTCGATGACACCCGGTTGGGCAGCCAAGGCGTCGGCGACCTTGAGCTGCGCCGCAGTGATGTTGTGGTCGTACTCCTCACCCCAGTGCAACGAGACCACCACGATCTGCGCACCGTTGGCGCGCGCCTCGGCTGCGTCGGCCAAGATGCGCGCCGAGTCGATGATGTTGAGCAGATGGCCCTGCGCTGCTGGCACGGCTCCGTTCGAACCGTAGGTGTACGACAGTTGCACCACCGCGATGCCTTTCACGTCGTAGCGAGCCGACGAGGCGCCTCCCGGCTCGAGTGCCGAACCGGCATGGGCCAAGCCGGCGGACTCGAAGCCGGCGATGGTGTCGCTCACGCCTCGCGCACCGCGGTCGAACGAGTGGTTCGAGGCGATGGAGCAACCGTCGAACCCTGCCTCTTTGAGGTCGACGGCCAGCGTGGGCGGCGCCGAGAAGCGCGGGAATCCCGATGGCGGCGCTCCGGGAGCACCGAGCGTTCCTTCCATGTGGCAGATGGCCAGATCAGCTGACGAGATCATCTCCTGGACCGGGGCGAGCAGCGGCGAGAAGTCGTAGCCACCATCGATCGCGGCCGCCCGCCACACGGCGTCGTGGATGAGCACATCACCGGCGAACACCATGGTTGCTCGAACCGGCGCAGCAGGGACCGGGGCCACGGTGGTGGCCGGACTCGTCGGGTCGGGAGCCGGGGTCACGGGGACCGTCGTCGCGGGCAACGTCGTCGTCTCGAGGGTCATCGTCTCGAGGGTCGTCGTTTCGGGGGTCGTCGTCACCGGCGTCGTGGGTGCCGGGGTCGTCTCGGGAACTGGAGCCGCCACGGTGGCCACCGAGTCGGACCCCGGGGCAGCCAGTGCGGCGTCGGACGCCCGCACCCTCGTCCCACCGTCGTTCATGATCGAGTACGCGAGTAGGCCAATGGCCACCACATCAACAACTGCCAGGGCGCATACGCGCCACCAGACGATCTTCCTCTTCGAGCCGAAGCGGGTGCCCACCGGTACAGCTTGCCTGGTCAGAGCGCCTCGTGCCGGACTCATCGGGCGCGCGGGCTCAACCACTTCTCGACGCGGCCGATGATCATCCATGCCCAGATCGCGACCCGGCGACGCCGACGTGTCCCGCGCGCTCCGGGCCATCGACCAGGCCCCCGGCACGCGGTGTGCCTTGATCGGCCCCGAGATGACCACGGTGTGGGCCACCGACGCGCTGGCCGCCACGCTCGGCTACAGACCAGGGGAGTTCATCGGGCATTCCGTGCTCGAGTTCCTCCATCCCGGCGATCTCGCCGTGGTCGCCGATGCCATCGGTGCGCAACGTGAATTGACAGGCGTGCTGTCGGTCGGGCGAGGCGTCGATCAGCGCGGCTTCGATGTGCGCGTGCGCGCGAACGACGGTGAGTGGATCCGCTTCGAGTGCACCGCCGGGAACTTCTTCGACGATCCAGCAGTGAACGGTCTCCTGATCCACCTCCGTCCCGTCAACGAGCGCACCGATCTCCGCATGGCTGTCGAGTTGATCGCCAAAGGCGTGCCCCTGCAGGAGTCACTCGCGCTCCTCGCCGATCACGCTGACGCGATGCGGACCGATCGCATGACGGCGATCGTTCATTGGAACGACGATGAGCCTGTCGCCATCACCCGTCTCGGGCGCGTCGAGCCGGACGGTACCGACCCCGAACAGCTCTGTGCCGAACTCGTCGACGAGGTTCTGTGGAGCGAGGTGCGCGATTGGGGCATCCCGGTATCGTTCCTCTCCCTCGACGCGCTCGACGCACCCATCGCCGACGCGGCCCGACGCCTTGGGTTCGAATCGCTGGTGGTCGAACCGCTCATCGCTCCGGCGTCAGATGAAGCCATCGGTGCGCTCGTCGTGTGGCGTCGCCACGGCGGTGCGGGACGCGCCGCCGTGGCCCAGGTCGCTCCGATGATGGAACGACTCGCCGTGCTCGCCATCGCCACCGATCGCATCACACGCACGTTGCGCCATCGAGCCACCACCGACCATCTCACCGGACTCGCCAATCGATCGACATTCGAGCGCCGCACCGCTGACTGTCTCGAGGCTGGCACCGCGGTCATCTACATCGACCTCGACGACTTCAAGCCGGTGAACGATCGGTATGGCCATCATGCCGGTGACACCGTGCTCGCCGAGATCGGCACACGGATCGGTTCATGTGTCCGAGCGACCGATGTGGTGGCTCGCATCGGCGGCGATGAGTTCGCGGTGTTGTGTCCGAGCGGTCTCAGCCTGGACGAGATCGTGCACATCGGCCATCGCATCGTGAACACCGCCTCGCGCCCCATCGACCTGGGCAACGACGCCGTGACCGTCGGGGCGAGCGTCGGCATAGCCGTGGCGCGTGCCGGTGACTCATTGGTCGAGGTTCTGCGCCGGGCCGACCGGGCCCTGTATGCGGCCAAGGCCGCTGGCAAGGGTGACGTTCGCCTAGCGGCCTGATTCGCGCGATGCGAGCCAGGTCAGGGCGTCAGCCTCCTCGGCGGGTTCCATCGGGCGCATGGCGAGATCGACAGCGGCCCAGATCGTGTAGCTGAACGGGAAGACGATGATCGGCACGATGACGGCCAGCGCCGCGCAGGCCAGCGTGACCTTCATCGTCTCGAAGTCCGGCGACGTGGCGATGAGCCCGCCGACGAGCATCGCCAGCACACAGCCCAACGTCACGATGGTGTTGATGGTGAGCGCCCCGAGCAGGAACCCATCCTGGCGCTCGTACTTGTAACCACAGGTCACGCATCGTTCGCCCTTGGCGAACCAGCCATGGAACCATCCCCGACCACCACAACGTGGGCATCGGCGTCGCAAGGCCCGACCGATCATTCGCCACAAACCAGCGCTGTTCCAAGGGTCTCTACCAGATGGGGGCACTTGATGAACTCTAGAAGTGCCTTGAGTACAGCCACCCATCCGACCGATGATGGTGACATGCGCCGCATTGTGGCCGAGATCGTCCTGAGCATCGCCCTGCTCGCCGGGTCACTGGCGTTCACCGGGTGGTGGTTCAGGTCGACCATGCTCGAACCCCGGCGCACGGAGCGCATCGCCTCCACCGCGCTCGAATCGCCGGAGGTCCGCCAAGCGCTCGGGTCGGCCATCGCCGGGGCGGTTGCCGACTCAACCGGCCAGCCCAAGAGCGTCGTCGAGCCCTTCGTGACCAAGGCACTCGATTCCGGTACCGATCTCACTGGGCTCAGCAGCGTGATCGCCGATGCGCACGCCGCCGCCATCGGCGACGGACCCAGCCGAGTGGGGCTCACCAAGGAGGCGCTGACCCCGTTGGTGGGTGCCGAGCTGGCAGGCCAGGCTGACGGTGCCGGGTTCTCGGTACCCCAGGTCGACCGACTGCAGTCCCTTCGGGCCAACCTGACCGGATGGCTGGGCGCGCTCGCCATGTTGTGTGGCGCCGGGGTCGTTGCCGCGATGATCTTGCATCCCAATCGACCGCTCGTGTTCCGCCGGCTCGGCATCTGGCTCTTGTCGATGTCGGTATGGCAACTGCTCATCACCTGGGTGCTCCCCGCACTCATCGTTCCCAAGCTGACCGACAATCCCTGGGCGCTGTTGGCGGCCAAGGTGGCAGAGGCCGCGGCGGCCGACCTGCGGTCCGCGCTGGCCGCGCTGTGCGTGGCCGGTGTGGCATCGCTCGTCGCCGGTGTGGCGTGGGCCTCGGTCGGCGAGTCACTGCGAACACAGACCCGTTCGGTGCACCCGGGGGGCCAGCCATCGGTCGGGAGCAATGCATGGAACGCGTGGGCGGCGCAGAACGCTGCCAACGCAGCGCGTCGGGAAGAAAGAGCGGATCGGGCCGATCGCACCGCGGCGACATCGGCTCGGGCCACCAGCTTCTCATCGGCTCATCGACGCGATCCCTCCAATCCCAACGACGACACCTGGGGCTTGTGACCGCGCTGTCCCAGTGACGTCATTGCCGAATGCCGTTGCGACATGATGGGTCGATGCCATCGACCGCGAGCGAGCGTCCGTCAACCACTCGGCCGTTCTCCAGTCGCCGATCGGTCATCGCCGTGCTGTTGTGCGGTTCAGCGCTGACACCGTTCGCCTGCAGCACCACCGATGAGTCGCTGGTGGCGCTGACCACGCCCACGTCTGCGTCCATCACGACGGCATCCACCGCGACATCGACGACCGCCATCACAGCGACGTCAACTACAGTTGACATAACGCCCATCACGACCCCCGTCGCAGCGATCACGACCTCGAGCGTGACGAAGCCCAAGCCCCGACTCTCACTCGAGCCCATCACCGTCACCACCACGACCGATCCGGTGCTGACCGCGACGGCCCAGTTGCCCACCCTGACCGGGTTCGCCACGGCGGACGCCGACGCGGCCGCCACCGCAGCGGCGCGCAAGATCGTCACCGAGTTCACCGACGACTTCGTGACCGTGTTCGAGGGGCCCGATGCAATGGACGTCAACCGAGATGCGCCACTGCCGACCCTCGAACTCACCACGTCGCTGGCCAACACCTTGGACCGCTTCGTTTCGCTGCGTTTCGAGGTGTACGCCGACTACGGCGGCGCCCACCCGGAGTCCTACGTGCAGTCGATCACCTTCGATGCCGTGTCCGGTAGGCAATTGAAGTTGACGGATCTCGCCACGGTGCAGAAAGGGGCGGTCAGCCGCATCGCCAACGCCGCTGTCGACTCGATCATCGAGCAGATGCCAGATCTGAAGGACTTCACCACCGTCGATCTCACGACGCCGGCCGAGAGCGACTGGAGCGCATGGTTCCCCGAGCGGAACGGGGTCCGCATCGTGTTCTCACAAGGAGAGGCGGGGCCGTCGGCGGCCGGCGTCATCGAGGTGTTCATCCCGTGGGACACTGTCACCGGCGTGACGGGGGCGATTGGCCCCCAATGATCCCGGCGAACAGCGGCTGACCATCGATCGACCCGACGAGGCGCACGTCACCGCGAGAGGGTTTCAGCGCAACAGTTCCTGCACGAAGTGATCGAAGACCTCGACCGCGTGGTCACAGTCGGCCCGGGTGTGCATCACGCTGATGAGCCACTGCTCATCGAGTCCCGGTGGGAGCAAGATCCCGCGGTTGATGCCGTGGATCCACTGGGCATAGGCGAGATCGAAGTCGGTGGCCTTGTAGTCGCGGTAGTTGCGAACCGCCGAACGACACCACGTCACGCAGCCCTTGGCACCCAACTGCACCGTGTGGGCGGGGAGATCATGGGCGTCGATGATGGCTTGTATGCGGCTCACGACATCGGTGTTCTTGGCCACTGCCAGAGCCGTGGCTTCTGGTGTGCACACTTCACGCAAGGTCGCGTTGGCCGCGGCCATGACCAGCGGATTGCCGTTGTAGGTGCCCAGGTGCAGCACATCGCCGGTGGTGATCATGTCCATGACGTCGCGACGGCCGGCGAATGCACCGATGGGATAGCCGCCGCCGATGGACTTTGCCAATGCGAGCAGGTCGGGTTGCACTCCGAAGTATCCGGTCGCTCCACCCCATGCCGCGGTGATGCCGGTCTTGACCTCGTCGAAGATCAGCAATGTCCCGTATCGATCACACAACTGGCGCACGAGTTGCAGATAGCCCGGGTCGGGCAGGCAGATACCGATGTTCTCCATCGCCGGTTCGACGATGAACGCGGCCACGTCACCGCGGGCCAACACCCGCTCCAGCGCCTCTGGGTTGTTGTACGGGATGACGATGGTGTCGTGCAGCACTGCATCGGTGAGGCCCAAGGTGGCCGGCACCGCAGTGGGAGCCAGCGGATCGCCGGCCGCATGCAGCGGCGGCTTCATGGAGATCATCACCTCGTCGTGATGGCCGTGATAGCCACCTTCGACCTTCACCATCTTGTCCCGCCCCGTGAAGCCACGAGCGACGCGGATCGCATCCATTGTGGCTTCGGTGCCGGAGTTGGTGAACCGGACGAGGTCGACGGCGAAGCGGTCCTGCAGCGCCTCGGCGACGTCGGCGTTCAGCTCGCAGGGCGTCACGAACAGCGTGCCGTCGAGCAGTTGCCGTTGGATGGCGTCGACGATGATCGGATGACCATGGCCGGAGAACAACGCTCCGAAACCCATGTTGAAGTCGACGTAGTGATTGCCGTCGAGGTCCTCGATCCACGATCCGCGCGCTCGGGCAGCCACCACTGGATGCGGGTCATAGGCCTGGAAGCTGGACGGCACGCCCTTGGGCAACGAGTGCCGCGCTCGGGCGGTTTGCTCCATGGAGCGCATCGTCCGGCTTCGATATATCTCGAGTTCGGCGTCGATCATCTGCCGAGCTCGTTCCGAAAGTGCCAGATCAGTGCGGGAATCAGTAGAACTCATGACCATCCCCAACGGAATCGGTTGTTGAGACGCTACCCGTCAACAGATTCTGCCGAAAGGGGTTCGTGTGCCAATATGTACCGGCACATGGTGGTCGTAGCTCAGCTGGTTAGAGCGCCAGGTTGTGGCCCTGGAGGTCGGGGGTTCAAGTCCCCTCGGTCACCCCACATCGCCTTCAGGCGATGCACATATCGGCTCCACTTGGAGCCACGCACGCCGGGTTCGTAGAGTTCTCCGGCTGCACGCGCCTCTAGCTCAACGGCAGAGCAACGGACTCTTAATCCGCAGGTTCTGGGTTCGAATCCCAGGGGGCGCACTCGTACTGACTGGCACCGTGGGCGTTTCGCCCAGCAGGTCGTCGCCCACCTTCCGCCACGCCCGGGGCCCCGGGTGATGACACAGGGCGATGACACAGGGCGATGCCACACCATCGCGGCGAGGGGGCCGGTCGATGACCACCGTGGAGAACGATCTGCTCGCTGCCGCCGATCACGCGACGGGCAGTGACCCTCTGCGTTGCGTGACGCTGGCGAAGGTCCTCATGGCTGCGGTGTTGATCAGCCTCGCTGGCACGGCGCTCACGGTGATCGGCGGCCGTCTCGTCGCTGGCACGCTGAGCGTGGCCGCCGTCGGGGCGATCATCGCTCAGCAATCGCGTCATCACGGCCTGGCGACCGCAATGCGCGGCGCGTTCGCGTTCGCGTTCGCGTTCGCGTTCGCGTTCGCGTTCGCGTTCGCGTTCGCGTTCGCGGCAACGATGGCAGTCATGGCGTGGCTCATCTCGTGGCAGATCCCTCACGGCGATCCCACCATGGCCAGTCACGGGTCAGCGCAGTGACCTCGACCAGGGGGCGCGGGCCGTCCGACGCGCCGCACCCCTCGCCGTCGCCTGGTCTGTGGTCGATGCCGTATGCCGCGCTGCTGTCCGGAGTGGTGCTGTTCGGCTCGGGCGGCTTGTTCGTCCGGTCGATCTCTGCCCCCTATATGACGATCTTGGTGCTCCGCATGTGGCTCGCCACTGCCTCCACCTTCACGTTCGCCCGTTCGATGGGCAGTCGGGTCGACCTCGCGGTCGTGAGAACAATGACGCCTGCAGGCCTGGCGTTCGTGGTGTCGAACGGTCTTGGGATCGTCTCGATCCACGAGACGTCGGTGGCCAACGCATCGTTGATCAACGCTCTCATGCCGGTGATGTTGGCGATCGGTGCATGGATCGCGTTTCGCGAGCGGTTGTCGCCACGACAGCTCGGCTTCGGCGTGATCAGCCTGAGCGGAGTGGTCATGGTGGTGCTCGGCGCGGCCAGCACCGCCGGGGCAACGTTGTCCGGAGATCTCATCGCTGTCGTGGCGATGGTCGTCTTCTCCGGATACATGTTGATCATCAAGGACCTCCGGACGAAGAACACCGTGCCGACCATGGCGGCGCTGGCCGGGTTGTTCTTCGTCGGAGCGATCGTGTCCACCCCGATCGCCCTCGTCCGCGGCCTCGAGCTCTCCAGCCTCGACGCCAAGGATTGGCTACAGATGGCTGGCCTGGTGCTCCTGCCGGGAACGGCCGGGCACTTCTTGGTGACGTGGGCGCAACGGCACGTCGCTGTCACGGTCGTCGGCTTGTGCCAGCTCCTGGCCGTCGTGTTCACTGCACTCGGTGGCTGGGTGTGCTTCGGTCAGGAGCTCACCGGGCTCCAGATGCTCGGCGGTGCCGTCGTGCTCGCTGGGCTGGGAGGAGTCCTGCTGTCGCAGAACGCGGCGCAGGCTCGACGCTGAGTCCACTCTCGCCGCATTGGTCCCGTCCCGGGTACGGATCGGTCAGCGTCGCATCAGGTCCTTGGCGATGGCGATGATCTGTTGCTCGTCGGTGCCGGCGTAGATCTGCAGCACCTTGGCATCGCGGGCCAACTGCTCGACGTGGAACTCGGACATGTAGCCGTTACCGCCGTGCAACTGAACCGCTTCCAGCGCAACGGACATTGCAGCTCGGGCGCTGTAGAGCTTCATGGCCGACGCCTCCGCGAACGTCGGGTTCTTGCCCAGCTTCACCAGTTCGAGATACCGGAACACCATGTTCTGCACATTGAGGCGAGCCACCTCCATGCCGGCGAGCTTCTCCTGGATGAGTTGGAACTCACCGATCGGCTTACCGAACTGCACACGGTTCTTGGCGTACTCGACCGAGAGCTCCAGGCATCGATCGATGATGCCAAGCGCTTGCACCGCCATACTGGCGCGCTCGGAGGCGAACACCGACCGTGCCGCGTCGCGACCTGCGGCGCTGTTGGCGCCGCCGCTCGAGCCGCGCGCTTCCCCACCTGCTGAGCCCAACAGCCGCTCGGGTCCGACGCGCACATCACGCGCGAAGACCTCACCGGTGGGCGACGAGTGCAAACCCATCTTGCGCAAGGGTTTCGTCTGCTCGAGGCCATCCATGCCGCGATCGAGCACGAACGTGAGCACCGGGCGTTCACGCCACGGCGACCCGTCATCGAGCTTGCACAGGAACACGATGATGTCGGCAAAGGGCCCGTTGGTGATGAACGTCTTGGATCCGTTGAGAACCCAGCTGTCGCCATCACGCACCGCGCTGGAGCGCATGCCGCCGAAGGCATCGGAACCGCTGTCGGGTTCGGTGATGGCCCACGCGCCGACCTTCTCGAGCGTCAACAGCGGCAGCGCCCAACGACGGGCCTGTTCGGGCGTCGCCTTGCGCAAGATCGAACCGCCGGCAAGGTTGGTTGACACCCCCAACGCGGTGACGAGGCCCGGGCAGTGCCGTGAGATCTCGATCATGGGGAGCAAGGTCATGATGGCGCGTTCGTAGCGACGTTCGCGGGCGTCATCGGCACTGATCTGGTCGCGCTTGCCGCTGGACTCGCTCTCGAAGCGATCGCGGGCCATCTCGTCGAGACCGAACGTGGCGTAGTAGCGACGCAACACCTCGTAGGGTGGCAGATCGCCGTGCTCGAGGTCGTCACGGATGGGCGCGATCTCGGCCTCGACGAACCGCCTCACGGCCAGTCGCATCTCTTCCTGCTCGTCGGACCATCCGATCAACGTTCGTCTCCTTGTGTCGGGGCGGCGAACAGCCGTCGGATCTCGTCCTTGGAGACCTTCAACGACGCGGTGCGCGGCAGACTGCCGAGGATGCGGATCTCGCTCGGCACCTGATAGCTGGCCAAGTGCTTGCGCACCCACTCGCGCAATTCGTCTTGCTCTACGGCGGTCGTGACGGTCACCGCGGCCATCGGCACCTGCCCGAGCCGATCGTCCGAGACGCCGACCACGGCCGCGTCGCTCACCGCCGGGTGCTCGCGCAGCACCGCTTCGACGACCTGGGGGACGATCTTGAAGCCGCCTCGGTTGATGGCGTCATCGGCTCGCCCGACGAGCCACAAGAAGCCGTCGTCGTCGATGTGGCCGATATCGGTGGTGCGCACCCATCCATCAGTGGACTCAGTGGTGGCCTGCGGAGAGCGCACCGACAAGATCCCGTCGACTCCATTGGGGAGCACCTCACCGGTGTCAGCGTCGATGATGCGAATGGCAATGCCTGGTCGCGGTCGCCCCGCCGATCCCTTCTTGGACTTCCAGAACGCCCGATGATCCTCGAGGGTCCATCCGACAGTGCCCCCTGGGAACTCCGTCGCCCCGTAGCTCACCAACACCGCGACGCCGTACCGCTCGGTGAACGCATCGGCCAGCGCCGGGTCGAGCGGTGCAGTCCCACATCCGACCGACACGAGCGATCGCAGGCGCTCGGGGGCGATGTTCGCGTCCATCACCATCCGCAGCGTCGCCGGTGGCAGTGACGACGTCTTGGCCTGATGCGTCTCGATGAGGGTGGCCCACTTCTCGGGATCGAAGCGATCGAGCAAGGCCACCGGCCGACCTTCAGCCGCGGCCTGCAGCACCCCCCACAGGCCGCTGATGTGAGCCAACGCCAACGTCGCGATCACGACGCCGTCACGCAACGCCGGCTCCCCACCGAGCGAGCGCGCTGTGGCCGCGGAGTAACGGGCGATGCGGCCCAATGCCCCGTTGATGTGGTCGTATCGATACTTGATGCGCTTGGGGGGTCCGGTCGTCCCACTGGTGGGCATCAGCACCGCCACACCGGGAAGCGGATCGGCAGTGACGCTGACCCGATCGAGCCCATCGACCAACCGCACCGAGGTGCTGGTGCGGTCGAGCACGATGCCGAGCACCCCGAGCCGGCGACACGCCTCGATGAGTCCGGGCCGGGCCCAATCCTCGTCATCAGCGAGAAGTGCCGGCACGGCGAGCCGGGTCACGTCATCGATGATCAGATCGTCGGACGCGATCGAATTGATCGGCACGAGGCAGCGCCGCGTGGCCAAGATGGCCTGCACCGCGGCCACCTGCGGAGGTCGCGTCCGAGTGATCAGCCCGACCGGCATCGCTTTGCCCACACCGGCGGCGCTCAGCAGCGCGTCGATGGCATCGACGCGCTGCGACATCTCGCCCCAGGTCTCCCAACGACCGAGATACTGAGCGCCGGGGCGCTGTGGATCGAGGCGCAAGATGGTGGCGATGCGGGCCGACACGTCAATGCGCTCGTTGACGCCGCCAGCGGCGTCAACGTTGATTGACATCATGCACGCACCTTCACCCAGTCGGCCGGCGGAGTCGGCAGCGCCGGCAGGCCTCGTTCGCGGCTGGGCAGGGCGATGGTGGCCTCGGCCGGGCACGTGTCCTCGCCTCGCTGGTTCACGCACGACACGGCCACCTCGATGGTCCCATCGGGGTTCTTGGCCGTGACCCGACCCGTCACCCGGGACACGTCTCCGATGTAGTTGAACTTGCGGAACTCGCAACGCAGTCGCATCACGAACCCGTCGTCGCCCATCCAGTTGGTGAGCAGATGGGTGAGCCAATTGAGCCGCATGGTGCCGTAGTCGTAAATGCGAGCGGTACCGATCGAGCGGGCGAAGTCCTGGTCCCAGTGCACGCGCTGCACCACGTCCCATCCACCGAACTCGTTGCGGGTGTAGAAGCCGGGGTGGGTGCGACGTTTGCGAACCGACAACTCGAGCGGACCCCACTGATAGTGCCCCGGCCCGCGACCGATGTGGGCACCGATGATGTCGGTGATCGTCATCGGGCCTTTGGTGACACGTCCGAGATCGTCGCCGATCTGCACGTCCTCGACGAAGCGCGGTTCGCTCCCGCGGCGGACCTCGGAGACGATCTCGTCTTCGATGGCGTCGATCTCTTCCGGCGTGTAGCTGGGCGGTTCGGTCTTCTTCTTCTCGGCGCCGGCTTTGCGCGCCGTGTCGCGCTCTGTGTGCACGAGCCACTGGAAGTGCTTCATGAGCGGATGCCCATCGGCGGCCTCGACGTACTCGATCTCGTCGCGGATCACGCTGCGTCCACCGCCGAATTCCGACACCTTCTCGCGGACATCGCTCACCCAGCGAGCGCTGTATGCCCGATCGCCTGGAACAACCGGTCGATAGAACCAGAACTCGCTCCCGGCATGGAACTCGTGCAACCCGGCCAGCGCGCCACGGGTCTTGTCACGCAACTCACGCGGGATCGGTGGGGCCACCGGATCTTGCAGGTTCAACACATAGAACGGCGGGGCGACGATCGTCCCCCAACGCGACGATGCCCCGTAGTCGGGTTCCCCGAACAGCGGGTTGTCGTCGCCGAAACTCCAAGCGAAATGGCGCATCGAATCGTGATGCGCTTCGCGGAACCACGCCGGCACACCTGGCTGACGCACACCGATGCGACCTCGCATCTTCTCGATGCCTTCGGGAGTGATCTTGCCGTAGTCCGCCGATCGCTCTGCCATGTCCCCTCCATCGTTGCGTCCGGCGACGGACCCCGTCCCATGCCTGGGATGAGTCTGCCAGGTGCAATCATGGACGATCGGGGGACGAACGACGTCACGACCACCGTCAGATGAGCACCGTCAAGTGAGCAGCGCCAGATGAGCAGTGCCGACCGAGACACGTTTCGAACCGAGGTGAGGACGCTGCTCGCCGAGCGGCTCGCCCCTCGTCCAGGCACAGCTGGTCCGATCACGGTGCTCGGTGCCGGTAGCGACGAGGTCGAGGAAGGTCGGCGCTATCTGGCATCGCTGGCGGAGGTTGGCCTCTCGACGCCGGGGTGGCCCGTGCACCTCGGTGGGCGCGGTGCGCCGCGATGGCAGATCGCCATATTGGACGAGGAACTGCGCGCGTTCACGACCGCCGATCTGTACCCCTTCGGGGTGGGTACCGGGCTCGTGGGGCCCACGTTGCTCACCCATGGAACCCCCGAGCAGCAGCAACGATGGATGCCCCGCATCGGGACCGGCGCCGACATCTGGTGCCAGT
Source organism: Acidimicrobiia bacterium (assembly GCA_050246915.1). Lineage (GTDB taxonomy): Bacteria > Actinomycetota > Acidimicrobiia > Acidimicrobiales > Ilumatobacteraceae > JBFWVD01. Next base: position 35,935 of record JBFWVD010000010.1, on the reverse strand, counting down.
TGTTCTCCGAACCCGGCGCCGGCTCCGACCTCGCCGGTCTGGCGACCAAGGCGGTGTCCGACGGCGACGTGTGGCACGTCGACGGACAGAAGGTGTGGTGCTCACGAGGGCACTACGCAAACTGGGGATTCCTCCTGGCCCGCACCGATCCCGACGTCCCCAAGCACGCCGGCATCACCGCGTTCGCGGTGCCGATGGACGCACCCGGTGTCGAGGTGCGACCCATGCGACAGATGAACGGTGACGCCCACTTCAGTGAGGTCTTCCTCGACGATCTCCAACTCCCCGATGCCAATCGGATCGGCGCCGTCGGCGATGGATGGAAGGTAGCCATCACCGTGCTCGCTCACGAGCGGGCCGGCATCGGAGCAGGTGGTGCGACCCAAGGCGGAGGCGGGTTGCGACGCAACCAAGTACTCGCGCACCTCCGCGACGCCCACGCCGGAGACGATCCGCTGAGCCGTCAGCGCGCCGCAGACGTGATCGCACGATTGCAGCTCCAGAGCTGGACCGGCCGCCGCGCCCGTGACAACGCCAGGGCCACCGGCAAGCCAGGGGCCGAGGGCTCAGGCGCGAAGGTGCGGGCCAGCATCATCACCAAGCTCACTGCGGAACTCGCCCTCGATCTCGAAGGTGCGAACGGCATGCTGGCCGAAGGCGAATGGCAGACCCTCTTCCTCACCGCGCCGTCGCTGTCCATCCGCGGCGGCACCGACGAGATCCAGCGCAACATCGTGAGCGAGCGGGTGCTCGGCCTGCCCACCGAACCTCGGCTCGACAAGGACATCCCCTTCAATCAGACGCGTCGCAGCTGAGCGACGAAGTGAACGAGAGTTGAGCTGATGGACCTGCGCTTCTCGGCCGACGACGATGACTTCCGCGACGAAGTCCGCACCTGGCTGCGGGCCAACGTCCCGCGCGATCCCCGCCCCGATGAAGGCAACGAGATGCTCGAGTGGGACACCGCGTGGCAGCGACTCCAGTACGACGCTGGATATGCAGGCATCGCGTGGCCCACGCAGTACGGCGGTCGTGGCTTCTCTCTCGTGCAGCAGCTCATCTGGTACGAGGAATATGCCAGTGCCGGAGGCCCCTATGCCGGTGCGTGCTTCGTGGGTCTCGCCCACGCCGGTCCCACGCTCATCGCGCGCGGGACCGAGGAGCACAAGCGCAAACACCTCGAACCGATCCTGCAAGGGCGCGATGTCTGGTGCCAGGGCTTCTCCGAGCCTGGGTCCGGGTCCGACCTGGCATCTCTGCGCACCCGGGCCATCCTGGATGGTGAAGAGCTCATCGTCACCGGGCAGAAGATCTGGACCAGCTACGCGCAGGTCGCTCGCTGGCAGGAGTTGTTGGTGCGCACCGATACGAGCGGTTCCAAGCACCAAGGGATCACGTGGGTCATCTGCGACATGACAGCGCCGGGCATCGACATCCGCCCCATCCGTATGCTCCAAGGTGTCGAGCACTTCTGCGAAGTGTTCTACGACGAGGTACGAATCCCGCTCGACCAAGTGGTCGGTCGCGTCGACGACGGATGGGCGGTGGCCATGTCCACCCTCGGCTTCGAACGAGGCACGGCGTTCATGCAGGCGCAGACCGAGCTGTCCCGCACGGTCGAGCGACTCATCGAACTGGCCAGCAGCCGCCGTTCGAACGGTGCGAGCCTCACCGACTCCAGCGAGATGGTGGCACGCCTGTCCACGTTGCGTGCCGAGGTGGCAGCCATGCGGGCCATGACCTATGCGGGCGTGTCGCGTGCGGCCCGCACCGATGTGCCCGGCCCGGAGGGATCCATCATCAAGCTCTACTTCGCCGAGTTGACCCAGCGTGTCTATCAGTGCGCGATGGACGTGCTCGGCATCGATTCACTCGAGGTCGACGGCCGATTCGTTCGTGACAGCTGGGTGCGCATGTACCTCAACAGCTATGCCGCCACCATCGGCGCCGGGACGTCCGAGGTGCAGCGCAACATCATCGCTGATCGTGTCCTGGGATTGCCGAGGTAGACGATGGACTTCCTTCCCGACGACGAGCAATTGGCATTGACACGATCGGCCGTTGACCTGCTGGGCAAGCGCCTCGGAGATCTGCGCGACATCGCCTTGGCCCCATGGTCGGCCCGCGCCTTGCTCCGCGAATGCGCCCAGCTGGGCTGGTTGGGGCTGGGCGTCGCCGAGGATGCCGGTGGGTCGGGAGCCACCGTCGTCGAAGAGGCGCTTTTGTTCCGTGAGCTCGGACGAGCGCTGGCACCGGGCCCGTTCCTGGCCACCGTCCTCGCCGGTCGCGTCGCGCTCGCCGGCGGTGACAACGCGTTGGCCGAGCAGATCATCAACGGAGAGGTGATGGTGGCCTTGGCCGAGCCGTCATCGTCAGCCGAGCCTGGTGCGCCGCTCGGTCCCAACGGCACGAGCACGCATCGAGTGTTCGACGGACACGATTGCGATCTGTTGCTCCTCATCGACGCTGCCAGTGCCCACCTCGTTGCTCCCCCACCGATGTCTCTGGTGCCGTGCATCGACGAGACCACCACCTTGGCATCAGCATCACTGTCGGCGTCATCTGTGCGAGCCAGCACGAGACACAGCGAACCGATCCTGCGCGTCGGCCAGGTACTCGTTTCGGCGATGCTGACCGGCATCGCCGAAGCCACGCGCGACATGGCGGTGGAGTACCTGAACGATCGTCAACAGTTCGGCAGGCCAATCGGCTCGTTCCAAGGGCTCAAACACCAAGCCGCCGACATGGCCGTCGAAGCCGAGGTGGCCGCTTCGATCACCAACTACGCGGCGCTCGCCCTGGCCGAAGGCCACGAGAACGCGGTGCACTACTGCCTGTCGGCGCGCATCTTGACCCATCGCGCGGCGCTGGCCAACGCCCGAACCAATGTGCAACACCATGGGGCGATGGGTTGCACGTTCGAACACGACGCCCACTTCTATGTGAAGCGCACCCACGTGCTCGGCCATCTCCTCGGCGGGGTCCACGCTCCGTTGGTCGATCTGTTCGAGCAACCCTCACCGTTCCAGACCGGGAGCACTCCATGAGTACCAGCGCGGCGTCGCCATCGACCCAGGTGCTGCTCGATGATCGAGGATTTCTCGAGGGACCGCGATGGCACGACGGCAAGCTGTGGCTCTCCGATCTGCATCGCCATCAAGTCCTCACCTATGACGCTGGTGAGCTGTCGGCGGTGGCCGAGCTCGATGATCAACCCAGTGGCCTCGGGTTCCTGCCCACCGGTGACGTGCTCATCGTGTCGTTGCTGCATCGACGGCTGCTGCGCGGCGAGACACTGGCCGTTCACGCCGATCTGGTGGATCTCACCATCGGTGGCACCAACGACATGATCGTCGACCGCCTCGGCCGGGCCTATGTGGGGAGCTTCGGCTACGATCTGTTCGCCAAGGCCCCGGTGGCCCCGGGCAACCTGGTCCTGGTGACCGCCGAGGGGAACGCGCGCGTCGTGGCCGAGGACCTGGCGTTCCCCAACGGCATGGCCATCACCGCTGATGGCTGCTTGCTGGTGGCCGAGAGCTACGCCAACACGATCACCGCGTTCGACATCGCCGACGACGGGACACTGGCGAATCGACGTGTCTGGGCCGAGGTACCCGGCGTGCCCGACGGAGTGAGCCTCGACGCCGGCGGCGCGCTGTGGGTGGCACTCGGCCACAGCGACAGCATCGTCCGGGTCGAAGCGGGCGGGCAGATCACCGATCGGGTCACGTTGCGACCGGAGTGGAACGCTGTGTCGTGTGCGCTCGGCGGTGACGACGGCCGCACCTTGTTCATCACCACCGCCAAGTTCGCCGGGCGCGTCACCACGGCCCGACTCGAGTCGATCCGGGTCGAGGTGCCTGCTCTCAGCCGGTCATGAGCAATCCGAGTTGACGACTGCGGGCCACCACGGCGCCCGACGCATCCCACAGCGTGCCGGTCTCGATCATCAAGCCGCCTTGTAGGTCGTCGCACTCGAACCGACCCCGAATCCAGCCATCCACCGGTCGCCGCCTGAGATGCACGGTCAGTTCCATCGTGGGCACCCAACCGACCTCGCCCAGCTTGGGGATCATGGCTGGAGGGAATGCGTCGGCGAACAGCACCAATGCCAACACCGACGGGGGCGTGCCATCCCGGAAGCGGATCCAACCGTCGACAATCGGCGGACCGCCGATCGAGTCGCCGAGTTGGCCGGGCGGGATGCGCACATCGAGGCGGGACAAGATGGGCAGTTCGATGCCCTGCACCATGGCCCTTCGATCCACGCATTCTTCCGGCCCCGGCCCCGATGGCATCTCGGGTGCGTAGTCCCAATCAGCCGTGCGGCTCTCCGCCCGACCATCGCTCGACAGGTCACCGAACACTGCCGAGATCACGATGCGTTCCTTGCCGCCTTGGGTGGACGTCGCCGACGCATTGGCGCTGCTGCGACCCGATCGCAACACACGCGCCTCGATACCCGCATCGGTCCGTGCCACCGCCGGCCGCAGGAAGTGCGCTGTCACCGACAGCGGATCGGGATGATCGACCAAGGCACCCATTGCTCGCAGCAGAGGGATCATGGCGTAGCCACCGTTGGGGTTCTCACCGATGCTCCAGTGCTCGTGCACCTGGGTCGACCATCGTCGGACACCATCGTCCGTAGCACCAGCGACGAGGCGCACCGTTGTCTCATCGTCGAACTGCCCCATCGAACGATCGTAGATCGGTGGTTCACTCCCGCCCGGTGTGCTGACCACATCTCCGGGCATCGCGTGACCCGGAGCGCACGCGTCGGGCGACGCGGAGCGAGCCCTACGATGCAGCGGCGCCCGCGCACGGCCAAGCCATCGAGGAGAGACATGCCGCTTCCCACACCCCCACCCCTCGGATCATCGGCCCTTCCGTCGGGCACCTTCGACGGCCGCGTCGTCATCGTCACCGGAGGCGGTACCGGCATCGGCAAGGGCATCGCGCTGGAGTTCGCGCGACTGGGCTGTGCCGTGGGCATCGTGAGCCGCAAACCCGAACACCGAGAGGCCGGCGTGGCTGCGGTGGAAGCACTCGGCGCCAAGGCCTTCGCCGTGGCCGCCGACATCCGCGACGTCGCGCAGATCACCGCGGCGTTCGACGCCATCGAAGGTGCTCTCGGACCGGTGAGCTATCTGGTCAACAACGCGGCCGGCAACTTCGCCGTCGCCGCTGAGGACATGAGCCCCAACGCCTGGCGCGCCGTGACGCAGATCGTGCTCGACGGGACGTTCTTCTGCTCCACCGAGCTGGCCCGCCGCTGCTTGGCTCGCAATGGCGACGGCGCCATCGTCAACATCGCCGCCACGTACGCGTGGACCGGCGGGCCCGGAGCGTCGCACTCCGCAGCAGCCAAGGCCGGTGTGGTGAACCTCACCCAGTCCCTTGCCGTGGAGTGGGCCGGCGATGGCATCCGGGTCAACGGCATCGCACCGGGCATGTTTCCCCACGACGATCAAGACGCCCATTGGGGCGCGGGCCGTCAGAAGGAATCGGCGGCCCGCAAGGTGCAGATCCCCGCGGGACGCACCGGCGAGGTCCGCGAGATGGGCTGGGCTGCCACCTTCTTGTGCTCGCCGTACGCCTCCTACATCACGGGCCACACGCTGGTGGTCGACGGTGCCAACTGGCTGCGCCGCTACGGGTTCGCCACCGAGCCGTACACCCCGCCGCGCGACATCATCGCCGCGCAGCGCGCTCCGAAGGACTGATCCCCAGCGAGCGTTGCCGACCTTGGAGGGGCGAGAGGTGTCAACTCGAATTGCTCAGGTCTGCAGCGGCAGCACGATCTCGGCCAGGTGGCTGAGTTCTTCTTCCCAATCGCCGATCTGTCCGACGGAGCGGACCACGAACTTGCTGACCCCCGACTCGAGGTAGCGGCCGACCAGATCGCGCAGCTGCTCCGGACCGACGGGGAGCAGATCGCTGATGACATTCCCCGGAGAGCGATCCAGGATCCGGGCGATGGTGGCATCGGACGGGTTCGATCGGGCGTACGGGATGCTCATACCGAAGTGCTCGGGATCGATCGAGCGCCCGGCAGCGGCAGCGGCTTCGTTGATGCGAGCGCACGCGCCCACGCAATCGCGCGGCGAAACCCCGGCACCGAGCCATCCGTCGGACAAGCGTCCGACTCGACGCAACGCGGCCGGTCCCTTGCCGCCAAGCCAAACCTCGAGCGGGGCCTGCAGCGGTGTGGGCAACATGCGTTGACCGGAGTAGCTGTAGCGCTCGCTCACGTGCTCCACCGGCTCGCCAGACCAGAACTTCCGACACACCACGATGGCCTCGTCCAGCGCACCCGGACGATCGCCACTACCGATGCCGAGTCCGGCACGCTCACCGGGCTCATCGACGCCGGGCACGAACGTGAGCAGCACTCGCCCCCCGGACAACCGATCGGCCTGGGCCAGCTCCTTGGCCAAGGTGATGGGGCTGCGGCCGATGGGCACCACGTTGGCCCCCAGCTTGAGCTTGGTGGTCATGGCCGCGGCATAGCTGAGCCCGACGATGGGGTCGACGGTGTGACCGAGCGGCACGTCCGAGAGCCACATTCCGTCGAAACCCTTGCGCTCCAACGTCGCCACGAACGAGACGAACTCGCCGGCGTCGAAGACATTGCCCCCTGGACTCACAGCGAAGCGCACCTTCATGTGTGCATGCTGTCACGCCCGGCGCAGGGGCGCCCCGTTGGCCTCGGCCAGTAGCTTCCTGTGGTGATGCAACCGTTCTCCGATGATCCTTTGGGTTGGCTCGAGCTCGAACTGCTCGATCGGGATCTCTATCGGGGCATCAACGAGGTCCCACCGGGCTCCCGTCCCCACATCTACGGCGGCCAGGTCGCGGCCCAGGCCTTGCTTGCCGCGTCGAAGACGGTGACCGACGATCGGCTCCCCCACTCCTTGCACGGCTACTTCCTGCGCCCCGGCGATCTCAATCGACCGGTGCTGTTCAGCGTCGATCGCGATCGAGATGGTCGCTCGTTCTCGGCTCGCCGCGTCGCGGCCATCCAGGGCGGCGAAGTGATCTTCGAGATGAGTGCTTCGTTCCATGTGCCCGAGCCGGGAGCGCAGTACACGGTCGCGATGCGTGCCGACGTTCCCATGCCCGAGGTGTTGCTCCGCAGTGATCTGAGCGACAAGCACCGATCCTGCGACATGTACATCACCACTGGCGAGGTGCCCTGCGGCGGAAGCGGTGAGTACCCGATCGACACCATGTGGTGCCGCGTGGTCGTCCCCTACGACCGAACCCCGGTGCTCGACGCGTGCATGATCACCTTCATGTCCGACTTCGGCAGCGGGTTCGGCGCAGTGCACCATCTGGGCATGCCCTTGTACGGTCCGAGCCTCGATCACTCGGTGTGGTTCCACGATCAGGTCGATCCCACCGACTGGCTGCTGTTCGACTGTGTCCCTCTCAAGGTGGGGGCGAGCCGCGGGCTGTACCAAGGAGCGGTGCACGATCGCTCCGGCCGCCTGGCGGCGATGTTCACCCAGGAGATGTTGCTGCGCCAGCAGTGATCCTGGCCGCCGCCGACCATCCCCACGCTGCCGCGATCAACGCCGCAGCAGCACCGATGAGCACGCCGTAGCGAGCGCCGAACGCCTCCGAGACCGACCCGACGATCGGCGCCCCGACCGGAGTCGTGCCGAGGAACACCAGCGACTGCATGGCCAGCACGCGACCGCGCATGACGGGATCGGCGCGTTGTTGCACCAGTGCGGTGGCGCGGGCCATGAACGTGGTGCTGCCCAAGCCGACGCCGACGCCGATGGGAAGTGCGAGCGCGAAGCTCGGCGCCGCTGCCAACGCCGTCATCATGACGCCGAACAGCAAGGCCCCGCTCACCACCTGCTCGAGACGCACGACGTGGCGGCGCGCGGTGAGCAGCGCACCGATGACCGACCCGACGCTGGTGATGGACATGACGATGGTGAAGGCGGTGTCGCTGCGACCGAAGCTCCGCTTCACCAACAAGGGGAGCACCGTGTTGAAGTTGAAGGTGAACGTCCCGATGAGCAACATCATCACCAGCGTCACCCAGATCTCGGGTTCGGAACGGGCATAGCGAAGTCCTTCTCGCACTTGACCTTTGGCGCGAGCAACGACCGGCGATCGCCGGATCGCCTCAGGGTCCATGCGCCACAATCCGAGCAGCACTGCGCCGTAGGAGATGGCGTCGATGGTGAAGCACCAGGCGAATCCGACCGTCGTGATCAGCAACCCCGCGAGCGCAGGTCCGAAGATGCGCGACCCGGTCATCATCGCTGTGTTCAAGCTCGCGGCATTGGCCATGTCCCTCTCGGGCACCATCTCCACCACCAGAGATCGGCGCGTGGGATTGTCGAACGCGGTAGCGACCCCGCCGATGGCCGCGACGATGTAGATGAGCCACACCGATGGACGTTCGGCGGCGGCGATGGCGGCCAGCGCGAACGACTGGACCATCCCCGTTGACTGCACCGCGATGAGCAGCCGACGTTTGTCGAACCGATCTGCCACCACTCCGGCCCAGGCGCCCAGCGCCAACACCGGGACGTATTGGAAGGCTGCAAGCACACCCACGGCGACGCCGCTGTCGGTCAGCTTCAGCACCAGGAGCACCTGGGCGACGATCGTCAGCCAGTTGCCCACCTGCGACACCGACTGCCCGAGGAAGAACAACCGGAAGTTCCGCACCCGCAACGAACGGAAGGTGTCACCACTCGCCGTGGAGTGGTCACCTCGGCCCCCTGGTTCGACCATCGCAACAACCGTGCCTGGGACGCTGCCGAGAGTCAAGCTGGGCTCGAGCTCGTGATCACGGCAAATAAGACGTGTGTCTAGATCCACGGCCTGCGTCCACCAGCCGATGAAAGTTCGTGTTCCAAAGCCGAACCCTCGCCCGAGCCGTGGTCGCGCTCGCTCTCGTCGCCACCATCCTGCCCTTCGTGATGTCCGAGGTGGCCCTCGCCGCCGGCACACCCAACATCGCCATGACGGCCTCTGCTCCCGCTCGCGTCCTGGTCGGCAACAACAACTCGACGATCTCCTACGCGGCCAACGTCACCAACCCGACCGGCACCAACGGCTACAACCTGTCGTTCCGAGTCGTGCTCCCGGCGGGTGTGAGCTACGTGGCCGGCACCGCCGGATCCGCCGGCGATCCCACCATCATCGCCAACCAGCCCGCGGCCAACCAGACCACGTTGCTCTTCGTCAACGTGGCCGACGTGCTCGCCAACTCCTCGGGTGCCCTGGCGTTCGACGCTGTCACCAACGGCACGACCAACCCCGTCAACACCGACGTGATCACCACGTTCAACGCCTACGTCAACAGCGATCCGCGAACGGTCCCCACCTTCAACGCCACCACCGGTGCCCTCACCGGCGGACAGACCGGATCAGCCACCGGTGTCACGGCCACGACGCGCATCGTCGCTCTCGACATCGAGAAGTCGGAACCCAGCCCCGAGGGGGAGATCTTGCGTGGGGTGCACGCGCACACCACGACGTACTCCTTGGACGTCACCAACAATGCCAAGGCTGCCACCAATGGCGTGACCGTGATCGACTACTTGCCAGCGGTTCTCGAGTTCCTCGGTTGTGGTACCTCCGACAACACCACCGACGCTCCGACGAACCCCTCCAACACCGTCGAATACCCTTCTGCTGCATCGCTCACCTCCACTCCGGACGTGCCGTCGTGCATCGCGCCAACTTCGGTTGACACGGTGAACACCGACCCCGACGGGGCCGGACCGTTGACCACCGGGGTCTACACCAAGGTGACATGGACCCTCGGCAACCTCGCCGCCGATTCGAGCCCCTCCACCCCGACCGTGCAGATCATCTACCGCGCCGGCATCGCCCTTCGAGAGAACACGATGGCCTGGACGACGGTGGGCGGTACCCCCGCGACCACCGGAGCCCAGACGGCCAACCTCGACAACAACAGCGGGCCCGAGACCACCGACGAGCAACTCATCCGCAACTGGGCGAGTGCCGCGGGCACGTACACCGGCACCGTGAAGGCCGCCACGTCGACCGCGACGAGCGACGACGACGTGCTCGACCGCACCGCCGAGGACGTACGGCAGCTCAAGACCGCCAGCACGTCGACCATCACCCAGGGCGGGACCACGACGTGGACGATCACCGTCCAAACCGGCGAGTACCGCTCGGGCCAGAACATCATCGTTACTGATCCAGTCCCCGATGGTCTCGACGTGACGTCCACCAGCGGCCCGACCGGCTCAGCCACGCATCCTGCGCCGGTGACGACGACCGACCTGACGTGGCCGGCGTTCGACCTCGGCGTCTCGTCGATCGCAGTGCTCACTGTCGACACCACGACCCGGGACACCTATCGCGGCAGCGGCCTTCCGGTGCTCGGTCGCGACGAATGGGAGAACACCACCGCACTGACCGGCACCGCACCGAGGGTCATCGACGACGTGGCCAACAGCCTCCCGGCCAACCCAGCCATCGTCGACGCCTCCGCCGCCGGGCAGAGTGCCGACCCGATCTCCATCACCAAGGAGGTCTCGGTCCCCGGGGCCGCCGGAACCATCCTCCTCGATTGCGCGTCGGGCTCGTTGACCTGGGCGAGCGCCGACGACGCCGCCACTGCCCCCTCCAGCTACCGACCCGGTGACCGGGTCTGTTACCGACTCACCGTCGATTACCCATCGAACCTCGACTTCCGCGACTCGACGGTTCTCGACTTCATCCCGCCCGGATCGACCTATGAGGCGGTCTGGGGCGGCGCCAACGGTGAAACCGCAGCTCACACCGCAGGCTCGGTGACCCTCACCGATGGCGGCGGCGGCAGCCTCACCAGCGCCGACAACGCGCTCTTGTGGACGCTCCCCCCGTATGTCGATGCCACGCCCGGAGCCAAGCGGTTCCAGGTCGTGTTCTCGGTCCTGACCGTGACGGCACCATCGCAATCAGCTGCTGCGGTTGCCGTGAACAACCTCATGAAGGTCTCGACCAAGAACACTGCGGGCAGCGCCGTGTCGTTGCGGGACTCGGCCATCCACAAGCAGGTCGAGCCGCGTCTCACGCTGAGCAAGAGCGCCACGCCCACGAGCGGTGTCGTGGCCAACTCGACGGTGAACTACACCGTCGGCGTCACCAATACCGCGGCCACCCCTGATGCCGGTGGATACGCCACCGCGCTCGACGCGACGGTGTGGGACGTGCTCCCCACACAGATCGACTGCTCGATGGTCACCGCCATCTCCGGGAGCGGTTCGTGCAACACCACGCCCAACCCCGATCGGCTCGAGTGGTCGATCGGGTCGATCGCCGCCGGAGCCACGACGAACCTCACGTACACCGTCACCGTGCCGGTGGGGATCGGCGCCTCTGAGACGCTCACCAACACCGCCGGCGTGCGTGACTACTTCGGGGGGACGAACGTCGACAGCAACACCGACACGATCCCCGATCGTGTCCGCTACATCCCGGTGAGCAACATCGACTCCACGCTCACGGGCAACACGGTTCTGGCCAAGGCCAGCGCCAACGTGACGACCGCAGGCGTGACCTTGACCAAGACCGCAGTCACCTCGGTGAACGCCACCGGCAACAACACCGCATCGCAAGCCACCATCGGTGAATACGTGGACTACACCGTGACGGCGACGATCCCGGCCGGCACCGAGCTGTACAACTCCCCCACGCTGACCGACACCTTCCCGACCGGGTTCAGCTACCAGTCCAGTCCCGCCCCCGTCGCCACGCTCGTCAACAGCGCAAACCCAGGTGGCACACCGCTCTCCGTCACCATCGCCGGGGACTCGCGGTCGTGGACCGTGGCCCTTCCCGACACCGATGTGCTCTCGGGAACGCAGTACGACAACGCACCGTCCAGCGGGGCCGACACCGTCACGGTCACCTTCCGTCTCCTCGTCGACGACCTCACCGGTGCTGGCGGCAACAATCGCTCGACGGTTCGCACCAACAACGTCTCGCTGCCGTGGAACGACAGCGTCGGCACCACCCATACCGCAAATGCGTCGCACGTCACCACGATCGTCGAGCCGAACATCACATTGACCAAGGTCGCGGACAAGGCCACCGCCAACCCCGGCGACACCGTGACGTACACGATCAACGCCACCAACCCGACCGCTCCGGGCAACGTGTCAACCGCTCATGACACCGTCATCGTCGACCTCTTGCCTCTCGGCATCACTCCGGCGTTGCCCATCGCCAACAGCGGCGTGTGGAACTCCGGCGCTCGCACCATCACCTGGCCCGCGATCGACATCGCGCCGGGAGCCGCCGCGGTGGTGCGCACCTACGACGTCACCATCGACAACCCGGCAACCGGCGGCGGCACGTTCATCAACGCGGTCATCGCTGATGCCACCAGTCTCTCGGGCACGGTGACCGGCGAACGCACCACCTATCACGCGAGCGCCAGCGCGTCGGTGAACGCGCCCGCTGTGCTCGTGTCCAAGTCGGCCAGCCCCACGGCCCTCACCATCGGCGAGGACATCACCTGGACGGTGAGCGTGGTGATCCCCGCCAACGTGCAGGTGTTCGACGCCCTCGTGGATGACGCGCTGCCCGCCGGTCTCACGTTCCAGTCGTACGGGACACCGGTCTGCGTGGGCGGCTGCGGCCTCACCGCCACCGGGCTGACTGCGTCGGGGCAGAACATCGGTTGGCACCTCGGCGACATCTCGGCGACCGGAACCGCCCGCACGCTCGATCTGCCCGTGGTGACGCGGGTGGCCGACGTCGTCGGCAACACCGGGTCGACCGTCGTCACCAACAACGTACTGGTCCATTGGAACCTCACCAACGTGCAGTCCAGCGCACCGACGCTCGGGTCTCTCCCCACGTACACCAACGCCACACCGATCGCCTCGGCCACGGTGAACCTCGATGAGCCCACGCTGCGCATCGACAAGGACGTCACCAACGTCGCCGGCTGCGACACCACCGCCGGTAACACCGCCGACGCCGACGCCTGCAGCACGACGGCGTCGGGTACCAAGTCGTTCCGCCTCGTCGTCAGCAACGTCGGCGACGCCACGGCCTACGGCGCGGTGGTGAACGATCTGCCACCGGCGGGATTCAGCAACGTCGTGGTGACCACGCCGCTGCCCGGTGGCGTCACCGAGGCCGACGGCTGGACCGTCGGTGATCCCGATCTGTCCTTCACCATCGCCTCGATCGCTCCGTCTGCCACGGTGACCATCACCTACACCGCAACCATCGCCACCTCGCCGGTGCTCGCCAACGCATCGACGTTGGTGAACACCGCATCGATCCCCTCCTACACCGGCGTCTCCGGCGGAACTGCGCCGCGCTATCGCGTCTACAACAACGTCACGCCCGACACGGTCACCCTCACGATGGCCACCCCCAGCCTCGGTGATCGGGTGTGGTTCGACATCGACGCCGACGGCATCGACGATTCCGGCGAGCCCGGTGTTGCCGGAATGACCGTCACGCTCCTGTGGGGAGGGATCGACGGCAACCTGTCAACAACAGTTGACAACGTCACGTACACGACCACCACCGATGCCACCGGCGCGTACAGCTTCGCACTGCCCGGGTTCGGTGCCGGTCAGAACTACCAGGTCTCCATCACGCCGCCTTCGGGAATGACGACGACCTTCGATCGCAACGGAGCCACCAACGGTCTGGGCACGGCCACGTTGGCGGTCACCACCAACACCAACGTGACCGACGCCGACTTCGGCCTCACCGGTACCGGATCCATCGGCGACCGCGTGTGGCTCGACGGCGACTCTGACACCGTCCAGGACTCCGGCGAGGTGGGCATCCCCGGCATCGCCGTGTCGCTGGTATGGGGCGGCGTCGACGCCGACCTCGCCACCGCTGGCGACAACGTCACCTTCGCCACCACCACCGGCGCTGATGGCGTCTGGGGTGTCTCCCATCTGCCTGCCGGCCCGTACCGCGCTTCGGTCACGGTGACCGGCATGACCCAGACCTTCGACCTCGACGGCCTCGGCACCGCCGACCAGGCCACTACCAGCCTCACCGCGGGCCAGAACCGCGTCGATGTCGACTTCGGCTACAACGCCGCAGCGTCGATGGGCGATCTCGTGTGGCTCGATCGCGATGGCGACGGCGTGGCCGATCCCGATGAACCGGGGATCGTCGCCGTGCCTGTCAGCGCTCTGTGGGCAGGGCCGGACGGCAACCTGGCCACCACCGCCGACAACCTCACGTTCACGACCACCACCGATGGCAATGGTCAATGGAGCCTCACTGGCCTACCTCCCGGCACCTATCGGGTCACGACCACGCCCGGTGCGTTGACCCCCACGTTCGACCTGGACGGGACCGGAACGGCCAACCAGGCCGCAGCCACCCTCACCTCTGGACAGCATCGCACCGACGTCGACTTCGGCTATCGAGGGACGGCAACGCTCGGTGATCTCGTGTGGCAGGACTCGAACCGCGACGGCGCGTTCAACGGCGGAGAGCACGGCATCGAAGCGGTCAGCGTGCGCGCCACGTGGGCCGGACTCGACAACGTCCTCGGCAATGCTGACGACGTGGTGATCGGGACCATCGACACCTCGGCGATCGGCGCCTATCAGTTCACGAACCTGCCGAGCGGCAGCTACCGCGTCGATCTCATCAGCGGCACCTATCCGGCGTCGGCCCAACAGACCTACGACCTCGATGGCATCAGCTCCGCGGCCACCGCAGTGGTGGTCGTGCCGGATGCAACCGTCGTGTCCACCGCCGACTTCGGCATGTTCCTCGCCGGCTCGATCGGTGATCTCGTGTGGGTCGACCTCGACCATGACGGTGTCGCTGACTCCGGGGAGCCGCCGATTCCCAACGTCACGGTCACGCTGCGCCATGCCGGCAACGACGGTGTACTCAACACCGGCGATGACAGCGTGGCCAGTACCACCACCTCCGCCGCCGGCATCTACGTGTTCGACGATGTCGCCATCGGCAACTTCGTCGTCACCGTCGATGCAACGACGATCCCAGCGGGGCTCAGCCCCGTCAGCGATCTCGATGGCACGGCCACCGGGCACACAGCATCGGGACCGCTCGCGACCGGCGAGACCAAACGGGACGTCGACTTCGGCTACGGCGGAACGGCGTGTGTCAGCCGGACCATCTTCGAGGACCGAAACGGCAACGGGGTGCGCGACAGTGGTGAACCGGGCATCAACGGCGTCACCGTCCGGGCCACGTGGGCTGGCCTCGACGGTGTGCTCGGCAATAGCGACGATCTCACCCTCAGCGACGTCACCGACGCCGACGGGACCTACCAGATCTGCGGCCTCCCGGCCGGGGTGATCATGTTGTCGGTCGACGTCAGCACCGTCCCGGGGCTGGTCAACACCAGCGATCCCGACCGGGTCAACAACGCGACGACCCAGCTCACCGTGGTGATGGGCGACAACGTGACCAACATCGACTTCGGGTTCCAGGCCCAGGCCGACCTGGCCATCGCCAAGACGGCCGTGGGCGCCTTCACCTCCGGAGGCCAGGCCCAGTACTCGCTCCGGGTCACCAACGCCGGGCCCTCGACCCCGAACGTCCTCACCGTGACCGACGATCTGCCGGCCGGCCTCACGTTCATCTCCGGCACCGGGGACGGGTTCACCTGCACCGCCGCCGCGCAGCTCGTGAGCTGTGTTCGTTCCACCAGCCTCGCCGTGCGCTCGACCGCCACGATCACCCTCACGGTGGCGGTCGCGACCACGGGCGAGATCAGCAACACCGCTCGGGTGTCGAGCCCCATGCTCGACCCACGCGTAGGGGACAACACGTCCACCGCGAACGTGAGCGCGGTGTCCGCGGCTGGCACCGGTCGACTCCCGCTCACCGGCACCGAGATCTCCGATCTGCTCGTGCTCGCCGGTGCGCTGTTGTGCACCGGCGGTCTCCTGATCGCCGCTCGCCGTCGCCGCTGACCACATCGGCGCCACGGCGGTCGACCGTGATCGACGCCTAACGTCGCGCCATGCGCGCAGAAGACCTCGACCGACACAGAGGGGGTCGCGTCGACGATCTGATCGCGTCACCCACACGCCTGCTGTTCGTCGGGATCAATCCCGGCTTGTGGTCGGCTGCTGTCAATGCGCATTTCGCGCGACCGGGCAATCGATTCTGGCCTGCGCTCGTTGCAGCCGGCATCGTCGACCGCGTCATCGATGCGTCAACTGGACTTGCATACAGTGATAGGCAACTTTTGTTGACACGCGGCATCGGGATCACGAACATCGTCGATGTCGCCACCGCGCGAGCCGATGAACTGACGCAACTCGAGTTGACAGCAGGTGGTGCGAGCCTGGAGGCGCGCGTGAAGTCGTTGCAGCCCAACGTTGTGGCCATCCTGGGCGTGACCGCCTATCGCGCCGCGTTCAGTGAACGTAAGGCCACTTTGGGTCAACAACCTCGGATGTTGGGTGACCGCCCCACCTGGGTGCTGCCGAACCCCAGCGGGCTCAATGCCCACGAAACGGTGGCCTCGCTCGGAAAAAAGTTCCGCGAAGTCGCGCAAGCCGCCGGGGTCATCTGACGCAGAAATTGCGCCCGTGAGCTGGGACAACGCTGCCGAAACCCACAAAAAGGCGGAAAAGCCGGGTTAAACATGTCACCGCCGCAATTCGACGCTACGGGGAATCGTTCCCTACGGTGGCAGCAGCTACTACTCAGTGCTGCAACGGCCTCGTCGACAACCGACTCGGCCGACCCAGCGCAGGAGCTGCCACTGGACAAATCCCTGGTGGGTGTCGCCGAGCCTCGGCGCCCGCCTCCCTGATCAGACGACGTCGGACGCCGTCCGTCGAACGCCCCTTTAGAGGAGAAGCGCCAATGCAAACGTGCGACGCCCGGGAAACCGGGCAGCCGTCAACGCGCGCGCACACACTGCGCCGCACGACCAGCAAGCCCAGCAAGAACCCGCTCGAGCGAGCGATCAGCGCCGTGATCATCACCGCGCTCGTTGTCACCGCTGTATCCATCATCGGTCTCGTCGGCACCGCCGGCATCGCCGAGGCGGCCACCGCCCGGCCTGCGCCTCCCCAAGAGGTCGTGGATGCCATCAGTGCCCACTTTCCACCCAGCCAGGTGGAGAACGCACTCGCCGTCACCTATTGCGAGTCACGTTGGCTCACCAACGAACGCACCGCCGGGGCGAACAAGCCCAACGTCGGCATCTTCCAGATCAACCGCGTACACCGCAAGCGCCTCCTCGCCGAGGGCTACACCTGGGACGACATCCGGCTGAACCTGGACACGAACGCCAAGGTCGCCGCCGATCTCTGGCGCACCCAGGGCTGGAGGCCATGGACCTGCAAGAAGGCCTTGCCCACCAGCATGCGCCGGACGATGCCCACCATGGAGGAACTGCTGTGGGTTCCCCCGTCCGAGCAGCCGCCGGCAGAGCCCGCTCCGGCCGAGCCTGCTCCGGCCGAGCCGGCTCCTGCGCCGCCCGCGGCCGAGGTGCCGCCCGCAGTCATCGTGCCACCGCCACCGATCGTCACCGACCCCCCTGTGGTGAACCCAGCACCCCCGGTAGTCCCACCTACCGTGGTCGATCCGCTTGCCGCCCCGCCCATGCCGCCGTCGACCGATCTGCTCCCCGGACTCACCGATCAGAGCGTCACTGCTCCCAGCACGGGGGCGGTCCCTCCCGTCGTGACCGCACCACCGCTGGTGCAACCGGGACCACCGCTGGTGCAACCGGGCTCGCCGCTGGTCCAACCGGGCTTGCCATCGGCGTTCACTGATCCGGGGGCCAACCCCGTGATCGGCGATCCGCTCGTGATCACTCCCGCCGCGGCACCAATCCTCGCGATGTTCAGCTCCGCCCATCGCGTCATTCCCATCAAGCGGACCACATCAAAGGTCCCATCGTTGAGCACACGGATCCGAGTGCAGACAACGGTGAGCCTGTAGCCACATCGAGCGCCACTCGGGTTTGATCGACACCGGTCGATCATCGTTGTGGCACAAGGAGAACGAAGAGGGGCTGCGCCATCGGCGCAGCCCCTCTTCGCGTCCCGGACAACCGTCCGGATATCAGTTGTCAATCGCTCTTGACGGATGGTCGGAGCGTCGTTCGACGCCAGCCTCAGGCGATGTTGAACGTGTACAGGATGTTGTCGAGTGCCGCGAGGTCAGCGTCGGTGATGGCTTGCACACCGACCACGACCGCGACGTCTGGCCGATCAACGGGCTTGGCCACCAGCAACACGACCACGGAGGTGTTGCTGCAGATGTAGACGTTCTGACGACCGGTGAAGGCGGCGTCGCCGTAGTCGTCGCGGCCTTGATCGACGCAGTCCTGTTCGGCGGTCGGTGCCAAAGCATCGAGCACCGCGTCGGCGTCGACGTTCCGGGCACCCGACGGCACACCGATGAACAGCACGCCAGGTTCGGTCGACGACGCCAGGAACTTGCTGAGGTTCGGGGCAGCCTCGATGGTCGGGGCCGGGCCGCTGGCCAAGCCGATGTCCTGCGGGCTGACATCACGATCCGACCACTCAGCCGGGACCTGCACGGTGATGGTTCCGGTCTGGTCGATGACATCTTCGTAGGTGTAGTCGCTGGTGCCCGTCGAGCCACCCGAGTCGGCCGGGAGCTCCGAGTCGAGCTCTTCAGCGAACGAGTAGCGAGCTTCCATCTTGGCGCCGTTGATCTCGCCGACCCACACCTCGCCGGTGTCATAGCGCAGCACTTGGATGGAGATGGCCGTACCCTCGTTGGCGGTGCGCAGCACGTCGCAGTACTTCTCCATGGTCGGCACGCTCATCTGAACGCCGTTGAGTTCGGTGATGATGTCACCGGGAAGGACACCGGCCTTGGCCGCCGGAGACCCGGCAGCGACGCCGCCCACCCACACGCCGACGGTCGAGCCGTCCTCGCTGGTGATGGCCTTGCCGTTGACGCCGATCGTCTCGTCGTTGCCGGTCTTGAGGGACTCGACCACTGTCTCGGCCAGATCGCGAGCAATGGCGAAGAACTGGGCGGTGCCGGTGCCGGGGTCACCGCCGGCGTAGTTGACTCCGACGACCTGCCCGTTGGGGTCGACCAACGGGCCACCGGAGTTGCCCGGCTGGATGTTGGCGTCGTGCTCGATGACGTGGCGAACACTGGCCCAGCTGGTCTGCCCGTCGGCCTTGGCCTTGGAAACGACGCCCTTGGTCATCGAGAACTCGGGATCACCGAGCGGGAACCCTGCAGTGAACACTTCCATCGGCGGTTCGACAGCCTCGTCGGACCACGACAGGAACGGATAGGTACCCGGATCGCTGAGCTTGATGACGGCGAGGTCGTTGCACTCCGAAACCCCCAGCACCTTGGCCGGGATGGCCTCCTTGGACCCGCCGATGTAGACCTTCAGCGATCCTGCGCCGGTCACCACGTGGTTGTTGGTGACAATGACGCCGCTCGGGTCGACGATGAAGCCGCTACCCGAACCCAACGTCGAGGTCTGGCCTTCTTCGGGATCGCGCAGGCTGCCCTCGGCGATGATCTGCACCGTGGCGCTCTTGACGCCCTTGATGTCGCTGACCGCGCCCTTGGCTCCGGCCTTCGC
Source organism: Acidimicrobiia bacterium (assembly GCA_050246915.1). Classification (GTDB taxonomy): domain Bacteria; phylum Actinomycetota; class Acidimicrobiia; order Acidimicrobiales; family Ilumatobacteraceae; genus JBFWVD01. Next base: position 16,371 of record JBFWVD010000010.1, on the reverse strand, counting down.
GGTCGTGCCGCTCGCCACCGAAGTGTCGGTGGAGTTCGAACCTTCGGTGTCCTTGGTGACGTCGCCGCCCCCGCCACCGCCACAAGCAGCCAGCAACATGCCGGCTCCGATGGCCAGGGCTGCCCCTGCCCGCTGCATCCGCTTCACGAGAGCTCCTTTTCGATGATGCCCCCGCACGGAAGCATGTTCACTCGACCAATCGGCCACTTCGATGCCGAACTTAGGTCGCGCCCGACGCCATGTGAAGGACCATCATCGTGCTCTAGTGGCGCAACGCGATCCGACGCGCAGACCACGGTGTCAGCCCAGGACGCACAGCACCTCCGGCGGATCGCCGAACGCTTCATCGACCACGAGCCGGCCGGTTCGTTTGCGGGGTGGTTCAGTGGCAGCCGCAGGCGCTGCCGCAGCCGCGGGCGGCCATCGGAGCGGGCACGCCGCACGGCGCAGACGCCGGCGAAGCAGCAGAAGCTCCGACCGAGGCGAACACCGACAGCAGCCGGACGGCACCGGGGTGACCATCGGGGCACTCAGCCGGGGCGTTGGCCTCGTTCATGGGCCGACGGAGCTCGAAAGTGGAATCGCAGGTCTTGCAGCGGTACTCGTACAGCGCCATGGGAAGAACTGTACCCACGCGGGCCAATACCGTCCTCCCCAGCTGGCACACTTGGCGCAATGTTCGCCAGCATCGTGACCGAGATGACCGATTGGCTCGACAAGGTGTCGGGCCATTGGTGGTTCCTGGCCATCATCTTCGTCATCGCGTTCTTCGACTCGGTCATCCCCGTGGTGCCCAGCGAGACGTGCGTGATCATCGGGGGTGTTGCCGCGGCGCAAGGTGAGTACCCGCTGCTGGCCACCATCGCGGTGGGCGCGGTGGGGGCCTTCCTCGGTGACAACACCGCCTACCACATCGGTTCTCGCTTCGGCCCGAGGCTCGAGCGCCGGGCTCAGCGCAAAGCCTCCACCCGCGCCAAGCTCGACTGGGCCGACGAGCAGATCAAGGCCCGCGGGGGTCCGTTGCTCGTGACCGCCCGGTTCATCCCCGGCGGCCGAACAGCGCTCACCTTGTCGAGCGGCATCACCCGTCAATCACGGGTGTGGTTCATGAGTTGGATCACCGCCGCGGTGCTCATCTGGGCCACCTATGCCAGCCTGCTCGGCTACCTCGGCGGCAAAGCGTTCAAGGACGATCACACCAAGGCGTTCATGCTGGCTTTCGGTGGAGCGCTCGCCATGACCGTGATCATCGAGGTCGTGCGCCATGTCCGGAAGCGGAACAAGGTCGCCACTGCCTGACCGGGCTCAACCCGTCACCGCTCAGCCGGTGACATGGGCATCGGCGAGGGTGAGTGCCTCATCCAAGATCTCCATCCCGATGGCGATCTCTGCAGCAGTGGTCGTGATGGGCGGGACCACGTGCACCCGATTGAAGTGGGTGAACGGCCACAGTCCCTTTGCCTTGCAGGCCGCGGCCACGTCGTTGATCGGCTTGGCGTCGGCCCCCGAGGCGTTGTACGGCACGAGCATCTCGCGCGTCTCACGGTTGCGGACCAGTTCGATCGCCCAGAAGGCACCGATCCCGCGCACCTCACCGATGCACGGATGAGCTGCGGCGAGCGAGGCGAGCGCAGGGGCGATCACGTCGTTGCCCAGCGATCGGGCGGCATCGATGAGCCCCTCTTGTTCGAAGATCTCGATCGACGCGGCGGCAGATGCACACGCGAGCACGTGACCGGAGTAGGTGAGTCCGCCGGGATAGGGCCGATCGTTGAAGGACTCGGCGATGGCACCATTGATGATCACTCCCCCGAGGGGGAGGTAACCGGAGTTGACGCCCTTGGCGAAGCAGATCAGATCGGGCACGACACCCCATCGATCGACGGCGAACCACTCGCCGCACCGACCGAACCCGCTCATCACCTCATCGGCGATCATCACCACGCCGTGCTTGTCGCACAATGCCCGCACCCCGGCCAGGTATCCCTCCGGCGGCACCAAGATGCCGTTGGTGCCCACCACGGGCTCCAAGATGATGCCGGCGACGTTGTGGGCTCCTTCGAACATGAGCAGCTGTTCGAGGTGGGCGAGCGCTCGTTCACACTCCTCGGCCTCGGTGGTGGCGTAGAACGCCGAGCGGTACAGATAGGGCCCGAAGAAGCGAACGATGCCGGGGATGGCCGGCTCGCTCGGCCAGCGACGCGGATCGCCGGTGAGTGCGATGGCGCCGTGGGTGGCCCCGTGATAGCTGCGATGGGCCACCAAGATCTTGTGGCGCCCGCTGGCGAGCCGGGCCATGCGGATGGCGTTCTCGGTCGCCTCGGCGCCGCCGTTGGTGAAGAACACCTTGTCGAGATCGCCCGGGGCGTGCTCAGCGATCAATCGGGCGGCGCGCGATCGAGCAGCGTTGGCGTGGAACGGTGCGATGGTGCACAGCTGCTCGGCCTGCGCCTTGATCGCCTCGACCAACTTGGGATGCTGGTGGCCGATGTTCACGTTCACGAGCTGAGATGAGAAGTCGAGGTAACGCTTGCCGTTCTCGTCCCAGAACCACGATCCCTCCGCTCCCGCCACGACAATCGGTGTCAATGCACCTTGCGCCGACCACGAATGGAAGACGTGGGCCCGATCATCGAGATAGGCCTGGCTGGGTCCGGCCGCATCAGCGGCCAGGTTCTGCGGGGTGGATCCGATCGCGGTCATGGAGAACTCCTCGGCATCATTGCCATTGGTGAGGGGGATGGCGGTGAAGGGGACGGATCCCAATCGGGATCCGTCCCCTGTCGTTGCGGTTACCGCTCAGGCACCGCCCTCGTTGAGGGTGACGGTGATCGGTTTGTAGGAGCTACCGACGGTGTCGACCCCGGCGGTCTTCAGTTCGGCGAGCGCCTTGGTCACGTAGTCGTTGGTGTACGCGTCGGCATCGGGGTCCTTGGTGATGACCGTGCTGCCCTGATCGTTCTTGGCGGTCTTGGCGATCGACACCGTCGAATCCCACTTGGCCTTGTCGATCATCCCCGCTCCGTTGGGCGAGGGCCAGATGATCTTGTTCACCTCGTTCATCTGCCACGTCTGATGGCTCTTGCCGAGTTTGGGCCCGTTGGCCAACACGATGTCGACGCACTTGTCGACGTTGTCCCGGCAGAACGCCCAACCCTTGATCGAGGCCTTCACGAACTTCACCGTGGTGTCCTGGAACGCCGCATCCTTCAGCTTCGCGGTCGGGGCCCAGATGGCGTCTTGCAGCATGGCCGAGCCTTCCTTGTTCCAGTCGACGACGCTGAAATCCTCGGCCGTGTACAGCTTGCCGGTGTCGGGGTTCTTCGTCTCGAGCAGCTGCGCGTACTCGTTGTAGGTCATCGCCTGCGCAGCATCGATCTCCCGCTTCAGCAAGGCCTGCATGTCGAACTGCTGCTGCACCAAGGTGACGTCCTTGGCCGGATCGAGGCCGGCCTTGGTCATGCCGGCGAAGAGTTCGAACTCGTTGCCGAAGCCCCAGTTGCCGACCTTCTTGCCCTTCAGGTCAGCAGCGGACTTGATGCCCGAATCAGCCCACGCGACTTGGAGCGTCGGTGATTGCTGGAAGATCTGTGCCACTTCGGTGATGCCGGCGCCCTGCTCGCGCGAGGCGAGGGCCTTGGGAACCCACGCGATGCCGAAGTCGGCTCCTCCAGCGGCCAGGACGGTCTGGGGGACGATGTCAACGCCGCCTTCGAGGATGGTGACGTCGAGGCCCTCGTCCTTGTAGAAGCCTTGATCCTTCGCTGCGTAGTAGCCGGCGAATTGCGCCTGAGTGACCCACTGCAGTTGGAGCTTCACCGGAGTGAGCGTTGTCGAGGCAGTCGTCGCGTCGCTGGAGCCGCCGTCGTCGCCGCACGCAGCAGCGATGAGAGACAGAGCGAAGACGGCGGCAACACCTCTTTTCATCGTGTTGTGCTTCATCGTGTTGTGCTTCATGGGTGCCTTTCGGGTTCTGGGTTGCTGTGCTGGTGGGTTGGTGTGCTGGTGGGTTGGTGGTCTGGTGGAGAACGGTGGAACTGCGGTGGTCTCGGATCTTGCGGAGACCCCGGGAGCTCAGATGGAGTTGGCGCGCTTGGCCCGCCACGGCATGGCCAAGCGTTCGAGGAGGTTGGCCCCGAGGAAGAACACCAGCCCGAGCGCGCACGACCCGGCGACGTACGCCCAGGCGCGTGGAGTCGCCGAGTTGGACGCAGCCGACGCGATGCGATTGCCGAGTCCGTTCTGCAAGCCGCCGAAGTACTCCGATACGACCGCAGAGATCACACACAGCGACGCCGCCAACTTCAGTCCCGTGAACAGATGGGGCAACGCGCTCGGAACACGCACCTTGAGCAGTGTGACGGTGTCGGACGCGGCATAGCTGCGCATCAACTCATCCTGGACCGGATCGATCTGGCTGAGCCCGCGCAAGACGTTGACGAAGATGGGGAAGAACACCACCATCGTCACGATCGTGCGGCGAGGGATGGAACTGGTCGACGAGAAGATGTTGTTGAGGATGGGGGCCAGAGCGATGATCGGCATCACGTTCACCGCAGCGGCCAGCGGCACCACCATCTCCCGAATCGTGCGGATGCGACTCGACACAGCAGCCATCACCACGCCCAGTACCGTGCCGACGATCAGTCCGACGAAGGCGTTCGTACCCGAGTTGCGAGCGGCGGTGAGGATCTGGCTGTGCTGATCGACGATCTGGGTCCAGATGGCGGTGGGTTTGGGGAGCAAGAAGGGCTTGATGTCCTGGACCTCGACGAACGTCTGCCAAGCCGCGAGGAATGCGATCCCCAACAGCAGCATCGGCACGGCCCGACCCACGCGGTTCACCAGGGTGCTCATCGAACGTCACCGCGCAGACCGACGCGTTCGCGCTCGGTTGGGTCGAGCGCGCTCGGATCGCCGGTGGAACGCTCGATGCGCCGCAGCGCCTCGCGCACTTCGGTGATCTTGGCGAAGAATGCCGGATCCTCGCGGGTGTCATCGCTGCGCTGACCGAGATCGACGTCGACGATCTGGGTGATCCGACCCGGCCGTGGCGACATCACCACTACCCGGTCCGACAAGTACACCGCCTCGGGGATGGAGTGGGTCACGAACACCACCGTGGTCCCCAGCTCGGCGCGGATGCGGAGCAATTCGGCTTGCATGTGCTCACGGGTCATCTCGTCGAGCGCCCCGAACGGCTCGTCCATGAGCAACAATCCCGGTTTGGACGCCAGCGCCCGCGCGATGGCGACGCGCTGTTGCATGCCACCCGAAAGTTCCCAGGGATGATGATCAGCGAAGTCGCTCAGCTGCACCAACGCCAACAGTTCGAGGGCACGGGCACGACGGTCGGCCTTCGACACCTTGCGCAACTCGAGTGGCAGCTCGACGTTGCCGGCCACCGTCCGCCAGTCGAACAGGCCCGCGGTCTGGAAGGCCATCCCATAGTCCTGATCGAGACGAGCCTGATGAGCGCTCTTGCCGTTGACCGACACCCGGCCGGCCGTCGGTTCCATGAGATCGGCGATGAGGCGCAACAAGGTCGACTTGCCACAGCCCGAAGGTCCGATGAGCGACACGAACTCGCCGGTGGTGATGGTGAGGTCGATGTCGTTCAACGCATCGACCTGGTTCGCCTTGCCGGGGTTGAACCGTTTCGACGCGCCGGACACGGCGACGGCAGTGCTCACGTGCTGACCTCCCGAGGTCGGTTGCGCATCACGAACGTGTCCACCGCGGCGACGAGACCGGCGACGACGAGACCGAGCAAGGCGGCGCCCATCATCGCCGTGTACACCTTCGCCGGATCACTGGTCGCCTCCCGGGAGTACTCGAGCAACAATCGCCCGATGCCACCGCTCGTCCCCGTCGAGATCTCGGCGACGATCGCCCCAACGATGGAGCTGGCCGCCGCGAGCCGCATGGCGGGGATGAGGAACGGCACGGCCGACGGGAAGCGCAACCGGAGCAGCGTCGCTCGCGGTGTGGCCGCCAGCGATCGCATGAGCTCCACCGACGCCGGTGACGGCGATTGCAGACCGCGTAGAGCACCGACGGCCATGGGACAGAACGACAGGAACGCCGAGATCGTGGCGACGCTCATCCACAACTTCCACTGCACGCCGAACAGTTCGAGACGACCACCCCAGATCACCACCAACGGGGCCAGCACGATGAGCGGGATCGTCTGCGTGAGCACGACCCACGGCAGCAACGCTCGCTCGACGAACACGAATCGCTGCATCAGAACCGCCACACCAAGGCCGATCAACGACCCGGCCAGGAAACCCGCACCAGCGATGCGCAACGTGTACCACGACGCCTCGAGCACGGCCGCAGCCACCGGTCGCGACGTGCCGCGGTTCTCCGGATCACCGAGGCGGGACAACATCGTCCACACATGAGGCATCGACCGATCGTCGGAGTGAGCCGGCGCATGCCAACCGAGCAGGTTGCCGTCGATGAGCTTGTAGCCCTCCCACAGCGCGCACAGGACCACGACCGCGCCGACGCTGAGCGACAAGCGGCGCAGGCGTGCCGGCATCATTGCTTGGCCTGCACCTTGTCGGCCATCGCCGCGACAATGTGGGTGCCGTACGCCTCGAGCGTTGCGTCGTTGTTGTCGTGCTGCAGATAGATGGCGAACTGATCGACGCCGAGGCTGCGCAACTCCTCGAGGCGTTCGAGATGGTGCGCCACCGGACCGAGGATGCAGAACCGATCGACGATGTCGTCGGGCACGAAGTCGGCATGGGTGTTGCCAGCCCGTCCGTGCTCGTTGTAGTCGTAGCCGTGACGGCCCTTGATGTAGTCCGTGAGCGCGTGGGGCACTCCCCCGCTGTCGCCGTATCGACTCACGATGTCGGCCACGTGATTGCCGACCATGCCTCCGAACCAGCGGCACTGATCGCGCATGTGGGGGAGATCGTCGCCCACATAGGCCGGTGCCGCCACACAGAACTTCACCGCCGCCGGATCGCGGCCCGCCTTCTCGGCAGCCTCACGCACCGCGGCGATGGTCCACGCCGCGATCTGCGGATCGGCGAGCTGCAAGATGAACCCGTCGCCGACCTCGCCGGTGAGAGCGAGCGCCTTGGGTCCGTAGGCCGCGACCCACACATCGAGGGTGCTCTTGGTCCCCCAGGGGAAACGCAGTGTCGCTCCCTTGTAGGTGCACTCCTGACCGTTGGCCAGCGCCTTGATGACACCCACTGCGTCGCGCAGCGTTGCCAGAGTGGTGGGCGCACCGTTGGTGACGCGCACCGCCGAGTCGCCACGCCCGATGCCACAGATGGTCCGGTTGCCGTACATCTCATTGAGCGTGGCGAACAAGCTGGCCGTCACGGTCCAATCGCGCGTCGCCGGGTTCGTGACCATGGGACCGACGATCACCTTGCGCGTCTCGGCCAAGATCGCGCTGTAGATGACGAACGGCTCTTCCCACAGCAGATGCGAATCAAAGGTCCACACGTGGGAGAACCCGTGGATCTCGGCCTTGCGGGCCAGGTCGACGACCCGCCATGCCGGTGGGTTGGTCTGCAGCACGACACCGATGTCCACGAGTCCTCCTCTGCTCTTGCGCTCTGGGCTCAGCGGCTCTGGGGGAAACCCAGGTCGATCTTGCTGGTGGACGGGTCTGGCCATCGCTGTGTGACGACCTTGCCGCGCGTGTAGAAGTTGATGCCTTCGGGCCCGTACATGTGGCTGTCACCGAACAGCGAGGACTTCCATCCGCCGAAGCTGTAGTAACTGACCGGAACCGGGATGGGGACATTGACGCCGACCATGCCGACGGGCACGTCGTAGACGAACTGGCGCGCGGCCCCTCCGTCACGGGTGAAGATCGCCGTACCGTTGCCGAACGGATTTTCGTTGATGAGGTGCATGGCATCGCCATACGTGTCGACCCGCACCACTGAGAGCACCGGTCCGAAGATCTCGTCGGTGTAGCAACTCATCTCTGGTGTCACGTGATCGAGCAGCGAGAGCCCGAGGAAGTAGCCGTCACCGTCCACGTGGAGGTCACGACCATCGGCCAGCACCTTGGCACCTGCGGCGTCGGCCGCGGCGATGTAGGACGCCACCTTGTCGCGATGCTCGCGGGTGATGAGCGGTCCCATCTCGTTGCCACTCGTGTCCCCCGGACCGATCTTGACGGACGGCATGCGAGCGGCGATGGCATCGACGAGGAGGTCGCCGACTCCACCGACGGCGACCACCACGCTGATGGCCATGCACCGCTCGCCTGCCGAACCGAACGCCGCGGACACCGCGGCGTCGGCCGCCATGTCGATGTCCGCATCGGGCAGCACCACCATGTGGTTCTTCGCTCCGCCCAGGGCCTGGCATCGCTTCCCGTTCGACGTCGCCGTCTCGTAGACGTATCGAGCGATGGGAGTTGACCCCACGAAGCTGACCGCCGCCACGTCGGGATGGGTGAGCAGGCGATCGACCGCCACCTTGTCGCCGTGCACGACGTTGTAGACGCCAGCGGGCACGCCGGCCTCATGGAGCAACTCGGCGACGTAGTTCGTCACCGACGGATCCTTCTCCGACGGCTTGAGCACGAAGGTGTTGCCACAGGCCAGCGCGTTGGCGAACATCCACATGGGCACCATCGCCGGGAAGTTGAACGGTGTGATGCCGGCCACCACGCCGAGGGGCTGCCGAATGGAGTACACGTCAACTCCACTTGCAGCCTGCTCGCTGAACCCGCCCTTGAGCAGATGCGGGGTGCCGCAGGCGAACTCGATGTTCTCGAGGCCGCGCGCCACCTCCCCCAGTGCATCGGAGAGCACCTTGCCGTGCTCGGCCGTGAGCAGCGCGGCGATGTCATTGCGATGGGTGTCCACCAGAGCGCGGATCTTGAACATTATCTCGGCGCGTCGCGACAACGATGTGGCCCGCCACGCCGGGAGGGCGGCCGCGGCCGCTGTGACCGCAGCGTCGACGTCGTGCTCGGTCGCCAGTGCCACCTCGCCGGTCTGCTGTCCGGTGGCCGGGTTGTAGACGTTGCCGGTACGGCCCGAGCCACCCGGTACGTACTCGCCGCCGATCCAATGTTTGATGAGTTTCATGGTGATGCTCCGATGCGGGCCACGCTGCCCACTGCCTTGGTGTTCACGGCGATGGGTGTTGCGGTCTGGGTCTCGATGGTCGAATGCCGGGGTCCGGCCCGTGGGGGAAAGCACGGACCGGACCCCGCAGGGGGATCTGATGCTGATGACGCGATCAGCGAGCGATCGGTTGCGAACGGCTCAGTGCAGATAGCTGGACAGGCCGCGCTTCACGTAGCGACCGTGTCCCTTGCGCCCGAGGTAGGTGTCGTTGGCGATGATGGTGGTGCCACGGCTGATGACCGTGTCGACCTTGCCTCGCACCACCATCCCTTCGTAGGCCGAGTGGTCCATGTTCATGTGATGGGTCTCGACACTGAGACGGGTGGTTGCCGAAGGGTCGTAGATGACGACGTCGGCGTCGCTCCCGGGCTGTAGTGAACCCTTGCGTGGGTACAGGCCGAACATGCGCGCTGGAGTGATGCAGCACAGTTCGACCCAGCGCTCGAGAGAGATCTGTCCGTCGACGACTCCTTGGTAGAGCACGTCCATGCGATGCTCCACACCACCGATGCCGTTGGGGATGGCCGAGAAGTTGCCGATCCCCATCTCCTTTTGCTCCTTCATGCAGAACGGGCAGTGATCGGTGGCCACGACGGAGAGGTCGTTGGTGCGCAGGTACTTCCACAGCGCCTCTTGATGACCTTCGGAGCGATGGCGAAGCGGGGTGGAGCACACGTACGCCGCGCCCTCGAAGCCCGGCTTCATGAGATGCTCCTCGACCGAGAAGTACAGGTACTGCGGGCACGTCTCACCGAACACGTTGGCGCCCATGTCGCGGGCCCGCGCGACGGAGTCCACAGCCTCCTTGGCGCTCATGTGCACGACGTACAGCGGCGCTTTGGCCACCTTGGCCAACATGATCGCCCGATGGGTCGCTTCCTCTTCCATCTCCACCGGTCGGGTGAGCGAATGGAAGTACGGGGCCGTCTCGCCACGAGCAAGGGCCTGGGCGATGAGCACGTCGATGGCCGGACCGTTCTCGGCGTGCATCATGATCATGGCGCCGTTGGACGCCGCCTTCTGCATGGCCCGCAAGATCTGCCCGTCGTCGGAGAGGTACACGCCCGGATACGCCATGAACAGCTTGAAGCTCGTGATGCCCTCGTGGTCGACGAGATAGTCCATGGCCTTCAAGGACTCGTCGTCGACGCCACCGATGATCTGATGGAAGGCGTAGTCGATGGCGCACTGCCCATCGGCCTTGCCGTGCCATGCCGCGAGTGAATCCTCGACGCGCTCACCGGTGCGCTGTGAGGCGAAGTCGACGATGGTCGTGGTGCCACCCCACGCGGCGGCCCGGCTACCGGTCTCGAAGGTGTCCGATGCGAACGTGCCGCCGAAGGGAAGCTCCATGTGGGTGTGGGCATCCACACCGCCGGGGAGCACGTACTTCCCGGAGGCGTCGATGACCTGATCGCAGTTGGCCTCGAGGTCGGCCAACTGTCCGGGCGCCACCAACGCCGCCACCGATTCGCCGTCGATGAGCACATCGATCAGGTCGGTGCCGGTCGCCGAGATCAGCTTGCCGTTCTTGATCAAGATCCTGGCCATCACGGCCTCCATTTCGATGTTCCGGCACTTCGGTGATCCGGCTTTTCAGTGTTCCGGCGTTGCGGTGTCCGTGCAATCAGTGCAGCTGGGAGTAGATCACGCTTGGGTCAGCGGGCCGTACATATCGGGTCGACGATCGCGATAGAACGCCCACTGGTTGCGCACTTCGGTGAGCAGATCCATGTCCAGGTCTCGCACGACGAGTTCTTCGTCGTACGTGGATGCGACGTCACCGACGAACTGACCGCGCGGGCTCACGAAGTAGGTCTGTCCGTAGAAGTCGTTGTCGCCGAGGTCTTCGACACCGACACGATTGATGGCGCCCACGAAGTACTCGTTGGCCACCGCCGAAGCCGGCTGCTCGAGCTGCCACAGATGCGACGACAGCCCTCGACTCGTGGCCGAGGGGTTGAACACGATCTTGGCGCCGGCCAACCCCAGCGCCCGCCATCCCTCGGGGAAATGGCGGTCGTAGCAGATGTACACGCCGATGCGTCCGACTGCGGTGTCGAAGATCGGGTACCCGAGGTTGCCAGGACGGAAGTAGAACTTCTCCCAGAACCCCTTCACCTGAGGGATGTGCGTCTTGCGGTACTTGCCGAGGTACGTGCCGTCGGCATCGATCACCGCCGCGGTGTTGTAGAGCACACCGTCCTGCTCGCGTTCGTACATCGGGAGCACGAGCACCATGTGGAGTTCCTTGGCCAGCGCGCAGAACCGCTGGGTCGTCGGTCCGTCGGGGATCTCCTCGGCGTAGTCGTAGTACACGGTGTCTTGCACCTGACAGAAGTACGGACCGTAGAAGAGCTCCTGGAAGCACATCACCTGTGCGCCCTGCGATGCCGCCTGCCGAGCGTGTTGCTCGTGCAGGTCGATCATCGAGGCCTTGTCGCCGGTCCACTTCGTCTGCACCAAGGCAGCACGCACAACGTTGGCCATGGATCGGCCCCCTTCGATCGCGTCGGACGATGGTCTCGTTGTTCGGATCGTAATGACACAACATCAGTGGCACAATGGCTTTCTGTACCAGAACATTTCGTGCCGATGAGCGGCAGGTGAATGCTCCGTTCGACCGATGACAGCGCCGAAGAGGAGGGCGACGATGCAACCGATGCACCAGCGTTCACACCGACGCGGCCCCAACGCGGTGGCGCGATGAGCCTCGAGCTCGACCTCGTCATCGACGCGGTCGACGACCGTTCGTCGCGCAGCATCGCCGGCGCCATCAGCCGACTCGTCACCAGCGCGCAGCTCCGACCAGGTGATCGCTTGCCCACCGTTCGGGAGTTGGCGCGCCGGCTCGAGATCAGTCCCACGACGGTGAGCGAAGCGTGGCAGGTGCTCTCACAGCTGGGGGTGATCGAGTCGCGCGGTCGAGCCGGATCGTTCGTCCTCGGCAGCCCTCGCCCGTTGGCGCCTCGGCGATATCGACGCGTCACCGACATCCCGGCTCATCTCGACCTCGACCTCTCGACGGGTACACCCGATCCAGGATTGCTGCCCGACTTCCGGCCGTTGCTCAGCAAGGTGAGCCGTCAGGATCTCACACACTCGTATCTCGATGACCCCGTGCTCCCGGCGCTCGAGGATGCACTGCGACAACGATGGCCGTTCGTGCCCGAGGCCATCACCGTGGTCGACGGGGCCATGGACGCGCTCGATCGCATCTGTACGCACCTGGTGCGCTTCGGCGATCGGGTGGCGGTGGAGAATCCCGGCTTCCCTCCCCTGCTCGATCTGCTCGAACAACTCGGGGCCGAGGTCATCGCTCTGGATCTCGATCGACACGGGGTCGTCCCGGCGTCCATGCAAGCGGCGTTGCATGCCGCGCCGGTGGCGGTGTTCATGCAACCACGGGCCCACAACCCCGCGGGCGTTTCGATGAACGCGGCGCGGGCCAAGCAGTTGGCGGCGCTCATCAAAGGCCGTCGTGTGATCGTGGTGGAGGACGATCACTCCGGGGACATCGCGTCGAGTTCTCTCGAGTCCCTCGGACGCCACATCCCCGCTCAGTGTGTGCTCATCCAGAGCTTCTCCAAGAGCCACGGCCCCGATCTGCGGATCGCCGCAGTCGGCGGCGCCGAAGCGGTGGTGACTCCGCTGGTGAACCGTCGCACGCTCGGTCCGGGATGGACTTCTCGGGTGTTGCAGAGCCTCATCGCTCGGATGCTCGATGACGCTCGTGTCATCCAGACCGTCCAAACGGCGCGGGAGGTGTACGCCGAGCGTCGCTCCCTGATGGTCGATGCATTGCACGCCCGAGGGGTTCGCACCACCGGCACCGACGGCATCAACCTGTGGATCGAGGCCCGTGACGAGCAAGCGGCGCTGCTGACCCTGGCCGCGCAGGGCATCGGGGCCGCTCCCGGAACCCCGTTCATCACGAACCCGTTCGCCAGCGATCACCTCCGAGTCACCGTCGGCCTGGTCCGCGACTCTCACGAGTCGCTGGGCGGTCGACTCGCCGATGCAGTGCTCGGCGTCGGCCGCCGCACCACCCGACCGCGCGCCCGCACCTCCTGACCTGGCCAACGCGGCCAGGTCGAGTCAGGGCTGTCGCGATGTTCTCGACGAGGTCTGCTGATCGTCATCCCAGGGATACGACAACTTGGGAAACCGAACACTTCAGAACGTCACCATCGCACCCGTAGGTAGAGGAGCAAGCCAGGAGTGAGGTGGTGTGGTGTCCAACAGGTCGATCGGTCGAGCCGCAGAGCGATGGCTGATCTCGTCAGGAGATGAACGCCGGCTGCTGCTGTGCCACGGCGGGCACGCCGCCTCCAATGGCGCGGTCAACGTGGCCTTCGCCGCGACGTTCATGCTGTCGACCAGCGACCACGACGCCGGCTCGCTCACCGGGTTCCTCGTCTTCGCGCTCCTCCCGTTCGCCCTGTTGGCACCGATGGTCGGCTCGCTGTCGGAGCGCTTCGACCTCGGATCGGTCCGGACCCTGCGCAACGGCTACAAGGCTCGCATCGCCGTGCTCCTGGCGCTCATGGTCGCCTTGGCATCCGGTCCGGCTGACGTCGTGGTGTACCCACTGACGCTCGCCCTGCTGTCATTGCAGAAGCTCCACACCGTCACCGTGTACTCCTCGGTCCCGCTGCTCCACCGACGCCGCGGATCGCTGCTCGACGCCAACGCTCGTGTCACCCGCATGGCCACGGCCGGATCGCTGGTCGGCGCCGTGATCGGTTCGATGGCGGCCTACACACTGGCCGGGCCCGGAGCGATCGCCATCGCCGCCGCGATCGCTGCCGTCTCGATGCGCCTCGTCCCCGTCCAGGGGTTCGGGCACCATCGAACTGATCGGATCGCTGTCCAGACCAGCACACCCGGCGCAGTCGTGGCATCAGGAGCGGCGTTCGCGCTGGTGAAGATGGCGATCGGGGCGTTGGTGATCGTCCTTGGGAGCGCGGCGGCCAGCGGCGAGCACCACGGTCGCATCATCGCCGTGGCCGCGCTGGTCGCCTACACCATCGGTGGCTCGGTCGGCACCGTGGTGGTGCCCCGCCTGGCCCAGGTGGTCCTCCTGCCGACAGCCATGCTGGCCGCGGCGATGCTGGCCGCCTCGACGGCGGCAGTCGGAGCACTGTGGCTCCCCGAGGTGCTCATCCCGACCATGGCAGCGTTCGTCGGTCTGCTCGGCAGCGTCGCCCATCAACATCGCGATCACGTGTTCCAAGACACCGTGCCGTGTCATCAACTGCGGCCCACGTTCGCCCGATGGGACGGAGCCGGACAGGTCGCCTGGGTCCTCGGTGCGGTGACGAGCACGTTGGGCGGACTGTTGCTGGTCGACGCCGTGCGATTGACGGGCACCGTCGCATTGGCCTCCGCTCTCGTCGCGGTGGCACTCCCCCAGCGACGCCATGCTGATGACCTGACGTTCGGACCCGTGGCTCCATCCGGCGCGATCGCAGACGGCATACGGGCGCACACGGCGCTGCCCGGTGTTCCTGTGGCCGCCTGACGCTCAGCGCTCGCGCTCTTCGGCCAGGGCCAACCAGGTCTCCTCGGCCTCGGCGAGTGCCGCCTCGGCCACCGCCAGCTCTTTGCCCAATCGGGTCAACTCGACATGGTCGGTGGTGGCCACCAGTTGGTCGTGGAGTTGATCGCGCTTGCGACCGATGCGCTCCATGTCCTTCTCCGCATCGCGGATGAGCCGTCCGAGCGTGTAATCACTGCGCCGTACCGGCGCATCCGGCGCCGACGGAGCCTTGGCCGTGACCGCCGGGTCGGCTGGCACCTTGGCGCCAGGCGGGACCTTGGACGCGGGAACCTTGGACGCGGCGACCTTGGAGTTGGGAGCAACTTTTGTTGACACGCCTCGGCGGCGCTGCTCGAGCCAGCCGGCCATACCACCGCGCACCAGGCCGGCGGTGCCGTCCTCGATCGCCACCACATGCTCGACGACGCGCTCCATGAAGGCGCGATCGTGACTCACCGTCACCAACGCCCCGGGCCAGTCATCGAGGAACTCCTCCAGGGCACGCAACGTGTCGAGGTCGAGATCGTTGGTGGGCTCATCGAGCAACAACACGTTCGGCTGTGCCGACAACGTCATGACCAACTGCAGACGTCGCCGCTCGCCGCCCGACAACAGACCGATCGGCGCGTAGCGGGCATCGTCGTTGAACCAGAAGCGCTCGAGCAGGCGATCGTCCTCCCACGTGGCCGGCCGCAACGGTCCGGCCACCGCATCACGCACTCGCATGTCGGGGTCGAGCTGCACGCCGAGCTGATCGTGGTAACCCAAATTGACAGTGGCGCCGCGCTCGACGGTCCCCTCGGCTGGGGTGATGCGCCCGGCGATGATCTCCAGCAACGTCGACTTGCCGGCCCCGTTCGGCCCGACGATGCCGAGGCGATCGCCCGGCTCCACCAGGAGGTCCAACCCACGGAACAGCCACGCCTGATCGTCGAAGCGATGACCCACCCCTTCGAGCTCGACCACCTTGGTACCCAGTCGAGAGGTTCCCAGCGACGACAGATCGAGATCTCCGCTGCGGGCCGCCGCCTGCATGCGCCCTTCGATGAGCTCCTTGGCCGCTTCGATGCGGGCCTTGGGCTTGCTGGTGCGCGCCGGTGCTCCACGACGCAGCCAGGCCAGCTCGCTGCGTGCGAGGTTCTTGCGGGTCTTCTCCGCCGCGACGGCCTGCTCCTCGCGTGCGGCGCGGGCCTCGAGGTAGGCGGCGTAGCCCGAACCGGCGTTCGGCCCGGCGGGAACATGCAGATATCCGGTGCCCCGATCCAGCTCCAGCACCTTGGTGGTGAGCCGATCGAGCACGTGACGATCATGGGTCACGAGCAACAACGCGCCACGGAACCGGGCCAGGCGATCTTCGAGGTACTCGATGGCGTCGACGTCGAGATGGTTGGTGGGCTCGTCGAGCACCAGCAGATCGGACTCGGTGAGCAGGGCCTTGGCCAGTGCGATGCGCTTGCGTTGCCCACCCGAGAGGGTCTCGACCGGCCGATCGGCGTAGCTGGTGACACCGAGGCGATCGAGCACGGCGGCCGCTTCCCAGTTGTCCCCGACGATGGTGCGAGCCGTACCGTCCGCCAGCTCTGCTCGCTGATCGAGCACGGCGATTCGGACGCCCGAGCCGAAGTGCACCTCGCCGATCTCGGGACGGTCGATGCCGCCCAACACCCGCAGCAGCGTCGATTTGCCGGTTCCGTTCAATCCGACGAT
>JBFWVD010000009.1:0-90113 GCA_050246915.1 Acidimicrobiia bacterium | reverse complement strand
CGATGGGGAAGCTGTTCCTACGCTCGCTCAGCGAGTCCCAGCGCGCCGCGATGGGGAACTCGATCGCCCATATCCCGGTGAGCCATTGGACGCTCCGACTCCCCAGTGGATGCGTCATCGTCGACGTCCACCCCGACGAGTCGACCTGGCAACAGGCGTTCGCCACGTCCGACGCCATGTTCCGCGACCCGGTGCATCGCTTCTGGACGGAGGCGTTCACCCATCTCGACGACGATCACGAGGTTCGGGCTCTGGAACTGCTGGAGCGAGCCCGAACCGTCGTGGCCGACCGTCCCCCTGGAGCAGGCCCCGTGGGAACACCGGGCCTGCTCCAGGGACGGTTGGTGTCGTTCAACCGTCTCCCACGAATGCCCCGACCGACACTCGACGAGGTGTTCGCCGAGTTGGCGTCGCATGCGTTCTCGTCGCTGCTGCGTATAGCCCTCACCACCCCCGCCGGGCCGCTGCTGATCGAGCCGTATCTCGACGAGGCCACGCTCATCGATGACTTCGTGGTGGTACGCGACGTGGTGCGCGCTCACGGCTATGAGGTGGTCAACGAGTGGTATCCGTTCGTCGACCGAACCCACGAGCGTGCGCTCGACCTGTTGGCCTACGGACTGGGGCGCATCGACCACGTGCCGGCCTGACCTGCTCACGCCCGACCCCAGCGATGCAGGGCGTTGTACGCGATCATCGGGTTCCCCCCATCTCAGTGGAGTCCGCATGATCGAGTTCTCCCCGCCGTTCCACCCGTCGTTGACCGAACTGCTGGACCTCGAGGAACTGGACCGAGATCTGTATCGGGGCACCAACGAATATCCGGACAATGACCATCCCAACCTCTACGGCGGGCAGGTGGCAGCACAGGCGCTCCGAGCCGCCGGGCTCACGGTGCCCGAGGGGCGCCATGCACATTCGATGCACGGCTACTTCCTGCGGGCCGGTCGACGGGCCCGGCCAGTGGTGTTCCACGTGCAGCGCGACCGAGATGGCCGATCGTTCTCGTCACGTCGCGTGTCGGCCATCCAAGACGGTGAAGTCATCTTCGATCTGGCCGCGTCGTTCCACGTCGATCGCTCAGGGGCGGTGCACGACATGGCGATGCGCACCGACCTCATGGCACCCGAAGACTGCGAGCCCGAACCGTTCAACCACAACTTCCCCAGCTGCGAAGCACGCCTCGTCCCGCCCCTCCGGCTCACCGACCGCGGCGACAAGGTGAGTCCGACGGTGTGGGTGCGCGTGCGAGAACCGTTGCCCGATCGTCTGGCCCACGCATGTGCGTTGGTCTACATGTCCGACATCAGCTCGGGATTCGCCGGACCCGACACCGACTACATCCCCGTCCGCGCCGCCAGCTTGGACCATTCGATGTGGTTCCAGAACCCGATCCGGGCGGACGAATGGTGTCTGCTCGACATGAGCCCCATGATGGCCGGAGGTGCGCGCGGCCTCTACAGCGGTGCGATGCACTCCATCGACGGCACGCTGGGGTCGATGCTCACCCAACAGATGCTGTTCGTGGAGTGAACCGATGACCACATACAACCCCGTCCCTCATCTGCCGTCGTTCACCGAGTTGCTCGACCTCGAGGAACTCGACCGCGATCTGTACCGAGGCCTCAACGAGATTCCACCCAATGATCGGCCGACGCTGTACGGCGGACAGGTGGCCGCTCAGGCGTTGCGAGCCGCCGGCCTCACGGTGCCCGAAGGGCGCTACCCCCATTCGTTGCACAGCTACTTCCTGCGCGTGGGCCAGCGGGCCAAGCCGGTGATCTACAAGGTCGAGCGCGACCGTGACGGTGGGTCGTTCTCGTCGCGACGGGTGTCAGCCATCCAAGACGGCGAGGTCATCTTCGACATGTCGGCGTCGTTCCACGTCGACCGCACCGGTCCGGAGTACCTGCGCGAGATGCGCACTGACCTCGTTCCCCCCGACGACTGCGAGCCTGAGTCGTTCAATCAGAACTTCCCCAGCTGTGAAGCTCGGCTGGTGCCGCCCCTACGCCTCACGCCGATGGGCCGTCATTTGAGCACGACGCTCTGGGTGCGCATCCGCCAGCCATTGCCCGACGATCGATTGATCCAAGGTTGCGCGCTCACGTATGTGAGCGACATCGGTTCGGGTTTCACCGGCCCGGCCACCATGCAGATGCCGATCGCGGCGGCCAGCTTGGACCACGCCATGTGGTTCCGTTCACCGGTTCGCGCCGACCAATGGTGCCTGCTCGATCAATACCCGGTCATGGCCGGCGGGGCGCGCGGCCTCTACGGCGGATCGATCCACTCGGCAGATGGAACGCTGGGAGCGATGCTCAGCCAGGAGATGTTGTTCCGCGAGGGTCAGTACTGACCGTTTGCTTCCGTTCTCGGTACGAGAAGGTACGTCGGCGGTACCTACTCGTACCGAGAAGCGAGCGTGATCGAAATGCTCAGACGGTGAGGCCGGCCTCGCGCATGGCCGCGATCTCCGCGGCGGAGAAGCCTGCGGCAGCGAGTACCTCGTCGGTGTGCTGACCGAGTGTCGGGGGCTCGGTGACGCCGAGTGTGGCCCCTGCACCATCGCCGTCGGAGTCGAGGCGCACCGGGTTGGCCAGCACCCGCGTGGTGGACCCCTCGAGGGCCACCATGTCGCCTCGAGTGGTGAACTGCGGGTCATCGAGGAGGTCGATGGGCTCGTTGATCGGGGCGATGCCACCGGCGAAACCTGGGTTGACACACCAATCGGCGGCCGGCTTGGTGGCGAACACCTCGCGCAACCGAGCGATGGCCGGTGCCTCGTCGTCGACGCCGATCTTGTGTCCGGCCAACTCCGGCACGTCGAGTGCTTCGCACAACTTGGCCCAGGTGCGCGGCTCGTTGGACGCGGCGACGACCCAACGGCCGTCAGCGCACTTGTAGGTGAGGCGACTCGCCATCGTCCCCCAACCCGGCCCCGGCGCCGACGCGGCCCGGGCGAAATCCTCGGCCAACATCCACGCGGAGGACTCGACCATGTTGGTGTCGACCCTCGATCCGATGCCGGTGCGGGAGCGCTTGTTGAGGGCGGCGACGATGCCGAGGGCGGCGAGGGCCCCGGCCACCGGGAGCGACACACCCACCGACGGTGGGAACGGATCGCCGCCCGTGAGGCGGGACATCACGCCCGACACACCGATGTAGGTGATGTCGTGGCCGGCCGCGTCCACGTTGGGGCCGGTGGTGCCGAACCCACTGATGAGGCACCAGATGAGGCCAGGGTTGTACTGACGCATGGCCTCGAATCCCATGCCCATGGCGTCGAGTTGGCCGGGCTTGTTGGACTCGACCACGACATCAGCCCACGCCACGAGCTTGGCCAGCACGTCGACGGCACCGGGCTTGCGGTTGTCGAACACGATCGACTTCTTGCCACGGTTGAGCGCGGTGTGGGCAGCGTTGAACTCACCAGGGGCGGCCATGGCCCGCATGCCGTCACCGAAGCCGGGTGCTTCGAGCTTGATGATCTCAGCGCCGAGGTCGGCCAGCAGGTTGGTGCAGAACGCCCCGGGGAACATGCGGGACATGTCGAGCACTCGCACGCCGGCCAACGCGCCGCGCTCATTGGAAGAATTGGTCATGAGGACTCCCCAAGTCGCCGTGGAAAGGGCAATATTGGCGTGATTGATGCGCTCGGGACGAACCCGTGCCCGGTGACCCACATCGTGGGCCGAGCACGATCGCTCGGGTGCCTTCGCCGAGGGGGTAGCGATATGGCCAGGATCGAACCGTTGGCGTGGGACGACGTTCCTGCCGAATCACGTCGGTTGATGGAGGCGGGCACTGCCACTGGCATGTACACCACGACGATGCCGCTGCAGGTGATCGCTTACAGCTCGGTCGCCCTCAAGGCCATGCACGAGCAGTACGACGCCACGTTCAACAAGGGCGTGCTCGAGCCCCGACTGGTGGAGTTGCTCCGCCTGCACTCAGCGGCGGTGCAAGGTTGCGGGCCGTGTGGCGCGTCGCGCAAGGACGACTCGATCACCGAGGACGACGTGGCCTGCCTCATGGCACCCAACCCGTCGCAGTTCACCCCGCGTGAGTACGCGGCGTTGTGCTTCTACGACAAGCTCGACCGCGACCATCACTCCATCAACGACGACACCTTCCGGGACTTGGCCACGGTGTTCTCGACCGCGGAGATCATCGAGATGGCCTATCTGTGCTCGAACTTCCTCGGGGGCCATCGGTTGATGCACACGTTCGGCTTCTTCAGCGCCGACCCACCGATCATCGCGCCCGATCCGACGCAGATCGATCGATCGCTGGCCGAGACCCCGATATCGGCCTGACGCCCCGCTCCGGCCTTCTTTTCACGGGTCGTCCGTAGGCTCGGAGGATGACCGAACACCTCGACGCCCGCGAGCGTGCCGAACTGTGCGACCTGTTCGAGCGCCTCGGCCCCGACGCGCCGACGCTGTGCGAGGGGTGGACCACCAGCGACCTGGCGGCTCATCTCGTCATCCGCGAGCGCGACCCGCGCTCTGCCCCCGGCATCATGTTCGGTAGCACTCGCATCGGTGGCCCATTCGAGCGATACACGGAGAAGCTGCAGCACCGCCGCAAAGCAGCGGGCTACGAGTCGTTGGTGGCCACGATCCGCTCCGGGCCGCCACCGTTCCCATGGAAGATCCCGAAGGTGCGCGACTTCGCGAACCTCATCGAGTACTTCGTGCACCATGAAGACGTGCGACGGGCGAACGGCCTCACCCGTCGCACCGATCGCCCCGAACTCGACGACGCACTGTGGCGTCTCCTACAGACCACCACACGGTTGGTGGCCGGACGCGTCAAGCCCGTCGGCCTCGAGATCCGACAACCCGACGGCATCACGCACGTCGTGCGTCAAGCGAGTCCAATGGCGGTACTGACCGGTGACGTGAGTGAACTGGTTCTGTACCTCAACGGCCGCAAGGGCGCCGCGGCAGTCGACCTCTCCGGACCCGACGAGGCCTGCAAAATCGTGGCCGGCGCCAACATGGGCATCTGATTGAGTACCCACGTGGAGGATCTCGGGCAGTACGGGTGGAACGAACATTGGGCCCGCCTGCTCGAACAGCATGCGCCCGGCCTCGAGCCCGGCCGTGTGGTGCGTCATGACGGCGCCGGCATGGTTGTGGTGGGAGCCAACGGCACCCGCATGGTGATGTTCACCCAGCGTCTCGATCCCGCCCCGACCGTGGGTGACTGGATCGCTCTCGGCCCGACCGGTCCGGTCAGCGTGCTGCCCCGCACCTCGCTGCTACGTCGGCGCAACGCCATGCGTGACACCGAACAGGTCCTGGCCGCGAACGTGGATGTCGTGCTGCTGGTGTGTGGCCTCGATCGACCAATCAAGGCGGGGAAACTCCAGCGTGGCGCGGCGCTCGCCGCCGATGCCGGAGCTGCCGCTGTGGTTGTGCTGACCAAAGCCGATCGTGTGGGCTCGCAGGACGTGACCGAGGCGCTGGCCGAGATCGCCAACGCCATGCCCGACACCGAGGTGGTTGTCACATCGGTGAAGGAGGGCAGTGGCGTTCCCGAGTTGCTGGCCATCGTGCAGGGCAGGACGTTGACGATGTTGGGGGAATCCGGTGCCGGCAAATCGAGCATCGTCAACGCAGTGCTCGGTGTTGGGACCGTGGCGGAAGGCGCCGTGCGCGACGGCGACTCCAAAGGGCGCCACACCACCACGTCGCGACAGCTGCACGCTTTGCCAGGTGGGGGCGTACTCATCGACACCCCCGGCATACGATCGATCGGGCTCTGGGTCGAGACCGAATCAGTTGACGCAACTTTTGTTGACATCGAGGACATGAGCGCGCGCTGCCGGTTCAGTGATTGCGCGCATGATCGTGAGCCCGGATGCGCGGTCCAACGGGCCATCGCCAATGGTCGCATCACTGCCGAGCGAGTCGAGGCGTGGCGGGTGCTCAGTGCAGAGGCCGCGGCGGCGGGCACCGCTGGACGCGTGGGACGCCAGGACCGCGCCGGCAACCGTCCCGGCGCAGGGACCGGCGCACGGCCGGCATCGCCGGGCAAGGCGAGCAAGACGGGCAACGGTCCGGGCAACGGTCGCTCCAAGCCAAGACGCAAGGGCTGAGACCCCGCAGCCAAAGGTTCCTTCAAGTTCTCGGGCAGCGCTCATCAGTGCGAGACCCGAGCCGATCGGTCCCGAAAGCAGTCCGATCCACGGAAGGAGCGGCACATGGCAACCCCGCGCGATATCGCGCACCTCATGCGTCGCGCCGGCTTCGGGGCGTCGGCCAGTGAGGCTGCGGCGCTGACCTCACAGAGCTTCGAGCAGCTCGTCGATGGCCTCCTCGGGGCTACGCCCGCTGCGGTGGTGGCGCCCGCGATCTTGTCCAACGCATCGAAAGCGCGTTGGGAGAAGCATCAGGCGCTCCAGCGCTGGTGGTACGACCGCATGGCCTTCTCTGCCACCCCACTGCAAGAGAAGTTGACGCTGTTCTGGCATGGCATCTTCACCACCGAGTTCAGCAAGCTCTACTCGGCGCGTCAGATCTGGGATCAGCATCTGCTCTATCGCCAACACTGCCTCGGCAACCTCCGTGACTTCGCCAAGGCGATGGCCGTGCAACCTGCGATGTTGAACTACCTCGACAACGCCAGCAACGTTGCCGGACAGGCACAGGAGAACTTCGCCCGAGAACTCTGGGAGCTGTTCCTGCTCGGCCCCGGCCACTACAGCCAGGACGAGATCGTCGCGTCGGCTCGAGCATGGACCGGTCACACCACCGTCAACGGCGGGTCCACCGACGGACTGGAAGATCGATTCGTCTACGCCTACCGCGACGATCTACACGACCACGGCAACAAGACCATCTTCGGGTCCACTCGTGACTTCGACGGTCCCGACGTCATCGACTGGACGCTGGACGGCCCGCAGCGCATGAACTGCGCGCGGTTCATCGTGACCAAGCTCTGGACGTTCCTGGCCTATCCCAACCCAGAGGAATCGGTCGTGGCCGCGTTGGCCAACGTGCTCGCCAGCGGATGGGACATCCGCGCCACGCTGCGCGCGCTGCTGTTACGCCCGGAGTTCCTCTCGACCCGCGCCTTCGCTGGGTTGCCGCGCTCACCGTCGGAGTTCATCGCCGCCTCGCTGAAGGCCACCGGGATCAGCGCCGAAGATGCACAGCCGCAATGGTTCGCGGCTCGTATGGGACAGGATCTGTTCAATCCTCCCGACGTCGCTGGTTGGCGTGCCGGCGGTGCATGGGTATCGGGTTCGGCCTTCTTCGGACGGGCACGCTTCGCCGATCACTTCTCGTGGATCGCCAACGACAGAGGGATCCTCAACGACACGACCTCGATGAGCGTCGAGAACGCCGTGCAGCACGCATTCGATCTGTTCGGACTGATCGACGTCTCGAGCACGACACGGTCCACCATCGAGAACTGGCTACGCAACGAGCGCGATCACGGTGGCTGGCCCACCCGCCGATACCTCATGACCTTGATCTTGTTGTCCCCTGAGTTCCAGGTCGCGTGAGGAGGCCCTGATGTCATCGAACCTCCTGATCTCCCGACGAGCGTTGCTACAGATGGCCGCCGGAGGAGCAATCGCCTCGCAGATCCCGCCGTGGATGTGGGAACAAGCAGCCGTCGCCGCGCCTTCGCCGGGCACACCGAGCGGCACGTTGGTAGTGGTGTACCTCGCCGGCGGCAACGACTGGATGAACACCATCATCCCCATCGACGACGATCGCTATCGGGCGCTGCGCGGCTCGCTCGCCATCAGTCGTGCCCAGACGCTCGACATGGGCCGTGGCTGGGCGATGAACGCCCGACTGGCCAAGACCAAGCGCATCTGGGATCGCGGCGAGATGGCGATCGTGCAAGGCGTGCAGCTTCCCGGCAACTCACTCAGCCACTTCGACGCCATCGCTCGACTCATGGCCGGTCACGCGAGCGGAGGCAACCCGGGATCGGGCTGGCTCGGCCGGTTCCTCGACGGGATTCCCGGATCCCCACCGCTCAGCGCCATCACCATCGGCGACTCGGTGCCGCTGTTGTTGCGTGGTAACTCGACCAGCGCCATGGCGCTGCCGCAGGACATGGGGTACGAGGT
Source organism: Acidimicrobiia bacterium (assembly GCA_050246915.1). Classification (GTDB taxonomy): domain Bacteria; phylum Actinomycetota; class Acidimicrobiia; order Acidimicrobiales; family Ilumatobacteraceae; genus JBFWVD01. Next base: position 82,012 of record JBFWVD010000009.1, on the reverse strand, counting down.
GGGTGCCAATCGCAGCGACGCCACCAACAACCGCATGTACGACGCCCTCGACGCGTTCTCACACGGAGCACAGCTCAACGACTGGTGCGCTCGCGTGGCGGCCAACACTTCGCGAGCGATGCAGTCGGCGCAGTTGCTCGCACCGGTGTTCGGTCCCGCCACCGCAACCGGAATTGCCAAGGATCTCGAGATCGCGGCGCGCCTCATCAACTCCGGCATCGGCGTGCGCGTGGTGAACGTGACCCTGAACGGGTTCGATACGCACTCGGGCCAAGCGACGCCCCACGCCGAGCTCCTCGCGCAGCTCGACAACGGGATCGACACGTTCTTCGCCACCCTCGACACCGCGAAGGCGCTCGACACCACGATGATGGTGTACTCGGAGTTCGGTCGTCGGCCGCGCACCAACGGCTCGGCTGGCACCGATCACGGCACCGCCTCGGACGTGTGGTTGCTCGGAACGCCGGTGCGGGGTGGCTTCGTCGGCACCACGCCGTCGCTCACCGACTTCGACGACGACGGCAACTTCGTCGGCAACGTCGACTTCCGATCGATCGTGGCCACCGTCGTCGAGGACTGCCTGGCCGCCGACGCAAACGCCATCATCGGCGGGTCGTTCCCCAAGCTCGACGTGTACGGCTCGTTCGATCCGACGCGACCGGGATACTGGCTGGCCGAACGCGACGGCAAGGTCACCGCGTTCGGAGCCCGACGCAACTACGGGAGTCCGCCGCGCGGATCGACGATCGCGGCCATGGCGGCACACCCCAGCAAGGCCGGCTACTGGCTGACCGCTCCCAACGGTGCCGTGTTCGCCTACGGCGCTGCCCCGTTCCTCGGCGGGGCGAACGGCACGGCACTGGCCGCTCCCATCGTGGACATGACCAGTTGCCCGTTCGGCTCGGGCTATTGGCTGGTCGCCGCCGACGGCGGCGTGTTCGCCTACGGCGATGCGGCGTTCCATGGATCGACCGGCGATCTCCACCTCAACGCCCCCATCGTCGACATCACCGCGACCGCCAGCGGAAACGGCTATTGGATGGTCGCAGCCGACGGCGGCGTGTTCAGCTTCGGTGACGCGGAGTTCTTCGGCTCCACCGGAGGCATCCGCCTCAATCGTCCCGTGGTGGCGATGGCGCCAACCCCGACGGGCCGCGGCTATTGGCTGGTGGCATCGGACGGTGGCGTCTTCGCCTTCGGTGACGCCGAGTTCTTCGGGTCCACCGGTGGCATCACGTTGAACCAACCGATCCTCGACATCATCGCCACGCCGACGGGGCGGGGCTACTGGATGGTCGCGGCCGACGGCGGCATGTTCGCCTTCGGCGACGCGGCGTTCCTCGGTTCGCTCGCCAACAAGGGCACTGCCGTGGTCGGCATGGGCGCCTGACCACGACTGGCAACGATTCCTGGGATCGAAGGTCGCCTCGTCGACCGGGTCCCGCCCGACCCGGTCGCGGCTCGCACCGTCCGGGCGAGAACGGTGCGGGCCAAGGGGCGGTGTGGGAAGGACCCGCTCGTCCCTCCCACACCTTCCCCCCTCGGAGCCGAGGTGCGGCAAGGCTCCGAGGACCCAATGTGCCGTGACACGGTGCGGTGCATCACGGCTGGGCGCTCGGTTCGAGACGTTCCAGATCGCTGCAAGTCGCGCGCGACCTGCAGAAGTTGTGAACCGTCTGGCTTACGATGCTCGTGATGACCAGGGACTCCGAGGGCGCAGGGACGGCCGTGGCCGTCGGCACTGCCGACCTCGACCGTCTCCTCGTCGAATTCGGGCCATCGATCTACCGGGTCACCTACTCGGTCCTGCGCGATGTGACGCAAGCCGAGGACGCCGTGCAAGAGACGGTGCTCAAGGCCTGGGCGGCGCTGCCCAAGTTCCGCGGGGAATCGTCCCTGAAGACCTGGGTGCTGCGCATCGCCCACAACACGGCGGTGTCGATGCTGCGCCGGCGACGCGACATCAGCCTGTCGCCACACGATCTTCCCGATCGCGGTGATCAGCGGCCAGGCGCCAACATCGAGCAGCACGTGTCCGATCGTCTCACCGCGGCCGCCGTGTGGGACGCGCTCGACGGACTCGATGATCTGTCACGTGCGGTGCTCGTGCTCCGCGAAGTCGAACACATGGCATACGAGGACATAGCCGAACTCCTGCGCGTGCCCCTTCCAACGGTGAAAACCCGTCTGTTCCGGGCCCGACGGGTCCTCGCCCAACGAGTTGGAGGTCTGCAGTCATGAGCCAGATCACCGACGCGCAGCTCCTCGAGTGGCTCGACAACGATCCAGAACGCCTCGAACGCCATCTGCGCAAGCATCCCGCCGACGAAGCAAGGCTCGATCGTGCGACACAACTCACCGAAGCCCAACTGACCGAGATGTCCGCTGCGGTGGCGCCGCCGGTCGACATGACCGACCGGCTGCGGATCCGATTGGTCACCGACCCGAGCACCTCTGCGGCTCTGTCGACGATGGCCGGGCTCTTCTCGTTGCCGTGGGAGACCACCAAGCTCATTTCGTCGGGACAAAAGCCGGTCGAGGGCGACGGGTCCATCGATCCAACCAGCGGCACCGACACCGATGGCACCGGCAACAACGGCACCGGGGGCGACCGTGGCCAGTGAGCTCATCGCGGCTGGGGCCGCGGCCGTCGGGGGCATCGCCCTCGGATCGATCCTCGCGCCCATCGTGCGCGGCCAGCTGAAGCGACGCGAATCAGAAGCCATCCGCGAGGTTGCCCCCGCCGCGGCGAGCTTCGTGTTCTGGGCGCTCACCGCGTTCGGGCTCATCATGGCCATCGGCCTCACCTCGCCCGACACCCTCAAGCCACTTCCGGCCCAGATGGTGGCCTACTTCCCGAAGATCATCATCGCCGGCATCTTGCTGCTGGCCGGGAACGTGCTGTCAACCGTTCTTGCCCTCACGGTGCAACAGACCATGCTGCGCGCCACCGGACAAGCGCGACCAGCGGTGGTGAAAGCCACCAAGCTCGTGGTGCTCATCGCCACCGGCATCTTGGCGGTCAGCCAACTCGGCATCGACACGACCATCATCACCTTGACCGTTGCCGCGTTGGTGTTCGGCATCAGCGCATCCACCGCCTTGCTCGTCGGACTCGGCGGCCAAGAGGTCGCCCGCAACGTCGCGGCAGGGCGCGTGCTCCGCAATGTGATCAAGACCGGCGACACCATCGAGGTCGGCGACGTGGCCGGCGTCGTGCTGACCGTGCATCCAGCAACAGTCGAGATCGTTCTGCCTTCGGGCAACCACGTGCACATCCCGCACAACCAAGTGCTCGCCAAGCCGTTCCTGTCGAGCCCGGGTGAGCGCAAGCCCCAGGGCTGAACCGACCTCGACCGCTGCCTGCCCGATCACTACCTCAGCGATCACTACCTCAGCGATCGAGCAGATGCCCCGCCCGCTCCAACAGTCGCGCACCGAGCACGGCGCCGATCGACGCGTCGGAACCCTCGATCGAATCGCGATGGATCTCCGATCCGTCCGGCGCCGCGATGAGCCCCGTCAATTGCAATTGACCATGACCATCGACGAGGGCGTAGCCGCCGACCGGTAGGTCACAGCCGCCGCCGAGCGTTGACAGATAGGTGCGCTCACAGTCGACGGCCCGCCGACTGTCGAGGTGCTCGAGCGCGGCCAGCATCTCTCGGGTTGCGTCGTCGTCGGAGCGACACTCGATGGCCAAGGCGCCTTGGCCGATCTGGGGCAGCATCACCTCGGGCTCGAAGACCTCATCGATGCGATCGGCCATGCCCACCCACGTCGCGCCGGTGACGGCAACCACAATTGCATCGACGTCGCTGTCGCGTGCGCGCTCGATGCGGGTGGGGATGTTGCCGCGCAATCCGATGAAGTGCAGATCGGGGCGAAGATTCGCCAGCTGAGCCTTGCGCCGCACCGATCCCGTGGCGACGGTCGCGCCATGGTGCAAGCGATCGAGCGACATGCCCACGAGAGCATCGCGCGGGTCGGCCCGTTCCGGAACACAGGCCAACGTGAGCCCAGGAGCCGACCACGACGACGGGAGATCCTTGGCCGAGTGCACCGCGACATCGGCGCGTCCGTCGAGCACGGCGTTCTGCACCTCTTTGGTGAACACCCCTTGCCCACCGATCTCCCACAACGGCCGATCGCGCACCTGATCGCCGATGGTCTCGATGAACACGAGCTCCACCGACGCGCCGAGCATCTGCAGACGCTGGGCGATGTGTTCGGACTGCAAGCGAGCTTGCTTGCTGGCGCGCGTCGCGAGTCGCAGGTGCACGGTGTCAGTTCCCATCCGTCTCAGATCCGATCAGTTGAGCATCGAGGCGATGGCCCACACCGCTGCCAGCAGACCGATGGCCGCCATGAACAAACTCCTGGCGATGGGAGCACGGGGCAGATCGCCATCGCGCTGACGACTCGGTGGTCGAACAACCGCCAGAATGTTGCCGACGGCGAGCGCTCCGCCCATCGCCAGGAGCAGCAACGGCAGCAGATTGTCACCGAGCGGGTTCATGTCGTCAGGCTAGACAGCAGGCGGGTCCGACACCGCAGCCACTCAAGTCCGGCACCCGCCACGTCGATGCACTGGTGTCGGTGGAATCGCCCCCTCCGGCACAACAGGGACCGGACGGGGGTCACAACTCCCTCCAACGCAACGCCATCGAACTCCCTTGTCCGCTGGCGCTTCCGTGGCCTTCGTCCGCTCCCAAGTTCAGCTCCCAACGTCAGCCGGGCGTGATCTCCGCGGGGAGCGCGAAGTCACTGTCACGCACATCGGATCGAATCGATGTCGCCTCGAACACATCGGTCGCCGCCGGATGGCGGATCTCGCTCCGCTCGAGTGCGCCGGTGCGATGGTCGAAGCACATCGTGGATGCGCGGCCGTAGCGATCGAAGGCCTGATCGCCTCGCAACCGTTCGAGATGGAAGCAGTTGCCGCTCGACGTCACGGCGAACACGGCGTCGGGGCCCGTCAACAACGAGCGCCAATCGGCCAACTCGTCGTTCACCTCGTCGGCATAGGTCTTGGTCGCCGCCGTGCCCACACAACGCGTGGTGCCCTCGGGCGACGTGGCACACACGATGCGCTGGCCGGCGACGAGCGCGTTCACTCCCCCGGAGCGTGCACTCAAGCGCTCGTCGGGACGCTGCACCGAGAACGTGTCGGCCACCAACGCCGGATCGCCGGAGATCAGCAGTCGGGTGAACCGGCCGTCGACCGCCCACGTCGTGGATCGATGGCGTTGCCACGCCTCGATGAAGCGCTCGGCCGGCGCGACACGCACAGCGTGATGGGGTCGGTCGGTGCCCACCAGCACGGCGATCACGATCGTGGCCACGACCACCCCGGCCACCGAGCCGATCAGAGCTGGACGCCGTTGCACGGACTCACACGCCGCGGGCGATGTTGGCGAACTTGGTGTAGTTGGCGATGAAGGCGAGCTTCTTGGTGCCGGTCGGGCCGGAACGATGCTTGGAGACGATGACCTCGGCCGTGCCGGTGTCCTGTGAGTCCTGGTGGTACACCTCGTCGCGGTACAGGAACATCACCACGTCGGCGTCCTGCTCGATCGAACCGCTCTCGCGCAGGTCGGCCAGCATCGGCCGTTTGTCAGCTCGCAGCTCGAGCGCGCGGGACAACTGCGACAAGGCAATGATCGGCGTCTCGAGCTCGCGGGCCAAGATCTTGAGCCCTCGGCTCATCTCCGACACCTCGACCTGCCGGTTCTCCGCGCTCCCACGGCCGGTCATGAGCTGGAGGTAGTCGATGATCACGACGCCCAGGTCACCCAGCCGGCTCTTGAGGCGCCGAGCCTTGGCCCGGATCTCCATGATGGTGAGGTTGGGATTGTCATCGATGTACAGCGGCGCCTCGAGTCGACCGACGGCCTTCGAGATCTTGGACCAGTCGGCTTCGGTGAGCTTTCCGGTGCGCATCTTCTGCGAGTCGACCCGGGCTTCGGAGGCCAAGATTCGTTTGGTGAGTTCGGCGTGACCCATCTCGAGTGAGAAGAACAGCACGGGTCGGTTCTTCTCCACCGCGATGTGCGTGGCCATACCGAGAGCGAACGCGGTGTTGTGCACGAAGACGTCAGCGGCGACGAAGTTGTGGGTCACATCGATGGTGAGGTCGAACACCTGATCGTCACCGCAGTCGATGATCTCGGCGACGCGATCCCACACGACGTGCTCGGTCGGCTGATCGGCCCGACGGGGATCATTGCGGGCAACGCGACGCAGTTCGAACAACGGCACCCGCTCCCCGTTGCGCAACCGGCTGGATGTGGTGATCTCCATCACGTTGCCGACCCGCAGGCACAGATGCACGATCTCGCGCGCCAAGGTCTCGGAACGGGTGGCGAACCACACCGACAGATCTCGCTGGGCTGATCGGTTCACGACCGTTATGCGCTCGAGGAAATCGGTGAGTTGTTCCTCGGGGATGCGCCAGATCGAGGTCGGCAAACGCAGCGACTGCGGATCGACCTTCCACAGCTCGTGGCGTTGCAAGGTCTCGATGACATCCACGCCGAGGTCGCGGCAACGATCGAGGGCGATGTCGAGTGTCTGGTCGGGTTCGTCGAACGAGATCGACCCGAGCACGTAGGCGATGACCGCCAGTTCGGCGGGAAGGATCTTCTCGGTACCGAAGAACGGCAGAGCGGCCGGCACGGCGATGCGCGTCCCGACGGCCAGCTGCGCCAAGGGCCGCCATCCCTGCTCGGTGAGGAACGGGTGGCTGGCCGTGGTGCGCACATAGCGACCGAGCTCGGTGCGCACACCGAAGGTCGGTTTGACGCCGTCATCGACGAAGGCCGACGGCGTCGCCGGTTCCACAACTCCGGCGTCGGTCAACGTGGCAACGCCGACATCGATACCGACGCTGCCGAGCGACCAGACCTCAGCTGCGGTGCGGACAGCGCCGGTCGTGGGGTCGATGAGCGGCGTGTCCCAGGCCACGCACTTGCCCATGGCGGGGCGTGCGCCGATGATGTTGAGCGTCGAGGGCTGCAGCCCCGAGAGCAGCTCGTCGAGATCGTTGTAGCCAGTGGCGAGACCGGTGATGGACTCACCACGCTCGTAGAGCTTCTCGATGTCATCGAGCGCACCGGCGAGCAGGTCGCGCAGAGCGACGGTGGAATCGGTGACCCGACGCTGCGCGACCTCGAACACCATCGACTCGGCCTGATCGATGGCGGCCACGACGTCGTTGGGAAGGCTGTACCCCATCTCGGCGATGTCACCGGCCACCGAGATGAGCTTGCGCAGGAGGGCGTTCTCCTCGACGATCTTGGCGTAGTGGGACGCGTTCGAGACCGACGGCGTGCTGTCGAGCAGATCGGACAACGCCGCCGGACCACCCACGGCCTCGAGCAGTCCGGCCCGTCGGAGCTCCTCGGACACGGTGACCGCATCGACGTTGACGCCCTGCGAGTACAGGTTGGTGACAGCGTCGTAGATGTGGCTGTGCGCCGGCTTGTAGAAGCTCGACGCTGTCAACTGCTCGACCGCCGCGGCGATGGCGTCACCCCGCAACATCATGGCGCCGAGCAGCGATCGTTCGGCGTCGAGGTTGTGGGGAGGGACGCGGCTGGTCACCTCTTTGCGGCGGTTACCTGATGCCGGACCGTCGGCCATGGGCACACCCTTGTGGGCTGAAGCTGTGGGAAAGCCTGGGACGACACGCCCCGCTCACCCACAGACCTGTGGATAAGTCTGTGAGGAAGTGGGGTGATGTTGTGGAGAACCGGGCTCTAGCCCCGGTGATCAGGGTCGTGTCAGCCGGAAACGACTTCGAGGTTCACGACGAACTGCACGTCGCTGTGCAGCTTCACCGGAACCTGATACGTGCCTGTCGACTTAATGGCTTCGGAGAGATGGACCGTCTTGCGATCGAGCTCGATCCGGGTCTGGCTGGCCACGGCTGCCACGACGTCGCCGGCGTGCACCGATCCGAAGAGTCGACCCTCGGGGCCGGACTTCATCTTCAAGGAGATCGTCATGGGCACCAGGGTGCGGGCGATCTCCTCGGCAGCGGAGCGGTCCTTGGCGTCCTTGAGATCACGCGAGCGACGCATGCGCGCCGCCTGCTCGACCACGCCATCGGTGGCGTTGAACGCGAGGCCCTTGGGCACGAGGAAGTTGCGGGCGAACCCGTCGGCGACATCGATGATGTCGCCCTTCTTGCCGACGTTGGAGACGTCTTTGCGGAGAACGAGCTTCATTCGCCTGCCTCCTCGACTCCGAGGGTGGCATCGTCGAGCACCTCGAGATCGGCAGCGGTTGCTGCCGCGGCCTGAGCGGCGAAGCGATCGCCGCCGCCACGCTCGCCGCGATCGCCACGGTCACCGCGATCGCCACGGTCGGGACGACCGCCGCGCTGGCTGGTGACGCGCTTGGCATACGGCATCAGTGCCATCTCGCGAGCGTTCTTGATGGCCGTGGCTACGTCACGCTGCTGCTGGACATCGTTGCCGCTCACCCGACGAGCACGGATCTTGGAGCGATCCGACACGAAACGCTGCAGCAGGTCGACGTCCTTGTAGTCGATGTACTCGACCTGCGACTGCGTGATGATCGAGATCTTCTTCTTGATCTTTCGCGTGGATTCCTTGGCCTTGGGGCCACGGGGCTTGCCTTGTTCTTTCTTCATCAGAACGGCTCCTCGTCGGAGTAAGTGCTATCGGATGCGGGGGCTTGGCGGGACGGGGCGGAACCGGCGAAACCGCCGCCACCACCATCGCCACCCTTGCGGTCATTTCGTTCGATCTGCGCAGTGGCCCAACGCAGGCTGGGGCCGATCTCGTCGGCGGTGATCTCGACGGCGGTGCGCTTCTCGCCCTGCTGGGTCTCGTAGTTGCGGACCTCGAGGCGGCCGCTCACCATGACGCGAGCGCCCTTGGTGATCGAGGCCGACACGTTCTCGGCCATCTGGCCCCAGGCGACGACATCGATGAACGAGGTGGACTCTTTCCACTCGCCGCCTTGCTGCCAACGACGGTTGACGGCCAAGCCGAACTTGGTGACGGCCTGTCCGCCCTGGGTGAATCGGAGTTCGGGCTCACGGGTGACGTTGCCGACTGCGGTGATGTTGCTATCTGCCATGGCAGTGCTCCTTCGACGCCGGGAGGCGTCGGCTCAGCCCGCTACGCCCGAGCTGATGATGCCGCGACGAGCGGCCTCAGCATCGGGGAGGCGGAGCAGCTTGTGGCGGACGATGTCGTCCGAAAGGCGGAAGGAGCGCTCCATGTCGTCGAGGGCTCCGCCCTCGGCGCGAAGGTTGTACACGACGTAGTAGCCATCGGTCTTCTTGTTGATCTCGTAGGCGAACCGTCGCTTGCCCCACCAGTCGGCCTTGCCGACGACAGAGCCACCCGTGGCGGCGATCGTCTCGGTGATCTTCTTCATCCAGGCCTGCGCCGGACCTTCGTCCAGTGAGCCGTCGATGATGACCATCAGTTCATAAGCCCGCATGGGCTGTACCTCCCTCTGGACCCGGCTGAGCCGGGGCCCCACCGGTTGTGGAGCAGGGTGTCGCGTAGGACCGGGAGAGGTTAGGTGCCAGGACCGCTCTTCCAAAATCGAGCATGGTCGCCGGGTGTGATGTTTTTTCCGCTCACCCCTCGGCGTCCCACGCCACGATCGACGCTAGTTCCCTCGCGATCGGGCGAACACCGCCCCCTAGCCTGCGACCGTGACCGTTCAGTTCACCGACGACAACACTGCGGGGCAACGCTCGGCCGCAGCGCCAGAACCACTCGAGCCGCTGGTGGTGATCACCGGCGCCGGTCGAGGCATCGGTGCGGCCACCGCGCTGGACGCGGCCCGCCGGGGATGGCACGTGGCGGTGTGCTTCCAGCACGACGCGGCGGCTGCCGACGCCGTGGTCGCTGCGGTGCGCGACCTCGGGCGACGAGCAGCGGCCTTTCGGGGCAACATCGCCGATGACGGCGAGGTCCGCGCCATGTTCAGCGACATCGACGATCGCCTGGGCGGACTCACGTTGCGGGGGTTGGTCAACAACGCCGGTGTGGTGGACCGCACCAGCGCCGTGGTCGACATGACGCCCGAACGCATCCGGCGCATGTTCGAGATCAACGTGTTCGGCGCGTTCTCGTGTGCCCGGGAAGCGATCACCCGCATGGCGTTGTCACGCGGAGGATCCGGGGGCGCCATCGTCAACGTCTCCTCCGTAGCGGCGCGCACCGGTGGCGCTCGCCAATACGTCGACTACGCCGCGTCGAAGGGGGCGATCGACACCATGACCGTCGGCTTGGCACTGGAGTTGGCCGATGAGGGCATCCGGGTCAACGCGGTACGCCCCGGCATCACCGACACCGACATCCACGCCTCGGGGGGACTTCCCGATCGAGCCTGGGATCTCGCTCCCTCCATCCCGCTGCGCCGTCCAGGGACCCCCGAAGAAGTCGCCCGAGCCATCATCTGGATGCTCAGCGACGAGGCCTCGTACTCGACCGGCGCGATCTTGGATGTGTCCGGGGGCCGGTGACACACGTCGCCCACATCAACTGAGCGACCTCACCACGCCAACCATCAACACGGCAACCATCAACACGGTGCTCCCAACACCGCGCTCGCACCGTCGACCAAGCCAGCTCCGGCCAGACCACCAGCGGGTACCTCGACCGCGATCCGATACGGCTCGGTTGCGCCGTAACGCTCGCACGCATCGGAATCGTCGGAGACGCACGGCTGCATGTCGGCGGTCGACACGACACGGCCGCTTCCGTCGATGAATGCGATCGAGAGCGGCATCGGCGTCCGATACATCCAGAACTCGGTCGTCGCGTCGCTGTCGTACACGAACGCCATACCGGTGAAGCGCCCGATGTCGGTGCGGTCCATCAGGCCAGCAGCACGTTCGTCAGCGGTATCGGCAACGAGTACGCAGCCGTCGAACCGAACCCCGGCCGGCGTCGAGGTCGTCAGTGATGCCGTGGTGAGGCCGCCGAAGTCACCCTCGAGCGAACCGGGCAGCGTTGTGCCCGCTGCGATGGGGATGCTCGATGCGGCTGGGGCGCCGTCGGTCGATCGATCGGAGCACGACACGAACAACGGCGACGCCCCCACCACGGCTCCGGCGATCAAGAGCCGGCCGGCGCGTCTCACGCCTTCGGCGCTCCGTACAAGCCCAGCACCTCAGCGGTCTCGTCCGAGAGGTGGTAGCTCTCCTCGAAACTCGGGAAACGACGGGCTCGGACGTCTTCGGCATAGGCCTTGACCGCGGCCACGCTCACCGCCTTCACGTCGGCGTAGCGCCGTACGAACTTGGGAGTGACACGATCTTCGACGCCGAGGAGGTCGTGGTACACGAGGACCTGGCCGTCACAGGCTGCTCCGGCGCCGATGCCGATGGTCGGCACGGTGACAGCTCGCGAGACCATCGTGGCCACGGCGTCGGGAACGCCCTCGAGCACGATGGCGAACACGCCTGCAGCCTCGAGCGCCTTGGCATCGTCGATGAGTGCGAGCGCAGCGCTGGCGGTCTTGCCCTGGACCTTGAACCCGCCCATGGCATGCGTGGATTGCGGGGTCAGACCGATGTGGCCCATGACCGGGATCTCGGCGTTCACGATGGCCTCGACCATCGGGATCCGCTTGCGGCCACCTTCGAGCTTCACCGAATCGGCACCGGCGCGGATGAGCGCTGCGGCGTTGCGAACGGTGTCCTCAGCCGAGACGTGGTAGCTCATCCACGGGAGGTCGCCGACGATCATCGCCTTGGGCTTGGCCCGGGCGACGGCCTTGACGTGGTGGACCATGTCGTCGATCGTGACCTGCAGCGTGTCGTCGTAACCGAGCACCACCATCGCCAGCGAGTCACCGACGAGGATCAGATCGACCCCGGCCTCGTCGGCCACGCGGGCAGACGGATAGTCGTACGCGGTCACCATCACGAGTGGTTCGGACGACCCCTTGCGGGCTCGCACGCTCGGCGCGGTCAGTCGAGTGCTCATGGCACACCTCCAATCCCGTCCAGCGCCCCAAGGCTGCCGGCGGTGTATGGGCGAACAGTACGCACCCGGACCGCATTCCTGCCAGTGGTAGTTCGTACCGATCTGCCTGACGTGACAATTGACTCCCCCGCCACCGCCCGCGCGCAGACCGAGGTGGACTCGTTGCCGGATGCGACGGTCCGCCACATGTCCCTGGACCCCCGAAGTCCTTGTGCCACAAGCACTTTTCGTCCCGTGCCGATTGCCGAGCCTTGTGACCGTTGAGTATCCGCGCGTTTGGGCAGCTGAGCGGACATGCTGTGCACATCGAGCCGGCGCCGATGCCGGACGAACACCGACACAAGGAGTGTCCAGCAGTGAACAAGCGAGAGTTGGTGGCGGCAATCGCCGCGAACACCGAGACCGACACAAAGACCGTGGCCAAGGTTCTCGATGGCTTCGTGACGGTCACCACCGCGACCATCGCCAAGGGCGATCCGGTCGTCCTTTCCGGCTTCGCCAAGTTCGCCAAGGTGAAGCGCGCTGCCCGCATGGGTCGCAACCCGCAGACCGGTGAGCCCGTGAAGATCAAGGCCAGCGTCAAGGCCCGCATCACGCCGCTCAAGGGCCTCAAGGACGTCGTGGCCGGCGCTGCGCCTGCTCCGAAGATCGCCAAGGCTGCCGCCCCGGCCAAGAAGGCCGCCCCGGCCAAGAAGGCTGCTCCGGCTGCGAAGAAGGCCGCCCCGGCCAAGAAGGCTGCTCCGGCTGCGAAGAAGGCCGCCCCGGCCAAGAAGGCTGCTCCGGCCAAGAAGGCTGCCAAGAAGTGACCTGACGGGCCTGCGGGCCCGTCCGTCGTGAACCGTGTCGGTTCGCGGACACTTCACCCAGATCCAGGCGTCCCACAGCACTTCCACATACTGCGGCGCCCCGGAAAATACGGTGCCCCCGGCTGCTGTGCAGTCGGGGGCACCGTCGCGTCTGGGCAGGATCGCCGGTCAACCGGCTCGCTTGCGTTTGCCCCCCATGGGAAAGACCCGGGCCAGATGGTTCCACGAACAGTCGGGACACACCTCGACCACGTAGGCGGTGAGCGAATCGGCACGGCGGGCCAGCTTGAGCAACTCGGAGCGCTGTGAGATGCACCGGCCGAACGACGGCAGACGAGGTCCGAACACATAGGTGACCAGCACGAGCTGGGCCTCGGCACAGATCGGGCAGGTCACCCGAGTGACTTCTCCGAGCTCCCGGGCCGCCCGCAGGAGTTCAGGATGGGCATCGCACACCTGATGGCGGGCGAGGCGTCCCTTTCGGTACTCGCTGACCAGGGCACGACGAGCCAAGCGATAGTCGACGACACCTGGCCGTGCTCCACGCATCTCGTCTGCTCGAAACGCCATCCTCGGCAGGCTACCGACCCTGTCACGCCGGTTGTCCGTGCACGGAGCCGGGTTACCCGTACACGGAGCCGGGTTACCCGTGCACGGAGCTGGGTTACCCGTACACGGGGTATCGCGTGCACGCCGTTGATGGGCAGGCGAAACTTGCAGCGTGTCCGCCGAGAACTCGTTCGCCTGGGACCGTCTGGCCGATTGGTACCAGGACGCGTTCGCGCTCTCGACCGACGTCGTGCACTACGGCCCCGACATGCCCACCGAGCGCGAGCTGCGCCTGTGCGGTGATGTGGCCGGCAAGCGCATCGTGGAACTGGGCTGCGGTGCGGCCCAGAACGCCATCGCACTGGCCCGTCAGGGCGCCAAGGTCATCGCCGTCGACGCGTCCAAGCAGCAGATCGCCCATGCTCGACGACTGGCCGAGGCCAACGAGGCAAAAGTCGAGCTGCACCACGGCGACATGGCCGACTTGAGCTTCGTCACCTCGGCTTCGGTCGATCTGGTCCTCAGCGTCCATGCGTTCGGGTACGTCGATGATCTGAACCGGGTGTTCCGACAGGTGCATCGCATCCTCAAGCCCGATTGCCCATTGGTGTTCTCGGTGCCCCACCCCATTCGACAGCTGCTCGATTCGGCGGGCGGCCTGCCCTTCGTGAAGCGCTCGTACTTCGACCGCACCCCGATCACGAGTCGCATGAACGGCATCCCCCTCACGGTCACGCCCCTCACGGTGAGTTCGCTGTTCACCGCGCTGCATCGGGCGAACTTCCGAGTGGACATCATCAGCGAGCCCGAACCACCCGCGGGCGTCGCTCGCAGCCCGATGTGGCGGGAGTCCGATCAGGTCGTGCCGTCGACGCTCATCATGCGAGCCCGCAAGCTCGGAGTCTGAGCCCCCTCAGGAGACACGGAGTCTGAGCCCCCTCAGGAGACACGGAGTCTGAGATCTCTCAGGACTGCTGCGCGGCCCACCAGGCATCGAGCCGGCGCTTGGCCTCGTCCTCACCAAGTGGCCCTTCCTCGAGCCGGAGCTCCATCAGGAACGCCAACGCCTTGCCCACGACTGGGCCGGGAGCCACCCCGAGGTGCTCCATGACCGCGACACCGTCGAGATCGGGCCGCAACGCTCCGAGCGCTTCCTGCTCGGCCAGCTCCGCGATCCGCGCTTCGAGCTCGTCCATGCGCCGCGCCAGCTCACGGGCCTTTCGCTCGTTGCGGGTCGTGCAGTCGCAACGGGTGAGAACGTTCAGCTCAGCGAGCAGCGAACCGGCGTCGCGGACGTATCGCCGCACCGCGGAATCGGTCCAACCCATCTTGTAGGTGTGGAACCGCAGGTGCAGATCGACCAGCTGGGTGACAGCCTCGACATCGTCGTTGGAGTAACGCAACGCTTGCATCCGCTGCCGGGTCATGCGGGCCCCGACCACCTCGTGATGGTGGAAGGTCACTCCGGTGCCCTTCCTGTACCCCCGCGTCCTGGGCTTGCCGACGTCGTGGAACAAGGCAGCCAGGCGGGTGCGGCGGAAGTCGAACTGCGGTGCCGCTGAACGCTGGACGTTCTCGACCACAGCGATCGAATGGGCAAGGACGTCCTTGTGACGATGGATCGGGTCTTGCTCGAGCCGCATTGCCGGGAGCTCCGGCAAGAACTTCGCGGCCAGCCCCGTGTCGACGCAGAACCACAGCCCTGCGCCCGGTCGATCGAGCACCATGAGCTTGTCGAGCTCATCGCGGATGCGCTCCGCCGACACGATCTCGAGCCGATCGGCGTTCGCTCGGACCGCTTCGATCAGGCCATCTTCAGGATCGAGGCCGTAGCCGGCGATGAACCGGGCCGCCCGCAACATCCGCAACGGATCGTCGGTGAAGCTCTCGGTCGGCGACAGCGGCGTTCGCAGCCGTTTGGCGGCGAGGTCGAGAGCACCATCGAACGGGTCGATGAGCTGGGCGTCTGCGGCGGCCGAGCCGGACCCACCGAGCAACAGAGCCATGGCATTGACGGTGAAGTCACGTCGCGACAGATCGTGCTCGACCTGGTCGGAGAACTGGACATCCGGCTTGCGGGAATCGGGCGAGTACGCCTCAGCTCGGTGGGTGGTGATCTCGTAGGTCTTGCCATCCACACGAGCGCCGATGGTGCCGAAGCGGGCGCCTTGATCCCACACCGCGGAGGCGAACGGTCGCACCAACGTGGCGATCGTGTCGGGTCGTGCGTCGGTGGTGAAGTCGTAGTCGCCGTCGAGTTCACGACCCAAGATGAGATCCCGGACCGTTCCCCCGACGAGGTACAGACGGTGCCCGGCGGCGGCGAACGCCGCGGCAAGGGCGGCGAGCTCATCGAGGACGGGGGCCACCCGATCGGGAATCACGGTCGTGCACGGTAGCGGTGCGCTCTCGTTGTGCAGCCAGCTGAATCCTGACGGCTCTCACCGAGCCGCGAGGCCCGCCTTCTCCAGTGCGATGCGGAGGTCTTCGGGTGCACTGGCCAGCCGCAGGGCGTCGGCGATCGAGACCATGTTCTCGACGCACAGCTCGTACAGCGACTGCTGCATGGGCTGCATGCCGTTGTAGGTGCCTTCGGAGATGACCCGATCGAGTTGCTCGAGCGCCTTGGTCGGCTCCAGCATCACCTCGCTGACCCGGCTGGTGCCCACCATCACCTCGACCGCTGGGACCCGCCCGCGGCCGTCGGTGCGATCGACCAGATGTTGCACGCTCACCCCACGCAAGCACCCTCCCAGCGAACGGCGCACGACGGGCCGGTCCGCCTCGGGGAACAGGTCGAGGAAGCCCGACACCGCGTTCACCACGCTCACGGCGGTCACCACGGCAATGACCAGACGGCCAGAGGTGGCGGCGACCAGCAGGCCGTTGGCGACGGCAGCGTCGGCGACGTCGCTGACGTAGAGCACGTCGCAGTCCTGACGGATGACCCGCATGATCCCCTCGGCAAACCCGGGGGTGTCCGCTCCGACCTCGCGCTGGCTGACCAACGATCGCTTGTCGGGGTGCAGAACCTCGATGGGATGCTCGAAGGTGACGATGCTGGCGGCACGCGTGGCGTTGACGTGGTCGAGCAACATGGCCGCGGTCGTCGATCGACCCGACCCCGCCGGCCCGGCGATCAGCACCAGACCCGAGGTCGTCTCGACCAGACGGCGGATCGACACGGGTAGCCCGAGCTGATCCCAGCTGGGCAGTCCGGGGGGAACGCATCGCACCACGACCCCGTAGCTGCCCCGCTGACGATGGACGTTGACCCGGAAACGCCCGACTCCGTTGACGCTGATGGCGAAGTCGGTGTCACCGAAGCGGTCCAACTCGACCCGTCGAGCATCGGGCAACGTGGCGTCGACCATCGCCTCGAGATCACCGATGCTCAGCGGATTGCCGAGCAACGGGGTCAACTTGCCATCAACGCGCACGTGCGGCACCGCGCCGACCTTCAGATGAAGGTCGGATCCTCGATGCTCCAGCAGTTGATGCAAGTAGTGGTGGAGGTCGGCCACGCGCGCTCCTCATGCGGTCGGATGAACAATCGGCAGGGCCGAGGCGGACGTGAGGGCCCAGGTGGGGCGACGTGCACCGAATGCGGCCAGTAGCGTCCGCGACGGTGACGACGCGTAGGCAGCACAGGTGGTCGAGGTTGGGGACCGCCCTCGCCGCGGTCCTCGTCGGGTGCGCGGCCACGATCACCCCGGTCGCTGCCACCGGTCGCCTCCCTGCTCAGACCACCGGGCCGATATCGATGAACCTCGCGGCGGTCCCCTCGCCGGTGCCGTCGGTGGCCGTCTGGTCCGCCAGCGTCGCGGTCACGGGGACCGTTCCGCTCGACGCGGTGATGCGCACCCGCGTGTGCCGTGACCGCGTGGCCAATCGCAGCGATTTCCGGCGCTCCATCGTCCAGTTCGACTGCGCGGCTCGTCGGGCTCGGACGTACACGCAGCCGGCGGCGGAGCTGGTCGGGGTCGTCCCGGGCTGGTACTCGGTACCGGTGCCGATCTCCGACGACCCAGCGGCCAAGGAGCTGACGCTGACCGAAGCGGGCCTCTACCCGGTGGAGATCTCGATCACCGACGCCAAGGGCACAGCCCTGGCCACCATCTTGACGACACTCATCCGGCTCCCGACCGCTTCCAGCGAGCCCCTCCGACTGGCCCTGGTCATGCCCCTCGCCGCCCCAGCGACGCTCGACGAGAACGGGCAAGCGGCAGTCGATGCGGAGGCGCTCGCGGCCGTGGCCGCCAAGGTCGACGTCCTGTCATCGCATCCGACGGTGCCGCTCACGATCGTTCCCCGTCCCCTCACCATCGAGCAGCTGGCGTCATCGAACCCTTCGTCGGTCGCCTCGCTGCGCACCGCGTTGCGCGGCCGACAACTCATCACCCCGCCCTATGTCGGCATCGATGCCCGATCGCTCGGGCCCATCGAGATCGGCGAGCAACTCAAGGCCGGCGAATCAGTACTGAGCAGGGTCCTGGGAGCTTCCGGGGCCTCGCAGACATGGGTGGTGGGCGCTCAGGGGGAGACGTCGATCTCCGGCATCCCTGAGATCGACGATGCGCTGGTGTCCAGCCTCAGCTCACTGCGAGTCACCCGCGCCATCGTGCCCTCCGGCGCACTGCAGCCGTTCCTGGCCGGGGAGATCGAACCGGCCCGGCCATTCGAACTCGCCACCGATTCGGGGGCGATCATGCAGGCCGTCGCCGCCGACGACTGGCTCACCCGTCGACTCGAGGCCAACGGTGCGAGCACCGATCGGCTGGCCAGCTTGTTCGGCGAGCTGATGCAGATCTGGATGGAAGACCCGGAGTCGATGTTCGAACCAGCAGGGGCACGCGGCGTCGTCCTGCTGCCGTCGGACCGCTGGAATCCGACCGAGTCCGAGTTGTCCGCGCTGCTGGACTTCGTCGGTTCGAACAGCTGGCTGCAGCCGGTGACCATCGATGACTACTTCACCCAGGTGTCTTCGATGAGGCTGGCCGCGGAGGGCACCTCGGCCGAGCCGGTCGTCCGTTCCCTCAACCCCCTCGACCCGGCCAGCGACGGGGCCTCGTACGTGAACGAACTGGTTCTCAAACGACTGGTCACCGCCAGCGTCGGGGAGATGATCCCGGGCGACACCTCGGTGGCCGCGGTGCGCACCACGTTGCTGCTCACCAGTTCCTCGAACGTCGACGCCACGACGCGTCAGTCCACCCTCGATCGGATCGGCGCCGAGCTCGACTCGCTGCGCAATGTCGTGTCGGGGCTGGAGACCACCGGGGCGTCGCTGCTCTCACGCAACCAGGTGATCCGCCTACGCATCCGTAGGTCCACCGACACCATCGTTCAGGTGCAGCTCAAGCTGTCGGGCGACAAGCTCGAGTTCCCCGAAGGCACGACCCGCACGATCACCCTCACCGACCCGGTCACGGAGATCGACGTGAAGGTGAAGGCGCGCGCGTCGGGCTCCCTCATCCTGCGGGCAGAGTTCAACACCCCGGACGGGCGGTTCCAGGTCGGTCCACCAGGTCGGGTGCGGCTGCGATCCTTTGCCGTCTCGGGCCTCGGCCTCATCTTGTCGATCGGCGCGTTGGTGTTCCTCGGCTTCTGGTGGATCCGGGACTTCCGACGCCGCCGACGCCACGAAGCAAACGCTTCTGCCTCCCGGCATCCCTCAGCCCACCTTCGATCGTGACAGGATCACCCCGATGAGCCGTGTCCGAATCGTCACCGACAGCGCCTGCGACCTGCCCGACAGCATTGCCGCGGAGCTCGGCATCGAGATCGTCCCTCTCACCATCCGCTTCGGCGACACCGAGTACACCGATCGGGTGGACCTCACCCCCACGCAGTTCTGGGCGAAGTGCGCGGCGTCCCCGGTGTTGCCGTCCACCGCGGCCCCGTCCCCCGGGGCGTTCGAGGCGGTGTTCCGCTCGCTCGCAGCCGATGGTGCCACCGGCATCGTGTGCATCAACCTGTCAGCCGGATTGTCGGCCACGATGCAGTCGGCGGAACTGGCAGCGCGCGCTGTGGGCGACCAGATCGAGGTCCGAGTCATCGACTCCGCGTCGGTCACGATCGGCCTCGGCATGATCTGCGTGGATTGCGCTCGACTCGCCGATGATGGAGCGAGCATCGACGTCATCGAAGCGCGAGCTCGCGACCTCGCATCACGGACTCACGTATGGGGCGCGCTCGACACCCTGGAGAACCTGAAGAAGGGTGGCCGTATCGGCGGAGCGAAAGCGCTCGTGGCGTCGGTCCTGTCGATCAAGCCGATCATCGAAGTGGTCAACGGCAAAGTCGAAGAGGGCGGCAAACAACGGACCCGGGCCAAGGCGTTGTCGTTCTTGATCGATCAGGTCACCGCCGCCGGTGAGATCGAGAACCTCGCCGTCATGCACGCTGCGTGTCCCGACGTCGATCAGTTCGTTGCCAAGCTCCGTCCACTCAGCCCCACCGGGGACATCGTGGTCGGCGACATCGGCGCCGTCATCGGTGCCCATGCCGGACAGGGCACCATCGGTGTCGTGTTCCAGAGCAAGCGGTCCTGATCAGCGTCCCCAACACAGCGCCTCATGCGCGGTCCGTTCCGCCGTGCGTTCCGCCGTGTCTTCCGCCGTGTCCCGCGCGGCGCGGGGTGTGTTCAGTAGCGTTCGTGCACCATGGCCGATGAGGGGTCCAGCGTCACGGCCGCACCAGCGCGGCGGCTCGCCGATCGCTACCGCTTGTTCGAGCGGCTGGCCGTCGGCGGTATGGCCGAGGTCTGGCACGCCCGCGACGAGACGCTGAAACGGGACGTTGCCGTCAAGCTCCTCAAGCCGGTCCTGCAGGCCAACCCCACTGCGGTCGAGCGCTTCCGTCGCGAGGCACTTGCCGGGGCGCGCCTCTCGCATCCCAATCTCGTCGGGGTGTACGACACGATCAGCGAGCCGGGCCTCGAAGCCATCGTCATGGAATTGGTCGACGGCCCGTCACTACGCCAGCGACTCGATGGCGAGCATCGCCTCGAGCCGAGCGAGGTCATCGCCATCGCGCAGCAGATCCTGTCGGGTCTCACGCTCGCTCACCGCAACGGCGTCATCCATCGCGACATCAAGCCGGCCAACATCTTGATGGCCAACGACGGCCGCATCCTGCTCGGCGACTTCGGCATCGCCAAGGCGGTCTCCCCGGACGCCTCTGCCGGGCTCTTCGCCGGATCTCGGTTCGTCGACGAGGCGGTCTCCGACGCTCCCGTCGTCGACCTGACCAGCGACGACATCATGCTGGGGACAGCCAAGTACATCGCTCCCGAGCAAGTGACCGGCGCGCCGGTGGATGCCCGCACCGATCTCTACAGCTTGGCGGTGGTGCTCTATGAGTGCCTGGCCGGCGAGCCCCCGTTCGACGCGGGCAGCGATGCCGCCACGGCACTCGCCCGACTCCACCAGCCGCCTCGTCCGGTGGCGTGGGTGCGCCGCGACATCCCGGTGGGTCTGGCCGAACTGATCGATCACTCGCTGCGCAAGGAGATGTCCGGGCGGCCGTCGAGCGCGGCCGAGGCGATGTCGATCCTGGCCACCGGTGGACCGGTCCCGGTGGCCGATCGCACCCGCGACATCCCTCGCGACCCGACCATCGTCGGTCGCGGCAACGAGCGCCCAGCTTCGAACGGTCCCCCTCCCAAGCCCGGTACGCGCCCGGTCGATGTCACGCCACGCGTGCCCGGTACGCCTCCCGATGGGGCGCCCAAGGACAGCGCGCCTCGCTCGGTCCACATCGTCGTCGGCGTGATGTTGGCCATCGCACTCGTCGTCGCTGCCGTCGTGGCTGGCAGCTCGCAGATCGGCCTCGACTGGTTCAGGTCCGGTTCCGGTGCGAAGCAGTCGGGGACCGCGGTGAATGTGGCCGCCGAGCCGATCGACGTCGTCGCCTTGCGGACGTTCGATCCGTCCCCCGGCGACGGGCGTGAGCGTGACGAGTTGCTCCCTGCGCTCACCGACGGGGACAAGGCCACCGCATGGATGACCGAGCGATACAAGGGTCGGAACCTGGCCGGCAAGAGCGGGGTCGGCATCATCGTGCAACTCGAACGCGACGCGTCCACCTACCTCGTCACCATCGACAGTCCCGGCCGAGACTGGGCCGCGTCGGCCTATCGATCGTCCGAGGTCCACACCGATCTCGCGCAATGGGGTGAGCGACGGGCCGAGGGACGCTCGGCCAGCGGACCACTGGAACTCGAGGTGGGCGGCGCCGGTCAGTACGTGCTCATCTGGATCACCGACCCCGGCGTCACCGAGCCCAGCTTCCGGCTGGCCATCACGGAGATCGCCGTTCGTGGCTGATCCAGATCTCATCGGGCGAGCGCAGCGAGGCGATCGAGCCGCCGTCGACCTGCTCTTGCGAGAGCACTACGACCGGATCTTCGCCGTTTGCCGGCGCATGACCGGCAACGACGCCGACGCCGCCGACGCGGCTCAGGAAGCCCTCATCGCCGTCGTGAAGGGCTTGGCACGCTTCGATGGACGCTCGGCGTTGTCGACGTGGATCTATCGGGTTGCCACCAACGCCTGCCTCGATGAGATGCGGCGGCGCAAACGCCGGCCGATGGCCATGGCCGAGGATCCAGCCCACGAGCCCACCACAACCGGCCCGACCTTCGACACGACGCTGACCGACCGGATGACCATCGATGCTGCGCTCGAGCTCCTCTCCGAGGAGTTCCGTGTCCCGGTCGTGCTCCGGGATCTGAACGGTTACGACTACAGCGACATCGCGCGAACCCTCGACATCCCGGTCGGGACGGTGAAGTCGCGCATCGCCCGTGGCAGAGCCCAGCTCGCGGTGCTGCTCGGGAACCAAGTCCCGCCCGATGGACGTCGGAGTGAGCGAGATGACTGAGCCCGTTGACCTCGATGCGCTGGCGAGCGCCTATATCGACGACGAGCTGGACGCGGCCGATCGGGCTGCGGCCGAGAGCGACCCCGAGGTGATGGCCAAGGTCGCCCAGTTCCGGGAGATCGCCGATCTGATGCGATCCCCGGTCGCGATTGACGCAACCGCCCGTGACCGTTCCATCGCTGCGGCACTCAGCCACCTCGACCAAGGCACTTCGAAGACGATCGAGTTGCGCGCCACCCGCCCGCGTCGCTCGTGGCGATCGAATCCGGCCGTGACATGGGGTCCGATCGGTCTCGTGGCCGCTGGGCTCCTCGTCATGGCGGTGATGTCGCTCGGGTCGAACGACGACAGTGGCGAGAGCAGCTCGGCCACCTTCGCCGCTGAGGCGGCCGCTACAGCGAAAGCCGGCGCCGCCGAAGACCAGGCAGCGACGAGCGAGATCGCCTCGGCGACGATCGCCGCGGCCACCGCAACAACCGCAGGCGGCGCGGCAACGACGGCGGCCGCAGCCGGGTCCGCCAGCGGAGCGAGCCAGCTCACTACCGCCGCAGCGGCAACCGGCGTCACCGATCTCGGCCCCGTCGCCGACGCGGCCGAGATCGGCGCTCGGATCACCGGCCGATCCAGCAGTATCGACGGTGCGAGCACCACCGCTGCACCGGCGACGACCGCTGCAGCCACAGCGGCCGCCCCGCCCTCTACGCTCGCCGTACCCACCGCGTCCGACCTCCCGAGCTGCCCAGGTCTCGGCGCCCCGGTCGCCATCGCGACGCTCGATGGCCTCGAGGTCGTGGTGTTCGACGATCTGAGTGGCGGCTTCGTCGTCGTCGACCGCGCGTGTCAGCAGGTGTCACGCCTTGACGCAGCTGGCGCCGTGACCCCCTAGGCTCGGCATCATGTCGGAGCCCTCATCGAGCGACTGGCCGCGCCAGATCGCAGACTCAGTCGAGCGCACCATCGGTCAGGTACGCGATCGTGCCACTGGCCCTGCGCTCACCGTGGTCCGCCTCGTGGCGTTCGGGATGTTGTTGGCCATCTTGGGCATCGTCGCTCTGGTGTTGCTGGCCATAGCGTCGGTCCGGTTCGTGAACTCCTACGTCCCCGGCGATGTGTGGGCCGCTCATCTCATCGTGGGGTCGGTGTTCTCACTCGCCGGTCTCTGGTTGTTCTCGAAGCGTCATCGCCCAGCAGAGGATTGAACGTGCGCAAAGTCATCATCATCGGATCGGGTCCAGCGGGTCTCACCGCAGCCATCTACACCGCTCGCGCCAACCTCGAACCGCTCGTCATCGAAGGCGAGCCGTCCTCCACGAGCGATCAGCCCGGTGGTCAACTCATGTTGACAACCGAGGTCGAGAACTTCCCCGGCTTCCCCCAAGGGGTCATGGGACCAGAGCTCATGATGAACTTCCGCGAGCAAGCCGCGCGCTTCGGTGCGGAGTTCCGTACCGCCAAGGTCACGAAGGTCGATTTCAGCTCACGCCCCCATCGCGTGTGGATCGGTGAAGAGGAACTCTCCGCCGAAGCGATCATCGTGTCCACGGGCGCTCGCTCGCTGATGCTCAACTTGCCCAACGAGAACAGCCTCATCGGGCACGGCTTGTCGACATGCGCGACATGCGACGGCTTCTTCTTCCGAGACCATCACATCGCAGTGGTCGGTGGCGGCGACTCCGCCATCGAGGAGGCGACCTTCCTCACCAAGTTCGCATCGAAGGTCACCCTCATCCATCGCCGCAAAGAACTCCGTGCGTCCAAGATCATGCAAGAACGCGCGTTCGACAACCCGAAGATGGATTTCCTCTGGGACAGTGAAGTCACTCGACTGCACGGTGAGAACAAGCTCAGCGGCATCACCGTTCGCAACGTGCTGACCAACATCGAGAGCGAGCTCCCGGTGACGGGTTTGTTCGTCGCCATCGGTCACCGCCCCAACACCGATCTGTTCGTCGGCCAACTCGACCTCGAGGACAACGGCTATCTCATCACCAAGCCGGGATCGTCCTACACCAACATCGACGGCGTGTTCGCGTGCGGAGATGTCCAGGACCACACGTATCGGCAAGCCATCACCGCGGCAGGGTCAGGATGCATGGCGGCCATCGACACCGAGCGTTGGCTCGAGGCGAACGGCACACACTGAACAACCGCTGGACGGAATGCGGTTGGACCGCTCCGTGTTGGCCCTCACAGCTACGATCCGCACGTCAAGGAGAACGCATCATGGCCGGCAACATCACCGAACTGTCCACCAACACCTTCGACGAAGTCGTCAACGCTTCGACCGTCCCGGTGGTCGTGGACTTCTGGGCCGAATGGTGCGGGCCCTGCAAGATGATCGCTCCCATCCTCGAGGAGATCGCCGGTGAGCAGGACGGCAAGGTGAAGATCACCAAGCTGAACGTCGACGACAACCCCGACCTGGCCCGACGTTTCGACGTGATGAGCATCCCGACGCTCATCATCTTCAAAGACGGCGTTGCACAAAAGCGCATGGTGGGAGCCAAGGGCAAGGGCCAACTGCTCCAGGAGCTCAACGAATTCCTCTGAAGCACCTCCCCCTGATGCTCGGTTCGACCGGTGAGGCGATCCGAGATCTGCACCGCCGATTGGTAAGTGCCGGATACGACCCGGGTCTCAGTGACCCGGGTCGTTTCACGGATGCCACCGAACAGGCGGTGCGTTCTTTCCAGGCCAGTCGGGGCCTCACGGTCGACGGGGTCGTCGATGCGGCCACATGGCAAGGCCTGGTCGAGTCCGGTTTCGTCCTCGGCGATCGCCTGCTCTACCAGCGCTCCCCCATGTTGCGCGGCGATGATGTGGCTGACCTGCAACGCCGTCTCGGCACGCTGGGTTTCGACGCCGGTCGTGTCGACGGGATCTTCGGGCCCAAGACCGCAACGGCCCTGGTGGAGTTCCAACAGAACTGCGGCCTGACCCCCGACGGCATGTGTGGCCACGACACCGTGGTCACCCTGCAGCGGCTCAGCGGCCGATCGCCCTCCACAGAGAGCATCGCCAGCGTCCGAGAACGAGAGAACGTGCTCCACAGCGATCGATCGCTGGCGTCGATGCGCCTGGTCGTCGGGCAGACCGGCGGGCTGGCCCCGGTCACGAGAGCAGTCAGTCGAGCACTCCGTCGTCATGGCGCCGCCGTGCTCACCCTCGACGACGAGGAATGGGGCAAGCAGGCCGAGACGGCCAACCGTTATGACGCGTCCGTCTACATCGGCTTCGCCGTCACCGATCAGCTCGCAGCCCTCTCGTACTACGCCACCGAGGGCTTCGAATCGGCGGGCGGCAAGCGTCTTGCCGAGCTCCTTCACGCCCACGAGTGCCGACGGATCGATCTCGCCCAGCCCAGCGGAATGCGGCTACCCATATTGCGTGAAACCCGCATGCCGGCAGTGTTGTACCTGCTCAGCGACCTCGCCGAAGCGGTCGACCGGGCCACCGAACTGGGCGATTCGGTGTATCGATCCCTCGATCAATGGTCGAAGGCTCGACGCTGACCCGAGTTATCCACAGCCTGTGGCCAAACCTGTGACTTAGCGTTGATATCGACTCCCTATCGAGGGTTGATATCCACAGGTCAACCGGTGCCCGGCTCTGTCACCTTGCGGTAGATGCGCTCGAGATCCTCGAGGGTCGCGAATTCGATGACCACTTTCCCCCGCTTGGAGCCCATGTCAACCTTCACGCGCGTGTCGAGATGGTTGGACAGGAGCTCCTCGAGCTCCAGGAGGCCCGGCGGGCGAACCTGGCCGATGCTCGCCGCAGGGTCTCGTTCGGCCGGTGCTGGTGCCGCCTCGCCAGCGGCCTCGTCCTCAGCCCCGCGAGCACGCACCGCGTCCTCCACAGCCCGAACGCTCAGCCCCTCCTCCACGACCCGTCGGGCCAGGCCCTCGGCGAACGCACGATCGGGTGTGCCGAGCAACGCCCGCGCGTGACCCGAGCTGAGACGCCCATCGCGCAGGAGGTGCTGGATACTCGGCGGGAGCTGCATCAAGCGCAACGTATTGCTCACCGCCGACCGGCTCTTGCCGACTCGCTGCGCGAGCGACTCATGGGTCAACCCGAAGTCATCGATCAGCTGCTGATACGCGGCCGCTTCATCGAGAGCGTTCAAATCGGTGCGATGAAGGTTCTCGACCAGCGCCTGTTCGAGCGACGCCATGTCGCTCGTCGTGCGGATGATCGCCGGGATCGTGTCGAGTCCGGCGCGCTTCGAGGCGCGGAGTCGACGCTCCCCCGCCACCAGTTGATACCGGCCGTCATCGGTGATCCGCACCAGGATCGGCTGCAGAACACCCAGCTCGCGTATCGACGCCGCCAGGGACACCAGACCTTCCTCGTCGAACGATCGACGAGGTTGGAACGGGTTGGTCTCGACACTACCGATCGGTAGCTCGACGAGAGCCGCGCCGAACTCCTCGACACCGGCTTCGTCCATCTCGGCTGGGATCAACGCACCGAGCCCTCGACCCAATCCACCTTTACGCACGACCGCTCACCTCTTTCGCCAACTCGCGATACGCCACAGCGCCACGAGACGTGGGATCGAACGCCGTGATCGGCTGCCCGAACGACGGTGCCTCGGACAATCGAACGGTGCGGGGCACCACGGCACGACAGACCCGTTCACCGAAGTGCGCCCGCACTTCCGTGGCCACCTGATCGGAGAGCTTCGTCCGAGCGTCGTACATCACAAGGATGATCGTGGACACCTCGAGCGTGGGGTTCAGGCTCTTCTTCACCAGGTCGACGTTGCGCAGCAGTTGACCGAGCCCCTCGAGTGCGTAGTACTCGCACTGGATCGGTACCAGAACTTCCGACGCTGCCGCGAGGCCGTTCACGGTCAGCAGTCCCAGTGAGGGCGGGCAGTCGATGAGCACATAGTCGAAATCCGAAAGGACGATCTCGAGCGCTCGCTTGAGCTTCAGTTCTCGGCTGAACGCAGGGACCAGCTCGATCTCCGCGCCGGCCAGGTCGAGGCTGGCCGGGGCCAGGAAGAGGTTCTTGACCGAGGTAGGCTCGATGCAATCCTCCAGCGGCACATCGTGGATGACGACGTCGTACATCGAATGCTCGAGGCTCCGGGGATCAACGCCGAGGCCAGTGCTGGCATTGCCCTGGGGATCGAGATCGATCACGAGGGTGCGGAAGCCGAGGTCGGCCAAGCATGCCCCGAGATTGATGGCGGTCGTCGTCTTCCCAACACCGCCCTTCTGGTTGGCGACCGCCATCACCCGCGGTAGCGGTCGGGGCGATCGTGCGGGCGAAGCGGCCGCTGGAGCGGGGGCCTGTTCGGGCTTCGCCGCCGCCGGCTCCTCGTCGGGCGATGCTTCCACCGGGAGAGCCTCGTAGCGAGGCTCGTCCTCATCGGGAGCCACCTGAGGCTGCTCCCACGGGCTGTCGATCCCCTCATGAGCGGCCAGGTCTGCGTCCTCCAACGGACGGGGGACAGGCGGCACGCCCCAGGTGATGGAGGTCGGCACACCAGGTCCACCAAAGGGCACCTGGCTGGTCGGCGGGGCCGGCAACGGCGCTGCCCCGGGTCGATCAGACAGGGGTGAATACGGCTGATCAGTCCAGCTCACGTCGGAAACTCCCGTCCTAGCAGGCGTGGTCGAACATTCCGGTTCCACGTGGAACGGCGACTCACGCAACAGGAGGAAGTCTGGCATGCCCACGCAGGAGAACGGTGGACAGGCGGACGATTCCCCCGTACCTCCGGCTGATACGACCGACAGCCCACTCGAGGAACACGGCCGTGACAGGGCGCCACCGCCCGGTGGAAGTCGGTCGACGCAACGAATCGTCCGCACCTGGACCCCATTTCGCAGATTCACGGGGCGCAGAACGCACTACAGCGGGTCGGTCCAGAGCGGTCCACAAACCCCCAGCTCACAGCACCCTGAGTTCCACGTGGAACAGATGACGAGGCCAGTCGACGGCCATCGCACCGGGCTGCGCGACGATCGGGGACCTTCAGCGCGGTCGGGCAGAGCGCCGCGGAACTGCTTCTACGCAGAGATCCACGGCGGCGTAGACGAGGAACCCAGCGTCAGGCGATTCCTGCAGAACAAGTCCGAGGGGCGAGAGATCGACGGTGGGTGGGTCTGGGGGAGCGCTGATCACGATCCGTCCCGGGACGGTCACGAATGCCGCGGCGCATTCGAGCGTCCACGACAACTGCCCGAATGAACGGGCCACCACCACCTCGAACCGATGGCGGAACTCCGGTTGGCGCCCGAGTATCTCCGCTTGCCCGCACACCGCCCGGCAACGATCGGTTGCGCCAAGCCGGGCGATCGCCCGTGTCAACGCGTCCACCCGACCTTGGCGAGCGTCCAGCAGCACTGGCGTGAGGTGCGGGAGATCTCCGCACAGCACAAGGCCCGGCACACCGCCACCCGATCCCAGATCGAGAAGCGACGCGCCGGGCCCGAGAAGAGCTTCGAATCGTCGTGCGTGCGCCAGATGTTCGGCTACCGGTCCCGGTCCGAGGAACCCGAGCGCCCGTGAGCGCTCCAGGACCTCGATCAGCCGATCATCGGCCGACATCACACCGGGCGGATCAGGACGTACCGGTGGGGGTCCTCACCTTGCGAGACCGACTCGACACCGGAGACACCCGTGACCGCGTCGTGGATCACCTTGCGGTCGGCGGCGCTCATCGGCTCCAGGGCACGGGGAGTCCCGGTAGAGGCGACGTCGTCAGCGATCTGGATGGCGAAGCGGCTGAGCGCCGCTGCACGCTTGTGGCGGTACCCGGCGATGTCGACATGCATCCGAGCGGCCGCTCGCCCACCGCGCTGGGCGACGGAGCGGGTGAGCTCCTGGATGGACTGGAGGGTCTGTCCACGAGGTCCGATGAGCAGACCGAGGTCGTCACCATCGAGCGCACACTCGATGTTCTCGTCGTCGATCCGTGCAGTCGCTAGGGCGGTGGAACCGAAGGCCCCCGCCAGGCCGGTCAGAAACTGCTTGGCACGCTCGGCTTCAGCCTGCATTGCTTCGGGGTCCATGGTGTAGCTCCCATCATCATCGTCGGAGATCTCTGTGTCGTCGTCGCCATCGCTCGACGCTGCGGCCTTCGGTCGGCGACCACGGCCGGACTTGCGATTCTTGCTCGACGGATCGCCGACACTCTGGGCGGCGTCGGCGTCGGTCTTCGTAGCGTCAGACTCGTTCGTCGTCGGTGCCTCGTCTTCGGGGCGAACATCGTCGGCGACATCAACAGCAGGGGAGTCCACGCTGTCGGCGTTCCCAGCGGGCGCGGCCTTGGGTGTGCGCTTCTTCTTGCGCTCGGGGCGAGGCGCGCTGTCCACCTCGTCACCAGCGGACTCGGCACGGTTGCCGCTCGAGGTCTCGCCGCGCCCAGCACCCTTGCGTTTGCGGTCGCGACGCTCGATCTTCGGGCGAGGCCGGACGGGACGTACCCGGGCTCGCACACGAGCCTTCGTCTTCAAACGTCCGAACCAACCGAACTGTGGTTCGGAGACCACCACGAACTCGACGTCGGCTTCATGCACCTCGAGCAGATCGAGGGCTCGCGCCTTGGCTTCCTCGAGGCTTCGTCCTGTGGTCTCGACCCATTCCATCGTCGAGTCAGCTCTTGTCCCGACCGGACCCGGGCTTGGGCTTGGGACGCGGCGCCGGGCGGTTGGTCGGAGACTTCTTTGCCTCGTTGCCGGACGCAGGCCGGTTGGGGGCGGGCTTGCCGCTCGAACCTTGATCCTTCTTGCCCGACGGCGCCGGCTTCGGTGCTGGGGTCGCGCCCTTCTTACCGGTCGGAGCGGGCCGGCTCTTGGCCTTGGGCGGGACCACGGGGGTCTTGGGGGCCTCGGTGGCCACCGTGGTGATGATCTCCTTGGTGCCCGGCTTCGGCTTGAAGTGCCCCTCGTCGGTCTTGTGGAACATCGTGCGAGTGATGAACCCCTGCTGACCGATGCGGTAGAGGTTCGACACCAGGGCGTACACCGCCAACCCGGTGGGCAGTGTCAACAGGAAGATCGGCCACAAGAAGGGGAGGAACTTCATGATCATCTGCTGCTGAGCCGGCATCGAGTTGGGCTGGCCCTTGGTGCGGCGCATGATCTGGTGCTGCTGGTACCAGCTCGTGACGCCGACGAGGAGGATGAGGATCATGAACGGGATCGCCTCGACGAAGTCGATCCCGATCTGCTTGACCGTCGAGTGCGACAGATCGATGCCGAACGAGAGCATCTGGGTCTTGCCCGCCAGGGCGCTCCACAGGTCAGACGCGCGGTCGATGTAGCTCGGTCCGAAGGTGCCCTCTTTGATGATCCCCGGAGCAAAGCACCGCTTACCGGTCTCGGCGGTGGCGCTGGCGATCTGAGCGGCTGAGCACTCCTCGGTCAGCTTGTGGACCACTCGGTAGAGCACGGCGAACACCGGGGCCTGGATCAGCATCGGCAGGCAGCCACCCACCGGGTTGATCTTGTTGGCCTGGTAGAACTTCATCAGCTCTTCGTTCATCCGCTGACGATCGCCCTTGAACTCGTTCTGGATGCGCTTGATCTCCGGCTGGAGACGCTGCATCTGGATCATCGAACGGGTGCCCTTGAGGGTCAGCGGGGTCACGAGGACCATCACCGTCAAGGTCAACATGGCAATGGTCAGGGCGAAGTCGCCCGTGATGCCGTAGAACCACTGCAGGATCGTGGCGATGAGATCGAACATGTCTCAGGCTCTCTTTTGGTGAGGAACTGGGTCGTAGCCGTGACCGCCCCAGGGATGACAGCGGCACAGACGACGGACCGAAAGGGCAGTGCCGACCAGCGCCCCACGCTCCTCGAAAGCCTCGAGGGCGTATTGAGAGCACGACGGCACGAATCGGCAGGGAGAAGGCTTGCCTTCCCTGGCTTTTTGATAGAGCCGGACGGCTCCCGTGAGTGGTCGAGCAAGGAGCGATGTCATGCGCCGTGGTTCCCGGTCGTCACGGAGAGCTTCGCTCGGCAGGAAACGAACAGGTGTTCGACTCCATCTGACAACTCTCTGAACGAGAGGTGCGCTGCTTCGGGGCGACAGATCAGCAAATGCTGTCCGATGGGCATCTGTTGCGCGCTCGATTGGGATCGGAGGATCTCCCGCAGTCGACGTCGCAGCCGGTTACGGGTCACCGCCGGACCCACGCTACGGGGAACGGAGAACGCCACTTGAGGCACAGTAAGTGTTGGGTCATGCCGCGTGACCAGGGACAACGCCCCATGACGGGCTCGCAGGCCCTCTCGGCGGAGCAGCTCGAACGATGCTGTGCCCCGCAGCGGTGCGATCATGCGGCTGGGCACTCAGGCCGACAGCTTGTGACGACCCTTGAGGCGGCGAGCCTTCAGAACCGCTCGGCCGGCGCGATCGGACATGCGATGGCGAAAGCCGTGCTTGCGGGCGCGGCGGCGGTTGTTGGGCTGGAAGGTGCGCTTGCTCACGGGGATGTCCTCCTGGTTGCGCGCTCGAGGGCCGGATCCAAAGGGTCACGGGCAGGTCACCCGAGCGAACCTTCGGACCAATGATCGAGCGAACATCGGCCGAACGGCGCTCCACGGCGCCGGACCGATCGAGGTTAGGGCTCCGAGGCCCTCCGATGCAACGAGAGCGCTCAGTCATCCCCAACCCATGGGTCCGATCGGCTTCGCTCTGAGCAGGTCGGATGGGAGTGGTAGCGTCCACGGCTCACCGACGGGGCCACGGCTTTCCACAGGTGTGGAAAGTGTTGTGGACAACATCACCAGTGACGTCACCGGACATCGGGACCGGAGATCGGGAGGGAGGCGCTGTGAGCGAAGCAGATCATCTGTGGACCGCTGTTGCGCAGATCCTCAAGGCACAGGTCTCCGAAGCCGTGTGGCACAGCTCTTTCCAAGACGTGCGTCCACTCGAATTGACGGCTACGTCAATGACAGTTGCAGTGCCGTCGAGCTACGTCCGCGAGCGCATCGAGGGTCGCTACCTCCCCCTCGTACGAGACGCTCTGGCTGACGTCGGCCATCCGGAACTCGAACTGCGTATCCAGGTCCACACCGAAACGGCACCGGTCGTCGAGCAACTCTCGGTGTTCAACACGACGTTCGATGAACCGACGCCGACCGCGCCCGAGCCGGTCGAGGAGCGGCCAGAGCTCCCCACCACCCGTGACGGGCTCAATCCTCGTTACACCTTCGAAGCGTTCGTGACCGGGGCCTCGAACCGGTTCGCCCACGCCGCCGCCCTGCGGGTCGCCGAGACCCCGGCCAAGAGCTACAACCCGCTCTTCATCTACGGCGCCGCAGGGCTGGGAAAGACCCACCTTTTGCACGCCATCGGGCACTACGTGCGCAATCACTACGCCCACTACGAGGTGCGATACATCTCGACCGAGGCGTTCATGAACGAGTACGTGGACGCCATCCGTACCAACACCACGGCCTCGTTCAAGCGTCGTTACCGCGAGGTCGACGTGCTCATGATCGACGACATCCAGTTCATGGAAGGCAAGGAAGGGCTCCAGGAGGAGTTCTTCCACACGTTCAACTCGCTGCACGGCGCCAATCGCCAGATCGTGATCTCGTCGGATCGGCCGCCAGACGCCATCCCCACCCTCGAAGACCGGCTCCGGGGCCGTTTCAAGTGGGGTCTGATGACCGACATCCAGCCGCCCGACCTCGAGACCCGTCTGGCCATCTTGCGCAACAAGGCCGAGCGCGACGCCGCCAACGTCCCCGCCGAGGTGCTGGAATTCATCGCGTCGAACATCACGAACAACATCCGCGAGCTCGAAGGAGCCCTCATCCGGGTCTCGGCGTTCGCCAGCTTGCATCGCGAGCCGCTCACCATGGCCACCGCCGAGAAGGTGCTCGCCGACATCCTCCTGGACCATCAGCCGCGGTCGATCACCCCGGATCTGATCCTCGATGAGACCGCTCGCATGTTCAACTTCTCGATCGACGCCCTCAAGGGCAAGAGCCGGCACCGCCCACTCGTGACGGCCCGGCAGATCGGCATGTACGTCTTCCGAGAGCTCACCGAGCTGAGCTACCCGGCCATCGCCCGTGAGTTCGGCGGACGTGACCACACCACGGTCATCCACGCCGTCGAGAAGGTCACCCTGCTCATGAAGGAACGCAAGCAGATCTATGACCAGGTGGCGGAGCTGATCGGCCGCATCAAGACGGGTGAGGGCTCATGAGCCACCTCCTCGAGCCGACCATGACGGTCACCGTCGACACCATCGATCGAACCAGCAACTCGACAGGGGATGACACTGTGGGGTTCCTGGGAGCGAACGGTGGACAACCAGTGGTCATCCCCAGACACTCCGTACCGGCGGTTCGACCCATGGGGACGACGGTGGACAACCAGTGGAGATCATTTCGGCCAGTGACCAGCGGACATCGGTACTTGTCCACAATCCACAGGCCTTATCACCATTACCAATCAATTCATCAGAACAGCGAACAAGGAAACCGATCCCTGTGAAGTTCCGTTGCGAGAAGAGCACGTTGGACGAAGTGCTGGCGACCGCTCGGCGTGCCGCCGCCGGACGCTCCAGCGGTATGCAGGTCCTGTCGGGTGTGAAGCTCGACCTGCGTGGCGATCAGCTGTCTGTCACCGGTAGCGATCTGGAGCTGACCGTCCGGGTCACGGCCGACGTCGGTGGCATTGCCGACGGATCGTGTGTGGTCCTCGCTTCGCTGGCCAGCGACATCGTGAAGTCGCTCAGCGACGGCAAGGTCGAGGTCAGCTTGGAGGGCGACGAGCTCGCCATCACGTGTGAGCGGGCCAGCTTCTCGGTGCGCACGATGGAGCTCGAGCAGTACCCACGGTTGGCCGAGCCCACCGGCGACGCGCTGTCGCTGCCAGCTGCCCAGGTTGCCCAAGCGCTCAAGCGAGTGGTGAAGGCCGCCAGCACCGACGAATCCCGCCCGATCCTCACCGGCGTGCGGATGGAGCCGGTGGAGGAAGGTGGCCTGCGTATGGTGGCCACGGACTCCTATCGCCTGGCCCTGAGCGATCTGGCCGGCACCGGATCGGTGCTGAGCGGTCACAAGGTCCTGGTGCCGTCCAAGGCGCTGGGTGAGCTCATCCGGGTGCTCGACGAGACGGGCGACGTGACCATCCGCCTCGGTGAGCGGGACGTGACCTTCGAGACGGGTTCGGTGAAGCTCACGACTCGGCTCATCGAAGGGGAGTTCCCCAACTATCGCCAGCTCATCCCGTCGAGCTATCCCAACGTGCTCGAGGTCGACAAGGCGGCGCTCATCGATGCGGTGCGGCGGATGCGAATCCTCACGACCGAGACCAAGAACATCCGGCTGCGACTGAGTTCCGACGGCATCGAGCTGTCGGCGGTGAACCAGGAATGGGGCAAGGGAAGCGAGGTGGTGGATGCCACCTACGACGGTGCTGAACTCGTCGTCGCCTTCAACCCCGATTACCTCATCGCGGGCCTGGAAGGTGTTCCGTCCGAGACAGCGCTGTTGCAGACCCTCGATGCCATGAAGCCGGCTGTGCTGCGGGGCAAGGACGACATGTCCGGGTACCTCTATCTGCTCATGCCGGTGCGCGTGTCGTGACGTGCTCGTCCGGCGTCTGACCCTCTCGCAGTTCCGCAGCTACGAACGAGCCGAGCTCGATCCGGCGCCGGGTCTCACCGTCATCATCGGCCGCAATGGTCAGGGCAAGACGAACCTCGTCGAAGCGATCGCGTACCTCTCGACGCTGTCGAGCTTCAGAGGTGTCCCGAGTCAGGTGCTGATTCGCGACGGCGCGGAGGCATCGAGCCTGGCAATAAAGATTGACACTGAGGGTCGAGCGATCGACATCGAGACCACGATCGCCCGTCGGGGTCCGAACAAGACGGTGGTCAACGGTCAGCGGCTCACCCGCAGTCGCGATCTGCTGGGATCGCTGCGCGTCACGGTGTTCACCCCAGACGATCTGGAGTTGATCAAGGGCGGCCCGTCGGGACGACGCAACTATCTCGATGAATTGCTGGTGGCTCTTCGTCCCTCATGGGATCTGGTGCTCACCGATCTGGATCGTGTTCTGCGACAACGCGCGACGCTGCTCAAGCAGAGTGGCGGCCGGTTGGATGGTGAGGTCCTGTCGACGCTCGATGTCTGGGACACTCGGCTGGCCGAGCTGGGAACCAAGCTGGGGGAGGGCCGTCGCCAACTCGTCGCCGAGCTGTCCCCACTGGTCGCAGAGGCCTATGGGCGTCTTGCCGGCGATGATCCGCCAGTGCAACTGGTGTACGACTCACCGTGGATGGACGTCGGTCTCTACGACGCGCTCATGTCAACTCGCATTGACGACGCCCGACGTGGGCTGACGACCGTTGGACCCCATCGCGACGAGTTGCGGGTGGAGCTTCGTCACACACCCGCACGTACCCATGGATCGCAGGGTGAGCAGCGATGTCTCGCGCTGGCACTACGCCTGGCCGGCCATCAGCTCGTGGGGGAGCGACAAGGGACACCGCCGATCCTGCTGCTCGACGATGTGTTCAGCGAGCTCGATCCGCAACGCACCGCGGCGCTCATCGCCAACCTTCCTGCCGGGCAAGCATTGTTGACAACGGCCGAGAAGATCCCCGATCAGGCACAACCGGAGTTGATCGTGCGCGTCGAGAACGGGACGTTGTCATGAGCGAACCGTTCCGTCGTCGCCGACATTCCAGCGACGACGATCTCGACGAACCGATGCGCCTGGGCGCGTCGCTCGATGCCGTGGTGCGTTCGCTCGGACCCGGACTCAGCACGCGTTCGCTCGATGGCGTGTTCGGCCGGTGGGAGGAGATCGTGGGCCCGCAGGTGGCCGGCAACGCCCGTCCAGTGAGCCTCACCAACGGTCGTCTGGTGGTGGCGGTCGACCAACCGGGATGGGCCACGCAGCTGCGGTACCTCGAGAAGGACCTCCTCGAGCGCATCGCCGCCATGATCGGCGAGGGGGCGGTGACCGCCATCGAGGTGAGGGTGCAACGAGCGCGCTGAGCCCAGGCGCGCTTCGTCCGATGGACAGCCGCGTGACGTGTGCACAACAGCGCGAGTAGCCCCGGAAACATCACACCGGGCTGGTAGGCTGTTCGCATCGTGATTTTGCCCTCTGAGCTGCGGGTTGATCTGAGGAAACCACCTCGGAGCAACCAGTGGAAGCGGGCGGATCGCCACCGATCCCGACTCTTGGAGCAGACGCGCCTTGGCGACTGATGAAACCCCCCAGAACGACCCCGCTGGTTCGAACAGCTCGATGAACAAGAAGCCCACCGGCACCTACAACGCCGAGAACATCCAGGTGCTCGAAGGGCTCGATCCGGTGCGCAAACGCCCGGGCATGTACATCGGGTCCACCGGCCCGAGCGGGCTCCACCATCTCATCTGGGAGGTCGTCGACAACGCCGTCGACGAGGCCATGGCTGGCTTCTGCACCAAGATCGATGTGGTGCTCACCGCCGATGGCGGTTGTCGTGTCACCGACGATGGTCGTGGTATCCCGGTCGATCCCTATCCGTCGGGCCCGCACAAGGGCAAGAGCGCCGCGGAGGTGGTGCTCACGGTGCTGCACGCCGGCGGCAAGTTCGGCGGTGGCGGCTACAAGGTGTCCGGAGGCCTCCACGGCGTCGGCGTGAGCGTTGTGAACGCCCTCAGCACACGTCTGCTGCTCGAGATCGATCGCGAAGGCAATCGTCATCGTCTCGAGTTCGCTCGGGGCGGCAAGATGCAGGGCAAGATCGAAGTGGTGGGCAAGGCGCCGCGCGGTCGCACCGGAACCTCGGTCACGTTCTGGCCCGATCCGTCGATCTTCGAGGAGATCGAGTTCCGGGCCCAGACCGTCACCGAGCGCTTGCAGATGATGGCCTTCTTGAACAAGGGCCTCGAGATCCGCTTCGTCGATGAACGACCGGGCCGTGAGGACGAGATCACCTACAAGTACGCCGGCGGAATCATCGACTTCGTGAAGCATCTCAACCACGCCAAGGAAGCGCTGTTCAAGAAGGTGGCGTACTACTCCGGCGAGGACGAGACGCAGCAGGTCGAAGTCGCCCTGCAGTGGAACACCACCTACTACGAAGGCATCCACTCCTACGCCAACGGCATCAACACCGGCGAAGGCGGAACGCACGAAGAGGGCTTCAAGGCGGCACTCACCGGCGTGATGAACAAGTACGCCAAGGACAAGGGCCTGCTGAAGGAAGGCAAGGACGAGAACCTCACCGGTGAGGACATCCGTGAGGGCATCACGGCGATCATCAGCGTGAAGTTGGCCGAGCCGCAGTTCGAGGGCCAGACCAAGGCCAAGCTCGGCAACACCTCGATGAAGACCCTCGTGCAGAAGGTCACCAACGAGAAGTTGGCCGAATGGTTCTCCGAGAACCCCACCGAGGCCAACACCATCGTGAAGAAGGCCAAGAGCGCAGCCGAAGCGCGCCGTGCGGCCAAGCAAGCGCGCAACTTGGTGCGCAACAAGACGATGCTCGACGGCGCCGGCATGCCCGACAAGTTGGCCGACTGTTCCAGCCGTGATCGGACGCAGCGTGAACTGTTCATCGTCGAGGGCGACTCCGCCGGTGGCTCGGCCAAGAAGGCGCGTGATCCGCGCACGCAAGCGATCTTGCCCATCCGCGGCAAGATCTTGAACGTCGAGCGGGCCCGCATCGACAAGATGATGAAGAACAACGAGATCCAGGCGCTCATCACCGCCATCGGTGCGGGCATCGGTGACGAGTTCGACGTCGAGAAGCGGCGCTACGACAAAGTGGTCTTCATGAGCGTCCGCGGTGACGAGCCGGTGCTCGTCACCGGTCTCGACGGGGTGCTGCGGGTGCGTTCCATCGGTGAGTACGTCGACGGATGGCTCGATGCCGGCATCGATGTCCCCGACGAGGGCACCGTCAGCTACGACGCTGTCACCAACCGGGCTCGGGTGTCCCCGCTCAAGCAGGTCATCCGCCACCACTACCGCGGCACAGCACGAGCGATCACGACCCGGTACGGCCGCAAGGTCACCGTCACGGCCGGGCACTCGCTGTTCACGTGGCGCGATGGCGCCCCAGAGTTGAAGCCCGCCGATCAACTCTCCGTCGGCGATCTGGTGGTGGCGCCGCGTTGGTTGCCTCGTCCCATCGATTACATCGACCAGATCGACCTGGTGCAGTTGCTCCGATCCACCGGGCAGGATCGTGCCGTTCGTGTGGTCGGCGACTCGGTGCGGGCGATCGCGTTGTCGAAGCAACCCGATGCCCGACGCCTCGATCGGGTCCAGCTGTCAGCAGCATCGTGGGCTGTCCTGACCGCGCGACGCCACGCCGCCTCGCTCACGCAACGGGTTGTCGCCACGCGCTGCGGGGTCAAGCAAGCGTGCTCCGTGTCGGAGTGGGAGACCGGCCGCCGCATGCCGACGACAGAGCAGTTCGACCGCTACCTCGAGGCGATCGACGCCGATCGACCCGACGACGCGGTCATCGTCGTGTCGCAGGCTGAGACATGGTCCACGACGTCGAGCAACAACGAGCGCTATCGCTCATGTTCGAGCGACGCATGGCTGAGCGAACTGAGCGACGCCGATGTCGAGACGCTCGATGCCAGCATCGAGCTCTATGCCCGGGCTCACCGCGATCGTCGTGCTGCTCGTCACCTCGACGTGACACCGGAGCTGTGCGCGTTCCTCGGTTGGTACACGGCCGAAGGTTCCCTCGACGCTCGCGGCCGCGTCGCGCTCGCCCTCGGCCCATCGGACGAGCCGTACGTGGAGGCCATCGCGTCGTGCGTCCGGGCGGTCTTCGGGGCCGAACTGGTACGCCGGCCAGATCCACGAGGTGCCGGGTTCACCCTCACCTTCACTGCTCCGCTCGCCGCGAACCTGCTGCGTGCCTTGGGGTTGGGAGTCACGGCGCGCAACAAGCGCATCCCCGATTTCATCTTCAACGTGTCTCCGGAGCTGCAGCTGGCCTATCTCTCCGGGTACTACCTGGGCGACGGCACCAAGGGTCGGTCCGATCGATTGTCGTTCACCACCTCGTCCAAGCAGCTGGCCAGCGATCTGGGCTACCTGTTCGGGCAGCTCGGCATCTTGGCCTCCACCACTGAGGTGCTCGCCACCACCAGTTGGAACGCCGGGCTCACCCATTGGATGGTCACCGTGCAGGGGGCCGATCAGTTGGCCTCGCTGCACCCGGTGTGGCGCAGTGCCATCAACGCCGACCTCATCGAAGCGCGCGTCCAGCGCAACGGTCGAGGTCCCGCCCCGTACCTCACCATCTCCGACACGCTCGTCGGTCTTCCCATCACCAAGATCGACGATGTCGAGATCGACGAGATGGTCTACGACCTGTCCGTGGCCGATGACGAGTCGTTCGTGGCCGGAACCGGCGGTGGGCTCATGTGCCACAACACCGACGCCGACGTCGATGGCAGTCACATCCGCACGTTGCTGCTCACGTTCTTCTTCCGCCAGATGAAGGATCTCGTCGAGAACGGCAACATCTACATCGCGCAGCCGCCGCTGTATTCGACCGAGGTGGGCAAGAAGAAGATCTACCTCAAGGACGATGCCGCCAAGGCAGCGTTCTTGGCCGAGAACCCCAACCACAAGAAGGACTTCGGGCGCCTGAAGGGTCTCGGTGAGATGGACCATGGTGAGCTCAAGGAGACCACCATGGACCCGAACGTGCGCACGCTGTTGCAGGTGACCGTCGAGCAGGCCGCCATCGCCGATGAGGTGATGAGCATCCTCATGGGTGACGAGGTCGAGTCCCGCAAGGCCTTCATCATCAAGAACGCCCGCGACGTCCAGTTCGTCGACGTCTGATCCCGGAACCGATTCATGACTGACCTCCCCCCCAACGAAGACACGCCCAACGACGAGCCGGAACCAGACGCGTCAACTCCGGTTGCCGCCGATGGTGGCAGTGGTAGCAGTGGAAGTGGCGGTAGCACCGTCTATCCCGACGGCGTCGAGCCGATCGAGATCCAAGAAGAGATGGAGCGCTCGTTCATCGAGTACGCCATGAGCGTCATCATGAGCCGGGCGCTGCCCGACGCGCGTGATGGCCTCAAGCCGGTACACCGCCGCATCCTCTACGGCATGTACGACATGGGCCTGCAGCCCAACCGTCCGCACGTGAAGTGCGCACGCGTCACCGGTGACGTGATGGGTAAGTACCACCCGCACGGCAACTCGGCCATCTACGACGCGCTCGTTCGCATGACGCAGGACTTCTCCATTCGTCATCCGCTCATCGATGGTCACGGCAACTTCGGTTCACCCGACGACGGAGCGGCAGCCGAGCGATACACCGAATGCCGCCTCGCGCCCATCTCGCTGCAGTTGCTCGACGGTCTCGAAGAGGGCACCGTCGACTTCCGCGACAACTACTCCGGTGAGTTCACCGAACCGGTGGTTCTCCCCAGCCGTTTCCCCAACCTGTTGGTGAACGGTTCGCAGGGCATCGCGGTGGGCATGGCCACCAACATCCCACCGCACAACCTCGGTGAGGTCATCGACGCGGTCGTGCATCTTCTGTTGACAAACCCGGATGCGACGCCCGACGAGCTGATGCAGTTCGTGAAGGGCCCCGACTTCCCGACCGGTGGGCTCATCCTCGGGCGCCAGGGCATCATGGACGCGTATCGCACCGGCCGCGGCTCCATCCGCATGCGAGCCAAGGCCGAGATCGGTGAGTACGGCGCCGACAAGAAGGGCAAGGGCGGGCGTCTCTCCATCATCGTCACCGAGTTGCCCTATCAGGCGTCCATCGGTTCCATTGCCGGTCGCATCAAGGAACTGGTGGAATCACGCGAACTCGAAGGCATCGCCTCCATCGAGAACTTCTCACACGGAGATCACACCGAACTCGTCGTGGGCCTCAAGCGCGACGCCAACGCCAACGTGGTGCTCAACAACCTGTACAAGCTCACCCCGCTGCAGACCAGCTTCGGTGTGAACATGGTGGCCCTCGTCGATGGCGTGCCACGCACACTCAACCTGCGCGACGCGCTCGTTGCCTATGTGGCCCATCAGATCGAGGTCATCACCCGACGCAGTGAGCATCGCCTGCAGAAGGCGCAAGATCGCGCCCACATCCTCGAGGGTCTCATCCGCGCCCTCAACGTGATCGACGAGATCATCGCCCTCATCCGCGCCTCGGACGATCGCCCCGCGGCTCGTGACGGACTGATGAACGAGCCGTTCTCGTTCAGTGAGATCCAGGCCAACTACATCCTCGACATGCGGCTCGGTTCGCTCACCCGGCTGAGCCGGATCGAGCTCGAGACCGAGATGAACGAACTGCGCGAACTCATCGCCGATCTGCAGTCGATCCTCGCCGACGATGGTCGCAAGCGTCAGGTCATCGCTGATGAGTTGGCCGACATCAAGGAGAAGTTCGCCACGCCCCGCAAGGCGATCATCACCTTCGATCCAGGCGACATGAGCATCGAGGATCTCGTCGACGACAAGGAACTCGTCGTCACCATGACGAAGGCCGGCTACATCAAGTCCGTCGAAGCCAACGTGTTCAAGACCCAAGGTCGCGGCGGG
Organism: Acidimicrobiia bacterium; assembly: GCA_050246915.1. Classification (GTDB taxonomy): domain Bacteria; phylum Actinomycetota; class Acidimicrobiia; order Acidimicrobiales; family Ilumatobacteraceae; genus JBFWVD01. The sequence goes on along the minus strand of JBFWVD010000009.1, from coordinate 40,245 downwards.
CGCGGCGTGAAGGGCGGCACGCTCAAGGACGAGGACACGGTGCGCCATGTGCTGCACACGTCCGCCCACGCGTATCTGTTGTTCTTCTCCAACACCGGCAAGGTGTATCGCCTACGCGGCCATGAGATCCCCGAACGTGATCGCACCGCCAAGGGCATCCCCATCGTGAACCTCATCAACCTGGCTCCCGATGAGCGCATCCAGGCCATCGTCGACACACGCGACTACGAGACCAACAAGTACCTCTTCTTCGCCACCGAACAAGGTCAGGTGAAGAAGACGCTCATGTCGGAGTACGACAAGAGTCGCCGCGAGGGTTTCATCGCCATCAGCCTGCGCGACGGTGACCGTCTCATCGATGTGTTGCAGACCAATGGCACGGAAGATGTGCTCATGGTGTCCAAGCACGGCATGGGTATCCGCTTCACCAACGACGACGAGCAGGTGCGACCCATGGGTCGTGATACCGCGGGCGTCCGCGGCATGAAGCTGCGCCCCGGAGACTCGGTGGTCGGGGCCGATATCGCTCACGACGACGCGGTCATCCTCATCATCACCGAGGCCGGTTTCGGTAAGCGCACCAAGCTGAGCGAGTTCAGTCCACAGGGTCGTGGTGGCCAAGGGGTTCGGGCCATCAGGCTCGTGGCCAAGCGTGGGTTCGTGCGCAGCGCGTTCATGGTGGCCAACCCTGACGACGAGGTGATGGCGGTGTCGAACAACGGCGTCATCATCCGCATGCCCATCCGCGAGATCGGTCACGCACCGCTCGGTCGTGATGCGATGGGTGTGAAGATCATGAACCTCGACGACGGCGACAGCGTCGCCTCCGTCGCGGTCATCTCCAGCGTCGACGAAGACTGACCTGATCTGCAGAGCGGCCCATCGCATCGGATGGGCCGCTCGAGTCGACAACTCCTCGGACCATCACGGTCCTCCATCGGCCTGTGGGTCCACACTCCGCCCTGGGGGCGGCGGTACACGGGACGATGTGATGAGAGCACGATGGCGAAGCACTGCGCCGTTCACCGACAGGGCACGTGACGCGGGCCAAGCAGCGTTGCTGATGATGATCGGCGCGCTGGTGATGGCGACGATTGCGTTGGTGATCGTCGCGACGGTCGGACGTGGTGTCACCGATGCAGCCCGGGCCCGCACCGCCGCCGATGCGGCAGCGTTGGCCGCAGCTCTGGGTGGGCGACCACGAGCCGAGGCGTTGGCTTCGGCCAACGGCGGGCACGTCGTCGACTACCGCGACAGCGATGGAACGGTGGAGGTCACCGTGGTCGTTGGCCGTGCGCGAGCGCGGGCGACAGCGTCGCTCGAGATGGTGATCGGGTCACCTGCCGACCGCGACGCGGGTCCTGGCACGTACACTCCGCCTCGTGCCGGCTGACGATGCGTCTGATCGGGCCGGGGTGCCGGACAAGGGACCTGCAGGCCGCACGTCGCGTCCAGCGAAAGCGGGCGCCAAACGCGCTGCCCCTCGAGCCGCCGCGGCCACCGCATCGAAGACCAGCAAAGCTCGCCCGAACACTGGAGCGAGCGATGCTGCCGACCGATCATGGCTCGTGGAAGACGAGTCCCCCAACGCTCCGACACCATGGTTCGAGGCGCCGGGCGACGATTCGCCGGCCTTGCGAGCAGCAATGGGCCAGCCGACCATGAGCCGCTCAGCGAGCGACCTCGCGGTCCGACCAGTCGATGACGATCGGACCAGCCCAACCGGTCGAATCCCGCAGGTCGACCGTGATACCGGGAGCAGCGGGGGTGTCGGGATCAGTGATCGCGGCCCCCGAGTGGCTGGCGTCGAACCCACCCCCACCCCCACCTCGGTCGGGTCGAACACCGAGCAACTCCCTGTGCTGCCCCCCACGGCCCCGCAGGTCGAGACGGTCATACCGATGTCACCCGCGGCCCGTCGAGCTGGCGTGCGTCAACGTCCGCGGGTTCGCCGCGTGGTCCGGGTCGTTCGACGCGTTGATGCCTGGAGCGTTTTCAAGGTTGCGGCCATCTTCTGGCTCACGACCTACCTCGTCCTCCTGGTGGCGGGCGTGTTGCTGTGGTCGGTGGTCAACTCCACCGGCACGCTCGACAACCTCGAGAACTTCATCGCCAAGACGTTTGCGTTGGACTCGTTCGCCTTCAACGGCGGCGAGATCTTCCGGGCGTCATGGCTGCTTGGGCTCGTACTCGTCATCGCCGGAACGGCGGCCACCGTCACGATGGCCGTGTTCTTCAACCTCATCAGCGACCTCACCGGCGGGGTGCGGGTGACGGTGCTCGAAGAGGAGATCCGGCGAACCGATTGACGCCGAGGCCATTTGCTCCGCTATCGTGCCTGCGCTCCGGGGCTATAGCTCAGTCGGTTAGAGCGCATCCCTGATAAGGATGAGGTCGCAAGTTCGATTCTTGCTAGCCCCACTGAACAACCAGCTAGAACGTGTGAAGGCCTCCCGAACGGGGGGTCTTTCGCTTTTTCCGGACCGCGTCAGGTCCGCGAATCGAGCCGGCGCTGGCCGGGTACTCTTGTCGCCGAGGGCGTCAGCCGCGCCCGCCTTCTTCGGTGCCCACGCCACCGAGTCGGGGAGGCAAAGGGGACCACGAGTGCTCGGCGGCGTGTTCGAGAGTGAGTCGCAACCCAGCTGACGTGCCCAAGGCGAACGTCGGTACGCGTGGGATGCCGAAGGCGTTCGCCGTTGTGGAACGGAGTGTGCGACATGACTCGACAGGAATCGTTCAAGCGCCGAGTGCGCGCCCGAATGGCATCGACGGGCGAGCGCTACAACGCCGCACGAGCTGCTCTCATTGCCGAGGCGACGTCGCGTCGACGTCGTTGGGTCTCGGCTCCCGATGTGAGCGATGACGCGGTACGTGCCGCCACCGGTCGAGGGTGGGACGACTGGTGCGATCTCATCGATGCTCGATCATCTGACATCGATGGTCATCGAGCCATCGCCGCACACGTCCAGAGCCTCCACGGCCTCGACAGTTGGTGGGCCCAGAGCGTCACCGTCGGCTACGAGCGCATCACCGGGCTGAGGCTCCCGTATCAGAAGGCCGATGGATCGTTCACCGCGGCGCGATCCAAGACCGTTGCCATCGATGTCGGCGCGCTCCGAGCCATGTTGCTCGACGCCGACGATCGGGCCGAGCTGTTGGCGGGGCATGACAGTGAGTTGCGGTCCCGTCCATCGTCCAAGGCGTTACGCATCGCCATCGGCGACGGCATCGCAGTGATCTCGGCTGCGACGACCGCCGGTGGGCGAACGAAGGTGACCGTTGAACACAACGGGCTGAGCGATGTGGACGCTGCCGAGTACTGGCGCCACTACTGGGGCGAGTGGCTCGATGCCATCGACGAACCGTGACGGCAACGATCGTGATGAGCATGCTCAACTGACGTCGTGGCGCGGCCGATCGATGGTCGACGATCGATGGAGGTGGCGAATGCGACGAGAACAGCGGATCTTGGCGTTGATGTTGGTTGGCAGTGTCGCTCTCGTGGCATGCGGCGACTCCGACTCCTCGAGTGACTCGACGACCACCACCGTTGCGACGGGCGACGTCGCGGTGGCGAGCTCAGGCGCGGTCGCGAGCACAGCGCCTGCGACCATCACGGCCTCGACCGCGGCGCCGACGTCGGGAGCGTCGACGACAGCCAACTCGCCGACCACGGCCTCGCCGCCGGCGAGTGCTGCGGGTGGGCTGACGGACTCGTGTGTGCAAGGCAGCTGGCTCCTCGATGATGCGGCGACCAGCGCGCTACTCACGACCCTTCTCCCCGGCATCCCCATCACCACCACCGGGTCGATGACGCTCGACTTCACGGGTTCGGCGGCACGTCAGTTCGTGAACATCGTGGCCACCTTCACCGTCCCGAACGGCTCGGTGTCCGGTGCGCTCGATCAGCGGTTCGACGGCACGTACGTGATCGACGGTGGCAACCTGCGCATCACCAACACCTCCATCCAAGGAGGTTGGGGCAACTTCACCGGCACGATGGGTGGCGTGTCGGTGAACGTACCGATGCCGACCCCGACCGACATCCCGCCATTGACCGGAGGTCCGGCCACTTGCAGCGCCAACGAGCTCTCGATCGCCTACACCAGCGGACTCGCCCAGACGACTGCGAGTTTCAAACGCATCTGACCGATGCCCCTTGGGAGCGCAAGACCCATCAGGACGGTCCGTAGCGCCCGGCGACTCATCGCACGCCGAATGACAGCGGAGCGGCCACGGCGCGCACGAGATCGCAGCCCTCGAGCCCCATGCTCGTGACGGTCACCCGCTCGTTCTCGAACGTCTTCCAGGTCATCGAGACGGAGCAGAGCTTGGACCCATCGATGGTCGCGTTCACCAAGGCAGCGTTCACCGCCGGGTCGATTCCTTCGGTGACCACCTCGGTGGTCGCACCCTCACTGGTCGCCAAGCCGAGCCACGCGCGGTCGTAGGTGATGGCAGCCCGGAGTTGCAACACCGCGGCGGTGCCGTCGGGCGCCTGCAGCGCGATCGTGCACTCACTTCCCGCTCGCACGTCGAACTCCACCGACTGGCTACGGCCTCGCCGACCGTTGATCGTTGTGCTGGCGGTGTCGCTGAGGTCGCTCTCCTGCCCGGGCAACATGGTGAACCCGGCCGGGGTCAAGGCGGCGAGATCTTGCTGGGGGAGCAACGAACAGGCTCCAGGGCCGCGATAGTGCGGCGTTTGCATGCGTGCGGTATCTATTGCCAGATTGCGTTGTGCGTTGTGGAGGGCGAAGGCAGCGGCGACGCCACCGAGCCCGAGGACGATCTTCCCGATCGTGCGAACCAAGGTGCTGCGCATTGTTGATCTCCCGGTGTTGTCGGTGTGTTGATCGAGCAGATGCACGTGATGCAGCGCGAGTTCCCGGTGCGGCAAGATCAGGTCGTGGCCTGATCCGACGGAGGGTCAGGCGATAGCGGCTGAGGCTCGGTACATTGGCCTCGGCTTCGATTGGCTGGAGCTTCGCTTCGATGAAGGGACGTGGGATGAAAGCGTTGCGCCGCGCTGTGCTGGCTCTCTCGGTGGCCGGTCTCATGGCTGCAGCCCTGCGCCTTCGTGGCCGCGGGGGAGTTCCCCCGCAAGGCGGCGGATGGCGTGAGGTCTCGCCCACCGAACTCAAGTGATGCCGATCACGCTGGGCGCGGCGAGCGGTCGCGGTGAGATGCTGAGCCGATGACGTCGTCGTTGCGCGTCGGGGTCGCCGGGGTCGGTGCGGTGGGTTCTCGCGTGGTTCGTCGCCTGCTCGCTGCCGGGCACGTCGTGGTGGTGGATGGCTCACGTCCACGGGCCCGAGGCGATGCTGCTGCGGGCTTCGGTGATCGCCTGGAGCGCGCCGCGGGTGGTCTGGCCGCGGCATCGCTCGACGCTGCCATCCTCGCCGCACCGTCGGGTGATCAGCCCGACATCGTTACGGCACTTCTCGGCAACGTCCCCCTCGTCGTGTCCACCGCCGACTCCGTCGATTCGGTCCGCCAACTGCTCGCCGTCGGCGACCGCGCCGCCGCGTCGGGCACCGCCGTGGTCGTCGGGTCCGGTTTCGCTCCCGGGCTCTCGTGCCTGCTGGCTTCCCGGCTCGTGGCGCAGATGGACGAAGCGGAAGAGATCCACATCGCCAAGGCGGGAACTGGTGGCCCGGCGTGTGCACGACAGCACCATCGAGCGCTCGGATCGTGGGCGTTCGATTGGCGAGACGGCGAGTGGATCGATCGCCCAGGCGGTTCTGGACGAGAGCTGTGCTGGTTCCCCGAACCCTTCGGCGCCCGCGACTGCTATCGGGCCGAACTGCCCGATCCACTCCTGCTGGTGGAGTCGTACCCATCCATCTCCCGCGTCACCTCACGCATGGCGGCCAACCGCCGTGATCGCTTCACGACCTGGCTTCCCATGCTCACCCCACCTCACCCCGAAGGCGCTGTGGGGGCCATCCGCGTCGAGGTGCGCGGCCGGCGCGGTGTCGCCCGCGTCACCGAGGTGATGGGCGTGGTCGAGCGCCCGGCCGTGGCCGCCGCGGCCATGGCAGCAGCCGTCGTGCTGGAGTGTGCCGGGGGAGTCCAACTCCCATCCGGGAGCCATCCGGTGGCGACCATCGCCACGTCGAGCCTCCTGAACGAAGTGGCTGCGGCCGGTGTCACTTTTCATCGCTTCGCCGGAACCGAGAACGTGGTGGGCTGGTGAGCGCGCCCGACCCGATCGCCGAGATCACCGAATGGTTCACGGCGGCTGTTCCCACGCACTGGTTCGTGGCGCCGATATCGGTCCGGGTCGATCGCGAGGAGATCCTGGTCGTGGGAGCGCTCGGTGACACATCACCTCCCGCTGTCGGGGGCATCGATGCCGGGGCGATCGACGCGTTCCGAGAGATCACCCGACCCGATCGCGTCGCCATCGCTCAGGCAGCTGAGCAACGCTTTGCTCGCAAGGTGAGCTGGGGCGTCGAAGTGGCGGGTCGTGAGCTGTTGTTCTCCCACACCAACGTCCCGGTGATGACCCGATTGCGCATGAGTGAACGCTCTGTGCTCGACACGCTCATCGACGCCGGCATCGCCCGTAGCCGCAGCGAAGCGCTTGCCTGGTGCGTTCGGCTCGTCGGCCGCCACGAGAGCGATTGGATCGAGCAACTGCGAGTTGCGCTCGCTCAGGTGGAGCAAGTGCGGCGCAGCGGCCCAGACGTCTGCTGAACAGCGATCACCACCGCGGTGACATGAGGTCCTCTCATGTCGTGGCGTGACGGACCAGGCCGTGCGGTGCCATCAAGGCCGACAGGGCGAACAACCCCGTGGCCACCAAGGTGATGGCGGGCCCGGCCGCGATCCTCTGTTCGGTCGACCACAGCAAGCCGCTCAGCGCGGCAACGAGTGCGATTGCCGTCGCGATGGCCATCATCGCTCCCACCCGTTCGGTCCACAGCCGCGCGGCCATGGCGGGAACGATCAGCAACGACGGTGCCAGGACCGTGCCGAGCGCCGGAACGGTGCTGACAACCGCCACCGCGACGCACAGATGCACGACGAGATCGAGCCAGCGACCGAACCCCGCCGATCGTGCCCCCGTCGCATCGAACGCCGAGTACACAAGCTCCTTGTGCATCGCGGCGAGCACCGCCAGGACCGCTGCGGCCACGATGACGGTCAGCACCAGATCGTCCTGATCGACGCTCACCACCGATCCGGTGAGGATCGATGCGAGGTTGCGCGGCGGGCTCTTCTGGATCGACTGCAACATGGCACCGAGGCCGAGCGATCCCGCCAGGGCAACGCCCACCAACGACGAGTGGCCGACCGCGTTGCCATTGCCGGCCGATGCCGACCACAACGCCAACACGAACAGCGCAGCGAACACCAATGACCCGGCGAACGGTGCAGTGCCGATCCAGTAGGCGATGACCACACCAGGGAACGACGCATGTGCAATTGACATGGTGAGGAACGACAGTCGCCGCAGATGCAGATGCACACCGACGAGACCAGCGAGGAGCGCGACGAGGATCACCTCGAGTGTGGCGCGACGCATGATGCCGGTGGACCACAACACGCTCATCGGTGCGCCATCTTCTGTGTGGCCCGGGTGACGATGAACGCGATCACGAACATCGAGGTGAGGACCACGGTCACGGTGGCACCGGGTGGTAGTCGCACGCCGTGATCGAGCGATGCGCGATAGCTGATGATGAGCCCGATGGCGCTGCCCACCATGGCCGTGACGAATGCCAGCGGCACCAGGCGCATCAGTCGATCGGTGATGAGACGTGCCGTCGCGGCGGGGGAGATGAGCAACGTGATGACCAACGCGGTACCAACCGCCCGAGCGCCTGCGACAACCACCAGCGCCACCACGGCGACCGTGGTCAGATCGAGCAGCACCGCGTGGTATCCGAGCGCACGGGTGCCAACTGGATCGAAGGCTCGCAGCACCAACTCCTTGCCGACCAACACCACAGCCAGGGCGACCACGGCCAGCACGATGAGAGTCTGGGCGATGGTGGTGGAGTCGACGGTGAGCAGGCGGCCGAACAACAACGCGGTCAGATCAGCGTTGAAGCTGCGCTGGCGCGATACGACGATGACGCCGATGGAGAAGAACGATCCGACGAGCAGCGCCATGACCGCCTCGGGGTCGATGCGCTTCTGGCGTCCCGCCGCCGCGATCACCAACGACGACAAGGCCGCGGCCACGAGTGCTCCGGCGAACAGCGAGGTGCCCGCAGCGAACGCCAACGCAACACCGGGGAACACGGTGTGGCTGAGTGAATCGGCCAGGAACGGCATGCGGCGCAGGAGCACCAACGTGCCCGCCAACGCCGACAGGGCCGACAGCAACACCATCTCGAGCAACGCGCGTTGCATGTACGGCGCGTTGAACGGATCGGTGACCCAACGCACTGCTCAGGTTCCGGTCACGAGCATGGAGCTGCCCTCAGCCATGACCACCGCGGCATGGCCGTAGGTGGCCTGCAGAGCGCTCGGCGTGAGAACCGACTCGACCGGGCCCACCGCCAACTGATGACGGTTCAACAGGCACGCGTCGCTACAGGCCACGTGGGCCATGGCCAGATCGTGGGTGGACATGACCACCGCCGCGCCGTTGGCCCGTAGATCGGCGAGGACATCGACGAGGATTTGCTGCGTCGTGGTGTCGACACCGTTGAACGGTTCGTCGAGCAACAGCAACTTGGCGTCTTGGGCGATGGCTCGGGCCAGCAACACGCGTTGACGTTGCCCTCCCGACAGCACCCCGAAGCGAGCGGAGGCCCGGTCGGCCAGGCCGACCCGATCGAGGGCGGCGGCGGCGATGCGGCGATCGTTGCGGCTCGGTCGTCGAGCGAAACCGATCGATCGGTATCGGCCCATGGTGACCACCTGCAGCGCGCTCACCGGGAACTCGCGATCGAGCGCTTCGGCTTGGGGTACGTAGGCGACGAGATCACGGGCGCTGGCCGCCGGGCGGCCGAACACCTCCACCACCCCGGATGAGACCGGGACGAGACCGAGCGCCGCGCGCAACAGCGTGGTCTTGCCGGCACCGTTGGGACCGAGCAATGCCAGTGAACTACCGGGCTTCACCTGGATGCAGATGTTGTCGAGCACGTTGCCTTGCTCGAAGGCCACATGCAGCTCGTGCACATGGAGCGCCACCGAGTCATCGTGATGATCGGGCGGGCACAGATCGATCGAATCGTGTCGATGTCCGTGATCACTGTGATCGTGATGCTCGTGGGTCATGCGTACCTGATCTCGGGTCAGCTCAGATGGGTGGCGATGGTGTTGGCGTTGTGACGCATCATGGTGAGGTAGGTGTCGGCACCCGATCCTGCCGGGCCCAGGCTGTCACCGTAGAGGGCATCGTCGCCTTCCACCACCGTCACGCCGGCCTCGTCGGCGATCGCCTTGGCCACTTTGGGGGGCAGGGAGCTCTCGGCGAAGATGGCCTTCACGCCTTCGGCGCGGATCTTGTCGATGAGATCGTTGGTCTCGGCGACCGACAGCTCGGCCTGGGTGTCGAAGCCGGGGATGACGGAACCGACGAACTCCAGGTTGTACCGGCCGATGAAGTACCCGAACGCATCGTGGTTGGTGACCAACTTGCGGTTGGCGAGCTTGCTCAGCTGAGCAGCGATGTCGGTGTCGAGGGTGGTCAGCTCGGCGAGGTAGGCGTCGAGGTTGGCCTGGTAGGTCGTGGCGTTGGCGGGATCGGCGGCCATGAACGCCTTGGCGATGTTGGTGACCATGATCTTGGCGTTGGCGGGGTCGTGCCACACGTGAGGATCGAGGCCGCCGTGATCGTGTTCGTCCTCGGCAGCATGGTCATGCTCGGCGGCGTGCTCGTCCTCGGCGGCGTGCTCCTCCTCGCCGTGCTCGTCGGTCCCGGTCATGGTGGCGATTCCGTCCGACGCTGTGACGATGGTGGCCTTGGAACCCGACTGGGAGTAGGCGTCCTCGAACCACGACTCGAGGCCCAGGCCGTTGATCACGACCACTTTGGCGGTGGCCAACGCGTTCAAGTCGGCGGCGGTCGGTTCGAAGTCGTGCGGGTCGACGCCGGCTGCCAGCACGTTGGTGGCAGAAACCATGGTCCCGCCGATGACCCGCACGAAGTCTGCGGTCTGGCTGGTCGACGTCACCACCGTGAGGGCAGTTCCAGCGGTCGACTCGGCTGAACTGCTTCCGTCATCGCCACACGCGGCGAGCAGTCCGAGGCAACAGGCAAGGCCAGCGGTGGTACGGATCAGTTGATGTCGGCGCATGAGCGGAAACGATACCCATTCTTGGAATCATTCTCACAATGATTCCCGAAGTCGTGCGTTCGCAGTTCGGGCCGATTCTCAGTCCTTCTCAACTCCGGTACCCTTGGCGGGGTGACCGCAGACCTCCAGCGCATCGTGACCACACTGCTCCGCAAGGATGGTCAGCGCTACACCGAGAACCGGCGAGCGGTGGTGGACCTGCTGGCGCAGAACGGTCCCATGACCATCCCCGAGATCCTCGCCGCGCGTGGCGATCTGGCGCAGAGCTCGGTGTACCGAAACCTCGCCATCCTCGAGCGGGCCAACGTGGTGCGGCGCATCGTCACCCATGACGAGTGGGCTCGATACGAGCTCGCCGAGGACCTCACCGGCCATCACCACCATCTCATCTGTTCCAGTTGCGGTGCAGTGAGCGACTTCACGCTCACCGATGATCTCGAAGCGTCCATCGAAACGGCGTTCGCCAAGGTGGCCCGTAAGAGCGGGTTCCACCTCGAACAGCATCGTCTCGATCTGGTGGGCTTGTGCCGGGAGTGCGCGTGAGTGACAACGCCGTCCCCGATCTGCCGCCGGGTTTCATCCGGCGGCTTCCGGGCCGGGGCGAGATGTTCTACCGCCATCATCGCGGTCGGGTCGGCTCGCCGACCGTCCTTCTGCTGCACGGATGGACGGCATCGGCCGATCTGCAGTTCATAGCGGCGTACCCCGCGCTCGATGACGTGACCTTCATCGCCGTCGACCATCGGGGCCATGGTCGCGGCATCCGCAGCGTCGAGCGTTATGACCTCGAGGTCGTGGCCGACGATGTGGCTGCGCTCCTGCGCGACCTCGAGCGCACCGGCGACGTGACCGGACCGGTGGTCGCAGTGGGCTATTCGATGGGGGGTCCCATCGCCATGTTGTTGACCCGTCGCCATCGCGATCTTGTGAAAGCACTCGTCGTGCAGGCAACGGCGCTCGAATGGAACTCGACCCGTCGCGATCGCGGTGCGTGGCAGTTGTTGCGATTGTCGGACTGGCTCTTCCGATCGAGGCTCACCGCTCGCCTCAATCGCACCCTCATCGATCGAAGCCTGACCACCAACGCCGAGCTGGCTCCTTACCGCGATTGGTTGCGGGCCGAGTCACGACGCGGTGATGCCGTGGCGTTGCACCAAGCCGGGCGGGCCTTGGCGAGCTATGACGCCACCGAGTGGGCGTCGACGCTCGACGTGCCGTCGGCCATCATCGTCACCACTCGCGATCGTCTGGTGCGACCGCACAAGCAACGGGCGCTTGCCGCAGCCCTCGACGCTCGGGTGTTCGAGGTGCACGGTGACCATCTGGCCCACTGGGCCAACGGAGCCGAGTTCGCATCGGCCACTCGAGCCGCCATCGATCACGTCGCCATCGATCACGTCGTCGGCGATCATGATCATCTCGGCGACATCCCGGCCGAGCGGCGGTGAACCTGGCGCACTTCTCCACCTGTGCCGTGCGGAAGTGCACCACGTTCGGACGAGCGCGGCGCGAGAAGCGACCGGCGCCAAGGTGACCAGTTCAGCCGCGGTCGCCCTCATCGAGCCGCCGCTCGATGCGCCGTAGCGCTTCGGCCAGGCCCTCGAGGTGATCGGTCAGGTCGTCGGTGGTCACCACGTCGGATAGCGCAAGACGAATTGACGCGACCTCGCGTGCGAGGAACTCGGTGTCGGCCTGGGTGCGGAAGTTCAGGTCGCGATCGCTCTGCTGCTGAGCACGATCGCGATCTTCCTGGCGGTTCTGCGCCAGGAGGATGAGCGGCGCGGCATAGGCGGCCTGCAGCGACAGCAGCAGCGTGAGGCCGATGAACTGCCACGGATCAAAGCTGAGTCGCTCGGGGGCGAGCGTGTTCCACGCCACCCACACCACGCAGAACACGCTCTGGTACACCAAGAAGCGCGCGGTGCCGATGAAGCGGGCGACTCCCTCGGAGAACTGACCGAATTGATCGGGGTCGTAGTAGAGCCCGAACCGGCGGCGCGAACGCGGAGTGGAGAGATCTTCACGGCGACGCATGGTGCTATCCGATGCGGGTCTGCGTGGTCGTGCGGCTGACGTGACGATCGTGGCGCTGGCGCTGCCGCCAACCCGTGGGCAAGGTGCGGTCGAGGACGTCGTCCACGGTGATCACGCCCAAGATGCGTTGATCGTCGTCGCACACCGCCACGCCCAGCAGGTTGTAGGCGGCGAGACGCTCGGCGACGTCGATGTCGGACGCCGCCGGCGAAACGGCCGGCTCCTCGGCCAGACAGCGACCGAGCTCCATCGCCGGCGGCTCGCGCAGCAACCGCTGGAAGTGGACGACGCCGAGATAGCGACCAGTGGGCGTGACGAACGGCGGCTGGGTCACGAAGACCTGGGCGGCGATGGCGGTCGGCCATTCCGGGTCGCGCAGGCGGGCCAACGCCTCGGCGACGGTCGCGGTGGCGCCGAGGTAGATGGCGTCGGGGTTCATGAGGCCACCGGCGCTGGAGCCGTCGTAGGCCAACAGTCGGCGCATCACGTCGGCTTCGTCGGGGTCCATGTTCTCGAGCACGGCGATGCGTTGTTCGCCCGGCATCTCGGCCAGCAGGTCGGCCGCGTCGTCGTACTCCATCTCCTCGAGGACGCCGACGAGGCGATCGAGGTCGAGGTTCTCGATGATGCGCAACTGCTCGGATTCGGGCAGCTCCTCGAGGAGGTCGGCGAGTCGCTCGTCCTCCATCACCTCGGCCAGCTGCTTGCGATGGTGCAGCGGCATGGCCCGCACACGCGCTGCCACCTCGGCCGGGTGCAGGTCACGCAGCTCGGCCACCTCAGCAGCCATGGGGTTGTTGCCGAACACGCTCCGGACCTCGCTCCAATCGACGACGCGCGCCGTGCGACGGCGACGCAGGCCACTGGCGGGACCGGACAGGCGAACGGTGGCAACCTCCCACGCCGAGCCCCTGACGGCAGTGGTGCGCAGGGCGATGTCACTGATGACCTCGGCACCCACCTTGGCGTCGAGCACGTCCTTGCCGACCAGCATCTCGCCGGCCCGCTTCTTGAAAGGGTTCAGATCGATGGCCGAGGACCGCAGGTGCAGACCCGAGTTGTCGATGGACGCCACCCGGGCAGCATTGACGAAGATGCGTCGGCGTTGGCTCGTGACCACGAACCCCACGACCTGCGGAGCGTCGTTGCCGCTGGGCGGGAGCAGCACGATGTCAGCGGTACGGCCGATCTCGGCGCCGTCACCGTCGAGCAATGGCAGGCGCATCACCCGGAACGCGTAGATGAGGTCGGCGGCCATGTGGTGCAGGGTACCGCGAGGTCCCGCAGCTCATGCCCCCAATGCGGCCCCACTCACGCCGATCTCGGCGCGGCCATCACCACGCGGGGAATTCGGCGGCCAGGGTCGCTCCGGCGAACAGCAGTCCCTGGCCGTAGCGGCAGCCCGCGGCGACCAACGCGTCGAGTTGGCCGCGGTTCTCGATGCCGACCGCGGACACCCGAATGCCGAGCGCTCCGGCGACCGCCACCATCGATCGAACCGCGGCTGTGGCGCCCGGGTCATCGGGGAGCAGGGCCACGATGCTGCGATCGATCTTGACCCCTCCGAGGCGCAACCGGCTCAGCTGCAGTACCGACGAGGCGGCTGTGCCGAACCCGTCGAGCACCACCGAGACTCCGAGCGCTTCGAGTTCGCCCACCAACGTGGCGATGCCCGGTTGATCGCCCATCAGCACACCTTCGGCGATGTCGATGTTGAGCAACGACGCGGCGAGGGAACTGTCGGTCAGTGCGGCGGCGATGGACTCGACGAGTCCCGAGCCGCTGAGCTGCCGAGCCGAGACGTTGATGTGGACCCGCAACGGTGAGCCGGGTCGGAGGCGGTTGAGCGCGGCGCCCACCCGGGTCGCTTCGTTGACGGCGATGTCCCCCATCGCCACCAGCAGCCCGAGCTCCTCGGCGTGGGTCACGAACTCGCTGGCGCTGAGCAGTCCGCGTTCGGGATGGCGCCAGCGCAGCAACGCCTCGAGTGCCACGACGTCGCCGCTCACCAGATCGACCTCTGGCTGATAGTGCAGTTCGAGCTGATCGTCCTGCATCGCCTGACGCAGGCCGGCGCCGAGCTGCAGTCGGGTGGTCACCTTCGCTTGCAGGTCCTCGTCGAACACCTCGACGCGGCCACGGCCCTTCTCCTTGGCGCGGTACATGGCCGCGTCGGCCCGCTTGACCAGATCGGCAGGGGAGATCGAGCCATCCCGGGTCAGTGCAATTCCAATTGACGCAGCGGTCGTGATCTCATGACCGCTGAGCATGGCCGGTTGCCCGAGCCCGGTTGCCAGACGTTCGGCTGCGGTGACTGCTTCGGACGGGTCGCCGAGGTTCTCGAGCAACACGATGAACTCGTCGCCTCCGAGTCGAGCCACCACGTCCTCGGGTCGTAGCGCAGCCCTGAGCCGTTGGGCGACGACCACCAGCAACTCGTCGCCCACCGCATGGCCGATGGTGTCGTTCACCGACTTGAACTTGTCCAGGTCGAAGAAGAGCACCGCGGTCAGCGAGGGGCGGCGTACCAGACCGGCGACCGCGTGCTCGAGATGGCTCTGGAAGAGCTTGCGGTTGGGCAAACCGGTGAGGACGTCGTGGAGGGCCTGATGGGCGAGCTCGCTCTCGGCCATCCGCCGCGCGGTGAGATCACGTGCAGCGATGAGCACCGATGCGATGGGTGGGCCCGATGCCTCGGGAACCACGAGGGCCTGCCAGAACGTGCCCGCGTCGCCCGACATCTCGATGTCGACGGCGCCGGCCATGGCATGTTCGAACGCGGCCCGTACCAGCGGGCGCAGGGCCGAGCTGAGCGCGGGGTCGAGCAGTTCGAGGTCGAGGACACCGTCGGAGCCCCGGGCGGCGCCGACGAGGCGATCGGCCGCCGGGTTCAGCACCGTCCATCGTTGATCGTCGCCGACTCGGATGAGCGCGTCGGGGAGTGCCGCCAGGACGGCGGGATCCATGACGGGAGCCGAACGCGAATGCTCAGCCTGCAGTTCGCCGCGACGCTGGTCGCTCAACTCGTCGACCGCGATCACGCAGCGCCGTTCGCCGTTCGGTGTCCACACCGGTCGGACGCTGACCCGGCACCACGGCGACGGGCCGGTCGGACGGCGATAGCGCTTGGCGAACACCGTGGTGACGTCATCGTCGGCCGCGATCTCGCTCAGCTCCAGATCCTCGGCCACGGTCAGTTCGTACCAATGGCGCCCCACGACATCGCTGTCGCGACGGCCGACGATCGCGCAGAACGCCGGGTTGACCTGCACGTAGCGGCCGTCGGCATCGAGCACGGCGATCCCGATGGGAGCGGCGCTGAGCGCGCCGCGCATCTCGTCCACGTCGCTCACCAGCGCGGCGTCGTGATCGCGTCGCCGCAGCACCTGATTGACGACCGCGCCGACACCGCTCAGGAGGGCGACGTCGTCGGCGCCGAAGTGTCGCTCGCCGGCGACTGCCTCGATACCGACGGCCAGTTCGATCTGTGAGTCACCGGAGATGGGTACGACCACCATCGACCGGACACCTTCGGCCCGCATCGCCGCGGCGTCTTCGGGAGCTTCGCCTTCGAGATCACTGGTGGACCGGACGATGACCGTGTCCATGCGGAAGATGGGGTCGAGGACCGACGCGAGCTGGTCGAAGGGGATGGCGCGACGGAACTCGGCCAGCGTTGCGATGCCCGGTGCGCACCATTCGAGCGAGAGGTGGGCGATGCGAGTGGTGTGATCGAAACGGATGGCATAGGCCCGGTCGGCCTGGGTGAGGCGGCCCACATCGGCGAGAGCGAGGTCGAGCGCACGGCCGATCTGATCGGCGGCCAGATCGATGAAGCCGAGCGATATGCGACGTACCAGATCGTCGACGCGAGCGGTGCGAAGGGTGGATTCGTGTCGACGGTTGAGCTCGGTGATGTCGCGCAGCACCACGACGAGGCCGCCCATGGACGGATCACGGATGGTGGCGAGCTCCATGTCACGCCATGCGCCGTCACCGCGTCGCACGCGGTAGATCGACGGTGAGCTCGCCCGCTGCAATGAAAGTTGACGGGCGGCGTCGCTGTGGTCGTCGGGATGGATCAGCGACAACACCAGCGCCCCGGCGAGCGCATCGGGCTCGATACCGAGGATCTTGGTGGTGGTGGCACTGGCCCTGCGGCATCGACCGGTGGAGTCGACGACGAGCACGACATCGGAGCCGTGACGATCCAGGATGCTGTGCTCCTCGTTGGTGTGTGGCCGGTCGTCGTCGTCGCCCGACTCGGCGATGAGGTCGTCGTCGTCGTTCGGCGAGGCCGGTCCTGGGGTTTCGCTCATGATCGCGCACCAGCATCGGTTGGGGCATTCCTCGTGGAGTCCCCCGGTCGGGCCGCACGTTCAGCCCGCAACCATCGCGAGCCCGCCAGCAGTGCCAACGCCACCGCGCATGCCATAGATACGTCGCGACTGAGGCGCACCGCCGCTGCGATGTCGTTACCCGTCGGGGCCCGACCGATCCCGAGGGTGCCTCGATCCTCCACCCGGTCGCCGTAGGTGTTGACACCGCCCAGTTGCACCCCGAGGGCGGCGGCGAAGGCAGCTTCGGCGACGCCGGAGTTGGGGGAAGGATGGGCCGGAGCATCACGTCGCACGCAGGTCCACACCGCAGTTGCGGCGCGCGGCCGCGCCGCCGCCACGAGGCACGCGGTGAACCGAGCGGGTATCCAGTTGGCCACGTCGTCGAGGCGGGCGCTGGCCCAACCGAACTGCTCGTAACGAGCGTTGCGGTGACCGACCATGGCATCGAGGGTGTTCACGGCGCGATAGGCCAAGGCACCGGGCGCGCCGAGAGCGGCGGTCCACAACGCCGGTGCCACGATCGCGTCCACGGTGTTCTCGGCCACCGACTCGATGACTGCCCGAGCGATCTCGCTGGTGCCGAGATGCTCTGGTGATCGACCGACCAGACCCGGGAGCAACGCCCGGGCGCCGTCGAGGTCGTCGCGTTCGAGCGCGGCGCCGATGTCAGCGGCGACATCACCGAGCATTCGGCCCCCGACGGCCAGCGTTCCTGCGGCCGCGCTGGCCGCGGCAGCACCGGTCAGCCGTGACAACCCCACGCCGGTTCCCGCCCCGAGCGCTGTGCCGGCGAGGCAGTGCGCGATCCCTGCGCCGCGATGGTCACGCCAGAGATGCCCCTCGAGTCGATTCATGACGTTGCCGAACTTGGCGACGGGGTGAACCGGCGTCGGTGGTTCACCCAGCGCGCGGTCGGCCATCACTGCGATAGCGGCGCCGAACGCGCTCATCTGCACCTCGACGCGAAGACCACCGAGCAAGAATGGCAAACCGACACGCGTCTAGACGCGCAATGTGCGGGTCCACGAACAACAGGGGTGCTAGCCCCCCATGAAGTGGCGTCAGACGGGTCGATTCACGGCCGGATCTCGTAGAACGCGTTGGCGGGATGCTCGATGGGCAGCTTGCGGAACTGGGTGAAGCCTGCCTTGCGGCTCAGCTCGCGCGCGGCGTCTTGATGCAAGCCGAGAGTCCCGAAACCCTCGGCCTCGGGTTCGCTCATGGCAGAACTCAGACACGTGAGCACGCTCGCTCCGTAGAGCATCGACGCCATCGGATTGCGAGCAGCGTTCTCCGCGAACGTGGGGAGACCCTTGATCTCGACCATGAGCCAGGTCCCATCGTCCTTGAGCGCCCGCCGGATGGCGACGGCCATGTCGGTGGGTCGGGTCATGTCGTGCATGCAGTCGAAGGTGCACACCAGATCGAGTGAGCCGTCCTCGGGCAACGGCGTGACGCGGGGATCGTGGAACACCGCGTTGGACAGCGTCTGCTCGGCGAGCCGTTCCATGGCCCGCTCGAGCGCATGCTGGCTGATGTCGTAGCCGGTGAAGCTGCTGTTGGGGAAGGCTCTGGCCATGCTGAGCACCACCGACCCGGTGCCACAGCCGATGTCGGCCACGGCAGCGCCAGCGGTCAAACGGTCCACCACGCCATCGAGGGCGGGCAGCACCGTCGGCACCACGTTGGCCTCGTTCCACGGCCTGAGTGACATCTCGATGCCGAGGGCACCGCAATCTCCGAACACGTCGTAGCTGTGCCCGATGCCGGTGCGGAAGGACTCGGTGAGCTTGGGAGCCACCCCGATGGTGGCGGGCAGGCTGGTGAACCAGCCCAGCCCGAACGCCGGGTGTGACTCGTCGGCCAGCACCACCGCAGCCTCCGGCCCGAGGGAGAACACCTCGGCGCCGGGCACCGAGGCATCGACGTCGATGAGGCGCGCTGCGGCCTGGTTGTAGAGCCACTCGCGCACCCATCGCTCGTGCATGGACGTGCGCTCGGCCAGCTGATGGCTGGTGGCCGGCCCGTCGGCCAGCGCCTTGTACAGCCCGAGCTGGCCGCCGAGGTGCACCAAGGTGGCGGTGACCGCTCCCTCCATCTTCGAGAACAACGTGAACGAGAGCGCTTGCAGCTTCTCGAGATCGAGCGTGGCGTCGGACATCGGCCCCCCTTGGTCGCTTGCGTCAGCCTGCCAGATCGCGGTCGAGGCGACGACCGCTACCAGTTGGCGCTCAGCACGATGAGCCCCATCGTCTCGGCGACGACGCCCGCGGCGCCCAAGACGTCGCCGG
Source organism: Acidimicrobiia bacterium (assembly GCA_050246915.1). Classification (GTDB taxonomy): domain Bacteria; phylum Actinomycetota; class Acidimicrobiia; order Acidimicrobiales; family Ilumatobacteraceae; genus JBFWVD01. The sequence goes on along the minus strand of JBFWVD010000009.1, from coordinate 21,315 downwards.
TGTAGCCGCCGAGTCGCCGTCTGGCCACCAACGCAACGACGATTGCCGCAACCACGGCTCCGGCCAACGCGGTGCAGAGGCGGAGCACTTGTCTGCCTGGATCGTCGAGGGCGACGATGCCGACCGCGCCGATCGCAACGATGACTCCAACAGGGAGAGCTGATGGTGGACGCGCAAACGCGCTGGCCAGCCCGGACGATCGGGCATAGGGGACGGTCCGCATGATCGACCCCATCGCGGCGCGACTCGTCGACCACAGCGCGATCAGCCCGGCGACGACGGCAGTGTCAAGCTCCATTGACGCGACGGCGCCGACACGTAACAACAGGACGAGCACCACCACGACGAGCGCGAACGCACCGATGTCCGGCGCGCTCATCACCTCGAGTCGGCGCGACCGCTCCATGTGGGGGAGCAGTCCATCAGCAGAGTCAGCCAACCCGTCGAAATGCAACATGCCGGTGATGGCGGCGTCGGCGGTGATCACGATGACGGCGCTCACCAGTGGTGAGAACATCTGGTCGGCGGCCCACCAGATCGCGGCGAGCGCAGCGCCGATCAGCGCGCCCACGAGGGGGAACCATCGCACCGACGACGGCGACGGCACAGATGCACCACCGCCGATGGTGAGGAACCCGACGGCTTCTCCGGCCGGGCCGAGGCGCGACGTCATCGCTCGTCCCCGAGCCACTGCTCGATGTCGAAGCGCTCCAACTCCACGACGCGCCCCGCCACCACCAACATCGCGCGGTCAGCGATGTCGGCAACCGCAGTGTTCACCTCGCCGAGCGCGTCACGGAACGCTCGACCGAGCGGCGTGGACGGATGTACGCCGAGACCTACTTCGTCGCTGACGATGATGACATCGCCATCGTGACCGGTGATGGCGGCGAGCAGTTCGTCGAGGTCGACCGCGAAGTCGTGATGGGCGGCCAGCCACGTGCCGAGCGCGTCGACGAGCACGGTTCCGTTTGTCGATCGCAACGCGGCGACGAGCGCGGGCCCGGCCTCGATGGTCGACCAGTGCTGCGGGCGTCGATCGCGGTGACGAGCGATCCGGTCGTCCATGTCGGCGTCGACCGCTGATCCGGTGGCGATGTAGGTGACCGGTTGTGGGGCGCGCATCGCCAGCCGTTCGGCAATGGCGCTCTTGCCCGACCGGGTGCCGCCGAGGACCAACACGATCATGTCGGCCTCCGCAGATGGCTGTGCCCGTCGCCGACGCGCACCTCACGGCTGCGCGAGTTGGCCGCGGCGTGCTGGACGTCGAGCTTCAGACCGTCGCTCACCACCCGATGAACGGCACGGGCGATGCGCGCACCCCACAACGAGCGGGGACCGGCGTACGGCTCCGCCGGTCCGTCGAGGGGGCAGAACACGCACAGCGCATCGCTGGCGGTGCCGGTGCCGGGAACGCCGTGCTCGATGAGTGCTTGGGCCTTGGCTTCAGCGACCGTCGATACCGCGTTCACCAGCGCGCCCTCGGCCAGGCGCACCGGTGACCACACGCAGATGTTGATGGTGCCCGGTCCGTACGGGTTCGGCGCCTCCTCGGCGTCGGCCGCCCACGTCGGCCAGCCAACCCCGACGGTGGCAATGGCCTCCACCCCATCGTCGGTGGCGGAGCAATTGAGGTTGACATCGACCGCCGTCATCATCGCGACTCCTTGGCCGGTCAGCCCGGCGCTCGCGGCGACTTCGAGGAGATGGTCCGTCGGATCGTCGTGGAACGTGGCGTCGACGGTGGTGTTGAGCCACCAGCTCCGGGGACCGATGCCACCGCCGATCACTGCAGTGGCGATGGCCATGGCCGCGACGGGAGGGTGCCAGATCAGCGTGGCGCTACCGGCCACATCGTTCTGCGACTGCGCGCCGTTGCTCATCGGTGGTTACCGTCGCCGCAATGGATCGCACCAACAAGCCGTCGCTCGTCCTCGTCCACACCGGAGACGGGAAGGGCAAGAGCAGCTCGGCCTGGGGCGTGATGGCGCGTGCATGGGCGCGGGGTTGGACGGTCGGGGTGGTGCAGTTCATCAAGTCCGGTGATTGGAAGGTTGGGGAGGAGAAGCTCGCCCGTCAGCTCGGCATCGAATGGAACGCGTTGGGCGATGGCTTCACCTGGGATTCGAACGACATGGAGGCCACCAAGGCCCGTGCGCTGCATGCCTGGGAGGTGAGCAAGGCCAAGCTGGCCAGCGGTGACTACGACATGTTGATCCTCGACGAGATCACGTATCTGGCCGCGTGGGGATGGGTCGACGCCGACGAGATCGCTGCCGCGGTGCGTGATCGGGCGTCGCGCACCAACGTGGTGCTCACCGGACGCGATGCGCCGAGCGCGCTCATCGACGTCGCTGACACCGTGACCGAGATGCGTATGGTGAAGCACGCCTTCGTACAAGGCATCAACGCCCGCAAGGGCATCGAGTACTGAGCGGCTCGTCACGGTGCCTTGTCGGTGACGCCGGCACCGTCGAAGGTGGCCATCTGTCCGATGAGCAACGCGGCCGACACCACGATGGGGAGTGCGGTTGCCGCGCCGCTCCCTTCGCCGAGGCGCATGTCCAACTCCACCAACGGTTGCAAGCCGAGCGACTCGAGCACCACCGTCGCCCCGGGCTCGCTGGAGCGATGACCGGCGATGACGTAGCGGGCCACGCCGGGCACCATGCGATCGGCGACGAGCAGCGCGGCCAGCGAGATGACCCCGTCGACGAGGACTGGCACCCGTTTCGCGGCGGCCTCGATGCACAGTCCGGCGAGGGCGGCGATCTCCAACCCACCCACTTCAGCCAGGATGTCAAGCGGAGTTGACGCATGGTCCAAGCGACCGACGGCGCCGGTGATGATGTCGATCTTGTGGGACAACATGGCGTCGTCGATGCCCGTGCCGCGACCGGTGCAACGCTCCACGCTCACGCCGGTGAGCGCGGCGATGAGGGCGGCTGACGCAGTGGTGTTGCCGATGCCCATCTCGCCCGTGACGATCATCCGGGCCCCGGAGTCGATGGCCCGGCGGGCGACGTCACGGCCGATGCCGATACACGCATCGCGCTCAGCGGCCGACATCGCGGCACCCGTGCTGAGGTCGGCGGTCCCGGCACGGACCTTTCGATGTTCGATACCGGGCAGATCGCTCACGTCACCGGCTATCCCTACGTCGACGACGATGAGCGTGGCGCCGTGCTGACGGGCCAGCACGCTGATGGCGGCACCACCGCCCGCGATGTTGGCGGCCATCTGAGCGGTGACCTCTTGGGGCCATGGGGTGACGCCTTGGGCCACGACCCCGTGGTCGGAGGCGAACACGCACAGCGCGGCAGGGGTGGGGACGGGAGGGGGACAGGCCCCGGCGATGCCGGCCAACTGGACGCTGAGTTCCTCGAGTCGGCCGAGGGCGCCGCGTGGTTTGGTGAGGCGATCTTGCAGCTGACGAGCCGCGGCCATGGCCTGTTCGTCCAGCGGCGACACCATCGGGAGCGGGCTTTCGGACGCAGCGAGCACCGAGACATGTTGGTACAGGTGGCATGACCTCACGAACATCATGATGATGAACATCATTTTTGTGATGTAAAATGCGACCATGGTGACGAGTCGATTCGTCGGGCGACAGCGGGAGCTCGGTCGCCTCGAAGGTTGGTTGACGAAGGTTCGACAATCGGGAAACGGTCGACTGCTCGCACTGCGAGGGCGGCGCCAGGTCGGGAAGTCGACCCTCGTCGAGCAGTTCGTCCAGCAGTCGGGCACCGCCCATGTGTTCTTCACCGCAGCGGCCGGGCAGGCGCCCGCAGCGGCACTCGCCGACTTCGGTCAGCTGGTGGCCCGCAGCACCTTGGCTGGTCGCGACGTGGCGGCGTCGGGGACGATGTCGGCTTGGGACCAGGCGCTCGACAGCGCTACGGCCGGTCAGCTCGACCCGGTGATCGTTGTCCTCGACGAGGTGCCGTGGCTGATCGAGTCCGATCCGTCGTTCGAAGGGCTGTTGCAGCGGGTGTGGGATCGGGCGCTGCGATCTCGACCCGTTCTGCTGATCCTCATCGGGTCGGACCTCGCCATGATGGAGGCGTTGTCGGCCCATGGTCGCCCGTTGTACGACCGCGCCGAGTTGCTGCGTGTGGATCCTCTGGACCCGAGCGACGTTGCCGAGATCACCGGAACGGTGGGCCGTGATTCGATCGAAGCGTCGGTGCTCACCGGCGGCTTTCCGAACCTGTTGCGATCTTGGCCGCACGGAGGCGGCGCACGATCGTTTCTGCGAGAACAGTTGGCGGATCACGAGACGCGCTTCATCATCGCCGGTGAACGCAAGTTGGCTGCAGAGTTCCCTTCGACGGCATTCGCCCGACCCGTCTTGGACGCAATCGGATCGGGCTATCGCGAGCATTCGAAGATCGCGACCAGAACCGGACTCGCCCCCTCGTCACTCGAACGAGCTGTCGGAATCCTCATCGACAAGCGAGCGATCTCGAAAGACTCCGCCTACAGCACGGCGCGATCGAAAGCGACGTTGTACCGAGTTGCCGACTCCCACCTCCAGGTGTGGCTCCGGTACGTAGCCCCGAACTTGGCAGCGATAGAGCGAGGTGCCGGTGACGCCGTCATCTCACGGGTGCTCGACGACTGGACCGCGTGGCGTGGACGTCTGATCGAGCCGCTCGTACGGGAATCGGTGTTGCGGCTCGCTGTTCGAGAGGCAGGAGGTGCACTGACGAGAGCCGAGCATGTCGGCGCGTGGTGGCGGAGGGATTTCTCGACCGAGGTCGATCTCGTGATCGGTGACAAGAGCCCTGTCGCCAACCGTGTTCTGGCCGTCGGCTCGATCAAGTGGCGTGAGCGCAAACCCTTCGACGGCCATGAGCTCGCCGTTCTGGAGCGATCACGCGTGCTGGTGCCAGGTGCCGACGACGCTCTCATGGTCGCCGTGTCGACGTCTGGGTTCGCGCCTGGACTTGGTCTCCACCGCGCATGGTCCCCCGCCGATCTCGTGGCCGCCTGGACCTGAGCGTCAGATCACTGACCGCTGACGGGCGGACCGTGAGCGGGACGGCACCGACGGCCGGACCTCCCGATGTGCCAGCATCATCGGCATGCCCCTCTACGCGCTGGCGAACCGCGAACCGACGATCCATCCCACGGCGTTCGTGCATCCCGACGCCGTGCTGATCGGCGGCGTCCACATCGGTGAGATGGCGTCGGTGTGGCCGTGTGCCGTCCTGCGAGCCGACACCGCCGACATCCACGTCGGCGCACGGACGTCCATCCAGGACGGTTCGGTGATCCACGTCGGTGGCCTCACGCCGACGCTCATCGGTGACGACTGCGTGATCGGACATCTCGTACACATGGAGGGTTGCGTCATCGAGTCGGGGACCCTCATCGGTTCGAACTCGGTCGTGCTCCCCGGCGCCATCGTTCGCACGGGAGCGATCGTGGCGGCCGGTGCGGTGGTGTCGGCCGGAGCCGAGGTGCCCTCGGGCGCTCTTGCGGTGGGCATCCCGGCCAAGTTCAAGCTCGATGCCGCCAAGGCCGACGTGATCTCCTCCGCCGCGCAGGCCTACGTCGACCGGGTGCCGATGTACGTCGACTCGCTGCGGCGCATCTCCTAGCCACATCAACGAGGATCGAGACCCCATGGGCCCGTTCACCGATCTCGAGCGCTATCGGTTCGATCTGCACGGCTTCGTCGTGCGCCGAGCAGCGCTCCGCGACAACGACGTGGCCCGGTTGAACTCGGCGATCGATCGTCTGCGCCTGCCACCGGCGCGCGACTCCATCGGTTCACAACGCTTCACGGGGCTCCTCGAAGCAGGTGGCCTGTTGCGTGATCTCATGGATCACGACGCCGTCATCGATGTGGTGCGCGAACTGTGTGGAGCGCACGCCCGCCTCGATCACGCCTACGGCATCGTCATGTCCCCGGGCACGAGCGGTCTGGGACTGCACGGTGGCGGCCATCCGTTCGACCCGGCCCAGTACTACGAGGTGCGCGGCGGTCACATCCACACCGGGCTCATCGCCGTGCAGTGGGCGCTCGTCGATCATCTGCCGGGCCAGGGTGGGTTTGCGTGCATCCCGGGAAGCCACACGTCACGTTTCCCGATGCCGAGCGAGATCGGCCTCGACCATGAACTGGTCCTCGAGGTGCCATTGCGAGCCGGAGACATGGTGGTGTTCACCGAGGCACTCACCCATGGGACGCTGCCGTGGCGGGGTGCGACCGATCGGCGGACCCTGCTGTACAAGTACTCGCCGGGTAGCTCGGCATGGGACCGACGACCGGCGTGCGAAGAATCGGTTCTGGCGTCGCTCACCGACCGACAACGGGCGCTGTGTCAACCGCCGTCGGTGTTCGGCAAGAGCGCGATCTGACAACGTCGCGGTCACCTCGCTTATCCTCGATCGTGCGAGCGCCGTGGGGTGCGCCGGCCAGCGAACAACCACAGATGGGCACGCACGGCACAGAGCAGGGGGAGCATTCGTGAGCCACGGTTTCGTCTCAGCCGATCGACACGCCTGGTGGGAGATCATCTGCGAGCGCGCCGATCTCACCCCCGATCGTCGGATGTTGGAGGACGATCGCGATCGAACGATCACCTACGGCGAGTTCCGCGATCTGGCGGAGCGGGTGGCCGCGGGGTTGTGGGACATGGGTGTGCGGCCCGGGCAGGTCGTGAGCTGGCAGCTCCCCACCACCATCGAGGCACCGTTGCTCATGGCCGCGCTGTCGCGGTTGGGTGTCTCGCAGAACCCGATCATCGCCATCCTCCGCCGTGCCGAGGTGAGCCTCATCCTCGATCAGTTGCAGAGCCAATGGTTCGTGATCCCCGGCGTGTGGAGAGGGTTCGACTACAACGCGCTTGCCGCGGAGGTCACCGACGGTCGGGAGTGCACCGTGGTGGTGTGCGACGCCGACGGGCTGGGACCGGGTGAGTGGGCACTGCCACAGGGCGATCCATCGGTGCTCCCCCCGTACGTGACCGCGACGGCGGACTCGCCGGTGCGTTGGTACTTCTACTCATCGGGCACCACGGGCAAGCCCAAGGGGGTCATCCACACCGAGCACTCCGTGGTGATGGCGTCGCGCTATCTGCCCGCGATCGTGGGCATGAACGCTGACGACATGCTGCCGATGGCGTACCCCTTCACCCACATCGGCGGGCCGACGCTGTTCACCGGCCACATCCTCGTGGGTGCCCGGATGATGATGATCGAGGCGTTCGATCCTGTCCGCTCGTCGCACGTGATGGGCGCCCACGGCGCAACATTGCTGGGATCCGCGGTGCCGTTCTTCCAGGCCTATCTGGCGGCTCAACAGGCACATGGCTCGGAGCCCATCTTCCCGAACCTGCGTTGGGGGCTGGCCGGCGGCGCACCGTTGCCGCCGGAGATCAACCGTCGATTCCGCGAGGAGATGCACTGCGGGGGGATCTTGAACGCGTGGGGCCTCACCGAGTTCCCGTGTTGCACGACCGTGGCGCCTGATGATCCCGCGTGGGTGCATGCCACCACGGTGGGACGAGCCGTCCAGGACGTCGAGGTGCACGCCATCGCCCCGGACGGGACGGTGTTGCCTCCTGGTGGCGAAGGGGAGTTGTGCCTGCGCGGCCCGCAGGGATTCCAGGGTTATGTCGACTCATCGCTCGACGCCGCTGCGTTCACCGCCGATGGTTTCGTGCGCACCGGCGATGTCGGCATCGTCGACGCCGAGGGATACATCCGCCTCACTGGTCGGATCAAGGACATCATCATCCGCAATGCCGAGAACATCTCGGCGCTCGAGGTCGAAGACGTGCTCTATCAGCACCCGGCCATCGGATCGGTCGCCGTCATCGGCCTTCCCGACGAGATGAAGGGCGAGCGTTGCTGCGCCGTCATCGTCCTGGCCGATGGCGCTGGGAAACCAACGTTGACAGACATCGCTGCTCACTGCCGAGCCGCCGGGCTGGCCAACCAGAAGATCCCCGAGCAACTCGAGTTCATCGACGCGCTCCCCATCAACTCGATGGGGAAGGTGCTGAAGCACGAACTGCGGGCCCAGTTCGGTTCGGCTGTCTGACTAGGAGGGCAGCTGACGCAGTTCGTCCCAAGCTCACGCAGTTCGTCAAGGATTCGTCAGGTCCTTGAAGAGCGCCGCCGCCGGTGACGTTGTGCGCCGGGTACAGACGGACGCGAAGGGCACCAACGATGGCACAACGGACGCGGTCGATCCCTCGACTGATGGGATTCGTCCTGCTCGGGGCAGGCATGTTGACCGGGGGGCTCGGCTTCCTCGGCGGCGAGGCCAAGGCCGACGGAGTCACGGCGACCTTCACAGGGCTCGGTGCCTCACAATCGGTGACCCTGACCCGCAGCGGGCAGTCGGTCCAACCGACAGCGGCGCAGCTGTTGTTCAAGGTCGGTGATCAGACGTTCTCGACGTACTGCATCGACTTCACACACGGACTCGATACTCGTGCGACCTACGTCGAGTCGGACTGGACGGCAGCCAATGCCGGGTCCGACATCGCGAAGATCAACTGGATCCTGCACAACTCGTTCCCCGTCGAGAGCGATCTGTTGAAACTGTCGAAGGCCGCGGGGATCTGGACGGCGAACACGCAAGTCACGTTGACAGCTGCGCAGGCCGCTGCGGGAACGCAGGCGGCGATCTGGCACTTCAGTGATCAGACCGACCTCGCCGGTGATTCCAACGATCCCGGCGTTGCCAAGCTCTACGCGTACCTCATCGACCCGGCCAACAACACCGGCCTCGACTCCACGCCGCGAGCGACGCTCTCGTTGGCACCCGATGCCATCAGCGGGCACGCCGGAGAAGAACTGGGCCCGTTCACCGTCGAGACCACGTCGAGCGAGTTGGCGGTCGCCGTCGCGGGCAACTCGTCGCTGCAGGTGCTCGTCAACGGTGCGCCCAGCAACGTCGCCCACAACGGCGACGTGATCTCGGTGAAGGTGCCGCCCGGAGAACCGGCTGGCAAGGCCGAGTTGATCGTGTCGGGCGGCGCACCGCTGCGCACTGGCCGTGTATTCGTTCGCAAGGGCGCGCCGACCGGGGCGCAGAAGCAGATCCTCGCCGCGGGTGGCCTGGCTTCGGTGAAGGAGCTCGGCATGCTGAGCTGGGATGGTGCGGTCACCAGCGCGGCCGCTGATCAGAGCTGTGCGGCGGGCGGGATGGTGGTCACCCTCACCAACTCCGGCACGGTTCCCACCACGTTCTCGGTGAACGAGGGCAACCTCGGCTTCTCGACGACCGGCATCGAGGTCGCGGCCGGCAAGGTCGAGCAGATCGTCGTACCGATGCCCAGCGGCACCCGCTATGACATCGAGGTGAGCGCTGGGGCGTGGTCGACCCATCTGGTTGGCACCTATGAGTGCACGGCCAGCACCACCGTCCCATCATCGACGTCGGCCCCGACAACGATCCCGTCCACCACAGTCGCGTCAACCACGGTTGCACCGACGACCAAACCGACGACCACGAAGGCCACCGCGACCACCAAGGCCACAACGACGACGAAGGCGACCACGACGACGCAGCCCACGGTGACGACCGAGAAGTCGACCACGACGACAGTCGTCGGGTCCACGACCACTGTCTCCGAGGAGACGACGACGTCCACCACCGTTGCGTCGACAACCACCCTTGGATCGACCACCACGACGGGGCCCAACACGACTGGACCGACGACGACTGGGCCGAGCGCGTCAACCAGCATTGCGTCGACGTCGACCACCGACGGTGTGCTCGTCAAGGGAGTGAACGTCCAGCCGGTGGCCCCCGTGACAACCGCGACGCTCCCACGCACCGGGAGCGGCACACGATCGCTGTTGCTCCTGGCGTTGGTGCTCTTGCTCAGTGGCGCCGCTCTGCTGGTGACCCAAGACCTTGCTGCGCACAGACGAGCTGATCGTCTGACACGCTGACGGGTCGTTCCGACCGCCCCACGAACGTTCCGGTGTGGCCGCAGAAGCACTCCCAGTGCAGATGCGGCCCATCGGGACCGTTGGTGACGGCGACCACATCGGCGGACCCGAGTAGCACCGTGGTGCCGTGACGCTCACAGAACACCGCGAACATCATGATTGGCCCCTCATGTCCGGCCGGCCCGGGCGCGACGGATCTGATCGGCATGATCCTGCGGATGCTGGCAGTAGATCTCCAGCCAACGTTCGACGCTGTAGGGACCGCTCTCGTTGTGTGTGCCGGAGCGACGCCACTCGGCCTCGGTGAGCGATCGAGCGAGGTCGAGGCTTGCCGCCCGTACCGCGACGAGCGTGGCCAGTGATGACTCGATGGGCCGTTGATAGTGCAGCTTCACTGCCCAGAGCTGCTCGTCGTAGCCGATGATGACCGGATCGTCCTCGGCCACGAGACGACGCAGCCGGATGAAGCTGTTGGTCTCGGAGTCTGCGAGGTGATGCACGATCTCTCGGGCTGTCCACGCATCGTGCGCCGGTCGGCGGTCGAGCTCTGCATCGGTGATGCCCTCGAGCGCGGCGTGGATTGCGGCGATCGCTTCGGCATATCGGTCGAGCATCTGTGTTCTGGTCTCGATGTCCATATGGCAGATTCTTGACGTGAGAACGTGTTCCTGCCAGTGGCAGAACTGCCCTTGTGCACTAGATTCCTGCCATGCACAGCGTTGTGGTTCTGCTCTTCGAACCGGTCTCGATGTTCGAGACGTCGGTGGCATGTGAGGTGTTCGGGCTCGATCGCACGGACATGGGGGTGCCGCGTTACGGCTTCTCCATGTGCACGCCGACGCCGGGGCCGTTGGCCACCAAGGACCACGGATGCGTGCTGCACGTCGAACACGGACTGCGCGCGTTGTCACGGGCCGACACAATCATCGTCCCCGGGTTCAGCACGGGACTCGATCCGGTACCACCGGCGGCCGCGGAAGGGTTGCGACGTGCCCACGCACGAGGGGCGCGCATCGTGTCGTTCTGCTCGGGGTCGTTCGTGCTGGCCAAGTCGGGTCTGCTCGATGGTCGCCGCGCCGCCACGCATTGGATGCACGCCGCGCGGATGGCGGAGATGTTCCCCGAGATCGAGGTCGACGACTCGGTCCTCTACGTGGACGATGGGTCGGGCATCTACACCTCGGCAGGCACGGCGGCGGCCATCGACCTGTGCTTGCATCTCATGCGCATCGATCACGGCGCGGAAGTCGCCAACGTTGTCGCTCGGCGCATGGTCATGCCACCCCATCGCGACGGCGGACAGGCCCAATACGTGCAGCCGCCGGTACCCGACGTACCTGAGGGCGATCCGATGGCGGCCACCATGGCGTGGGCCGTGAAGCACCTCGATCGAGATCTGACGGTGGAGCAGTTGGCGGCCCGGGCCAAACAGTCGCCGAGGACCTTCGCCCGTCGGTTCCGATCGGCCACCGGAACCACGCCACTGCAATGGTTGCTACGTCAACGTGTCTTGCACGCGCAGCGGCTGCTGGAATCCACCGACCTGCCGGTCGAGATCGTGGCTGTGCACTGCGGATTCGGATCGGCGGCGGCCATGCGTCAGCACTTCTCGCGCATCACCGGCACGTCCCCGGCTGCCTATCGCCGAACGTTCAGCTGCACGGGCTGATGGCCGTCGCCGATCGGGCAAGGCAAGTTCAGTTGACGCCGTGCAGATCGACGACGAACACCAAGGTCTCGTTGCCCTTGATCACGCCACCGGCACCTCGTGATCCGTAGCCCATGTCGGGCGGGATGGTGAGGCGACGGCGTCCGCCGATCTTCATGCCGGCCACGCCGTCGTCCCAACCCTGGATGACCTGACCGGCCCCGAGTCGGAAGTCGAAGGTGTCGCCGCGATCCCAGGACGCGTCGAACTGTTTGCCGTTGGACCATGCCACGCCGACGTAGTGGACCATCACGATGGATCCCTTGGTGGCTTCCGTCCCGTCGCCGACGACCAGGTCTTCGATGACGAGGCTGGTGGGCGGCTCGCCTTCGGGGATGGTGACGACTGGCTTCTCGGAGATGCTCATGGCGACGACGCTAGTGGCATGGGCTGTCGCGCTCAGATGCGCGAGATGTCGAAGTGCGACGGAGGATGTGGTCGATCGGCACGTCACAGGCCAATCTGTGCACATGGCGGCACGGTGTCGTGCGCCGTGGCCACGGGACCGGAGGGGAAGTCGATGATCGATCTGGAGACGTTCGAACACGAGGCGCGGACGTTCCTGGAGGCCAACGCGCCCCGGCGCACCGAGGACGTCACGGTGTGGGGCGAGGGCAACGACTCGCTGTCGCTCTACGAGAAGCGGACCAAGGAGCAGGAACGGGCCCGGATCGCCGCGGCCAAGCGCTGGAAGGCCATCGAGTTCGACGCCGGTTTCGGGTGGATCATGGGTCCACCGGAGATGGGTGGTCGGGGTCTCAGCCCCGATCACGCTCGGGTGTACCGCGACGTCGCCTCCGACTACGAGCTGGCCGAGTTGGGGATCTTCACCATCAGCTTGGGCATGGTGGCTCCCACGTTCCTGGCCCACGGGCAGCCCGTCGTGCGCGACTCGTACGTTCGCAACCTGTGGCGCGGCGACTTGGTGGGATGCCAGCTCTTCAGCGAACCGGGCGCTGGATCCGATGTTGCCGGACTGCAGACGCGGGCCGATCGCGACGGTGACGAGTGGGTGATCAACGGCCAGAAGGTGTGGACCTCCGAAGCCCATCACGCCGACATGGGTCTGCTCATCGCCCGTTCGAACCCAGACGCCCCCAAGCACAAGGGCATCACCGCGTTCGCGCTGAACATGAAGGCACCCGGGGTCGAGGTGCGTCCGCTCAAGATGATGACCGGCGGCTCGGAGTTCAACGAGGTGTTCTTCAACGACGTGCGCATCCCCGATTCGCATCGCCTCGGTGACGTCGACAACGGCTGGTCGGTGGCCATCTACACGCTGATGAACGAACGAGCCCTCGGCTCCGCGCAGAATCGGCGAGCGGGCATCGGGGTGGCCATCGAGCGGCTGCGGATGATGGCGGCCATGCCCGAGTTCGGCGCCGGCGACCCGTTGGTGCGCCAGAAGCTGGCCCAGATCGTCATCCACGCCGAGACGCTTCGCTATCTCGGGCTGGCGGCCGACGCTCGTCGTAAGGCGGGACTGCCGCCGGGGCCGCTCGAGTCGGTCTTCAAGCTGGCCAACACCGAGAACTACCGGCGAGTGGTCGATCTGGCCGGTCAGATGCTCGGACCCAAGGCCCTGGCCGACACCGGCGAGTGGGGCACGTGGTCGTGGGCCGATCTGATGCTCACGGTGCCGGGCATGCGCGTCGCCGCCGGCACCGACGAGATCATGCGCAACATCTTGTCCGAGCGCGTCCTCGGCCTCCCCAAAGAGCCATCGGCGAACTGAGGTCAGTTCACCGCCAATCTTGGCGTCCGTGCTCCCGAGCCGGGTCGGGTGACAAGGCGGTTCGATACTGTCGCCGGTATGACCATTCACGTTCGGCTGCGTTTCGCAGCGGCGGTGCTTGCCCCGTTGGCGCTCGTCATGGCGGCGTGCGGCGGATCGTCGTCGCCCAAGGCTGATCCGGAAGCTGACACCGCGACGGCGAAGAAGGCCATCGCCGCTCTCGAGACCGCCCTCGCAGCTGACGGCTTCGTCGGTTCGCCGAGCGATGACGAGGACGATCCGCTCGAGCTCACGTCGCAGGAGTGCAAGAAGTTCAACCAGTTCTTCGACGAGAACTCGATCGAGGGCAAGACCGCCGACGTGGACTCGCAGAGCTTCGATCGCGGTGACCTCGGTGGTGCCGACGACGTATCGGAGTCGGTCCAAGGCAATGCGATCGTGGTGTCCGATGCAAAGGCGTTCGACAAGGAGTTCGAGGTCCTCGAGGACCCCGCCCTCCCCGACTGTGTGGCCGAGGCATTCGAGCAGGGCTTCAGCGAGTCGTCATCGGATGAGTCGACCGAGCTGACCCTCGACGGGCTCGAATCGAAGCGCCCCGACTCGATCGATGGCACCGATCACAGCACGGGCATCTCGGTGTCCGCCACCATCAACGCCGAGGGACAATCGCTCCCGATCGTGCTCGATGTGCGCTGGGCGTCGAAGGGTCGCTACGGCATGATGTTGATGACATCCACCTTCGGTGACGATACGAGTTCGATCGACGGCGAGGCGTTGGTGACGTTGGCGCTCGACACGCTCACGGGCAAGGGCTGAGCGTCAGCCCTTACGCCAATCGGGGTACAAGCCCAGCTCGAGGGCGAGGACCTGGCCTTCGTTGTTGAGCCGCTGGTACGCATCGGACGCGGGGTCGTTGGCCATCCACGCCGCAACGGCCGCGATCGCTTCGGCCGGTGCGGCCATGTTCGGATCGAAGCCGTTGTCCTTGGCCATCTGCTCATTGCGCTCGGTGCGTGTGAACCCGGGATCGAGGTTGAACGCTCGCACGCCAGCGTCGCTCGCCTCGGACAGGATCGAACCGACGAGGGTATGGCCCGATGCCTTGCCCAGGCGGTAGCCGAGGCCCGGAGCACCTGCGCCTGGCTTGCCGGACGGATACCAGTCGGTCCCGGCACCGGAGGAGATGGTGATGACCGTGCCCGAACCGCGGGCGATCATGTCCGGCAAGGTCAACTGGGTGATGCGGATCGGTGCGATGGCATGCGCCTCGACGAACTTGCGGAAGTTGTCCAGCGGCGTGTCGACGATGGAGTCCATCAATCCCGGCCCGATGTAGCGGCCGTTGTGGACGATGAGGTCCGGTACGCCCCATTCGGCCTTCACCGTGGCGATCGCCGCCTCGACGCTCGGGATGTCGGTGAGGTCCATTGCCACCATGAGCGCCTTGCGGCCCTTGGCTTCGATGATCTGCGCCGTCTCCTCGAGCGAGCCGGGAAGTGGACGGGTGTCGACCTTGTGCACGCTGACCGAATGATCGAGCGTCGGGTCGCTGGAGCGTACCGTGCGTGCTGCGACGGCGACATCGAACCCGGCGTCGGCCAGAGCAATGGCGATCTGCTTACCGATGCCGCGGCTGGCTCCGGTGACGAGTGCGGTCTTGGCCATGACATGTCCCCCTGCGTTGCAACAACGGCGTTGCGGTCGCGCTGGTGACACTAACTCCGGGGTTCGCATCGACTCCAACGACGATGAGCCGCACGCCTACAGTCCCACTGCGCGACGCGACGTGCGACCGATACGGGGGACAAGGTGAAGATCAACGCGATCATGGTGGCGCTCCTGCACATTCCGGCGGAGCACAAGGAGACCTACAACCGCTGGTACGACCTCGACCACTTGCCCGAGCACATCTCCAAAGGTGACGTCCTCATGGGCCGTCGTTACGCGGCAACGGTGCCGGTGCGCTCCGCTCCCGGTGTCGTCGCCTCGGAGTTGACCGACGGTCACCCCTCGTACGCCACGATCTACTGGTTCGGCGGGCCGCTCGACTTCGAGTCCGAGGAGGCGCGCAGTGGATGGCTGGTGAAGGACAAGTTCATCACCAAGGCCGGCCGCTATTGGCGTGCCGGCGTGGTGCCCTACTCCGCTGGCTGGCGTCTGGCCCGGGCGCGTGCGCGCCGCTCGATCCGCATCGACGAAGAGGCCATCACGTACCTGCCCCATCGCGGCATGATCCTCATCCTCGGCAAGGCCCGTTCGGCCGCCGAACGCGCCGACGCCTTGGCGTGGTGGCGGGACTCGCAAGAAGACGATCTGCTCGATCTTCCCGGCGTGCTCGCGGTGCTCGAGTTCTCCCCGGGAGAGGGCGTGGGTGACGATCAGATCCTGCACATCGTGTTGTGCGAGGACTCGCCAGTCGAGGTGATGGCAGCGCTCGAGCAGAGCCGCACACTGCAGCAACTCACCGGGCGCTTCCCCGCGCACAAGGGTGTGTACGAGCAGCTGGCGCTGCTCCCGTATCAATCGATCGTGCCGCTCGACTACAGCTTCGACATGGAGTGACGTTCAGCCCGAGGATCAGGACCGACCGTCGATCACGGCGTCGGAGGGCCGACGTACATCAGCGCGTTCGGTGAATCGGGCCCCGCGTCGATGACGACGCCGGTCGTCGCACCGGCGAGCAGCGCGGCGAGCACCTGGGCCGGTGCGGCGTCTGGATGAGCGCTCAGATAGGCGGCGGCGGCACCTGCGACATGCGGCGCGGCCATGGAGGTACCGCTCAAGACCCTTGTGGCCGTAGGGTTGCCGATCCAATCGGAGGTGATGGTGACTCCGGGAGCGAACAGGTCGACGCAGGTCCCGGTGTTCGAGGCCGAGTAGCGAGCGTCGGTGATCGTCGACGCGGCGACGGTGATGGCTTCGAGCGCTCGGGCTGGCGATCGGGTGCATGCGTCGGTGTTCGAGTTCCCGGCGGCGACGACGACGGTGATGCCGTCGGCCACCGCTCGGGCAACTGCGTCGTCGAGCAGATCACTCGACGAGCCGCCGAGGCTGATGTTCATGACCGCGGGGCCGCTGACGTGATCGGCGATGGCCCAATCGATGCCGGCGATGGCGTTGGCGAGCGTCGCCGTCCCGCCACATGCGGAGACCCGCACCGGGACCAGCGTCACGGCCGGGGCGACGCCGAAGTCGGTACCTCCGACGATGCCCGACACGTGGGTGCCGTGGCCGTGACAGTCCTGCGTCGTCGAGTCGATGGCACTGAACCCGACATCGATACGGCCGGTGAAGTCACTCGACTCGAGGTTGATGCCCGTGTCGACGATGTATGCCCGCACGCCGGCACCGTCGCCGGAGATGCTGAAGCCGCGATCGAGCGGGAGTGATCGTTGGTCGATGCGATCGAGTCCCCATGAGCGCGTCGGCGCCCGAACTGCGATCGTCGGAGTGGGTGCTGTTGGGGGCTCCGCCGGTGTCGGTTCGGGTAGGGACGACGGGCTCGCTGGAGGCGGGACGGTGTCTGACGGGGTGGGCTCCGCCGGGGCTGGGTCCTCGAGGGCGATCAGCTCCTCACCGATCTGGATGGTCAGCACCTCCGCGAGCGGGAGGCGGACGGCCATGGGTAGGGCGAGGGACGCGAACACACCACAGGCCAGGGCCCGGACTCCGTGGGTCCGATGATGATGGGCGTTGTGCATCCGTACTCCCGTGCGCCGATCCGTGGCGTCGGAATACGAATCGACCGGGACGGCGCGGAGTTGACGTTGCCGACCGCATCGATCGGCTGATCGACCCCGTATCGGTCAGCGGATGGCCAAGGCGTTGGGAGGGGACCCCACGCCTCCTCGCACGTTCAACGGAGCCGATGTGAACAAGAAGGACCAGCGGCGATCGGATGCGCAGGCGTCGGCCAGCCCGTCGAGCCAGAAGTACTCCCCGATCGGCATGCCGAGACCGGGGATCAGCAAGCGGTGCAAGCCATCGGGCCCTTCGGAGATGGGATAGGACTCGAACGCCATGTTGTCGGCGGCGACCGCCGAGACACGGTGGTCCCAGAGCCAGGCCGCAGTGCTGCTGTCGCCGCGCAACCCAGGTTGACGCGTGTTCGAACGCGAAGCGGCGACCTGGGTATCGGGGTCCTGCTTCTCGTACCAGCCGCACCAGCCGACCCGCACCAGCAACACGTCACCCGATTGGATCGACGTGCCTTGGGCGGCGACGGTCGCATCGAGCATCTCTGTGGTGATCTCGAAGGAGCTGAGGTAGTCGATCGTGACACCCTGCGACCCGAGGTAGCGGGCGACATCGAGCAGCACACCGCGCCCGGCGATGCCGCGCTGCGACCACAACTGGATGCCGAGCGTGTCGTTGTCGGGATCGTCGACGGCACTGGCCTCGATGCCGTTGTAGAAATGGCCCCCTTCGAAGCAGATATGGCGCAGGCCGTCCCATTGGCTCGAGTACTGGAGGAACAGCCGGTCGAGATAGTCGTCGCGGCCGAAGTCGCCGCCTTCACCGAGGTGCACGCGCTTGGGCTGTTTGCGATACGCGTTCTTGGCCGGCTCATCGATGTGCCAATTGAGCGAGTGGGTCTGGCCGAGGATCACCTCGCGTGCCCCTGCCGCGGTCTGCGCCGGGCCGATGAGGTTCAACGTGCCGATCTCATCGTCGTCGCCGAACACCCCCCATGACGATCCCGCGGGGGCGCCATCGGTGCGGGCCTGGAGCTCGGCGAAGGACGGCAGGGTGGGCGGGCCGCCGGCGTTGATTCCGGTACCTGACGACTGACTCATGGCAACCCCCGAGCTCGATGGCCGCGTCCCCCCGACGCGCAACGGCGCGGACGTTAGCGGTCGAGGTTCGTCCGACCGCTGGCGATGTCGTCTCGCAACGAGGCGATGGCCCGGCGACCCTCACGCAAGCCGACGACCTCGATGCTGCGACGCTCCCCGGTTGAGGACCGAGCGTCGATGGACCACGGCCGGCGGAACACGACTCGGCTGATCACACCGACGACGGCCATGACGATGACCACGACGACATCGAACAGGGCGAGCAGGAGCGGGAGACCGAAGAAGATCAACAACAGCGCAGCGATGATCACGGCGATGGCGATCAGGAACCCCGAAAGTGAATCACCGACGTCGCCGACATTGAGCAGGTCCCACCAGGAGCTGTCGCTGCTGCGCTCCCTCGACGATCGCCGTCGGGCATGTTGGCGCCAGCGTTCTCGCAGGCCACGGCCTTCGTAGCGAGGGAGCCATCGCCGGGCGATGGTCCACTCGGTGCCGCGTGGATCGGTGACCTTCATGTCACCTGATCTCGGCGGTTCGAGACGTCATGTGAGCAAAACCCTGCCAACTGCCACCCCAGTGTCTGGCGGATCGATGGGCATGGTCCGGGGCCCGTCCGCTACCCTTTGCGCCCGCACCGAGGTTTCGCGCAGCAAATCGCGCAACTCCTTGGGGACGTAGCTCAGTTGGCAGAGCACCTGCTTTGCAAGCAGGGGGTCGTGGGTTCGATTCCCATCGTCTCCACCACGATCGAGGCCCTGGCAGTTGCCGGGGCCTCGCGCCGTTTTCGTGCCAGGTATCAACGATGTATCAATCCGAAATGCACGCTCGCCGTCCGACGGGGTCCGATCCGAGTTGATCGCGTCTGATTCATAGAGGTGGCAAGATGGGCGGAAGGCGACAGGAAAGCCAGTTCCCCTACAACAACGGGGATGCTGGGTCGGGTCCTGAACTGATCCGAAATCATCCACGGCAACGTTTCGGAGGGGTCTTGGACGCACCGGGCAGTTCCTTCTCGGCGATGGCGGCAGCCGGCAGATCTTCTGTTCACTGAGTGGCGCTTTGCTCGATTGCTGTGTGGATAGATTGAGTTCCACGCTTTAGCGCTCATGGCAGGTAGCGACGTGGCAAGCCGGCGACTTAGAGACTACCTTGTGCCCGGTATAGATATTTATACCGATTGGCGAGCATTGAAAATGGCAAGGGAGCGATACGGGCAGTCGGGTGTGGTCCTGTGGACAAGCTATCCGCCGAGATGGGCAACTGGCAGATCGCATGAAACGAACCTAATTCAGGCTCGCTTTGTTGTGGATTCGCTAGAGATTAGGATGTCCGACCGGAAGAATAATCCCACCTTTCTTGCGACATCGCCTGGATTATTACAGGTCAAAGTGATGGATATGGAGAAAGTGGTACTCGCGAACCTCGAGTTGGAGGTGGTCGCGTCGGTGCCGTCGGTTGTGGCTGTCAAGCCGATTGTGTACGGAGGGATGGGCCTCCGTAAAATCATAAGGCAGCGGTCAGTGTCTGTCGGATATTATTCTTACGACACAAATGAATTTGTCTTCAATGAGCCGTCTCGTCCCTGACGGGTCGCCGCGGGGGATTGGGCAGGGAGCGGCCGGCGGGTGGGTCGCCATTCTGTTCAGTTGTCAAAGAGCATTGACACCCTTGTGTGAGGGGCATGGTTCGATGTGAGGGGACGCCGAGTTGCGGTGTCCGGTGGCTGTGGCATCTGGTGTGCGGGCCGCTGGAGTTGCAGGCCCCGAAGGTTGGTCAGGTCATGGTGGACCTCCTGGTCACGGCGGCTTCTCGTCGGGCGGTTTCCAGTTGGATGGTGGGATGAGGGGCCTCAGGCCGGTGATCGGGTCGGGTGGTCCGAGGGTCCAGCCAGCGCTCTTGCGATCGTGGTCAGCGGTGCACATGGGGCGCAGGTTCCGCCATTCGGTCGGGCCTCCGGTGGCGAACTGTTCGAGGTGATCGATTTCGAGCCCATGTCGTGTGCCGCAGCAGATGCAGGTCAGGCCGGCGGCGAGCATCGCGGTGCGCAGTTCGGCGCGGATGTACCGGCCGTGGTGGGTGACGGTGTGTACGTCCTTGCCCCGGGTGATGATCGAGGTCACGAACGCGTCCCCCAGCAAACGCCGCACCCACGCCGCGCTCACCGGCCCGACCCCAGGGATCTCACACGTCTCCCCCGGTCGACTCGTTCCGCGACGTAAGGCATCGAGGTCGATGAGGACGTGGACACTGACCTTGGATCGCGTCTCGGCTCCGCCACCCGAGGTGACCAGCCCATGCAACGCATCGAGGGCGTACGCCTCTCGCGGTTCCCACGACTCCCGGTCGGCATGGAGGCGGAAGATCCGGTCGGTCTCACGATCCAAGATGGATGTGAACGCGCCGGCCATCTCGGCCGGCATCTTGTACGAGCCGCAGATCATGCCGTCGGCGTTCGTCCACCGACGATGAGAGCGTTGGCGATGCAGCCGCTTCGACCGGGCTTCGTCGTCCTCCAGTGACGCTCGGGCCCGTACACATGCCTCGCGGAGGTGACCGCGTGATGTCGCGGCCGCTACGAGCAGGTCTGACTCGACAGCTGGAACGTCGGCCACGGTCGAAGCGATCAGGTGGGCGTCACGGAGTTCGATGTTGCCGGCCCGCAACGCGGCCATGGTGAGCGGCGCGCCGTCGGCCATGGCCGACAGCTCCACTGCACGGGTGAGTTCTGCGCTCTCGAGGCCTGAGGTGTTGGCCAGGTGTTTGACCGCCGCGGTGCGCGACCCCACGCCTGACGTGGCCCGTCCCGCGGCCTGAACCAGCACGGCGTCGAGCAAGCGGCGGACGTGAGCGATGTCGGTGACGAGGCGGCACGCGTCGTGCCACGACAGCTCCGAGCCGCTGCAGCATTGGACGGCTTCGGTCAGTTCGGTTCGTACTCGGGTGAGCACCTCGTTCATGGGTCCCATCATGAACAGGGGGTGTGATGAAAAGTGATTGACGAACGCCCGTTTTCTCCCGGCACGGCCTAGTGGTCTGTCGCGGATTTGGTCTGGTGGGTGAGGGCGGCTCGGCCTCGTCGGACTTTGGTGATGATCTTCTTCGCTGGTGTGTGCCAGACAAACGGTTTGGGGTCGGTGTTCCAGTGTGATGCC
>JBFWVD010000008.1:0-91551 GCA_050246915.1 Acidimicrobiia bacterium | reverse complement strand
ATGGTGTTCGTGTTCGGGGCATTCGTGGTCGACCCCAACGTGTTCATCAAGCAGATGGGACTTGGTCTCGCCACGGCAGTGCTCGTCGACGCGACCATCGTCCGCATGATCTTGGTGCCCGCCACCATGGAGTTGCTCGGCGACGCCAACTGGTGGATGCCGGCCTGGCTCGATCGTCTCCTGCCCGAGATCCACATCGAGGGCGAGGAAGCAGTGGCCAAGGGCCTCGCCGCCTTGCCCAACATCGAGGAGCTCATCCCCGAGCAGGTCTGAGCGGCGTCGGCTGCGCCCAGTCGAAGATCTCAGTCGACAGTCCCAGTCGACAATCTCAGTCGTCGAGCGCGGCCAACACCGACGAGGCGCCGAGGCTTCGATCGTCCAGCCCGACGAGCGCTTCCACCGGGCCACCGAGCAGCGCGGTGATGCCGAGGCCGATGGCCTCTTGCAGGTCGCGGATGTTGCGCGGGGGAGGGAAGTACTCCTCCTCATCGGTGACGTGCACCGCTTCGACCCCGTGGCGCGGCGCGAGACGATCGATGACCGACTGCACCAGTTCCTCGGGGGCCGACGCGCCGGCGGTGACGCCGACGACACCACTGAGATCTTCGGGGAGCTCGGCGGGACCGTTCACCCGGAAGACCCGATGGCAGCCGGCCTCGTTCGCGAGCCGGGCGAGGGCCATGGTGTTCGAGGAGTTCGCCGATCCGATCACCACGATGGCGTCGCACCGCGGTGCCATTGCCATGAGTGCGCTCTGACGGTTGGTGGTGGCGAAGCACAGATCGCTGCGCCCCGGTGTCCACACGTCGGGGAAGCGCTCGCGGGTGGCGGCGGCCACGTCCTGCCAATCGCGGTGGGACAACGTGGTCTGGGCCAAGAGCGCCACCGGTTCGTCGAAGCTGGGCAGCGCCTCGACCTCGGAGCGCGACTCGACCCGATGGATGGCGTCGGGGGCGACGGCCATGGTCCCCACTGCTTCTTCGTGTCCCTCATGACCGACGTACACGATGCGATAGCCCTTGCCGGCACGCACCTTGACCTCGTGATGGACCTTGGTGACCAGCGGGCACACCGAATCGACCACATAACCGCCGTTGGCCCGGGCTCGCGCCACGACCTCGGGTGCCGATCCATGGGCCGAGAGCATGAGGGGCGCCCCGGGTGGGACGTCGGACACATCATCGACGAACACCACACCTTGGGCGATGAAGCGATCGACGACCAGCTTGTTGTGGACGATCTCGTGGTAGCAGTACACGGGAGCGGGGAAGCTGCGCACCATCCAGGCCAGCGCTTTGATGGCCATCTCCACCCCGGCGCAGAACCCTCGGGGGAACGCCAGGAGCACCTGCTCGACGCCGCTCTCGGACGGCGTGGTCACTGGTTCCATGCGGGCAGGCTACCGGCGGGGCGAGGGCGGTAGCCTGGCCCGATGTCCTCGCCCCGAGTCGTAGCCGTCGCGCCCGGATCTCCGGCCGCGCTCGCCGGCATCGTGGTCGGCGACGAGATCACGGCCGTGAACGGGGAGCGCCCGCGAGACGTGATCGAGTGGCGGTTCGCCACCGATGACGGCGATCTCGAGCTCGAGGTGCGCCGCGGTGGCATCGATGTGACGATGGAGATCGTCAAGCGCGATGGTGAGCCCCTCGGCATCGAGGTGCACTCTGCGGTGTTCGATCAGGTGCGCACCTGCGACAACCACTGCGAGTTCTGCTTCATCTATCAGCTGCCCCCGGGCATGCGTAAGAGCCTGTACCTCAAAGACGACGACTACCGGCTCAGCTTCCTCTACGGGAACTTCACCACGCTCACCCGGTTCACCGAGGCCGACCTCGAACGCGTCATCACCGAAGGTCTCAGCCCGCTGAACGTCTCCATCCATGCCACCGATCCCGATATCCGCGCCCGCATGTTGCGCAACAAGCGTGGCGGCGTGAGCCTGCGATGGCTGTCGCTGTTGCTCGAGGCTGGCATCGAGGTGCACGGGCAGATCGTGGTGTGCCCGGGCATCAACGACGGTGACGTGCTCGACGACACGTGTGCCGGGGTGCTC
Source organism: Acidimicrobiia bacterium (assembly GCA_050246915.1). Taxonomy (GTDB): domain Bacteria; phylum Actinomycetota; class Acidimicrobiia; order Acidimicrobiales; family Ilumatobacteraceae; genus JBFWVD01. Next base: position 89,498 of record JBFWVD010000008.1, on the reverse strand, counting down.
GATCGCTATCCGCAGTTGGCGTCGCTCGCTGTGGTGCCCCTCGGCGTGAGCCGTTACGTCCACGAGCCGGCCATGCGGCCCCACACGCCCACCGAGGCCGATCGAGTGGTGGACATCGTGGAGCGCTGGCAGGAGACGTTCTTGTCGGTGCTCGGCCGGCGCATGGTGTTCGCCGCCGACGAGTACTACCTCATCACCGGCCGGCCGTTCCCGGTTGCGGAGGTCTACGGCGAGTTCCCCATGCACGAAGACGGCATCGGGATGGTGCGCACGTTCGAGCTCGAGTTCCACGGCGAGGTCGAGGCTCCCACGGGTCCCAAGGCCGGGTTCTTCGCGTGGGCCGACGCCGACGGCGAGTTGGGCACGAGCTATCGAGCTCCCCGGAACCCGGCGGCGTCGACCGGTCTGCGCGCATGCGGTTCAGCCGAGTCGTCGACGCAACCAGCCATGTCAACCCCGGTTGCACTACGTCCGACGCGGTCCGCCCCGATCGGGGTGCTCACCGCTCCGTACGGGGCGCAGGTGTTGCGTCCGTTGCTCGGCCCCTTGGATCGAGACGACGTGCGCATCATCGAGGTGGCCAACGAGTTCTTCGGGGGCAACGTGGCGGTGACCGGCCTCATGGTCGGTGCTGACCTCGTGAGGGTGTTGGCCGACGAGCCGCACGGCCATCGCTATCTGCTCCCTGATGTGTGCCTGAGCGAGGGACGATTTCTCGACGGGCTCACCATCGCCGATCTTCCTCGGGCCGTCGAGGTCGTTCCCACCGATGGGCTCGCCCTCCGGCGTGCCCTGCACGTCCACACGCCCGACATTCGGGCACTCGCGTCGCGCTGACGAGCGACGCATTCACGAACAAACAGAGATGAGCAACATGAGCACCCCCAAGCGCGATCACCGTGACGACAACGAGCGAGGGCACGACAGCGACGACGATCGCGACGAGCCGGAGTTCGACCTCGACCTCGACGAGGAGGGCCTCGTCGACGCCATCGGTGGCGCCACCAGCGAGCCGCTGCCGATCGTGGCCATCGTCGGACGACCCAACGTGGGCAAGAGCACGCTCATGAACCGCGTGTTGGGCAAGCGCGTCGCAATCGTCGAGGAGAAGCCGGGCGTCACCCGCGATCGCAAGAGCATGCCGGCGGAGTGGTTGAACGTTCCGTTCCTCATCGTCGACACCGGTGGTTGGATGCCCGGTGGCACCGAGCTCGATCAGAAGGTCTCGCGTCAGAGCGAGGCGGCGGTGGCCGATGCTCACCTCGTGCTGTTCGTGGTCGACGCGTCGGTGGGTGTCACCGAGGAAGACGCAGCCATGGCTGATTGGCTCCGCCGATCAGGCCGCCCGGTGTTGGTCGTCGCCAACAAAGCAGACAGCGATCGCAAAGAGCTCGACACGTGGGAGTTCGTGTCGCTGGGGCTCGGTGAGGTCCATCCCATCAGCGCGCTGCACGGTCGTCGCACCGGCGATCTGCTCGACGCCGTGTTGACGTTCCTTCCCGAGTACGTGGCGCCGGACGCGGCTGCCGAAGCGGCTGCGGCTGCGGCAGCTGCCGAGAACCCCAAGATCCCTGGCGTCGCTCTGGTGGGTCGGCCCAACGTGGGCAAGTCGACGTTGTTCAACCGTCTCATCGGCCAGGACCGAGCCGTGGTGCACGACATGCCCGGCACGACGCGCGACGCCATCGATACCGTCGTGGAGACCCCAGACGGCCCAATCCGGTTCATCGACACCGCCGGCATGCGTCGGCGGGCCCGCATCGATGAAGCCACCGAGCACTACTCCGTGGCGCGCGCTCTCACCGCGGTGGACAACGCCGACGTGGCTCTGCTCGTCATCGACGCCACCGAGGGCATCACCGCCCAGGATGCTCGTCTGGCCGAGCGCGTCGATGCTGCCGGCTGTCCGGTGGTGGTGATGCTCAACAAGTGGGAGCTGCTCGACGCCGAAGAGCGCGCCGACGTTGCTGCGCAGCTGGCGCAGAAGCTCTACTTCGTGGGCGACGCGCCCGTGCTCAAGATCTCGGCCAAGACCGGCAAGGGCGTGCACAAGTTGGCCCCCGTGCTGGCCGAAGCGATGGAGCGCTATCACCGTCGTGTCCCGACCAAGGACGTCAACACCGTGCTCATCAAGGCGCAGCAGCAGCAGCCGGCACCGCACAACGCCCGCATCCTCTACGGCATGCAGGGCGCCATCGACCCGCCCACGTTCACGCTGTTCGCCAACCGCGACATCGCCCCGTCGTACCTGCGTTACATCGAGCGGGCCCTGCGTGATCGGTTCGATCTCGGTGCCGTCCCCATCAAGATCCGCGTGCGCAAGCGGAGCTCGTGACGAGCTCGGCAGTCGCGTGTGCGTAGATTTCGCGAGCCCAGATTCGCGGCAACAACGAGACCTGAGGTGATCTCCGGTGCCCTGGTGTGAGGACTGCTCCAAGTTCTGGAACCCGTCGACGATGACCGCCGACGGCCGCTGTCCCAGTTGCGGACGGGCGATTGCCGTGGCTGAGGAGCGCGTCTCAGCTGACGCGACCGAGGCTGCCCCGCCCAAGGCGATCACCGCGGAGAACATCGATCTGCGGGCCCTGGCCGGCGAGGATGCCAAGGCCCCGTGGCACTTCAAGCTGCTCGTCGCGGCCGTGGTGTTGTACCTGGTGTGGCGCGTCGTCCAACTCGTCGTGTGGGCCGTGTGATGACGCCGGAGAACATCGGCCCTGGCTTCAGCGTCGAACATCTGCATGCCGCCGGCGGCGCGCTTGCTCGCGAGGCGGCGCGGTTCGCTTCGTTGGGATGGATGCGCGGTACGTCGGGCAACTTGTCGATGGTCGTGCACCGCGATCCACTGCGTCTCGCGGTGACCGCCAGCGGTCGCGACAAAGGCGAGCTCGAAGCCCATCACGTGGTGTTGGTGGACGCGACGGGCGCGGCAGCCGAACCCGGATCCGATCGTCCGTCGGCCGAGGCGGCGTTGCATGCCCGCATCTGTTCGCTCACCGGGGCCGGCGCTGTGGTGCATGTGCATCACCTCGACTCGGTGGTGGTGGCCGAGCGTCATCGCGCCGGCATCGAGGTGCACGGCCTCGAGATGCTCAAGGGCATCGGACGTGCCGCGCACGATGACGCCGTGCACTTCCCGGTGATCGACAACGGCCAGGACATGGTGGAACTGGGCGATCGGTTCGAAGTTGCCTACGACCGCGACACCCCGGCGGTGATCGTGGCCCGCCATGGGCTGTACGTGTGGGGGAGCGATCTCACCCAGGCCCGTCATCACACCGAGATCGTCACCTGGGTCATGGAGTTCGTGGCCGCTCATCCCGACTTTGCCGTCGATTCGCCGCCCGAGTCGCACCGCCATGATCCGATCCGTCCGTTTCGTCACCGCGAGGGGAACCTGTCATGACCCGACTCATCGTCATGCCCGATACCGACCCGATGTCAACGCTCATTGACACCACCGATGTAGCGACGATCGCGGAGCATCTCGGGGCGCTGGGGATCGATTTCGAGCAATGGGTCACGCCGGTCAACCTCCGTCACGGTGCCGATCAAGACGACGTGCTCGCGGCATACGCCGATGACGTCGCTCGCATCAGCGCCTCGGGTGGTTACATCACGGTCGATGTGGTCCGTTTGGCCCGCTTCGACGAGACCGATGCACAGTGGAAGGACAAGGCAGCTACGTCGCGGGAGCGGTTCCTTGCTGAGCACACCCATGCCGACGACGAGGTGCGCTTCTTCGTCGAGGGGGGCGGCGCCTTCTACCTCCGTGTCGATGGTCGAGTGCACATCGTGTGCTGCGAGGCAGGCGATCTGTTGATGGTGCCCGCCGGTACGCGCCATTGGTTCGACATGGGGACCGACCCGGCGTTCGCGGCCATTCGCTTCTTCCGCATTCCCGAGGGCTGGGTGGGGGACTTCACCGGTGATGGCATCGCTTCCCGGTTTGCGAGCTACGACACGTTGCTCGCTCGATGAGCGATCCCGTGGTCGATGTCCCGACCGGAGTGACCGCAATTGTCATTGACATCGAGGGCACGACGAGTGCGACCGAGTTCGTCCATCAGCGCTTGTTCCCGTGGGCGCGTCAACACCTCGAGTCGTGGATCGCCGAGCACGGGCGCGAGCCGCAGGTGGCGGCGCAACTGGCCGAGGTCCGCCGTGAGGTCGGTGCCGTGGGCATGAGCGATCGCTATGCCGTCGAGGTGCTGCGGTCGTGGATCGACCAGGACGTGAAGGCAACACCGCTGAAGGCCATCCAGGGTTGGATGTGGCAGGAGGGGTTCGAGTCCGGGCAGCTCGAGAGCCATCTGTTCGACGACGTGGCGCCCGCACTGCGGGCATGGCACGAGGCCGGTCTGCGACTGGCCATCTACTCCTCGGGTTCGGTGACCGCGCAACAGTCGTGGTTCGGTCACAGCCCGGCGGGAGATCTTCGCTCGTTGTTCACCGGATGGTTCGACACGGACAACGCCGGGCCCAAACGCGAGCCCGGCAGCTACGAGCGGATTGCCGCTCTCCTCGCCTCGCCGCCGGAAGAGTTGCTGTTCCTGTCGGACATCACCGCCGAGCTCGACGCGGCACGGATCGCTCGTTGGCACACCGTTGGCGTGCGTCGAGCAGGGGAGCCGGCGTGGGCGGCGGGGATCGGCCAGCATCCCGAGGCCCGTCGCTTCGCCTGAGCGTCATCAGCAGCGAGTCTCCAGTGGGGTGCCGACGGAAAAGGGTCACCAGGGCCCTCATCGTTCGAAACCTCCGGTTCACCAGCCGGCAACCAAATATGACTTGTTTGGTCGGGATTTGCTCCGTAGGGTGGCGCCATGGCTCCTCGATCCACTCAAGGTTCCTACGACCCCTGGTCGGACACGGCCAGCCGGGCCGCCCATCCGTCGATGCTGGGCACGGCGCCGTCGTGGTGCTGGGCGGTGGCCAGTGGGCTCGGTCGGGTCACCGTGCCATGGGCCGACGCCGAACCGGCCCCCGGATCGATCGTCTCCGAGACCGTGCTGTCGACCCCGACCTATGACGCCATCGTGACGCGATGGGGTGCGGGCGCGACGCTCGATCTGACCGGTGAACTGGAGTTCGGTGGAGCGCTGTACGTGGTGGCCGGCACGATCGACGTCATCGCCCATCACTCTCGTACCGGCGTCGTACATGATCGGTGCGGCGAGGGTGGGGGAGCGGTGCTCGACGATCTCCACGATGCCGAGGCGGTGAACGCCGGTCCGGATCCTGCCGTCACGGTCCACGTCATCAGACGAGGGCGCATGGCGGCCTGAGCGCGTCGCTCGGCTACTTCGTGCGTTCGAGCAGCCCGTGGCGGCGCAACAGCGCCCGTTCCGCCTTGCCGAACACCAACGCGTCGATGACGATGCCGATCAGCAGGATGGCAACCATGGTTGACATCATCCCGGTGTAGTCGGAGAGGTCGCGATCGCGGTTGAGGGTGAAGCCGAGCGTCTCGTGTCCGGTACCGGTCAACAGCAGTTCACCGGCCAACAGACTGCGCCAGGCAAATGCCCAACCCTGCTTGAAGCCGGCCAACAGCGATGGGAGCGATGCTGGAACGATGACCGTGCGGTACAGGCCGAAGCCCTTGGCACCGAGCACGCGCCCGGCGCGCACCAGCAATGGTGAGACGGTGTCGGCTCCGCTGATGACGCCGTTGGCGATCGACGGCGCGGCGCCCAACACGACGACGAACAGGACCGTGGCGTCCGACAACTTGAACAGCACGATCGACAACGGGAACCATGCGATCGAGGGCATGGTCTGCAGGCCGCTCACGAACGATCCGAACGCGGCCCGGGCGATCTTGAACCGAGCGAGCACGATGCCGACGCTCAGCCCGATGGTGGACGCGATGGCGTACCCGACCACGCCGCGGCGCAACGTCCAATACGTCGAATCGATGAGGTCGCCGTTCCAGAGGCGCTTCCAGAACTCCTCCAGCACCGGCTTGGGTCCGGGGAGTACGTAGTCCGGCTTCCACTTCGTCCACACGACGATCTGCCACAGGCCCAGGCCGATGACGACTGCGCCGATCTTCGGCCAGGTGGCTGCCCACAGCCGCGCCAGCTTGGAGGGGCCGTCAACTTGCATTTCGAGGCGATCTAGCCCTTCGATCTCCTGGTCGAGCTCATCACCGGCGATGCCGGCGATGGGATCAGTGAGTTGCATGACGTCGCACCTCTCGATGGAGCCGCTCGGTCACGCCGGTGGCCAGCTCGCCCACCGCCGCTTCCTCGATGCGACGGGGGCGTGGGAGGTCGACCGGGATGTCGGCCACGACCCGGCCGGGACGACTCGACAGCATGACGATGCGATCGCCGAGGTGGATGGCCTCGCGCACGTCGTGGGTGACGAAGATGACGGTGAGGTTCTGTTCGGCCCAATGCCGTTCGAGTTCCGCGTGCAGCAACTCGCGAGTGATGGCGTCGAGTGCGCCGAACGGTTCGTCCATGAGCAGTACGTCGCATTCCTGGGCGAGAGCGCGAGCGAGAGCGGCTCGTTGGCGCATGCCTCCCGACAGTTCGTGCGGTCGGCGATCTTCGAATCCCGAGAGACGGACCGAGGCGAGCAACTCATGCGCACGGTCTCGGCGATCCTTGCGCGGCACGCCCCGAAGGCGTAGTGCTGTCTCGATGTTCTTGGAGATGGTCTGCCACGGGAACAGCGCGGACTCCTGGAACATGAGCGCGGCTCGACCCTTGATGTCAATTGATCCTGACGTCGGCTGATCGAGCCCGGCCAACAGGTGCAGCAGCGTGCTCTTCCCGCATCCGGACGCGCCCAGCACGGAGACGAACTCGCCTCGTCGTACGGTGAGGTCGATGCCGTCGAGCGCCGTGACCGTGGCTTGACCATGGCCAAAGGCCTTGGTCGCCGATTGGATGGTGACCAAGGCCTCGGAGGCAGTCGGGTCGGGTCGTTCGGGTCGGATGTCGATCACTTCCTCGATCGTTGCACTCATGAAGTGCCTGCTTTCAGTTCGTTCGGTTCCCCCGAGTGCGCACTCGGGAGAACCGATGTCGATTGATCTTCAGAAACCGGTGGCTGCGGGCTTGCCGCGCTCTTTGAGGACTTCGTTGAGGAGTTTCAGGTCGTAGATGCCCTTGAGGCCGGCGGAGTCGAGCAAGCCGACTGCCTCGGCGTCCTTGGCCGATTTCTCGAGTGACGAAGCAATCGGGTCGAGGGTGAACTCGAGGTTCTTGAACGCGGCGGTGATGACCTCGTCCTTGAGTGGCTTGCCGGTTGCGGCGTTGATGGCGGCGTTGGCTGATGCCTGCGCCTTGACCGGATCGGCAGCGATGGCATCGACTGAATCGGCCAAGCCAGCGAGGAGCTTCTTGATGGTGTCGGGGTGCTTGGCGAGGAACTTCGTGTCGACGATGAGGTGGGTGGTCACGTACTTGCCCTGCGGCCACAGGGTCTTCTCGTCGATCAGGACCTTGCCGCCACCCTCTTGGATCAGGCGCGTCGCCCAGGGCTCGGGAACCCATGCCCCGGCGATGTCGCCAGCCTTGAAGGCGGTGAGGGTGTCGGCGTTGGCCTGCGGGACGATGGACACGTCCCCGCCGCCGGAGGTGTTGCTCTCGAGGCCCTGCTCCTTCAGCCAACTGCGCAGAGCGACATCTTGGGTGCCGCCGAGTTGCGGACTGGCGATCTTCTTGCCCTCGAGGTCGGTCGCGCCAGAGATCTCGGGCTTGACGACGAAGTAGGCGCCGCCCGACGTGGTGCCTGACACGATGCGGATCGCTTTGCCCTTGCTCTTCACAAAGGCATTGATTGCCGGGTTGGGACCGATGAACGTGGCGTCGATGGCGCCGGAGAACAGGGCCTCCACCGCTTCGGGCCCGGCATCGAAGGACTTGGTCTCGAGCTTCACGTTGGCGCCGAGTGCATTGGCGAAGATGCCGTCTTGCAGGCCGACGAGCGCCGGAGCGTGGGTGATGTTGGGGAAGTAGCCGAGGCGGAGCGTCACCGACTCGGTGCTGGCCGTCGTGGGGCCGGCAGCGCCAGTGGTAGTGCTGCTCGAGCTGCTGTCGTCGCCACATGCAGCGACGGTCATCCCGAAGGCGATGGCGAGGGCCAGGCCTGTCAGCGATCGTCGTTTCATGTGGTTGGCTCCGGTGATCGGGTATGGAAGATTCCCGCAAATCCCGATTGGTTTACTCGGGTTTGTTTTCCAGAACTCTGATGGGAAAGGTCGGGGTTTGTCAAGCCGGTTCTTCGCCCGTTCTGGGAGACTGGGTCCGTGAAGGTCTCCGCAGCGTCCGACTACGCACTCCGGGCGGCGGTCGTTCTGGCGGCGTCCGAGCCCGGCAAGCTGGTGAAAGGCGACGTGATCGCCGAAGCGCAGGGGATCAGCTTCCGGTTCTGTGAGCAGCTTCTCGGCTCGCTCCGCAAGGCGGGGATCGTCACCAGTCAGCGCGGTGCTGACGGCGGTTACGCCCTGGCGAGGCCTGCCGACCAGATCAATGTGGCCGAGGTGATCCGGGCCATCGACGGGCCGATCGCCGTCGTGCACGGGCAGAAGCCGGAGGACGTCGACTATCCGCCTCCCGCTCAGGCCATGAGGGAGTTGTGGGTGGCGACGCGCGCTGCGATGCGCACGGTGATCGAGGTGGTGACGCTGGCCGATCTGGCCGCCGGATCGTTGCCCGAGTCGGTGCGGGTGCGCCTCGATGACCCCGACGCGTGGTCCCGGCGCTGAGAAAATCGGTGCCCGCGCGACGAGGGTGTGTGTGCGGTCGTTGGGTGGTCGCAGGTTCCAGCGACTAACGTGCCAACACCCACGGGCTGTGGCGCAGCTTGGTTAGCGCGCTTGACTGGGGGTCAAGAGGTCGGAGGTTCAAATCCTCTCAGCCCGACTGTGGTGTTCGTTGAGAGCCGGTCCGAAAGGGCCGGCTCTCAACGTTTCCGGTCAGTCCAGTCGCCCGCGCCCGGTGCGTGGTGTTCGGTCCCGGTGCGTGGAACTGCTCGGCAACGTCGGCGCTGTGGCGCTCGGACAGGTTCGTGAGATCGCTGTGCTGCTCATCGACACCCCGTGACCGACGAGGGCTTCGAGCAAGCGCAGTTGACGGCTTCAGTACGTCGAGCACAGATGGGCCCGATACACCACGCCGAGATCGCTGAACACTGGAGGCGCGATCCGCGAGTTGGGCTGCATGGTGTTGGGCGAGACCCACGGGAACTCGGACAAGCGCGACCCCGTGAGCGCGTCGTCGACCCGATATCCCCAACCGACCCAGGCCCCGCGCTGGTCCTCGACGCCTGCGTTGCTCACGATTCCCACGGTCCCGGCCTGATCGACTCTGCCGATGACCCAGGGCTCGAACGCGATGCCGGTGTCGAGTTCGACGCGCACGTCGGTCGTGTCAGGCGCGGTTGACGGGATAGAACGCAAGCCGGTGGTGTTCATCTGCAGGTCGGGGAAGTTGCGGTTCCAAACGAATGCGTCGAGGCCAAGATCGTCGCGGCGCCACGTCTCTTTGCCGGTGTGGGCAGCGATGCCGTGAACGACACCGTCGATGGTCTGGACCACCACCGTGTACGTGCTGTCGAGGATCGGTGCTGACTTCTTCACATCGACAAGGCGCCACAGTTCGCTACCGTCCGAGTTGTCGATGGCCAGCACTGATCCGGCCTCGGGGTTCTGCTGCTGGTCGACGATGAGCGTCACGCCTGCGTTGCGCAGCATCACGAGATTGCCCCGCAGGGGGAGTTGCCAACGGATCCCGCCGGTGCGGCGGTCGAGCCCGACATATCCGGTAGGGCTGGACTGGGCGATCACCGATCCGGCGACGTCGTCGAACCATGTGATTCCAGATTTCGGTCGCTCCCACAGCCGGGTCCCGTTGCTCGCGTCGTAGGCCACGAGCCTCAAGTCCTCATCGACCATGGTGGGCACCACCACGATCCCATCGGTCGCCGACAACCGCGGGACCCATACCTGTGCTGGCCTGAACGGATCCGACTGCCAGCGGATGGCCCCGGACCGATAGTCGAACGCGGTGAGACGTACGGTCGATGGTTGGCCGCAATCGGTAGTGATGCCGACGGCGAGGTCCCGCCAGGTGGTGAGTCGCTCGACGGCTTGCGTCTCGGCGGTCAACGGCACCGTAAAGAGGACCTCGTTGGTCCGGCCGTCGAAGGCGAGCACCGCGTTGTCCTCTGGCACCCATGCCGACGAGATGGTGGTCGCGGTCGCGCTTGGCGTGGTCTCGGTGGTGGAGGTCGCGGGTTCCACCTGTTGAGTCGCGCCAGACACCGTGTCGGGCGCAGCGGTGACCACTGTCCCGATCGGCAGCCCGTCCAGTGGGCCGTGGTATGTGAGTGTGCTCTGATAGCCCTCGAGCCAGTAGCCGATCTCATCACCGCTGTATGCGCTGCAGTCCCAGGCACCGATGAGGGCGGTGTCGTCGATGGCGATCGGCGTCTCCATGGTGTCGATCCACGGGATCGTCCCGATCTCGTGACCATCCGATGCCCTCATCACCACGAGGCGGGGGTCGGTGATATCGCCTTCGGGGGCGACCACGAGATCTCCGATGAGATCGGGATGGCCGGGTCCGGCGGTCTGGAGCAACCAACGGATCTCGCCGGTGGACATGTCGACGATGGAGTGCGCCGAGGGCTCGTAGTCGAGCATCAACGTCTTCCCGGAGAAGAACTGCACCCCCCAGCGCTGAGGAAACCAGCCGGTCTCACCGTGGGTTTGCCAGAGCCGCGCGCCGCTGCGGGAATCGACGGCGGTGACGGTGCTGTTGCTCGTCGAGGTCTCGCTGACCAGCACCGAGGCCGAGGCGGCCACACGTCGATCGAACAGGATCCCGGTGCCCATGGTCGAAGGCCATGGATCCCGGCCCGTGGCCATGTCGATCAACCGGAATCCACGGACGGTCATCAGGCCGGAGGGGTCGAGGACGGTGAAGTACGGCATGTCGGTGGGGTCATCGACGGTCCAGAGTTGCTTGCCCGATTGTCGGTCGAGGCCGACGATCTCGTGCTGGTCTGCCCCGATTACGGTCCCCGGCGCCACCCCCGAGGCATGCACCGAAGCGGTCCCGGTGAACGTTCTTGTCCATCGGGTCTTGCCCGAGTCCAGGTCGAGGGCAATCGCAGTTGACGCGACCTGGTACTCGTCGAGCGAGAAGACCACGACCCCGTCGACCACGGTGATGTTGTCAAAGCCGAGCTCAGGTCCGGCGGGGGAGGTGTAGGTCCACTTCAGCGCTCCATCGTCGGCGTCGAAGGCCTGGATCGACGTCGCTCCGCTCTCTGCGCAGTTGTACGCCTCGGCGACGATGACTCCGTCGGACACCACCAGGTTGGCCAGCCGCTGGGTCGTGCTGGTCTGGGGGATAGCGAAACGCAACCCGCCCGACGCGATGTCCACGGCGAACAGGAGGGGCGGGGGTTTGGCTCGGTCAAAGGCCGGGAGCGTCGGGACCCCGTTGGAGCTGCATGCCGCGACCGCCGCCCCCGCCATGGCGATTGCTGTGCCGACGCCGATGCGGGCTTTTCCTCGAAACGACCTGGTGCGCCACATCGCACGACCTCCGAGCCTCAGGGTCACCCACCCTGGTGATTCGAACGGTACGCGGTGGTTGCACGGTCGCCTCGGGGCCGATCGTCACAACTCGGTGGCTGACAAGACCATGGCCGGTGCAACTGCGTCGCTCAGCGTTGACGCGATCCGAACCGCGCCGTGTCTCTGCTGCGGTCACCACGTCCCAACAACGATGCGTGATGGTCCCTCCGGGTCGACCATGGGTGCGGTTCTCGATCAGTCCGAGCGCTTCGCGGGCATGACGTACAGTCATGTAGACAATAGTGTCTACGAGGGCTATCTTGACCGAGTGTCTGATTCGACCACGATCCGTGTCCCCGTCGAGTTGCGTGAGCGCCTGCGCAGGGTCTCCCAAGATCGCCACGCCTCGTTGACCGACACGCTTCGCGATGCCCTCGAGGCGTTGCGCCGCGAGGAGTTCTACGAGTCGTTGGCCCGTTCCGAGGATGCCCTGCGTGCTGATCCGGCAGCGTGGGCCGACTACCTGGTGGAGGCTGAGATGTGGGCGGGCGACCTGGACCGCACCGGGGCACTCGGTACGACGTGAACGACCTCTCCGCGGGGGACGTGGTGCTGGTCGATCTCGGCTCGCCGATCGGCTCCGAAGCGGGATTCGTCCGGCCGGCAGTGGTGGTGTCGGCGTCAGGTCTGCTTCGTCGGAACCTCGCCACGATCTTCGTCGTGCCGTGCACCTCGACTTTTCGCAACGTGGCGTCCCATGTCGAACTGGCTCCCGACGAGCAGAACGGACTTCCGTTGGCGTGTTGGGCGCAGGTCGAGCAGCTTCGTTCCATTGCTCGGGCTCGGTGTGTGGAACGGCTCGGCAACGTCGGCGTCGTGGCGCTCGTTCAGATCCGTGAGATCGCAGCTCTGCTCATCGACATTCGGTGAGCCAACACGGATCGCGCAAAGCCCATTCGGTTCGATTCCGATAGGCCGGCTCTCCTCGTTCCTGGGTCAGTCGCCGGTGAGGGGTATCCAGGCTCGGCGCGCCTCGGCCGCCGCCAACACGTCCCAGCAACGCTGCGTCATCGTCCCGCCGGGCCGTCCGTGCGTCCTGTTCTCGATGAGCCCCAGCGCCTCGGCCGTCATGAGGTAGCGCGACATCGTGCTCTCCTTGACGCCGGCGCAGGCCGATTGCGCGGCGAGCCACTGGAGCGGACGTGTGCGGTCGTAGTGCAGTGCCGCGAGGTAGGCCTCGACCCAACGGGCATAGAACTCCACCGACGCACCGCGATCGCCACGGCGCCGTCCGGGGACGCTGTTGGGATCGGACATGAGCTCACCGAGGCGTTGCAGGGCGCGCACCGACCTGACCCCGAAGTTGCCTTCTGATCCCCAATCCGCACCGGAGTCCGTTGTACTTCTCCCGCATCCCGCCCGGTCCGCGTCCGCCCGGCGTGAACCGGCTCGGGCGGCATCATGCCAGCACCGAACGCCGACCGCATCGGATTCCGGGCTCGCTCACCCGGTCCTCGGAAGGATTTCACCTTCCGATCACAAAGGCCGATCACCCAAGGCCGATCGCACCATGCCGAGCCCGCCGGTGCGTTGGCTCAATGTGGAGTGCCGTCAGATTCCAGGCGCTGCGCCATCGTGCTCTCGATGATCTTGGCGACCGCAGGGAACTCCTTCAGGAACGGCTTGAACTCCCATTCGGTCATGGCCAGGCAGTGGAGTTCGCCGCGCGCAACGACAGTGGCCGAGCGGACGTCATCTCCGGCCAGCATGGCGATCTCTCCGAAGTAGTCGCCCTTGCCGAGCGTGCGACGCGATTCGCCATTCACGATCGCCTCGGCAGTGCCGTCGGTGATCACGAAGAACCCGATGCCGTGGGTGCCTTCGAGTACGGCGTTGGCTCCGTCGGCAAAGGTGCGCTCGATCATCCGAGCAGCGATCTGGGAACGCTCCCGACTCGACAGTCCCGCGAACAGCGCGACGCTGTCGAGCACTGTGGTGTCCCCTTCGCCGGAACTGCCGACCTTGGACTTCTTCCCCAGAGCCATCGCACCAATCCTCCTGGACACGCGTCGACCCGGGCAGTATCGCAGCTCACCATGGTTCCCGATAGCGCCGAACCCGCGCTCGTCCACGAGGGCCGGCGTCCTAGTGTGCGCCCGTGACACGGGTTCTGGGCTCTCGATACGAGCTCGGCCGACCTCTCGGGGTCGGTGGTATGGCAGAGATCTTCGAGGCGAACGACACGAGGCTCGCTCGGCGCGTCGCCATCAAGATCCTGCGGACCGATCTCCCCGACCCACGGGCCCTCGAGCGCTTCGAACGCGAAGCGCGCATCGCGGCGCGGTTCAACCATCCCAACGCCGTCACCATCTTCGATGTCGGTGATGACGGCTCGCGGCCGTATCTGGTCATGGAGTTGATCGAGGGTCGGAGCCTGGCCGAGTTGTTGCGCGATCGTGGTCCCCTCGAGCCGGACGAGGCGGTTTCGATCATCGGCGATGTGTTGCTCGCCCTCTCCGCTGCCCACTCGAGTGGCATCGTCCATCGCGATGTGAAGCCCGGCAACATCCTGATCGGTGACGATGGCCGCGTGAAGCTGGCCGACTTCGGCATCGCCAAGGCCATGTCCGACGCGTCGGCGGGTCTGACCGCCGTCGGCCAGATCATCGGTACACCGCGCTATCTCGCTCCCGAGCAGATGCGCGGCGCCCGGGCGACGCCCCGATCCGACCAGTACTCGGCCGGCATCGTGTTGTACGAGATGCTCACCGGGTCGATCCCCGTGACGGACGAAACCGTCGTGGCCGCGGTGTCGTCACGTCACGAGGCCGAGCGGGCACCCGGCTCGATGCCGCTTCTGGCCAGCCGCCGGCCGGGCATGGCTGCCTGGCTGTGCGACGTCGTCGATCGGTCCGTGTCATTCGATCCCGCGGATCGATTCAGCGATGTGGCGGAGATGCGCGCATCGTTGATGAACCGGGGGAGCGGGGGAATGCCGGTGCCATCGCCGTCTGGGCGCAGTGGGCCGAGTGAACGGACACGCATCTTGGAGACTGCTCCATCGATCCCGACGCGCCCGACGCGCCCGACCGCGTCGCCCGTGCCGTTGACCGATCCCGAGCCGGCATGGAACGGCAAGAACTGGCTCTTGGCAGTGGTTGCCCTTGCCGCCATCGTCACTGCCGTGACCGCCGCCATCGTGTGGAGCCAGCCCGGCGGCGGGTCCAATGGAGCAACAGCCACAACGACATCACGCCCGCCTTCCACGTCTGCGTCGCCGACCACCCGGGCCTTGTCAACAACAGTTGCATCGGTGGTGCCCACGTCCACGACCGCTGCGCCGACCACCGTGGCGACCACGCCGACCACCGTCGCGGTCACGACCACCACCGTGCCGCCGACGACGGTGGCGGGCTCCGCCGATGTCAACGATGTCATCGACCGGCTCGCCGTTGACCCGTTCTCGTTCGGATCGAGCGGAGAGCAGCTGCTCAAGGAGCTGCGGTACGCACTCGAGCTGAGCCAGCAACCCGGCAACGGCCAGGCCCGCAAGGCCGTCGACGACACGCGTGCGGACATCGCGAAGTGGATCGACGAAGGCTCGCTCGACGCCGACATCGGTGCCGACGCTGATCGCGCCCTGGTGGCCTTGCGGCGCTGAGGATCAGCGCTCGGCGATCGACTTCGCTTGTGTCAGCGCTGCCGTCATCTGGTCGCGCAGCGTCCCGAGTGGTCGCTTGTCGTCATCGAAATCGGCCGGCGTCGCGTACACGACGGTCGGCACCGTCCACCCTTCGAGGCTCGCCACGAGCGCGCGGCCTCCGGTGTCGAGGGCCAGGAAGTGCGCCGGCGACGCAGCGGTGGCGGCGAGGACGACGGGGATGCCACGAAGAGCGGCTTGGGGGAGTTGGTCGAGGACGATCTTCAACAAGCCGCTGTAGGTGGCTCGATAGATCGGGGTGACGAACACGAGTACCGAGGCTTGGGGGATCGCCTCGAGGAGCTTGGTGACCGTGGCGTCCTTGCCCACTCCGACGAGGGCGGCGGGGTCGAGCGCAGCGAGGTCGTAGACGTCGCCTGAACCGTGGACCTCTGTGGCCAGCATCGCCAGGTTGTGTGTCGTCGACCCGGTGGAGTGGCTTGCGTTGATGGCGATCAGTCCCATTCGTTCAGCCTCTCAGCTTTGGGGCAGGCGAGTTCGAACTCGCCGGGCGTCGCCGAACTTGGGAGTCAGATTGCGGGAATTCCATAACCTGACTCCACTGTGGCGCTGGTGCCACTGTGGGGGCGGGGCTACAGCGCGGTGAGGCTGCGGCCGAGAGCGTCGATGGCGCCCTCGGGGCCCGTGCGGATGAACCACTCGTACCCGTATACGGCGGCGAACGAGCACGCATCCATGGTGAGCACCGCTGACGTCTCGGCGATCTGGCTGGCATGCGCGGCGATCGCTTCCCGCTTGCGATCGAGTTCTTCGCTCACATCGACGAAGTTCGAGATCACGACGGTGGGGCTTCCGAGTAGCGCTACTGGTTGATCGGGGTGACGGGCCCCGTCGAGCAGATGCGACTCGACGAAGTGGAGGTACTCGCCGTCCACGGTGCACTCGTAGATGGTCGGTGTGCCGGCCAGTTCGGCGGCGGCCAACCCGACCCGATGGGTCACGAGATGATCGGGGTGCCCGTAGACCCCCTGCGAGTCATACGTGACGAGTGCATCGGCGTGTTCGTCGATCAGCAATGAGGCCAGCCGCCAGACGGCCTGGTCGCGGTCGGTGCGAACGAACGAGTCGACGTGATCGTTGCCGGGATCGCCGGCCATCCCCGAGTCCCGATAGCCGAGGAACTCGACGCGGTCGATGCCCAAGATGGCGGCGGAGCGCTCGGTCTCGCGGCGTCGCACGCGGGCCAGATCGTCGTGCGCGCCGGCTGACCCGAGCTCGCCCGAGGTGGCCACCACCAACACGACGCGATGGCCGTTGCGCGCCAGCAGCGCCATCGTGCCCCCGGTGAAGATCGACTCGTCGTCGGGGTGAGCGTGGAAGAAGACCAGGACCGCCATGTCCCTCCCACCGTAGGGATCAAATCCCGACCAATCAAGTCGTGATTTGATGTCGATCGCTGGATCGGCGCCGTAGGGTGGTTGGCGGCGACTCGCTCCGGGGAGGATGGCAATGTCAATTGACGCGACGCACGCATCGGGCGGGCTGGCCGGGGACCGAGCCGTGGAGTTGATCATCACCCCGCGAACCAGGCCGGTGGGCAACGGTCAGGTCCGGCGGTTGCTGCCGTTCGCCAAGCGTCGGATGGTCGGCCCGTTCATCTTCGCCGACCTCATCGGGCCCGACGTGCTGGAGCCCGGCGGGGGAGTGGACATCGACGCCCATCCGCACATCGGGCTGGCGACCGTCACCTATCTGTTCGCCGGCACGCTCGTGCATCGCGATTCCACCGGTGCGGTCCAACGCATCGAGCCGGGCGCCGTCAACTGGATGAGCGCCGGACGAGGCGTGTGCCATACCGAACGCTCGCCCGACGACGAGCGCTCGGCACGTCGCGTGCTCGCCGGACTGCAGACGTGGGTTGCGCTCCCGGCATCGCACGAAGATGCCGATCCGTTCTTCCAACACGTCGATGCCGTCGACGTGCAGAGCGCCTCGGGCGACGGCGTCACCGTTCGTTTGGCTGCGGGCAGTGGGTTCGGGCTCACCTCACCTGTCCGGGTGGTGTCGCCGTTGATCCTCGCCGAGCTGTTGCTGTCCGGAGGTTCCATCATCGTTCCCGCCGACCACGCGGAGCGGGCCGTGCTGTTGGTCGACGGTCATGTCGCGTTGAACGGCAACGACATCGAGCCCGGTCATCTCGTGGTCCTGGCCGACGGATCGACGCCCGTGCTGTCGGGGCGGGGGCGCGTGATGATGCTCGGCGGCGAGAGCGTCGGTGCCCGCCACATCTGGTGGAACTTCGTGTCGTCGGATCGTGAGCGCATCGAGACGGCGAAGATCGACTGGGCGGCGCAACGCTTCCCGCTCGTGCCGGGCGATCACACGCATCCGGTTCCGGCACCGTCGAACTGAACGCCGCATACACCGATTGGGGGCTGCCACCTCTGGCGGACCACCTGGACCTGATCGTTTCGTCAAGCATGATCAACGGTGCTTGTCCCTGCCGATCATCATCCGTATGTTCGGCCCGTGCCCTCGTCGGTGGAAGCTCATACAGCGCGCTCTGGCTATCTCAACGAACAGCTCCCGTTGATGGTCGGACGGGTCGGCAGCGACCGAGCCATGCCTGCCTTCATCGATCAGTTCCATGTCGGCAACTCGCTGGCGCTCCGCCCCAGCGAGGACGTGAGCGACCTCGACGATTTCCAGCCCAACGACGTCATCCGCGCCCGGTTCTCCCGTCCCGCCGACGCCACCTATCGGTTCTCGTCGCGGGTACTCGACGTCGACGGACGCAACCAACTGCTGTGGGTGACGGTGCCCGTCAACATCGAACGAGTGCAAGCGCGTCGCCACGTGCGCGTCGCCACGCCGCTCGCCGCTGAGGTCGCGCCCGCTGGTCCCCGTCGACTCAGTGGCACGACCACCGCGTCGGGGTATCGCTCGGTGCGCATCACCGACATCTCGGCCGGAGGCATCGCCATCCGCACCGATGAGGTCCTCGAGATCGGAACGGTGTTGCTCGTCGAGGCGCGTGTTCCCGATCGGCGCACTGCCATTCATCTCACCGCCCGTGCCGAGGTCGTGCGATCGGCCCTCGACTCCGGTCCCGATGAACCCACCTGCTACCGCTACGGGCTCGCCTACCTCGATCTGGCATCGAAGGAAGAGGCTCAGCTGGTGTCGTCCATCTTCTGGCATCTGAGCCAGCAGCGCGTCAGCAACTGATCGATCATCAGGCCGGGCCGAACCCGTCGGGCCGATAGCGTCGCTGCCCATGTGTGGCCGCTTCGTTTCCTCGACCCCGCCCGACCAACTGGCCGCCTACTTCTCGGCGGTCCCGACGGAAGCGGCGTTGGCCCCGAGTTGGAACGTGGCTCCCACCAACGACATCTATGGCGTGGTGGAACACGGCGGTGAGCGTCGCCTCACCGTGTTCCACTGGGGACTGGTGCCGGTGTGGGCCAAGGACATCAAGATCGGCTCGAAGATGATCAACGCCCGCGCCGAGACCCTGGCCGAGAAGAACTCGTTCAAGACCGCTCTCAAGAAGCGTCGTTGCCTCATCCCGCTCGATGGGTTCTACGAATGGAAGTCCATCCCTGGGGTGAAGACCAAGCAGCCCATGTTCATCCATCGCGTCGACGGTGAGCCCTTGGCCGTGGCCGGGCTGTGGGAATCGTGGAAGGACCGGAGCCAACTCGACGCCAACGGTGAGCCGATGGTGTTGCACTCCGCGACCATCATCACCACATCGGCGAACGAGACGATGCGCCCCGTGCACGATCGCATGCCGGCCATCTTGTCGCCGGCAACGTGGAGCCAATGGCTCGACACGAGCAACGACGACATGGTGTCGCTGGGGGAGCTGCTCGTGCCCGCACCCAACACGTTGCTCACCATGCACCCGGTGTCCACCTCGGTGAACAACGTTCGCACCAAGGGCCCCGAGCTCATCGACGAGGTGCCGCCCATCGAGCCGCCGGGCGAGCAGGCCGCGCTGTTGTGAGCGCCCTGCCGGCAGAGCGGGGAGTGGTCAGCTCACGACCTCGCTCACCCCGGCGGCGCGCAGTTCGGTGCGGATGGCCTCGGCCCACGACGCGATGGCCGGGAAGTCGGGCACCTTGGCCGCATTGTGGAAGTCGAGGTCGGCGATCGAGTTGATGGGCAGCACGTGCAGATGGGTGTGGGGCACCTCGAAGCCGGCGACGATCAACCCGATGCGATCGGGCGAGAACGCCCGCTGCAGTGCCTGACCGATGGTGTGGCCGACCGCCATGAGATGAGCGGCCGTCGCCTGGGGCAGGTCGATCCAATGGTCGACCTCGGCGATGGGTACCACGAGGGTGTGGCCGGCGCTGATCGGGTTGATGGACATGAATCCCACGGCGATCTCGTCTCGCCAGACGAAGCTTCCGGGTATCTCGCCATTGATGATTCGGGTGAACACACTGGGCACGGCTCGCCTCACAGGTACCAGACGGGGACTCGTGGGGATCGTAGGCTCACGCGATGGCCGACGACGTCGCGATGGGATCGCAGGATGCGCCTGTCGAGGACCGGGTCCTCACCATCCCCAACGCCATCAGCGTGGTTCGGCTGTGCTGCATCCCGCTGTTCCTGTGGCTGCTGTTCGGCCGCGACGACCGGTTCTGGGCGGCGTGGCTCCTCGCTGGCCTCGGTGCCACCGACTGGGTGGATGGCTACATCGCCCGCCGCTGGAACCAGGTCTCGTCACTCGGCAAAGTGCTCGACCCGACCGCCGATCGGCTGCTGTTCATCGTCGGGGTGAGCGCCATCATCATCGACGGTTCGGCCCCGCTCTGGTTCTCGGTCGCCGTGGTGTTCCGCGAGGTCGTCATGTCCATCGCGCTGGTGGTGCTCACCGCGATGGGCATGGAGCGCTTCGACGTGAACTGGTATGGCAAAGCGGGCACCTTCGACCTGATGTTCGCCTTCCCTTTGTTCCTGGTCGGCGAGGCCGATGTGCGAGGGGCAGAGATCTGGCACTGGCTCGGTTGGGCATTTGGACTACCCGGGTTGGCCCTCAGCTACTACGCAGCGTTCACCTACATCCCCAAGATGAAGGCATCCCTGGCAAGTGGCAGGGCGAAACGGCAGACGGCGCCGAAGGCGCCCCAGAGAAAGGTGTGGTCATGAAGGCAGTCATCATGGCTGGCGGTGAAGGCACTCGGCTTCGTCCACTGACCTCGAACGCCCCGAAACCGATGATGCCGCTGGCCAACCGGCCGATGATGGAGCACGTCGTCAACCTGCTTCGCAAACACGGCTTCGATGAGATCGTGGTGACCTTGGCATTCATGCCCCAGGCCATCCAGACGTACTTCGGGGATGGCAGTGAGTTCGGCGTGACCATGCATTACGCGGTCGAACTGTCGCCGCTCGGCACCGCGGGCAGCGTCCGCAACGCCATGAACCTGCTCGACGAGCGGTTCCTGGTCATCTCCGGTGACGTCATGACCGACATCGACCTCACCAAGTTGGTCGAGTACCACGACGCCAAGGGCGCCACGGCCACCATCGGTCTGGTCGCCGTCGAGAACCCCCTCGAGTTCGGCATCGTGATCGCCAACCCCGACGGCACCATCGAGCGCTTCCTGGAGAAGCCGACTTGGGGGCAGGTGTTCTCCGACACCATCAACACCGGTATCTACGTGCTCGACCCGTCGATCTTCGACTACATCGCACCCGATCGTCCGGTGGACTTCTCCTCCGAGGTGTTCCCCGCGCTGCTCAAGGACCACAAGCCGCTCTACGGCGCGGTGGCCGAGGGCTATTGGGAGGACGTGGGCACGCTCGAGTCGTATGTGTCGGCCCACAAGGACATCCTCGACGGCAAGGTCACCTTGGACATCCCGGGGTTCCGCATCAGCGAGAACGTGTGGCTGGGGGAGGGCGCCGAGGTGTCGCCCGAGGCCCGCATCGATGGCCCCGCCGTCATCGGACCCGGGTGCGTCGTCGAAGCCGGCGCCCGTCTCGGTGAGTACACCGTGCTCGGATCCAACGTGCGCGTGCGTTCCGACGTCGAGATCGAGCGGTCGGTCGTCCACGACAACGCCTATCTGGCCAGCGGTGTGAACCTGCGCGGCACGGTGGTCGGACGCTCGTGCGATCTGCGCAACAACGTGCGCTGCGATGAGGGCGTGGTGCTCGGCGACGAGTGCTTCATCGGCGAGAACGCCGTCCTCGTCGACGCGGTCAAGGTGTATCCGTTCAAGACCGTCGAGTCGGGCGCGGTGGTGAACTCCTCCATCGTGTGGGAGTCCAAGGGCTCGCGCACGCTGTTCGGCCGCAGTGGCCTGCACGGACTCGCCAACGTCGACATCACCCCGGAGCTGGCGGCGAAGGTGGCCATGGCCTACGGCACGAGCCTGCGCAAAGGCATCACCGTCGTGTCGAGCCGTGACTCGTCGCGGTCGGCCCGCATGCTCAAGCGAGCGATGATGGCCGGTCTCAACGCAACCGGAATTGACGTGCTCGACCTCGAGGTGGCGTCGATGCCGGTGACCCGATTCCTCACCCGATCGCCCCGCGCCCAGGCCGGGTTCAGCGTCCGCCTCGATCCCCATGACGCCAACTCGGTGATCGTGCGCTTCTTCGACAGCGATGGTGGCGACATCAGCGAGGACACCCAGCGCAAGATCGAGCGGCTCTATCAGCGCGAGGACTACCGCCGCGTGTTCCCCGACGAGTTGGGCGACATCAGCTTCCCGCCCCGCGCCCTCGAGGAGTACACGGTGGCGCTCGAGGCGACCGTCGACCTCGAGGCCATCTACAAGCACCGCTTCAAGCTCGTCATCGACTACGGCGCCGGTGCCACCAGCTTGGTGATGCCCAACGTGCTCGCCAAGCTCGGTGCTGACGTGCTGGCGGTGAACCCGTTCGCATCGACCGGTCGTGTCATCTCCTTCGACAAGCACGAGTCGGCGGCTCGGGTGGGGGAGTTGGTCCGGGCGTCGGGCGCTCACATCGGTGCGGTGCTCGATCCCGACGGCGAGCGCCTCACGGTCATCGACGACGAGGGCCGTGTGCTCACCGACACCGAGGCGATGTTGGCCTACTGCGACCTGGTCGCCGACCATCTGCTCGGTGATCGCATCGCCTTGCCGGTCAACACCACCAACGCCGCTGCCCGACTCGTCGCCGATCGCGGCATCGCCATCCGCCACACCAAGTTGTCGAACTCGGCGCTCATGGACGCCGCTGGCGAGCCGGGCGTGGGCTTCGCCTGCGACGGCAACGGTGCCTACATCCTCCCCGGGTTCCTCCCCACGTTCGACGCGGCCGCCGCGCTCGTGAAGCTGCTCGACCTGCTCGCCCGCGGCGCTCGCCGCCTGTCCGAAGTGGTCGACGCACTGCCGCGCGTGTCGATCGCCCACGAGCAGATCGTGACGCCGTGGGAATCGAAGGGCACCGTCATGCGGTCGCTGGTCGAGTTGGCCAAGGACCGCGAGTTGGTGCTCGTGGATGGTGTGAAGGTCATCCACGGTGACGGATGGGCGTTGGCCCTTCCCGATCCCGAGGAGCCGGTGACGCATGTGTGGGCCGAAGCATCCAGTGACGCCGAGGCTCGCCGGTTGGCCCAGGAATACGGCCGGCGCATCCGACAGATGCTCCGCTGAACCCTCGGCAACCATCCATTCACACCGATGAGCGGTCAGATGGCCCACTGCACCCTCGCCAGCCTCTAGGTTTGAAGATATGAACGTTCCCGGAGAGCTCCGGTACTCGAGTGATCACGAGTGGGTTCGCGTCGATGGATCCCGAGTCACCATCGGGATCACCGACTACGCGCAAGACGCACTCGGCGATGTCGTGTACGTGCAGGTTCCATCGGTCGGCACAGCGGTGAAAGCCGGTGCGACCTTCAGCGAGGTCGAGTCGACCAAATCGGTCTCCGACATCTACGCACCGGTCACCGGCACCATCGTCGAAGTCAACGACGCGCTCGCTGACGGACCCGAGGTCCTCAACTCCGATCCCTACGGCGCCGGTTGGATCTGCGTCATCGAGATCAGTGATCCCACCGAGCTGGACAACCTGCTCGGGGCCGATGCCTACATCGAGCTCACCGAGGTCTGATCCTCGTGGGCGTGTTCTGCAACCGGTGCGGTCATCGCAACCCTCCTGACTCCAACTTCTGCTCGTCGTGCGGCGCCGCGCTCGATCTGGGCGCCGGAGTTCGTGACGACCGGACGATCACGTTCCACGCCATCGATCCGCTGCTCGAGTCGAGTGGTCCCGAGGACGACATCGTCGTCCGCCTCGACGAGATCCCGGCCGACTCGGCTGTGTTGCTCGTGCGCACCGGACCCGACGCCGGACTGCGCGTCCCGCTCGTCGCTCCAGTGACGCGCGCTGGACGCCATCCGGCCAGCGAGATCTTCCTCGATGACATCACCGTCTCGCGCCGCCATGCCGAGATCGAACGATCCGCGGCCGGGTTCGTTCTCACCGACGTCGGTTCGCTCAACGGCACGTACCTCAACCGGGAACGCATCGATCGAGCCGTGCTGAGCAACGGCGACGAACTGCAGATCGGTAAGTTCCGCCTCGTCTTCCTGCTGGGCGACTGAGGGGATGGCGACGATGAGCGACCGCGACTACCGGTCCATCGGTGAGGTGTTGACACTTCTCACCGACGAGTTCCCCGACATCACGATCTCCAAGATCCGCTTCTTGGAGAGCCAAGGGCTGATCGACCCCGAACGCACACCGGCCGGCTATCGCAAGTTCTACGAGAACGATGTCGAACGACTCCGGTTCATCTTGCGTGAGCAGAAGGACCACTTCCTTCCACTCAAGGTGATCAAGGACCGCTTGGGTGACGACGAGGATCGCATCGACGTCACCGATCCCATCGGTGTGGAGATCGCGGGGGAGACTTCAGCCGAACCCATGGGTGTGACCTCCGGAGCATCGGTGGTGGCCACGGTCGGCGGAACGAGCAGCAGCGGTACCAACGGCTCGGGTCCCGACGCGTCGCACCATCCGTCGCGCCACGTTCCTTCGAGCGGCGATCGCGTACCGGCGTGGATGAGTGACCCCAGGGTGCAGCAACGATCCGGTCGCTCAGCCGACGGAGCAGGGACGAACAACGTGGCCCCCATCGGCTCGATCGGCGCCACCGGTGCCTCACTCACCCTCGACGATCTCGCCGAAGCGTCGGGCCTCACCCCCGAGACGGTCCAGGAGCTCGAGCGCTTCGGGCTCATCCAGGGCAAGGTCGCCGGTCGCTTCACCTACTACGACGAGGAAGCTCTCGTGGTGGCGCGGTTGGCGGCGACGTTCGCCCGTCACGGCGTCGAGGCCCGTCATCTGCGCATGTACAAGAACGCAGCCGAGAAGGAAGCGGCGTTGTTCGAGCAACTGGTGATGCCGATGGTGAAACAGCGCAACCCGCAGTCGCGCGCGCAGGCCACGGCGATGTTGGCCCAACTCGAAGAGCTCGGTGCCCGCATGCGCAGCGCCATGATGCGTCACGCGCTGCGGGGCTACAGCGAGCTGAGCTGACCCACCGGCTGGTCTGACCGGACGAGCCGAGCTGACCGATAGGGTTTCGCCCATGAGCGAGGACGGAAGCGAAGCGGACGCCCGCAGCGAACCATCGAAAGACATGGCGAAGCCATGCGAGGACGGAAGCGAAGCGGACGCCCGCAGCGAACGATCGAAAGACATGGCGAAGCCATGATCGAGATGGAGCTGGACGGTATCCGGGTCGAGATGCCGGCCAACGCACCGCTGATCCTCCTTCGGGAGAAGCAGGATGCTGGCCGCCTACTGCCCATCTACATCGGTGGTCCCGAAGCGCAGTCGATCGCTTACGCCATGGAAGGTCGTACGCCGCCGCGGCCGTTGACCCATGATCTGTTCCGCGACGTGCTCGCCTCGTTGGGCGCAACGCTGGTGCGCGTGGTGGTCACGTCCCTGGCGGATCGCACGTTCTTCGCTGAGCTGGTACTCGAGCAGGGTGGCTCGACCCGCACGGTGTCGGCCCGGCCCAGTGACGCGGTGGCGCTCGCGGTTCGCACCGGCTCGCCGATCTTCTGCGAGGCCGAGGTGCTCGACTCGGCCGGGCAGGCCCCACCGGCCACAGCGCCGGAGGAGTCCGAGGAGTTGGTGGACGAATTCCGGGAGTTCCTGGACCACATCAACCCAGAGGACTTCGCTGGCTGACCCGCCGCACCCGAACGCTCTGCGTGAGGTTGAGAGCAACTTCACGGAGAACATTGACGTTCGCGCGCAGAGTCCTTACATTGCCCAAGTCCTCATGGTGTAGTTCCCGGCGTGTAGTTCCCACGACGTGGTTCGCATCACGGTCCATCGCCACGGCCCTGTCGTCGCAGCCAACTTGGAGCACCACCAGATGCAAGAAGCCCTCGGGTACAGCGGCACCAGCACAGCAGAGATCGTCGGCATCACCTACCGACAGCTCGACTACTGGGCTCGGACCGACCTGATCCGCCCGTCTCTGGTCGACGCCAGCGGGTCGGGGACGCGGCGGCGGTACTCGTATCGGGATCTGCTCGAGTTGAAGGTCATCAAGAACTTGCTCGATGCCGGGCTCAAGCTCGAGTCGGTGCGCGACGTGTTCGATTTCCTCCGGTCACAGCTCGACGTCGACATCGCATCGGCGCACATCGTGATCAGCGGGAGCCAAGTGGTGCTGTGTCAGGGCGATGAGCTCATCGACGTGGTCCGCAAGGGGCAAGGCGTGCTGAACCTGCTGTCGCTGTCAGGCGTGAAGGAAGACCTCGACGCCACGCTGGTGATGATGCACGATCGGGCCGCCGCTCCTGCCACGGTTGCCGGCTCATCGCCAGCACCTGTTGTGGCGCGTCGCGCCAAGCGGGCCGTGGGAAGCTGAGGGAGTGAACCGCACCACAGCGCTGCACCCAGAGCACGTGGCGCTCGGCGCCAAGATCGTCGAGTTCGGCGGATGGGACATGCCTCTGTCGTACCCGACGGGCACGGTGGCCGAGCATCTCGCCTGTCGCCGCGACGCCGTGGTGTTCGACGTGAGCCATCTCGGCACCGTCCGGGTCGAGGGGGCCTCCGCCTACGACCAGCTGCAATTGGCATTGACAAACGATCTGGCCAAGATCGGACCGGGTCGGGCGCAGTACACGCATCTGTGCGACGAGACCGACGCCTCGGTGCTCGACGACATCATCGTGTGGTGGGTGGCCGAGGACCGATTCGATGTCATGCCGAACGCGTCCAACACCGATCGGGTCGTTGCCGCCATCGGGGGAGTGGACGTGACTGCAGGCCGCACAGTGCTGGCGGTGCAGGGTCCGCGAGCGAAAGCCCGATTGACAACGGTGTTCCCCGAAGCTGCCGCGGTTGGTCGTTTTCGCATCCTCGAAGCCGAGTGGGAGGGCGAGACCTGTGTCGTGGCCGGCACCGGTTACACGGGGGAGCAGGGCCTCGAGATAGCGGTGCCCAACTCGGCGGCGATCTCATTGTGGAGGGCACTCGTCGCCGACGCGGGTATCACCCCTGCTGGTCTCGGGGCGCGTGACACGTTGCGGCTCGAAGCGGGTCTGCCGTTGCACGGCCACGAGCTCGGACCGGGCATCACCTCATTGCAGGCTGGCTTGGGTTGGGTGGTGGCGTGGCACAAGCCGAGCTTTCGGGGTAAGGCTGCACTTGAGGCTGAGCGTTCGGCTGGTCCGGCGCGCCTGCTGCGTGGGTTGTCGGTCGAGGGTCGCCGTCCACCGCGTGCGGACTGTCCGGTGATGGCGGGGGAGCGGCAGGTCGGCATCGTCAGCAGCGGCAACTTCTCGCCGGTCCTCGAGCACGGCATCGCCCTGGCGTTCCTCGATCCGGCAGTCGCAGAAGGCACCGCCTTGGAGATCGATGTACGCGGATCGCGGCTGGCGGCCACCGTCGTCGCGTTGCCGTTCATCGCCAAGCACTGACGATCGGCCGAGGCAGAGCATCGGTCCGCCGCGCGGATCAGGCGTAGGCCTCCATCGGCGGGCATGCGCACACCAGGTTGCGATCACCGAACGCGGCATCGATGCGACCCACCGGCGGCCAGTACTTGCCGGCCGGGTTCACCCCGACCGGGAAGGCGCCCGCCTGACGACTGTAGGAACGCGCCCAGGCGTCGCTGGCCACGTCGGCAGCGGTGTGGGGCGCGAACCGCAATGGGCTCTCGTCAACCGCAATTGCGCCTGCGGCGATGGCGTCGATCTCGGCCTTGATGGCGATCATGGCGTCGCAGAAGCGATCGAGCTCGGCCAGCGATTCGGACTCGGTGGGCTCGATCATGAGCGTGCCGGCCACCGGGAAGCTCATCGTCGGGGCGTGGAAGCCATGATCCATCAACCGCTTGGCCACATCGTCGACGGTCACGCCGGTGGCCTTGGTGATGGCGCGGAGGTCGATGATGCACTCATGTGCGACACGGCCGTGGTCGCCGGTGTACAGAACCGGGAAGTGTGGATCGAGACGGGTGGCCATGTAGTTGGCGTTGGCAATGGCGACCTTGGTCGCCTGAGCGAGCCCCGAGCCGCCCATCATCGTCACGTACATCCACGCGATCGCCAAGATGCCCGCTGATCCGAACGGTGCGGCCGAGATCGGGCCGACACCGCTCGACGGTCCGGCATCGTCGCGCATCGGATGGTTGGGGAGGAACGGGGCCAGATGCGACTTCACCGCCACCGGACCAACGCCGGGACCGCCGCCCCCGTGTGGGATGCAGAAGGTCTTGTGGAGGTTGAGATGGCTGACATCGGCACCGAACCAACCGGGCTTGGCCACACCGACCAGCGCGTTCAGGTTGGCGCCGTCGACGTACACCTGACCGCCGTGGGAATGCACGATCTCGCACAACTCCACGATCTGGTGCTCGAACACCCCGTGCGTGCTCGGGTAGGTGACCATGCACGCCGCGAGACGATCGGCGTTGGCCGCCGCCTTGGCCCGCAGATCATCGAGATCGATGTCGCCGTCGTCGCCGCAGGCCACCACCACGACGTGCATGCCGGCCATGACCGCCGAGGCGGCGTTGGTGCCGTGCGCCGATGACGGGATGAGGCAGACGGTGCGCCCACCCTCGCCTCGGCTGCGGTGATAGGCACGGATGGCCAGCAGGCCAGCCAGCTCGCCTTGTGACCCGGCGTTGGGCTGCAGCGATACGGCGTCATAGCCGGTGATCTCCACCAGCGCGGCTTCGAGTTCGCGGATCATCTGCACGTAGCCCACCGTGGTGGACGGCGGAGCGAACGGATGCACACCGGCGAACTCCGGCCAGGTGATGGGCGCCATCTCGCTGGTGGCGTTGAGCTTCATCGTGCAGCTGCCGAGCGGGATCATCGTGCGATCGAGTGCCAGGTCGAAATCAGCCAAGCGGCGCAGATAGCGCAGCATCTCGTGCTCGCTGCGATAGCGGTGGAACACCGGATGGGTGAGCAACTGGGACGGGTCGCGCACGGTGTCGCCGAGTGCGGGGGACTGCTCGGGCAACTCGAGTTGACGATCGATGGCGGCGAGGTCGGCCGACACCGCGAACGCCGACCACACTTGCTCGAGGACCGATGTCGTGGCCGTCTCGTCGAAGCTGATCGAGACGGTGTCGGCGTCGATCAGGCGCAGGTCGATGCCGGCCAACGCCGCCTTGGCCACCACCGATTCCGCTTGCCCGGCGACATGAGCGGTGATGGTGTCGAAGAACGTGTCGTGCACGATCGTGACGCCAGCGGAGCGCAGGCCTGCGGCACAGATCTGCGCCAGGCGGTGCACGCGAAGGGCGATGCGGCGGAGCCCGTCGGGGCCGTGCCACAGGGCGTACATGCCGGCCATCACCGCCAGCAGCACCTGCGCGGTGCAGATGTTGCTCGTGGCCTTCTCGCGTCGGATGTGCTGCTCACGCGTCTGCAGCGCAAGTCGCAGGGCATTGCGGCCGTTGGCATCGTGGGACACGCCGACGATGCGCCCGGGCATCGATCGCGCCGAGGCCTCTGGTGCGGCCATGAACGCCGCGTGGGGTCCACCGAAACCCATCGGCACGCCGAAACGCTGCGTCGAACCGACCACGATGTCAGCTCCGAGGTGACCGGGCGCTTCGAGCAGCACCAGCGACAAGATGTCGGCGGCCACCACCACGAGGGCGCCGCCCGCGTGGGCATCGGCGATGAGCGGACGCAGATCGCGGATCTGACCGTGGGTGCCCGGGTTCTGCACGAGCACGGCGAAGGTGCTCGACCAGTCGACATCGCTGAACGGGTCGGCCACCGTCACCGGCAGGCCGATGGCCTCGGCGCGGGTCTCGATCACGGCGATGGTCTGGGGATGGCAGGCCGCGTCGACCAGGAAGGTCTGGCCACCGTGGCGCGACAGCCGACGACACATCGTCATGGCCTCGGCCGCCGCCGTGCCCTCGTCGAGCAGCGAGGCATTGGCCATGGCCAAGCCGGTCAGGTCCGAGACCATCGTCTGGAAGTTGAGCAGTGCCTCGAGTCGGCCTTGGCTGATCTCGGGCTGATAGGGCGTGTATGCCGTGTACCAGGCCGGGTTCTCGAGGATGTTGCGTTGCAGGACGGGCGGGGTGACCGTGCCCGAGTAGCCCGTCCCGATGAGCGACGTGCGCCGGACGTTCGCCTGGGCCAGATCGGCCAATCGTGCGAGGGCTTGTACCTCGGAGATCGGACCCGGCAGATCGAGTGGCTTCTCGAGGCGGATCGACTCCGGTACGACCTCGGCGATGAGCGAGTCGATGTCGGCGACTCCGAGCGCCTCGCAGATACGGGCCAGATCATCGGCATCGGGACCGATGTGGCGATCGGCGAACTCGGCCTGGCCGAACAGATGGGACAGGGCACTCATGGGAACCTCCGCGCGTGATCGCTCGAGCTTGGCTCCCCACGCTGTCCCGGGTACCTGAGAGACTGGCCGCTGAGGTGGGACGTGCCCACGACTTCGGTTACCCCGTCGGTGAGTCCCACGACCGAAGCCGTGCGGCTGCTCTCCAGCGTTGCCTTCTCCCTGCGGTCCTTTGGGCCTGAGAGATTCCGGGGAGGTTGCTCCTTCGGCGTTCCGGCAACTGGCCCGGAACTCTCCCGCAGGGGATCAGCGGCACGACAGAGCCTAGGCCATCACCGCACGCGAGGGCGCCACTGTGGCACCTACGCCACAGTGGAGTGAGATTGCGGAAAAACCGAAATCTCACTCCCAAGTTCGGCCAGAAGACCGGTAGCGGGAGGGCCGACCGAGGCTCAGGATGGACACAGCAAGTGCCGATGGACACCTTGCCCCGACTGGGACGGAAGGAACCGACATGAAGCGACGTGCACTAGCCCTGACCCTCACCGCAGCCGCCACGCTCACCGCATGTGGCGGCGGGAGCGAGAAGCTCAGTGAGAAGGCGATCGAGCAGGCCATCAAGGAGAACGGCGGCAGCAACGTCGACGTCGACGTGAACAACGGCGAGGTGAAGATCAAGACCGAAGACGGCGAGATGACCGTCAGCGGGGACGGCAAGGACAGCATCAACATCACCTCCGACAGCGGGAGCTTTCAGGCCGGCGCCAGCGCCGAGATGCCCAAGGACTTCCCGAGCGAGGTCCCGGTGCCCGATCTCGAGCTCCAGAGCCAGATGACGACCAAGTCGAATGGCGACACCAACTTCATGCTCACCTTCGTCACCAAGAGCCCGGAGAAGGACTTCGCCAAGTACACCGAGGCGCTGAAGGCCGACGGATTCGACATCTCGGACGAATACACCGGTACCACCGACGGCAAGTTCAGCGGTCGGGTTGCGGGCTCCAAGGGAGCGTGGGAGATCAACGCCTTCACATCCGAGGACGGCGACGGCAGCGGCTCGCTCGTGCTCATGGCGACCTCTGCGAGCTGAGAGCCCCCGATTTCGCTCGGCGATGGGGGAGAGCGTTCCCCTCGTTGTCGGCCCCACATCGCAGGCACTCCCCCAGGGTTCTGAGCAGCCGTGGGGGAGGGCTGGGAGCCATCGACGGCCAGCCGGGCGATTAATCGTCGACGACGTTGTCATGGCGTGAGGGCATTGATCGCCGTTCGCCGCGATGGTGGTGGAGACGGCATCGTCGTGAGCGTCGATCACCTATTTGGGGTAGGGCGCAACATCGCGGCCTGCGCTGTAGGCCGCCGCGGCAATGCCTACTGACAGCTCCGTCCTTCTCTGCCCTTGCGGGCACCCAGATCTACTTGGCCTGAGTTGACATAACGAGGATTATCGGCGTGATGCCCAAACCTGGGGAAAGTCTCCCCAGGTCAGGTTGTCGGGATCGGCGGCTCCTTGGGTTCGCTGTTGAGCGCTTGGTCTGGAGCGCTACAGCTCGAGGCGGGCCCTCTCCTGGCTGTGCTGCTGGTCATCCCTGGATTTCGCATCGCCTGCTTATTTGTTTCGGCTGTTGTTTCGGCTTGTCATTTTCCAAACAGCCCACCGAACAAATGTTCGTTTCGACCAGATCGGCTCAGTACGTCAACGACCGCATGTGAACAGCCGTCGCCTTGGCACCAAATGCGCGCCGATGTGTGATCGAATCTGCGCCGATGGTCGTTTCCGCCGCTTCCGATCGCTCCCGCATGCGAGCCAGCGCGCCGCCCCCGCCAGGGCCGCCAGCGGTCCCAGGCGTTATCGGTTTGGCGTCGGACCCGGCGACGCCTCGGCTCTGGCTGGGTTGGATGGACGACGACCCGGTTCGGGTGCTGCTCATCGAGGGCGGCCGCATCCCGTTCGATCCGGTGATCGCCGCGCTCGAGCGATTGCGGCCGGCGACCGAGCACCGCTTCTCGTCCCGCTTGCACGGCTGTCACCAGCTCGGTTCGAGCGGACTTGCCGTGGTGACCGATCACCATCCGCTCGGCTCGCTGGAGCGGGTCATCGTCCGATCGGGTCCCGGCACGGAAGCCGAAGCCCTGTTGATGGCAGCAGAGGTCGGCGAAGCCGTCATGCACTGCCACGGCGCCGGTTTCGTCCACGGGCACGTCGGTCCCGGAACGGTGATGCTCGGCGACGATGGGCATCCTCGCCTGGCGGCTCATGGTGCTCTCGGTGAGCTCGAGGCCGGCCTCGGCATCCGTCCGACGCCTCCGGGCATCGTCCCGCCCGAGGGTCGGCCCTCAGCGGCCGGGGACGTGTTCGCCATCGGCCTCATTGCGGTGTACGCCGCGACCGGCATGCTCGACCCCCGTGCCATGCCCAAGCGCTGGGCGCCGCTCGTCGGGCCGGCACTCGACCCCGACCCGGCGCACCGCCCCACCGATCTGCGCATGTTCGTCGCTGGCCTGCGCTCGGTCGCCGACGCCCTCATGGCTGGGGCCAAGGTCGCCGTCGTCGAGGTGCCCGGTGGTACGTCCGCGATGACCGGCGAACCCCTGGCCGCCGCCGGCACGGCGACCTCGACGAGTGCGGTGGGCGGACCGCAGGCCGTGGTCGACGGGCTCCAGCTCAACAAGGTTCCCCGTCGTCGAGGGCAGCGGCTGGCAACGCTTGGCAGCGTGGCTGCCCTCGCTGCCACCGGCGTCGCCGCTGTGGCCATCTATGCCGCGACAACCGACGACCAATCCCCCTCGACGACTGTCTCGGTTCCCAGCGCGGCATCGTCCGTGGCAACGGTTCCAGGCTCCGCCGTCGCCCCTGCCGTCACGACGGTTCCACCGATCACGACATCGGCGACCGCTCCGACGACGGCGGTGACGGAGCCCCCCGTTTCGACGGTGCCTCCTTTGACCGTTCCGGTCGCGACCACCCCGGTCGCGACGACGGCGGTGACGCCGCCGGAGACGACCGCCGCGCCCACCACTCGCCGCACCACGACAACCAGCGCGACGACCACGAGGGCCACCACGCCTTCGACGAGGACTTCCCCCCCAACCAGTTCCCCTGGCGCCACCACGGCAAGTACCCTCCCTCCAGATGTCGAGCGAGGCCGGGACTGAGCAGCCCTTCGGGCGTTGGGCGGGTTGTGCCCTCGTTCGTCCCCGACGCGTCAGCGTCGGTTTCCGGTGCCCGCTCGAAGGGGAACAGTGATGAGGGAATCGGGCGGCCCGTCGTCCGCCGATGTCGTGGGTCTCGCGGCCACGTCCCGCTCGATCGTCGCCACCACCCGACCTCGTCAGGCCACCAGCTGGTCCGATCTCGGTGAGTTCGGCGCCGGTGTGCGCCGCGAGGTTCCTCTTGGCGACGGCCAGCTGCTGCTGATCTTCGACGTCACCGAGTCCCTCGATGACGTGCTCGGTCGCGGCGAGGAGTTGGGTGCCCATCAACTGCGAGCACTTGGTGCTGCGGTGTTCGGCTACCTGTCACGCCTGCACGCTGCTGGTCGCCATCACGGCGCCATCTGCCCGCAAGCGGTCGTGCGCGACACCATCGGCAACTGGGTCGTGCTTCCCCCCATCGCCGACGGCCTGGATCGTCAGTCAACTGGTTTCGCCCCACCCGAAGGCGCCGGATCAGCGGCGGGCGACGTGTATTCCGCAGCCGCGGTCATCTCCTATGCCGGCACCGGGCGACCCGTCACCAGCCGAGCAGCTCTCACGGCGTTGATGGGCCCGTGGGCCATGCCGCTGCTGCAAGGTATGGACGACGCCCCTGACCTCCGGCCCAGCGCTGCCGTGCTCGGTGAGGCCTTCGATGCCGTGGTTGCGCTGCCCAAGTCGGCCCCCACCGTGTACCCGAAGTGGATGTGGGGAATGGTGGCCCTGCTGTTCTTCATCGCTGCGGCGTTCGCCGTTGTGCTCGTCACTCGCGGCGGCGGAAGCGTCGGGGTCGAGGTGCCGGTCTCCGTCTCGCCCAGCACCGCCGTCACCTCCCCGCCATCGACCCTGGCCACCAACACGTCTGTGTCAACTTCGATTGCACCAACGACGGTCGCCACCACCTCTCCCCCGTCGACCACCGCCTCAACCACCGCGTCAACCACGGTTGCGTCGACCACGGTGGCGACGACGGTTGCCACCACCAGGCCCACTGCGACGACGAGACCCACGGCCACGACTCGCGTCAC
The DNA here is from genome assembly GCA_050246915.1 of Acidimicrobiia bacterium. Classification (GTDB taxonomy): domain Bacteria; phylum Actinomycetota; class Acidimicrobiia; order Acidimicrobiales; family Ilumatobacteraceae; genus JBFWVD01. Next base: position 55,282 of record JBFWVD010000008.1, on the reverse strand, counting down.
GACAACGAGCCGCGCCGCGCCAACGACAACCCCGCCGACGGCGCCGCCTGCCACCGACCCGCCGACCACCGATCCGCCGGCCACGACGCTCCCGCCCGACACCGAGGGTGGCGGCAACTGATCCCGAGTCAGACGGGACCTGGACGAGGCACGTCGCTGGTCATCGACGTCACGACCTACGGGTCACACTCGTCGTGTGAAGGCCCGACGCGTTAGCTTGGCGGCCTATGTCTCGCCGCATCGAGATCGAACTGACCAGCGCGCGCCCTGATGGGACCTGGACCTGGCGAGCCGCCGGAGCCAAGGAACCCAAGGGGGTGGTCGACGCGTCCGTGCTGCACGCGGGCGCTTGCGTCGGCGATGTGGTCAGGGCTGAGGCGGACTTCGATGTCGATGGCATCACGGTGCTTTCGGTCCTTCCTCCCAAGGGTGCTCGCAAGGAACCGGAGCGCATCGTGGTGCTCGGTTCGGGCAAGGAGTTCGAGCCCGTCCTCACCACGTTGGCGCCCAAGGGTCCCGGCGATCGTCGACCCCGTCGTGATGACGGGGAGCGTCGCCCTCGACGTGACGACGGCCGGCCCGGTGGTGACCGCGGTCCGCGTGGTCCGCGTCCCGAAGGCGCCGGCGGTGAGCGTCCCAACCGCGGTCCGCGCCCGGACCGCCCTGAGCGTCCGGCCCGCCCGCCCCGCGCGCCGTTGCCGACCAAGCCGAAGCCTCGCCGGCTGAAGCCGGGCCGGGTGCACGTGGCTGCTGTCATCGACGAGTTGCCCATGGAGCATCGTCCGATCGCCGAGCGCCTCCTCCAAGGTGGCATGCAAGCGGTCCGTCAAGCGCTCGAAGAGCAGAACACCGCGCTGGCCGCCGAGGGCAAGCCGACGATCAAGCCCGGGCCACTGCTCGATCTGGCTGGCGATCTCCAGGGTCGGCTCCGCACCGCTGAATGGCGCGACCGGGCCGAGGCTGCTCTGGCCGGTGCGGAGGAGATCGATCTGCGCGACCTTCGATCGGTCGTGGCGGCATCGAGTGACGCCGCCCGTGACGAGGAGACCCGAGCGCTGGCCGATCAGCTCCGCGCTGCGCTCACCAGCCGCCAAGATCGCGAGCAGGCCGAGTGGCTGGCCGAGATCGTCACCGAGCTCAACGAAGGTCGCAGCGTTCGCGCACTGCGCCTCTCGTCGCGTCCCCCCAAGGCCGGTGTGCCCTTCCCCGGCGATCTCGCATCACGGCTTGCCTCGGCGGTCTCGTCGACGCTCACCGCCGAAGCGCCCGCCGAGCGATGGGCTGCGGCCCTCGACGCCTTGGCCACGTCGCCGGTGCGAACCGCGGTGACCCCGGTGTCGGTGCCCGCATCGATGACCGACGATCTCAAGGCGGCGGTCACCCGCAACTCCGTGGCACTGCCCAACATTGCTGCGCTGTTCGGTGTCGAACCCACCGCCGGTGCCCGCGCACCGCGCGGACCTCGCCCGCCACGTGCCCCCGGGGCCCCGAAGCCCGTGCCGGCTCCGCCGCCGCGTCCGGATGCACCGGTTGCTGCCGTGCCGGCTTCCGAGCCTGCGCCGGCCCCTGAAGCGCCGGCCGCTGAAGCTCCAGCTGCTGAAGCGCCCGCCGCTGAGGCACCAGCTGCTGAGGCACCAGCTGCTGAGGCACCAGCTGCTGAGGCACCAGCTGCGGACGCTCCCGAGGCCCCCGCCGCCGAGTGATCGTGGCTGTCCCGGCCCTCAGATGAGGGTCGGGATGATGCCGACCTGATGGAGGAACTCCGCCAGGCCATCCACCAGATCGCTGCGCTCCGCCACATCGTTGACCGGCACCCATTCGGCGTTGGCGGCGTCGTCACCCGCGGCCAGAGGCTCGTCGTCGTCGAGCAGATGCACCCGGAAATCGGCGATCACGAAGTGGTGTACGTCGTCGATGCGCTCGACCCAGCCGAGCATCTCACCGCAGACACCCTCGAGACCGGTTTCCTCGTAGAGCTCGCGCACGATCGCTTCGGCCATCGTCTCGCCGAACTCCACCCGTCCACCCGGGAGAGACCACAGTCCCGCTCCCGGCGGGTTGCCTCGACGGATGAGGAGCAGTCGGTTCTGCCCATCGACGACCACAGCCCCCACGCTCAGCTCGGGCCGGCCGCTCACGATGCCACGCTCACGATGCCGCGCTCACGATGACTCGCCGACGGAGCCTGCGACGTGCTCGTCGGCTGGTGTCGCCGCTGGCTCGATGAGCGAGCGGTGGACCACGATGCGTCGGGCCTTGAGCCCGCTGCGCTCGAAGAAGTTCTTGGCCTCACGGCTGCCCGGCAGCACCGAGGCATCGATGCCCACGCACCCGCTCGAACGTGCCCAGTCCACGGCAAAGGCCATCAGCACCTCTCCCACACCGAGCTCCCGTGCACCGGGCTCCACGAAGAGGTCCGACACGACCGCCAGAAGCTCGCCTGAGCGATCGGGGCGAATGGATGCGGCCACGAACCCAACGGGCACACCGTCGAGCGATCCCAGGGCGACGAGAGCGTCGGCGGCGGGGGTATCGGCGGAGAGGAGAGCGAGCAGGTCGACGGCCCCCTCTGGAGGTCCGTCGATCTGCCACCACGGTTCACCGTCGCGTTCGGCCAGCAGATCGGCGATCTCGAGGGCCCGCAGGCGGACGAGCTCGTCGGCATCGGACATCCCACAGATGCGCACGAGGGGGTCCATCGTCGTCGCCGGCGTCAGCGCAACTGATTGATGCGGTTCAGGACCGTCTTGCGGTTCCGGCCGGACAACTCGTGCGCCTCGACGGCGTCGAGCTGCTTGGAGCTGAGCCCGCTGAGCAGCGGGACGATCTGCGACGCGGCCAACGTGTCGTAGCCGTCGATCGGAAGTGAGCGAGCCGCCTTGCTCGTCGCTGGAGCCTTGCTCGTGGCGGATGCCTTGGCGGGTTCTCGGGTCGCGTCCGACCGTGCGGGCGTGGGAGATGGTGTCGCGTCGTGGGTCACCGCGTCAGCGTCGACGGGAGCGGCGCCCGACGGATTCGATGAGCGCTGCTCGTCGAGACGGGCCTTCACCTTGCGGGTGGCGGACGTGACGGCGATCTGCCCGATGAAGCGAGCCATCGTGGTCTGGTTGCGGATGAGCGTGCGGCCCTTGTCGGCCAGCACCCGAACGTCGTCGGGGCTGGCCATCAGGGCTACGGGTGCGTAGAGGAACCGATCGAGGATCTCGTCGACCAGATGGTCGACAGGCGAGCGTCCAGGATCGGACGCATCGGATGCCTGCGGTGCGGCGTCGTCAGACACAGTCGGAGCAGAGCCTGTTCTTGGGATCGGCGAGTTGATTGTTGGACTTCAGCAAGAAGCACGACTGGCAGACGAACTCGTCTGCCCGCTTCGGTGCGATGCGGTCCACCGGGTCGCCGCGATCGTCGACCTCGTTCTCCTCGTCGTCATCGGGCTGCTCGTCGTCGGCTGCCACCAGTCGGTCTTTGAGGATGGTGTCGAGGTCGGCCTCGACGTCGTCGGGGTCGATGATGTCCTCATCGTCGTCCTCTTCCTCGGAGCTGGCCGGAGCGGCCACCACGCGAGGGCCTCGATCGTCGACATCGACGTCGTCCTCGTCGTCGGTGAGGGCGTCGTCGTCATCGAGGACGAACGCATCATCTTCGTCGAGATCCTCCGGGACCTCGTCTTCGTCGAGATCCTCAGGCACCTCGTCGTCGACGACCTCCTCGAACTCGGGTTCCTCGTCCTCGAAATCGTCGGCCATGACTGATCAACCTGCTCCCTACTCGTGACGGTGTCAGCGTTTCCCCAACGCGGGCCGGGATCATACGTCCAGCCCTCGTCCGCGCACCGGATCAACGTTGTGACGTCGGTCCCATCAGCCTCACGAGCTGGTCGGAGTGAAGCGTTTCTGATGAGCGGCAACGGTGGTTGCGTAGGCCTTTCCCTTGGCGCTCACGCCTCGTCGTTGCACCGCGGCGTGGCCTTGGTAGTACGCGGCGATCGCCTTGGTGGTGTCGCCGTCGAAGGTGTCGAGGACGAACCGCAGATGGCGCGCGCCCATGCGGATGTTGTCGACCGGATCCCACGGATCGAGGGTTGGATCGCCGAGCATCATCGCCAGCTCGCTCGCGGTGGCGGGCATCAGCTGACAGATGCCCATGGCCCCGACGTTGGACAGGACCCGGGGTTGCCAGCCGCTCTCGACCCACGCCAAGGCCTTCAGAAGACTGGGATCGACCCCGGATTCAGCGGCGGCCAGATCGAAGTACCCCATGAGTACCTGACGCTCGCTGCGTTCGACCAGGCGGCTGGGCAGATTCGTGTAGCGGTCCTTGGGGATGGTGATGACCTGCCCCAACTTCACCTTGTCGGCGTTGGTGATCTTGTTGGCCTGCATGAGTTGCTGGACCGTCTTGCCATGCTCATGGGCGATCTCGCTCAGCGTGTCGCCCTTGACCACCGTGTGGCTGTCGCCCGGAAGTGGGGGTGGGTAGGCGATCTTGGCCGGTCGGTCGGGAGCCTTTTCGTCGCCCCCCGTCGACGCGATCGGTGTTGCTGCGCCGCCGGGCTCGGCGTCGTTGGTGCTCGCCGCGCTGGCAGCGGTGATGCTGGCATCGCCCGACTGGGCATTGGCGGGGATGTTCAGCACCTGGCCGATCCGAATGCGATCGGCGTCGGACAGCTTCGGGTTGGCGGCCAAGACGGCCTTGGTGGTGACCTTCCAACGGTTCGCCAGGCGGATCAACGTATCGCCCGTCTGGACCGTGTAGGTCTGGGCGGCGAGTGCCGGGGCGGCCGTGACCACCGCGCTCACCGTCGAGAGGGTCGCAGCGGTGAGCCCGAGGCACAGCGTCATGGACACTGCGGCGAAGCGGGGACGGCGTCGCATGACGTGACCGGGTTCCACCATGTACAGATCGGCCGGGATCGGATGCGACTGAGGGGCCACGACGCGAAGCCTGTCACCGACGATCGTCCAATGCCGGTCGCGGCGAGGGGCCCAGCGCCGAGCGTGGCTCCTCATGAGGACGCGCTCAGCGCAGCAACCGACGGGCTTCGGCGCGGCGCTCGGACTCGAGACGCTCGAGGTCCGCCTCGGAATGATCGACCATCGACATCGCCTCGGCGATGGCCCGATGGCCGGCCTGCTCGGCGATGAGACGGTGCATCTCCTGACACACCCGGCGATAGGACGGATGGCCGGCTGGGGTCGTGCGCAGCTCGAGCAGGTGCATCGCTTCGCGAGCGTTCATCTGCATCACGTAGCGCACCCGATACGCCATGGCCACGGCGTAGGGCGCTTGGGCGGGAAACCGGTCGAGCAGAGCGTCGTGGAGCCCAGCTGAGCGGGCCATGGCCGCGTCGAACACCCCCGCGCATCCCGCGGCATCGACAGCGTCCGGACGTACGTAGCCGTGGCGAGTCGACAGCGTCTGCCACTCGAGGGTGAGGAGACGATGGCGCTGCAGATCGCGGAAGGCCCCGTAGTCGCTGAGGATGTCGAAGCGGTAGCCCGTGCGTTCGAAGGCCCGTCCCGGTCGATGGCGCCGATTGTTGCGCTCACCGACATAGGCCCGCATGAGCGATACGCGCTCGTCGGCGCCGAGTTCCTTCACCCGGCGCATCAACTGCTCTTCGGGCAGATGGCTCGACGAGTAGGCGATGGCGGCGAGCAGCTTGTCCTCGCCTTCGGGATCGAAGTCGAGCAGCTTCACCGACGGGGCGATCTCATCATCGAGATCTCCGAAGAGCTGTTCGGTGATCTCGGCGGTGGCATCGCGATTGGTGGACATGTAGTCCGACCACGCTCCCCCGCGATCGGCCAGGTCGACGCGCCGCAAGAAGCTGGGGATCACCTTTCGCAGCTCGAGCAACATCATGTCGGCGTACTCGCGCGCTTCGGGCAAGGGGTGCGAACGCATGCGCAACAGCATCGACTCGTACGCCTGGCCCGAGCCGTAGATGCCGACGTTGGACACTGCCGCGGCGGGCAGGATCCCGCGTAGGGCGTCGAACGCCTTGGCCCGGATCGCCTGGCGATAGACGAAATCGGAATCGCTGGTCGCCTTGGGGAACCGCACTCTGAAGTGCTCCACGAGCACGGGGATGAGATCGGAGTAGGCATCGAACATGCGGTCCATCTCGCCGACGTATCGGGTCCCCAGGTTCGACGCGAGGATGTCCGGATCGCGGTAGTAGCGATAGCGGCCCGCTGAGCGGGTGTCGTAAGCGATGTAGCGCGTCGACTGCTCGAGGTAGCTGGCCAGGCGTCCCCATTCGAGGATCTTGGTGAGCAAGTTGGATGCCTGCTCGCAGGCCAGATGCACTCCCCCGAGCTGGGCGACCGAGTCATCGCCGTATTCGAAGAAGACCTTGTCGTAGAGCTCCTCGGCGCGGCGGAGACCGGCGGTGGCGTCGATGGAATCGTCGCCAGCCACTTCGAGATCGCCGACGAACTCATCGAGGAAGAGGCGTCGCAAGCTCTTGGGTGATCGGCTGTATCGGGCGAACAGCGCACCCTTCACCACCTCGGGCAGGTTCACCAGTGCGAACACGGGTTGGTCGAGGTTGGTGAAATAGCGCCGGAGGATGTCGGCCTCGTCGGCCGAGAACTCCTCTGCTACGTACACCGTCACGTCTGGCACGGTACCTGGGCCGATCCGGTTTGTCGGGGACCGCTCAGCGTGGTCGTCGGCATCGCGGAGCCCCGACCAGCAGCAGCAGGGTCACGCCCCTGCCTCGCTCAGTGCGATGAGGTATTCGTCGTGGGCCTTCTCACGCAGCGTGGCTGACAGCCAGATGTCCACGACGGTCATGGCCATGGCCTTGGCCCCGTCGATGACGGCCTTGTCGCCATCGACGCCGCCGGCGTAGCGCTCGAACTCAGGCGTGTGGATGGCCACGTGCGCCGGTGAGACCTTGATGAGGGGATGGATGGACGGCACGAGGTAGCTCACGTTGCCCATGTCGGTGGAACCGACGACCTTGTTCACGTCGCCCGGCACCTTCACCAACCGGCCGAGCCGATCGGCGTTGGCGGCGTACGCGTCGACGAGTGGGCCGTTGTCGAGCATGTCGGAATAGGGGTACTGATCCCACGTGTGCTGACAGGAGCAGCCACTGGCCATCGCGCCGGCCTGCAACGCAGTGAGCACGCGATCTTTGAGTGGTTGCAGCGACGCCATGGTGCCCGAGCGGATGTACCAGAACTGGCTGGCGTACTTGGGCACGATGTTGGGCTTGTCGCCGCCATGGGTGAAGATCCCGTGGATGCGCTCGTTGGAGCGGATGTGCTGTCGCAGCGCGGCCACGTTCATGTAGCCGAGCACCGCGGCGTCGAGCGCGTTGCGACCGAGATGCGGTGCCGCGGCAGCGTGCGCCGCTTCGCCGAGGTACTCGATGTTCAACCGCTGTATGGCCACGCAGTTCATGGCGGTGAGATCGGCGCCGGCGGGGTGCACCATCATCGCCGCGTCCAACCCGTCGAACGCGCCGCGCTCGGCCATCATCACCTTGCCCCCGCCGCCCTCTTCCGCCGGCGTGCCCAGGATGCGGACCTGTCCACCGAACTGGTCGGCGATGACGGCCGCGGCCAGACCCGCGCCGAGCCCGGCAGTGGCGATGATGTTGTGTCCGCAGGCGTGCCCGATCTCCGGCAAGGCGTCGTACTCGCACATGATGCCGACGACCGGTCCGCTGGTGCCGGCCGTGGCCTGGAACGCGGTGGTGAGGCCGAAGGCACCTCGCTCGGTGTCGAGCCCGGCATCGGTCAGCATCGACGTCAGCAGATCATGGGCGTGGTGCTCCTCGAACGCGAGCTCGGGTCGGGCGTGGATGGCACGAGAGGCTTCGATGAGCTCGCCGGCGCGGCGGTCGATGTCGGCGAGCACTGCGGCCTTGGCCGCCTCGACCAGGTCAGCTGAAGGGTCGGTGGCCATCGAAGAACTGTAGACCCGGCCTCTCAGGAGATGACGCCCTGGGCTGCCAGCTCGTCGAGATCGCTCGCGCTGTAACCGAGTTCGAGCAGCACCTCACGGGTGTGCGCACCTCGAACTGGTGGCGGTCCTTGGACCTTCACCGGAGTGGCCGAGAGATCCAGCAGCTTGCCCGCCTGCTCCAGATGTCCCCACGTGGGATGTTCGAACCCGGCGACCCATCCGTTGGCGACGACGTCCGGATCGTCGTAGAAGCGGTCCCCGAAGTCGAGGGCGGAGACCTCACACGGGACATCGTTGGTGTCGAGCGCGACGAACCACTCCTCGGCGGTCCGCGTGGCGAAGACCGTCTCGAGTTCGATCGCCAGTTGAATCGCGTTCGTCCTGCGGGCGGCGTCGTCGCTGAAGCGACTGTCGGTTGTCAATTCGGGTTGCCCGATGGCATTGCACAGCGATGTCCACTGCACGTCGGTGAGCACAGCAATGCAGAGCCAACCATCGCTCGTCTCGTACAGCCGATAGAGCGGACCGAGCCCCATCTGGTTGCCGTCGAGATGCGCTCGACGCTCGAGCGAGTCGGGACCCACGAAGGCGTTCGATGCCATGAGCAAGGCCCCCGTGATGATGTCGGCGTCGACGCGACGCGATCGGTCTCCACAGGTCAGCAGCGCTTCGAGCACGCCCATCACCGAGCACATCGCCGCCGACGCGTCGCACATGCCGAACCGATACCACGTGGGATGGCCACCGTTGTCGGTGGCTCCTTGCTCCCATTCGTGTCCGCAGATGGCTTGCCCCATCTGATCGACGCCGGGGAACTTCGCCAGGGGCCCGGTGCCGCCGTAAGCGGTGACGTGGCCCCACACGACGTTGGGGTTGATGGCCCGCACCTGTTCGTAGCCGAAGCCCAACCGATCGGCGACGCCGGTGCGCAAATTCCAGTGCACGACATCGGCTCCGGTGATGAGCGCCCGCATCACCTCTTGGCCCTTGTCGGACTTGAGGTCGATGACCACGCTGCGCTTGCCGCGTTGGCACGCCACCCACGTGGAGTCGTCGAAGCCGCCAACCGCCGCGAACGGATCGATCTTGATCACGTCGGCGCCGAGGTCGCCCAGCATCATCGGGGCGAACGGCCCGGCGAGTTGAGCGCCGAAGTCCAACACCCGCAGACCGGCCAGCGGCCCGGCGCTCGACCCCGGGGCATCGCGGCCTGCTCGACGTGGCGCGGTGCGAGCCTCGAATCGCGGCGCGTTCGACCAACCGGCGAGCACATCCTCGATGCGATGGGCGCCGACGGGCGGTGGCGGCGTGGTGGTGAGCGTCTTGTCCTCGCCCTCCATGCGGAACGCGCGACCGAACTGGATGACCGGGCCGATGCCGGGAACGTCGATAGTGGTGACTGCCCCGTTCTCGATGAGTTGTGGATGGAAGAACGCGTCCTCGGCGCGTCCGACGGGTTGGCAGGGGGTGTCGGCTGCCTGGAGGACGGCGACCCACTCGTCGCGGGGCCGTGTCAGGTACAGATCGCGCATCGCTTTGAACGTCGTTGACCGATCTTGGTGTGAGCCGGTGGCGACGTGGGCGAGATTGATCTCGCCCGGGTCTCTCCCCACGTGTGCGAGCGCAGCGGGGATCCCACCGGGCATGGGATGGAACCACTGGCCGTCGCTCGCCTCGAAGCAGGGGGTGGGTGGCAGATCTCGGTAGCGCCACAGATCGTGCAGGTTCGGCGTGGGGTTCGAGGCCCGCTTCCAGATCTGGGTGGTCCACAGCAACACGCCTTGGGCGAGCGACGTCTCCACCCATTGACCGAGTCCGGTCACCTCTCTGGCGAACAGCGCCGCCCGGATGCCGATCGAGGCGAGGAAGGCCGCACCCATCGACGGCATCGGCGTGTGCAGGAAGACGGGCCCGGGCCGCAGTCCGGGCTGCTCGATCTGGAGGCCCATGCGGGCCTGCACCAGGCCGTCGTAACCGGGTCGATCGGCGTTGGCGCCGTGGCGCCCATAGCCCGTGATCGAGCAGTAGATGAGCCGTGGGTTGATCGCGCGCATCGTTGCTTCGTCGATGCCGAGGTGACCGGTAGTGCCCGGTGAGAAGCTCTCGACGAGGACGTCGGCCTCGGCGGCGAGGCGCTTCAGTTCGCGCACGCCCTCGGGTGTGTGCAGATCGAGCACGATCGAGCGCTTACCCCGGTTCCACACGGTGTAGCCCGCGCTGTCACGGAACCGATCACCACCGGGTGGTTCGATCTTGACCACGTCGGCGCCTCGGTCCGACAGCAGCATCGTGACGATCGGGCCCGAGATCCCCCACGTCAGATCGAGAACCCTCAAGCCGGCCAATGCGAGTGGTTGCGCGCTCATGTGTCCCTTCCCCGGCGACGTCGCCGCCGCTCCCCCGGTCGGGACTCTAGGTGGAGGCCCGTCAGTCCGGCGATCGCAGCCCAGGCGGGCCAGTTCGGATCCGACGATGGCCGCGCCGCGGAGACAAGTGGCGTGACACAATCGCAGCGATGGGCGCCGAGGTGATTGTTGCTGTTGTGATGGCTCTTGCCTTCTGCTGGATCTGGGGCATCGTTGACTTGGTTCGACGGGATCATCGGGCGTTTCGAGACTCTGGGCGCTCCAAGACCCTCTGGGTCATCACGATTGCTCTGTTCGGATGGATCACCGCGGTTGGCTATCTGGTCCTGGTTCGACCGTCAGTGCGTCGGTTCGAGATCGCACGTTCGCGGGCGCGTTCGACGGGGGACGCGATGACGGGACCTGGACCGATCGGAGACATCGATGCATGGGCTGCCTTCGCGTCGCGGCGTGAGCCATCGAAGTACGACATCGATCGCTGATCATTGCGCCAGCCCGGGGACCATCGGCTCGAACGCGAGGCTCAGCTGTGGTCGAGCACGATCTTGCCGAGTTGCTCCGAGCTCTCGAGGCGGGCCAACGCCGAGGGATAGTCGTCGAGTGGGTACACGCGATCGACGATCACCGGCAGGCCCCGATCGATGAGGCTGGTGAGGATGGCGAACTCCTCGTAGGAGCCCATCGTGGATCCGATGATCTCGATCTGCTTGAAGAACAGTCGGGGCAAGTTCAGTTGCACCGACGAGCCGGACGTCCCGCCGCACACGACGAGGCGGCCACCCGGTTTGAGGGCGCGCACCGATTGGTCCCACGTGGCTGGCCCGACCGACTCGATGACCACATCGGCCTGCACCGGCCATCGATCGGCCGCCGAGTCGTGTACCGCGGCCGCGCCGAGGGCGATCGCCTGATCTCGTTTGGCTGCGCTGCGGCTGGTGGCGTGCACCTCCGCTCCCATCCATCTCGCCAAGGTCAGCGCGGCGCACGACACGCCCGAACCGATGCCGACGACGACCACGGTCTCACCGGCCGTGAGCCGGGCGCGGCGCAGCATGCGCAGCGCCGTCAGGTAGGCGAGCGGGTAGGCCGCGCACTCGACCCAGCTGCGTCCGGCCGGCTTGGGCACCACGTTGTGCGACGGCACGACGATGAACTCACCGTGACCGCCCCATCGATGCTCACCCAAGATGCCGAAGCCGGGCCCCATCGGGCTGTCGTTGCCCAAGGCAACGACATCTTCGATCGGCGATACGGCCGGGTTGATGACGACCTCGTCCCCCGGCTTGGCATTGGTGACCAGTGGGCCGACCGCGTCGACCACACCGACCACATCGCATCCGGGGATGTGAGGCAGATGGGGCTTGGGCATGGCCTTGGTGACCCACAGGTCCATGTGGTTGAGCGCGCTGGCCTTCACCTCGACCCGTACATCGAGCGGGCCGAGTTCCGGGGGCTCGATCGCGCCCCATCGGTAGCTGCCGGGCGACTGATCGAGGATCCAAGCGTCCATACCTCGACGTTAGGCGGCCATGCCCGGGATCTCGATGCCTGGGTTGGTCGGTTACCGGTTCAGACCACGATCGTCATGGCGTCGGGCCGGACGGTGATGGACACCTGCGTCGCCCGGCCGTGAGCGACGCCGTCGAGCCATACCCCGATGGGTCGTTCGAATCGTCGCTCCCACGTCGCGGTGCGTGACTGCGCGATGTTCGGGTGGGGCACGTGCACGCCGCTGGGCAGGCGACGCTTCGCCTTCAGTCGTTGATCGAACGACATCGCGTCGGCGCTGAGCACGTCCATCAACCCATCGTTGGGATGCGATCGGGGCGCCACGTTCCATTCGCCGATGAACTGAGCGTTCATCACTGCCACGAGCGGGCCCCGCCACCACGATCGACGCAGCACCACGTGCGCAACTGCAATTGACGCCTGGCTGTCCAGCTCCACCTGCAGCACATCGCAGGGCAGGCTCACGGCCTCACCGCTGCGCAGCCGATCGCGGTTCCCATTGCCGCCGACGGTGCGGCACAGATCGCCGCCGAGGATGCCGATCGGACCGATGCCACGAGCGACCAGCGCCGCGAGCTCAGCATCGCTGGACGCGACGGGAGCGTCGGCGGGCAGCGGCGACGGCGATCCCCACTGGCGGTGCTTTTCGATGGTCATGATTCGTCCATCTCGACGTCGATGGCGGCGGCCTCGACAGCGTCGGGGGTCACCGCCGACGACGCGGCGATCACGCCGCGGAAGAGCGCGTCGGCGGCGCGCTGGGCAGTGAGTCGCGTCGCCTCGTTCGGGGCGATGTCGCCGAGTTGACGCACGAGATCGATGAGCTGCTTGATGTTCCGAACGAAGTCGCCGCCGGACAGCTCCTCTTCGGCCACCACCTCGCTGAAGGCTTCGCCCGCCGCCCACGCATAGGCGATGGCCGCGAAGGTGGGATCGGGCGGACGGGTGAGCGTGAGCCGGGAATCGTCCTCGAGTCGGTTCAACTCCTCAGCCAACTCGGAGATGGCCAACCAACGCTTGCGGACCTTGCCCGACGGGAACCACGGCGGAGGGGGTGGTTCGGAGCTGCGGTGCTCGTAGGTGAACACCGACGCCAACGCCACGAACGAGGCCGGATCGAGGCCATCGAGCAGGCCCCGTCGCAGTGACTCGATCACCAGCAGATCGCTCTCGTGGAACAACCGGGCCAGTCGTTCGCCGCCGTCGGTGAGCGTCCACCCGGCGAGGTATCCCCATTCCTCCAACAAGGCCAGGAGGCGATCGAAACGCCGGGCCAACGATTCGTTGCGGCTGCGCACCCGTCGCTGCAGATCGTCGACTTCACGGGCGACACGATCGGCTTGGCCCGCGGCTTTGAGCCGCTTGGTGAGATCGGGATCGGCGAGCACGGGATGGTGCGGAGCTGCCCGGTCGACGCTGCTGGCACGCCCGCGACCTTCGGGCACTCCGGGGCCGAGGCGAGCGCGATCGAGGGCCCGTGCGACCTCGCGTTGGAAGCTCTGCCGATTCGGTGCGAACGGCGTCGGCAATTCCAATTGCGCGAGTCGCTGCGGGGCCGAGTCGAAGTCCACCGCCGACAGCACGATGGAGATGCGGCCTGGCGTGATGACCCGGAGTTTGGTGGTGCCTCCGGTGCGGCTCGAGACGGTGAGCACGGCAGCCCGCCCGGAGTAGCGACCACGTTCGACCATGATCACGTCACCGGGTCGCAGTCGGGACAGCGCGAGATCGATCGTCCCCTGGCTCGGACGCTCGGCGGCGATACGCCGCTCCTCGCGGTTGGTGGCGCTGCGATAGTCCTCGATGTCGCCGAATGGGCTGGCAGCTTGCTCGCGCAGTTCGGCCAGCACCGCGGTGCGTCGCTCGAGCCGCGCTTCGAGTTGCACGATCTCTCTGTCGGCTTGGTACTGGGCGAACGACAGGTTGAGCAGCTGGCGGGCACGATCGGGTGCGTACGAACGAACCAGGTTGGCGGCCATGTTGTACGTCGGGCGGAACGCGCTGACCAGTGCGAACGACTTCGACGCGGCCAGCGCCGCCACCTGATCGAAGGTGACGAAGTGGTTCCACAACACGATCGCCGAACCGAGCGTGTCGATGCCTCGTCGTCCCGCTCGGCCGGTGAGCTGGGTGTAGCTCGAGGGGCTGAGGAACTGATGACGATCGCCCATGTACTTGGTGAGCTTCTCGATGACCACCGTGCGCGCCGGCATGTTGATACCGACAGCCAAGGTCTCGGTGGCGAAGACCATCTTCACCAGACCCTCGGTGAAGCAGGCTTCGACGGTCTCCTTGAACGGTGGGATCATGCCGGCGTGGTGGGGCGCGATGCCTGCTTCGAGGCCAGCCATGAACTGCGCATAGCCGAGCACGGCGAGGTCGGTGCTCGACAGCCCGTCGAGTCGGTTGGCCGCGATCTCTCGGATGCGATCACGCTCGATGGCAGTGGTGAGTCGGATGCCGGCGCCGAGGCATGCTGCCGCGGCTTGATCGCAGGCGTTGCGGCTGAAGATGAAGTAGATCGCCGGCAGCATGCCTTCGTCGTCGAGACGCTCGACCACGTCGACCCGATCGGGTGTGTACAGCTTTCGCCGCATGCCCTTTCGATGGTGACGTTCCCACACCGGCCCGCGAGCGGCTTCTGAATCGATGCGCATCGCCTCGGGATTCGGTCGACCGTCAACCAGCGTTGGCAACAAGTGCAGTCGATCACTGGTGCGATCGCCGATCATGTACAGCTGCTGCAGCTCGACTGGACGCTGATCTTCGGCGATGACCTCGGTCGCCCCGCGAACGGTGCGCATCCACGACGCCACCTCCTCGGCGTTGGAAACCGTCGCCGACAGGCACACCAGCTGGATGCGATGAGGGAGGTGGATGATCACCTCTTCCCAGACCGGCCCGCGATAAGCGTCTTGGAGGAAGTGGACCTCGTCGAGCACCACGACATCGAGCGCGCTGATGGCCCCCGATCGCGCGTAGATCATGTTGCGGAGCACTTCGGTGGTCATCACCACGATGGGCGCATCGCCGTTGATGGCATTGTCACCGGTGAGCAGCCCGACGTTGTCGACGCCGTGGCGACGGCACAGATCGAGGTACTTCTGGTTCGACAGCGCCTTGATCGGGGTGGTGTAGAAGGCGCGCCGCTCCCGCCGCAGCGCTCGGGCCACGGCATACTCGGCGACCACCGTCTTGCCCGACCCGGTCGGGGCTGCCACGAGCACCGAGGCTCCGGCGTCGAGTGCGTCGAGCGCCGCCACTTGGAAAGGATCGAGGGCGAACGGATAGGACGCCAGGATCTGGTCCCGGTCGCTGTTCACCCGACCAGTTTGGAGCATCGCGGGGCGTTTCGGCGCGGAAATCAGGCGTTGGTCGACGGAACGGCAATCGCCCAGGGAGCTGTCAGCTCTCGACCGGCTTCTTCCGCTTGAACAAGAAGCCGATCCCCACGGCGATGAAGTAGAAGAGCACGAGAGGTACCCCGAGGCCGAGCATCGAGAACGGATCGCCGCCCGGGGTGGCCACGGCGGCGACGATCACGATCACCACGACCACCGTGCGCCAGCTCTTCAGCAGCGTCTGAGGGGTCACGACCCCCAGAAGTTCGAGCGTCACCAGGATCACCGGGAACTGGAATCCGGCCCCGAACCCGATCATGAGCAGCAGGACGAATCCCACGTACTTGTCGATGAAGAACTGAGGATTGGTGCCCGAACCGGCGTATGCCGTGAGCCATTCGAGAGCCTTGGGGAGAGTCAGCCACGCCACGAGCGCACCGGACGCGAACAGGACCATCGACGACATGATGAACGGGATGGCGTACTTCTTCTCCTTGGCCAAGAGACCGGGAGCGATGAATCGCCACACTTGCCACATCAACACCGGCAGGGCGAGGCCGATGCCCATGTACCCCGACAGTCGGACTCTGGTGCCGAATCCACCGATGGGGTCGGGGTTGAGCAGGTTGCCATCACATTTCAAACTCGCCTTGGCCTCGCACAGGTCGCGGTACGGGCCACGTAGGAAGTCGAGCACGGGGTTGTACACGATGAAGGCGAAAATCAGCCCGGCGACCACGGCGAGCACGCATTTCAACAATCGTGAGCGCAGTTCGTTCAGATGCTCGATGAGCGTCATGTGTCCATCGGAGGACAACTGCCGGGTGTCGGTCTTGTCGGATGTCTTGCCCTTGCGGAGCTTCATCAAGGCTCGGCGTTCTGACGGTCGGTGTCTGGGGGCGGCAGCTGGGTGACAGCGGTGGGGTCGGGAGCGCCCCACGGCGACGACGTCGGGCCGGCCACCGCTTGCGACTCAGCGACGGGCTCGTCCTTGGTAGCGGGTACTGGAGCGTCGATGGTCACGTTCGCCGCACTGCTGATGGCACTGCGCAGATCGGTGACCGTCGAGTTCATCTGACCCTTGACCTCGTTCATGGTCTGGATCGGTTCGGCGAACGCGTCCTTCAGTTCGGCCTGGAACCCATTGGACATGCGACGAAGCTCGCCGACGATCTTCCCGGCCTTGCGCACCACATCGGGCATGCGTTCTGGACCGAGCACCAAGAGCGCCACGAGGGCGATCATGAGGAACTCGGATCCGCCGACGTTGAACACGGCGTGAAGTGTACGGGGACCGCTCCCCGCGCAGCGGTTCAGCGAACCCGTGAGGACTCGCGTCCTGAGCCGGGGAAGCGAAGCGGACTCGGCGAAGCAGACTCGCGTCCTGAGCCGGGGAAGCGAAGCGGACTCGGCGAAGCAGACTCGCGTCCTGAGCCGGGGAAGCGAAGCGGACTCGGCGAAGCAGACTCGCGTCCTGAGCCGGGGAAGCGAAGCGGACTCGGCGAAGCAGACTCAGGTGTTGTCGGTGAGCTCGCTGAGTCGGGCGAACCAATCGTCGCTCTCGAGCTCCGCGTGGAAGTCGATGAGGTCGTCATAGGTGAACGCTTCACCGGCTTGGGGACGCTCGTGCACCTCGGCTGGGCGGGCCCATGTCGACCAGGCGACACCGGAGGCGACCAGGAGATCGACGATGTGTGCCTCGGCGGGCTTCACGACGACGTGATCACACACCGGGCAGCGGAAGGCGTACGTGCCCGAGTTGTCATCATCGCAAATGCGCACCCACACATCGGAAGTCGTCATTTCGACGTCTCCGCAGTCGTGGCATGTCGCTCTGATGATCGCCATTGGTTCGTCCCTCCTGGACGTGGTGCCTTCCGTGCAATGGAGAATCGTCGGGAGCACCAGTCGCCTTGAGGGCCGACTCGTCCGGCCTTTGTCAAGATTGAGGACGTGCAACAACGGCTTCCATCTCTTCACGTCCCCCCTATCGGCTTCGCTCACCGTGGAGCAAGGGCACATGCCCAAGAGAACACGATCGAGGCGTTCGTCCTGGGTCTGCGGTTGGGGGCGACCGGTCTGGAATCGGACGTGTGGCTGACACGCGACGGGATACCGGTGCTCGATCACGATGGCGTGGTTCGTCAAGGGATCCGCAAGAAGTCCATCAACTCGATCGACCGCGATGACCTGCCCGGACACATCCCGTCGCTGGTGGATCTGCTGGTGCAGTGCGGTACGTCGTACCACCTCAGCCTCGATCTCAAGGACGACGAGTGCGGCGCTGCCGTCATCGATGAGGTGCGGCGGACCGATCCGTCGATGCTCCCCCGCTTGTGGTTGTGTCACCCCGATTGGCGCGTCGTGGCGGCGCTCAGGCCGCTGTCGTCAGAGGTGAAACTGGTCGACTCGACCCGCCTGAACCGCATCAAAGAGGGGCCCGAGCGTCGCGCCGCGCTCTTGGCCGAGAACGGCATCGATTGCATCAACATGCATCACAGCGACTGGTCCGGCGGGCTCACGACGTTGTTCCACCGGTTCGAGCGCTATGTGCTGGCCTGGGATCTACAGCAGGTCAACGCGCTCACCAAGCTCATACGCATGGGCGTCGACGGCGTGTTCAGCGACTGGACCGATCGGATGATGGAGGCCATCGCCGCCGAGAGCTGAGCGGTTCGTGCGCGCTGCGACTCAGAGCCAGCCGAGATGATCGAGCGGCCAGACACGCACGAAGGCACGGCCCACGACCAGATCGTCGCTGATCGTGCCGAACACACGGCTGTCCTCGCTGTTGCAGCGATTGTCGCCCATCACGAACAACTCGCCATCGGGCACCACGACCGGCCCGAAGTCCCGTGTGCCTCCGCAAGCGGGGTTGACGTAGGGCTCGTCGAGCGGTTGATCGCCGATGTACACGACGTTGTTCTTGGCGCTCACCGAGTCGCCGGGTAGCCCGATGACCCGCTTGATGAGGTCTTTGATGGTCTGATCGGACTCCGCTGGTGGGCGGCTGAACACCACGACATCACCTCGGTGGATGTCGTGGAGCTTGTAGCTGAGCTTGTTGACCAGCACCCGATCGCGGGTGCCCTGGTACTGCAACGTGGGATACATCGAGCCGGACGGGATCACGTACGCGCCGAAGAACTGCCATCGGATGATGAGAGCCACGAGCAGCGCGGCGCCGACGACGACCAGCCACTCGATCATGGCCTTGACGGGGCTCTTGTTCTCCTCGACGTCGACCGCCAGTTCGTTGGTCAGACCGATCTCGATCTGCTCGGGTGGCGAGGGAGGCGGGGTTTCGTACGACATGTGGTCCGCACGGTAGCGAGTCGGCGAGGGTGTTGCGCGGCGGGTCATCGGCTCTTTGATCGGCAATCGATCGCGGATTGTTCGGCCTGATGAGGTCAGATCATGCTGGCCGGTCGGTGATCAGGACGAGTTTGGATGGGTCGAGGCGGTGCGCTGGGATGACCGGGCGGCCTGCGGTCAGCGCGGCCAGAGCCGCATCCTTGGATGGTCCGACGACGGTCATCAGCAACTCTCGGGCCGAGGTCACTGCCATCGGTGTGAGCGTCATGCGGACCCGACCTTGGTATTCGGCGCTCCAGGCCACCGGCCCAGCCGCGTCGACGACCGGGTCCCCCGGGGGCCAGCTGGCGGTGTGGCCGTCGTCGCCCAGACCGAGGTGCACCAGATCGAGTCCGTCGGGAGCAAAGCGCGACAAGAGGTTGCCGTAGCGATCGGCCGCGGTTGCCGAACCCGGGTGGCTGACATCCATGAGGTGGACACCGGCCGGCGTGTCGGGCAGGAGGGCCAGGAGATCGTCGGCGAGCATGGTCGCATTGCGGTCGCGGTGACCGTCGGGGGCTGATCGTTCGTCGACCTGGAACAGGTGCACGTGCGCCCACGGCACCGGCAGAGCGGCCAGCACCCGGAACATCTCCGACGGTGTGCGGCCGCCGCTCACTGCCAACGCGGCACTCCCCCGTCGTGCCACCGCGGCCCACATCCGGTCGGCCATCAGCACTGCGGCTCGGCGGGCGACGTCGTTACTGTTCGGCAATTGCTCGTAGATCATCGGGAGATCATGGCGAGATCACCGGACGAGCGGCTCGTGCCAATGGGCACGCGGTTCGATGATGGCGTTGGCCGCGTCTGGTCCCCACGAGCCGCGGGTGTAGCGCCGGATGGGTCGGGGATCGTCGAGGGCGGGCTGCACGATCCGCCACGCCTCCTCGACCATGTCGACACGGGCGAAGCGGCCCAAGTTGCCCTCCATGGCGTCTTCGAGCAGGCGGTCGTAGGCCTCGCGTCGCTCGCCGAGGGCCGAGGCGAAGTCGACCTGCAGATCGACCGGTTCGGTGGACAGATCCTGTCCCGGCTTCTTGGCCTGCACGCTCATGGTGATCCCGTCGTTGTTGCCGAGGCGGAAACGGATCAAGTTGGCGTGCGGGCTGGGACCGTCGGCGGCCGAGAACAGAAGCTGAGGTGGGTTGCGCAACTCCACCATCGCCTCGGTGGCCGACGCGGCGAGCGCCTTGCCGGCTCGTACGTAGAACGGCACGCCCGACCAACGCCACGAATCGATCTCCAGGCGCATGGCCACGAAGGTCTCGGTGGTGGAATCGGGGGCGACTCCGGGCTCCTCGAGATAGCCGGTGTACTGGCCACGCACGATGGTGCGAGGGTCGACCGCTCGCATCGCTTTGAGCACCTTCATGCGCTCGTCGCGCAGAGCGTCAGGATCGGTTGACACCGGTGGTTCCATGGCGAGCAGAGCCACCACCTGCAGCAGATGGTTCTGCACCACATCGCGCAACGCGCCCACGGTGTCGTAGAACGAACCGCGGCCTTGCACGTCCAAGGTCTCGGTCATGGTGATCTGCACGCAATCGATGTAGTTGCGGTTCCAGATCGGCTCGAGGAACGCGTTGGCGAACCGGAACACCAACAGGTCCTCGACGCTCTCCTTGCCGAGGTAGTGGTCGATGCGGAACGTGCGATTCTCCGGCCACGCCTTGCGCAGCAGCGCGTTGAGTTCGCGGGCGCTGGTGAGGTCGCGGCCGAAAGGCTTTTCGACGACCACGCGTCCTTCGGCGTTGAGGCCAACCCCGGCGAGGCCCTCGATGACGTCGTCGAACAGATCCGGTGGGATGGCGAGATAGCACGTGGGCCGGGTCGAGCCGGTCTCGCGCAGACGGTCGGCCAGACGACCGTACGTGCTCGGGTCGGTGTACTCCCCCGAAATGAGCGACATGCGGGGCAACAAGCGAGCCAGCACCGCCTCGTCGGGGTCTTTCACGACTGCTTCGATGGCGGCCCGGGCGTTGGCGCGCAGATCATCATCTGACCAGGTGCTGCGGGCCACGCCGACCACGGGTGCATCGAGCCGTTCGCGTCGTTCGAGGTTGTACAGGGCCGGGAAGAGCTTCTTGCGTGCGAGGTCGCCGGTGATGCCGAACAACACCAACGAATCGGCGCGGTTGCCGTTGCCCATGATCACGCGCCCTTGTTGGGACCGGTGGTGCCCTTCACCGGGGCGCCCGTGGATGTGGCCTCGCCGGTGCCGGCGACGTCGCCGACGTTCGGTGCGTGCATCGCCACGCGTGGTTCGGCCTTGACGGCGTGGCCGCCGAACTGCCCCCGCAGTGCGGCGACGACCTGCATGGTGGGCGAGTCCTCCTGTCGCGACGAGAAGCGCGCGTAGAGCGACGCAGCGATGGCCGGCAGCGGCACGGCGAGACGGATCGATTCCTCGACCGTCCAACGTCCTTCGCCGGTGTCGTCGGCCCAGCCTTTGATGCCCTCCAGGCCGGGTTCCTGCTCGAGCGCTCGCACCAACAGATCGAGCAGCCATGAGCGCACGACGCTGCCGGTGCGCCAGGCCTTCATCGCTCCGTCCACGTCGATGCCCAGCTCGCTGGCCTTGAGCAGTTCGTAGCCCTCGCCATAGGCCTGCATGAGGGCGTACTCGATGCCGTTGTGCACCATCTTGGTGTAGTGCCCGGCGCCGACCGGACCGGAGTGCACGAACCCTCCGGGAGGAGCGAGGGTGTCGAAGATTGGTTGGGCCGCAGCGATGCTGTCGACCGTCCCGCCGACCATGAGGCAGTAGCCCTCGGTGAGGCCCCACACTCCCCCGCTCACGCCGGCATCGACGTAGCCGATGCCTTTGTCCGACAACACTGCGGCCCGTCGCTGGTCTTCGTCGTAACGATCGTTGGCTCCGTTGACGATGAGATCGCCGGGTGACAGCAGCGCGGCGAAGGTGTTGACGGCCGCTTCGGTGGCCGGACCGGCCGGCAACATCAGCCACACCACTCGCGGTGCGTCGAGGGCGGCGACGAGATCGGCCGGGGTGGCCACATCACGGGTGTCGGGGTTGAGGTCGTAGCCGATCACCTCGTGGCCCCCTCGGCGGAGACGCTCGGCCATGTTGCCGCCCATACGTCCGAGTCCGACCATGCCCAGTTTCATCGTGTGCTCCGCTTCGCGTCGTGTTGGGGAAAGGGTCGATCTGCGTCATCTGTCAACCGAGGATGACAAGTCAACCCGAGATGACGAGACACTGGACGTCACAGCGAGGCGATGAGCTTCTCCACGCGTTCGTCCCGGCTGCGGAACGGGTCCTTGCACAGGACCGTGCGCTGGGCCTGGTCGTTGAGCTTCAGGTGGACCCAATCGACGGTGTAGTCCCGCTTGCGTTCCTTGGCCTTGCGGATGAACTCGCCCCGCAACCGCGCCCGAGTGGTCTGCGGCGGGTTCTCGATGGCGTTGTCGATGTCGGCGTCGGTGCACATCCGCTCGACCATGCCCTTGTCCTGCAGCTTGTAGTACAGGCCGCGATCGCGGCTGATGTCGTGGTACTGCAGATCGATGAGGGCGACGCGGGGGTCGCTGAGCGGGATGTCGTGCTTGTCGCGATAAGCCTCGATGAGACGATGCTTGATGACCCAGTCGACCTCACGGTCGAGCTTGAGGGGATCGTTCTCGATGGTGGTGACACAGTGCTCCCACATGTTGAGCGCTTGCATCTCGAGGGGGCTGAAGCCCTTGGTGTCGGCGTAGCGCAACGCTCTGTCGAGGTACTCGCGTTGGATGTCGAGCGCCGAGACCTCGCGTCCGTTGGAGAGGCGGACCGTGCGACGACAGGTCATGTCGTGGCTGATCTCCCGGATGGCCCGGATGGGGTTCTCGAGGGTCATGTCCCGCAGCACCACGCTGGGGTCCTCCAGCATCCGCAACATGATCGAGGCCGCGCCGACCTTGAGGAACGACGTGTACTCGCTCATGTTGGAGTCACCCACGATCACATGGAGCCGTCGATAGCGCTCGGCATCGGCGTGGGGTTCGTCGCGGGTGTTGATGATCGGTCGGCTGCGGGTGGTGGCCGACGAGACGCCTTCCCAGATGTGCTCGGCCCGTTGGGCGATGCAGTACACCGATCCTCGGGTGGTCTGCAGCACCTTGCCGGCACCGGCGTAGATCTGGCGCGACACCAGGAACGGGATGAGCACCTCGGCGTAGCTGGTGAGCTCGTCCTTTCGGCTGGTGAGGTAGTTCTCGTGGCAGCCGTAGGAGTTGCCGGCGGAGTCGGTGTTGTTCTTGAACAGGTAGATGACGCCTTTGATGCCTTCCTCGCGCAAGCGCTGCTCGGCGGACACCAACAGTTGCTCCAAGATCCGTTCGCCAGCTTTGTCGTGCACGACGAGTTCGTAGATGGAGTCGCACTCGGGGGTGGCGTACTCGGGATGCGAGCCCACGTCGAGGTACAGGCGAGCGCCGTTGGCCAGGAACACGTTCGAGCTCCGGCCCCACGACACGACCCGCCTGAACAGGTATCGAGCCACTTCATCAGGGCTCAGGCGTCGCTGCCCCCGCAGCGTGCACGTGACTCCGTACTCGTTCTCGAGTCCGAAGATCCGCCGCTCCATGTCAGGCAAGCTACCGCTACCGTGCATCGGATGGGGCCGATGGTTCGACTCGTATCCGTCGGGAGCGGGTTCGAGGCGAAGTTGATCGCGGCGCGGCTCGGGGCCGACGGGATCATCTGCGAGCTCAAAGGTGGCGTGGACGGGCCCTATCCAGTGGGCCGTGCCCACGTGTTCGTACCAGAAGCTCAGCTGGAGTTGGCCCGGGAGCTGCTGGAACCGCCGAGCCTCGACCCAGACTCGATGTGAGTACTCGTCCCCCCCCCCCCCCTACAGCCTCGGCAGACGGGGTACCGAAGGATCGGCCAAGATCCGTTCTCCCACCGTCCACGTGAGCTCCTCATGGCCACCGAGGAGCGCGTCCAACAATCTGATGCGTTCGATCGCGTGATGCAGATCATGTTCAGCGGTGAAGGCGATGCCGCCGGTCACCTGGAAGCAGTTGGCGATGGCCAGCGTGCTGCTGCGTCCGGCGAGGGCCTTGACGAGCAGAGCCGTCCACGCATCGTGCTCCTCGAACGCGGTGACCACAGCGTCGGTGGCCGCGCTGAGCGCGATGTGCGCGTCGGCCAGGCGATGTTGGACGGACTGGAACGAGCCGATGGGTCGCCGGTACTGCACCCGTGCTGTCACGTAGGCGACGGTCTCGGTGAGCCAGTGGCGAGCCGCGGCGATCATCTCGCACGACAACGCACGCCGGCCTGCGGCAACAGCGCCAGCCCAGTCCACGTTCTCGCTCAGCACCACGGCGTCGACGCCGTTGGCATGTACCCGCGTCAGGCCCAGTGCCGGGTCGAAGCCGCCGACGGCAGTCGCGGTGCATGCCGCCATCGGAACCGACCACAGGGTGGAACCGTCGGTGACCACCAGGTGTGCAGCTCGGTCGGCACCAGCCAACAGCAAGCCGTCCACAGACACATGGTTGTTGTCAATTCGAGTTGCGGTGACGGTGACACCGCGCCGCAACGGCGGTAGGACCAACGCCACGTTCGTCGGATCGATCTCGACATCAGTCGCGTCGAGCATCACCAACTCGAGGGCGGGCCCACTCACGTGCGCGGCGCCCTGCTCGGTGAAGAGCGCCTCGGTCACCGCATTGGGGTCATCGGCGATCAGCTCACGCCAACCGGCCTCGATCAGCTGATGGGGCAGATCGGCCGGCGGAGCGGTGGTCAACAGATGGCGCAGCGATGAGCGCACCAGATCGAGTTCGGCAGCGTCCATCATGAATCCCTCGTCACGAGCTCCGCGGCAGGCCGAGCACCCGCTGCGCGACCAGATCGCGTTGCACTTCCGCGGCCCCGCCGTAGATCGTGGTGATGCGGCTGTACCACCACAGATGGCGACGCGTCCACGCCTCCTCGTCGTCGCCGAGTTCCTGACTCGGCCACGTGAGGCCGGCGATGAGATCGTTGACCCGTTGCTCGGTGGCGCCCAGCATGACCTTGTCGATCGAGATCTCCGGACCGAGGTCGACGCCCGTGGCCAACGTCCGCATGGTGGTGCGAGAGCGGGCGCGCAGCGCCATGAGATCGAGATAGGCCTCGCCCACCTGCGCCGGTGCGTCCGGCGGCAGTGAACTGCGATCGTCAGCCACTGCGGCGACGGTGTCGAGAACGCGCGAGTGCAAGATCGCTTGACGCTGCCATGCGTAGTTGCCGCGCTCGAACTGGAGCAGGTACATGACCACGCCCCAGCCGCCACCGATCTCTCCGACGATGCGATCGCGCGAGACGATGACGTCGTCGAAGAACTCCTCGGCCACCTCCTCACGGCCGTTGGCGCACATGATCGGGCGAACGGTGAGACCGGGGGCGTCCATGTCGACCCAGAACATCGTGAGCCCGCGATGGGCAGAGTCGGGTTCTCCGGTGCGGGCCAACACGGCGATGCGTTTGGAGAAGTGACCGTTGCTGGTCCAGGTCTTCTGGCCCACGATCCGGAAGTGGTCACCCTCGTCGAATGCTCGGGTGCGCAGAGAAGCGAGGTCGCTACCAGCGTCGGGCTCGCTGAACCCTTGGCACCACACCTCGTCGCCGCGGATCGCCGCTGGCAATTGCTCGGCGGCGAGATCGGGCCGGTACTTCATGAGCATGGGGGCGATGACCTCGAGCGCAGCGAACGCTTCGGGGAGGTGATACCCGGCCGCCGTGAGCTCGTCGTGGATCACGCCGCGCGACACCGGCGATCCGCCGAGGCCGCCGAACTCCTCGGGCCATCCGTAGCGCGACCAACCGGCCTCGAACAGCAGGTGCATCAGGTCGCGGTCGTGGTCGTAGGTCTCCACGATGGTCCGGCCGTGCTCGCGGCGGAACGGTTCGAGATCAGCGCGGTGGTCGGCCAGCCACGAACGAAACGACGGGGCGATCTCGGCTGGGGTCATCAGCGGCGACACTATCGACCGCTCGGGGTGCGCCTCAGCTCCACGCCGGCCGCACGTCGTTCCAGTAGCCGATGACGGCGATGGCGATGAGCAGCAGTCCCGATGCCACCGCGATCGGATGGTGATGGAGGGCGAGGAATCTGGTGACCCGTCGTTGCACCGGAGCGGCGAGCAGCGGGAGCAGCGCGAGCGGCCATCCGAAGCCCATGGCGAACCACACGAAATATGCCAGCGACTCCGCCAAGGCCCCCGAACCGCTCACCCCGCCCACGACGAAGGCCGAGATGATGAGTGGTCCGGTACACGGCAGCGTCATCGGGGCAAGGGCCATCCCGTACACGAACGCCGTGGCCGAGGGACTGCGCAGCACCGGTGCCTGCGTCGTCGCCAGCCGCGCGAACGGGTTGCGACCCAGCACCATGGCCACGCCGAGCACGAGCACAGCGCCGTACGTCAGCGGGAGCAGCCAATCGAGGATGTCCGCGACGCTGCGTCCGATCTGATGTAGGACGAATCCGATCAGCACCATCGACGCCACGACACCGGCGAACACCAACAG
Organism: Acidimicrobiia bacterium; assembly: GCA_050246915.1. Lineage (GTDB taxonomy): Bacteria > Actinomycetota > Acidimicrobiia > Acidimicrobiales > Ilumatobacteraceae > JBFWVD01. The sequence goes on along the minus strand of JBFWVD010000008.1, from coordinate 29,264 downwards.
CCCCATCCACCGGAGCGAACGAGCGCCACGCTCGTCACTCGCCCGGTTGGCCATCATCACGAACAGACCCGGGTAGAGCGGGAGCATGCAGACGTTGCCGATGATCGCCGCGTTGCCGAGCGAGAACGCCTCGAGGTACTCGCTCATGGCGGACCAGTCACGTCGGTTGTGCCGTGATGCTCACGCGGCCGCGTCGAGCGCGGCCACGAGGTCTGCCACCGAGATCCGACCGGTGTCCATGTCGCCGGCAACCCCGGTTGCGTCGATGACGACGTGAGGTGTGCTCGGCGGGTTGACCGAGCTGTTGCCGAACGCATCGACCATGGCGGCGAGGAGCTCTGGCGACATCACCGCGAATCGGATGTCGTCGAAGCCGTTCGACTTCGCATAGTCGGCCACGTCATCGGCGGAGAGATCGGTCTCGACGCTGAGCGCGATCACGACTGCCTTGTCACCGACCTGGGCTGCGGCCTTCTGGGTGTCACCGAGCTGCTTTCGACAAGTGGGACACCATGTCGCGAAGTTCTCCACGAACACCGGTCGGCCCACGAAATCGCTGAGGCGAAAGGTTGCCCCAGAGACGTCGGTGATCTGCATCGTCTGCCATGCCGGCATCGAGTCGCCGGGCATCGAGTCCGCGGCCATCGCGTCGGCAGGTTTCGTGTCTGCAGGTTTCGTGTCTGCCGCCATGGAACCGGCGGCCGAGTCGTGGGGGGCCATGGAAGCGTCTATCGCCGAGTTCTCCGATGATGCCGCCGGCGCAACGTTGGCCGCTTGGTTGGTACCCGAGTCCTCGGATCCGCAGCTGGTGGCGATCAGCATCGCCGCCGAGATCGCCAGGGATGCTCGAACGAAGCGGTTACGGGTGCGTTGTTCCATTGGGTCTCCTCCGGTGACGACGTGTCCGACGAAGGAGACCACACCGGCCGGTCCCAGCTGTCGCCACGGGCCGTGAGTTTCGCGGATGTTTAGGCTTCAGCAGCGGCAGCCGGGGTCGTGGTCCCGGCGGGGACCTCGAACCAGCCGAGGTCAGCTGGCGCGGTCAGCTGGCGCGGTCAGCTGGCGATGATGGCGGCAATGGCGGCGTCATCACGGCGCCGGAACGCCCGGCGGCCGTTCGAGCGGCACAGCACGGCGACCTCGAGATCGTCGGCAGTGAGCGTGCGATCGGGCCCGGCCAACGCGGCCACTGCGGCTTTCAGCGCGGCCGCCTCGTCCATGTTGTCAACCCACGTTGACTCGAGTCGTTCGGCGATGGGATCGGCATCACCTCCGAGCACGCTGTAGCGCTTCTCGTCCATGACGGTGCCGTCGTAGAGGATGTGGAACAACTGGTCCTCGCCGGCACGATGTCCCACCTCGACCACCAAGATCTCCACCTCGAGCGGCTTCATCTCGTGGGTGAAGATCTGGCCGAGGATCTGGGCATAGGAGTTGGCCAGTGAACGCGCGTCCACGTCCTCGCGCGAGTACTGATAGCCCTTGATGTCGGCGGCGCGGATGCCGCTGACGCGCAACTGATCGAACTCGTTGTACTTGCCCACACCGGCGAAGGCGATGCGGTCGTAGATCTCGCTCACCTTCCGCAAGGTGTTGGACGGGTTCTCGGCCACGATGGCCACCCCGTCGTCGAAGGTGAGCGCCACGAGACTGCGACCACGCGCGATGCCCTTGCGGGCGTAATCGGCGCGGTCCTTCATGACCTGCTCCGGCGAGACGTAACCGAACTGCATGCTCATGTCATCACCTCAGGAGAACGTGGCTTCGATGCCGACACGGGTAGCGTCCTGCTCGAGCTTCGAGAGCAACGCACGGAAACGGGTCTCGAGCTCACCGTCATCGACGCGAGCGAACCCGTTTGCGGTGATGGTGGCCACCACCGGGAAGATCTTGCGGACCAGATCGGGTCCGCCGGTGGCCGAGTCGGCATCGGCTGCTTCGAACAATGCGCGCAGCACCAGTTCGACAGCGTCGTCGCGTTCAAGGGCGTCGCGGTAGCCGACCTTGATGACCGTGCTGGCATGCAACGAACCCGAACCGGTGACCGCGGAGTCCTGCTCTTCGTAGCGCCCGCCAGTGGCGTCGTAGGTGAAGAGCCGGCCGAGGCGGCGACGGAGGTCGAACCCGGCGAAGATCGGCACCACGACCATGCCCTGCATGGCGGCGGGAAGGTTGGCCCGCACCATCTGGCTCAGCTGGTTGGCCTTGCCGTCGAGGCTCATCAGCGTGCCCTCGACCTTCTCGTAGTGCTCGAGCTGCAGCTGGAACAGCTTCACCATCTCCATGGCCGGTCCGGCCGCCCCAGCGATGGCGACACCGGAGTGGCTGTCAGCTGGCATCACCTTTTCCATCGTGCGATGGCTGATGAGGTGGCCGCTGGTGGCCCGGCGATCGCCGGCCATGATCACCCCATCGGCGTAGCGGATGGCGACACACGTGGTGGCGTGCGGTGTGAGTTCGGGCGACGCCTGGAGGCTGTCGTTGATGCGGGGCGAAGGGTCGAGCCCGACGCGTCGCAGCAACTCGGTCACGTTGGCGCCGGGGTCATCACCTGGGGAGAAGAACGGCATCGACATAGGTGGGGCGCAGGTTACCCAGTGACCTCGTCGTGGCGTTGCTCTGGCCGAGGTTCGCCAAAGGCGCGGCCTAGAAGATCCAGCCCGCAGTGCCCTCGGCCGGCACGTCGGTCACGTAGTGGAACTCGAAGCCGGCCAGTTTGGCGTAGTGCTCATCGACGTGCGTGTCGCCGATGTGGACGTGTCGGGTGCACGAGAACCGCTCGAACAACTCGGTGAGATGGTGCTTGTGCATCACGAAGTCGACCTCTACCTCGTGGGCCTTCCACAAGTTGGCCTGATCGCTGCGGATCCGATCGGATGCGCTCCCGACGACGTAGCCGAGATCCTTGGCCCGACGGACGAGATCGACGGTGAGCGGTCCGGGTGGATCGCCGAACTCCATCGTGCCGTCGATGTCGAAGCTGACGAGGATCACTCGCCGCCCTTTTGCACGTACGACTTCACGAACTCCTCGGCGTTGGTCTCGAGGACATCGTCGATCTCGTCGAGGAGATCATCGAGTTCGGCCTTGAGCTTCTCGCCCCGCTCGGTCGCCGGTGCGACCTCTTCGGTGGACTCCTCGGTGCGCTCCTGCGCCGGCTTCGCCTTACGTTGTTGCTCGGCCATCTTGGTGTGTTCGCTCCTCGCTCTGGCGTACCGATGCGCTCCGCCGTAGCTCGGCGCTCTGCCGTACCGTGGCCCGAGGCCCTGCTATGCCCCGAGCCGCCCCAGGAGTTCCTGGGCGGTGCTGCATTCGTCGATCAAGCTACCCACCACGGCGGCCGTTCCGCGCAGCGGTTCCATCATCGGCACCCGACGCAGCGGATCGGAACCGACATCGAACACCATGGAATCCCAGTTGGCGGCCACGATCTGGTCGGGGTATTTGGCCAGGCAACGACCGCGGAAGTAGGCGCGGGTGGTGGGCGGTGGCTCGGTCATCGACCGGCGCCAAGCCGGTTCGGCGGCGACGGTGTCGAGCCCGGCCCGGCGGGCCAGGGACTTGCCCGGTCGCAGATCGTGGTACTGCAGGTCGACGGCGCGCAGCTTGGCGTCGCGATGCGTGAGCCCGTGTCGTTCGATGAGGCCGTCGAGGATGCGTCGCTTCGCCACCCAGTCGACCATCGACGCCATCGACATCGGATCGGACTCGAGCCCGGTGAGGACCGACTCCCAGCGGGCCAACACGTCCCGACCGACGTCCTCACCGACTGAGGCGAGGCCATGGCTGCGCTCCCACTTCTTGGCCGCTTCGAGCAACATCCATTGCACATCGAGTGCGGTGAGTCGTCGTCCATCGGTGAGCCCGAGCGTGGTGCGCAAGGTGGGATCCCACGAGATCTCCTTGATGGTCCGCACCGGCGCATGCACCACGAGGTCGGAGGGATACGCGTCATCCTCGATCATGGCCAACACGATGGCGGTGGTGCCCACCTTGAGATAGGTGGCGACCTCGCTCATGTTGGCGTCGCCGACGATGACGTGCAGACGCCGATACTTCGATGCATCGCAGTGTGGTTCGTCGCGGGTGTTCACGATGGGGCGCTTGAGCGTGGTCTCGAGGCCCACCTCTTCTTCGAAGAAGTCGGCTCGCTGGCTCAATTGGAATGGCACATCGTCGATGCCGACGCCGCTCAGCTCGCATCCCACCTTGCCCGCCCCGGCGAACACCTGGCGGGTGACGAAATGTGGTGTGATCTGTTGGACGATGCGCGGGAACGGGATGGCTCGGTCCATGAGGTAGTTCTCGTGGCAGCCGTAGCTGTTGCCCTTGCCGTCCGAATTGTTCTTGTACACGACGATTTCGGCGCCGGCAGGCAGCGTCTGCTGCGCGGCGGCCATCGACTGCAGGAGGATCTCCTCCGAGCCGCGGTCCCACGTGACGACCTCGTACGCGTCGAGGCACTCGGGGGTGGAGATCTCGGGATGGGCGTGATCGACGTAGTAACGAGCACCGTTGGTGAGAACAGCGTTGACGAGATGTGTCTCGACCTCGGGAGGGAACACCACGTCGAGCCACGCCTCGCGGGCGTCCTTGGCCGGGTTCTCGTCCTCGAAGTCCCAACCGATGCGACCGGCCAGGCGAGCCACGTAGGCGTTGATCAACAGGCTCGATGCCGACACCGGATTGTTGTCATCGGCGCCGCGCAGGACGATGCCGTACTCGGTCTCGATGCCGCACACCTTGGGGATGGCCACACGCCGAACCTATCGGGTCGACGCGAACCCCGCCCGCCTTGACCGCGACCGCCTTGCTCGTGCTCGGCAGGCGCAGGTGCGCGGCAGGCGCCCGTCGCGCAGAACTCTGGAGTTTCTGGACACGATGCGTGTCCACAGTCTCCAGACTGGCGCCGGCGCCAGACTGGAGATTTACAGGTACTGGCCGGTTTGGACCCGTTCGATCGCCCGACCGCCCTCGGCCTTCGCCTTGCCGGCACCGGTCTTGGCGCCATCGGCATCGCGGCTGATGAGCGTGCGGATGAACACGATCCGCTCGCCCTTCTTGCCCGAGATCTTGGCCCAATCGTCCGGGTTGGTCGTGTTGGGCAGGTCCTCGTGCTCTTTGAATTCCTGTTTGATCGACTCGGTCAGGTCCTCGGTGCAGATGCCCTTCGGTCCGCCCGACAGCAGGCGCTTGATCGCCAGCTTCTTGGCTCGCCGCACGATGTTCTCGATCATGGCGCCCGAGGAGAAGTCCTTGAAGTACAAGATCTCCTTCTCGCCGGACTGATAGGTGACCTCGAGGAACTCGTTGTCGGTGTCGGAGCGGTACATCTCCTCGACGGCAGCGTCGACCATTGCGGTGAGCGTGGCATCGCGATCACCGTCGTGCGTGCTCAGTTCGCTCTCGGCGAGCGGCAGGTCGCTGGTGAGGTAGCGAGAGAAGATCTGACTGGCGGCCTTCTCGTTGGGACGCTCGATCTTGATCTTCACGTCGAGACGCCCGGGCCGCAAGATAGCCGGATCGATGAGGTCTTCGCGGTTCGACGCACCGATGACGATCACGTTGGTGAGGCCTTCGACGCCGTCGATCTCGGTGAGGAGCTGCGGCACGATGGTCGACTCCATGTCGGAGCTGATGCCCGATCCACGGGTGCGGAACATCGAGTCCATCTCGTCGAAGAAGATGATGACCGGCCAGCCCTCGTCGCTCTTCTCACGCGCTCGTTGGAACACGAGGCGGATCTGACGCTCGGTCTCGCCCACGTACTTGTTGAGCAGCTCTGGGCCCTTGATGTTGAAGAAGTAGCTCTTGGCCTGCGTGTTGCCGTAACGCTCGGCGACCTTCTTGGCGAGCGAGTTGGCCACGGCCTTGGCGATGAGGGTCTTGCCACAGCCAGGGGGGCCGTACAGCAAGATGCCCTTGGGGGCAGGGAGCTTGTGCTCGGCGAACAGATCGCCATGCAGGAACGGCAGTTCCACCGCATCGGCGATGAGCTCGATCTGCTCGTCGAGGCCGCCCACATCGCAGTAGCTGACGTCGGGTACCTCCTCGAGCACGAGGTCCTCGACCTCGGGTCGTGGCAGGCGCTCGAGCAACAGGCCGCTGCGGGGTTCGAGGAGCAACGTGTCGCCGGCGCGGAGCTTGGCGCCGAGCATGTTGTCGGCCAGTTCGGCCACCTTCTCCTCGTCGCCCCGGCCGGCGACGAGCGCACGGATGCCGTCTTCGAGGACTTCCTTGAGCGTGACCACTTCACCTTGGCCGTCGTTGCGGCGCACCAAGATGATGTTGAAGCTCTCGTTCAGCGCCACCTCTTGGCCGCGGGTGAGATCTTCGGGTTCGATGTCGGGATGCACGGTGACGCGCATCTTGCGACCGGCCGAGAGGATGTCGACGGTGCCATCGTCGTTGCGGCCGACCACCACGCCGTAACCGTTCGGCGGCTGGGTGAGCTTGTCGACCTCGTCGCGCAGCGCGGCGATGTGATCTCGTGCTTCTCGCAACGTGTACGAGAGCTTCTCGTTCTGGCTCACGGCCTGGGAGAGCTGGCCCTTGGTCTCGAGCAACCGCTCCTCGAGGGTCCGGACACGTTTGGGAGCATCCTGCAGCTTCCGGCGAAGGTCGATGACCTCCTCCTCGAGCAGCTTGGCCTGCTCGCGCAGCGTGGCGATCTCCTCTTCGTACTCGGATTGGCGTCGTTGGAACTCGCTGGTGTCCACGCCACCGCCTCCTTGATCGTCCTGTCCCTGTCGGACGCTACCGCCCACGGGTGAGCCTGGTGAGGCTCTTGGCTGTCGCGATTGTTGTGATGCGGGGATTTCACATGCCCGTCACGCGGGTGGAGCGCAGGTCGAAGGTCCCAAACTTTTCCGATCTCCCCCCGGTTGCTTCGTTTCCCCGAGCTAAACCGCGTAAAGTTCCGGGAACCGTCGGTCGAACACCACCGACGAAATGTTCCGGCGGGCAAGGGGCCCATCGAGCATCTTCCAATCACGCTTCACGGAGGCGAGGACACATCATGAAGGTCTGGATCGACCAGGATCTCTGCACCGGCGACGGCCTCTGCGAGGAAATCGCACCCGACGTCTTCACCCTGCTCGACGATGGGTTGGCGTACGTGAAGGAAGGGTCCAAGGTGTTCGCCGCCGCGAACGGCAACCCCCAGGGTGCCGATGGCATGGCCAACTTCCCCGACGGTCAGACCGACGCTGTCATCGAAGCCGCCGAGGAGTGCCCCGGCGAGTGCATCTTCATCGAACCGTGATCTGACGCGGCGGCTGGTCGGCTGCCGCTCGATCGAACCGAACTGAGCCCCACGCTCGCGGCGACGCGGCGTGGGGTTCTGTCGCGTCTGGGACCCCGCGTTGCGACTTTTGCTGCACCGCCGATTCGGAGGTTTGGTCGATTTGCGTCGCCACGCGGTACAGAACGACCGAACCTCACGATGTGACTGGTGCCGGGTCAGGTGGAGCAGTTCAGTGGTCATGCCACACCCGAACTGCTCAGCCGAGGAAGCGACCGGAGGTGAGGAACCCGGTGTGGGCCACCATCCGATGATCGGGTCGCGCTGCTTGACCTTCGATGTGCCAGCCGCGCTGGAGGACCTCGATCGTCTGGCACATGGCGAACCCGTTGCGATCCATGGCGTGCTTGGTGGCGATGGCTTGGGTGATCTGCGGCGTGTACGCCACCAAGATCCCGCCCGGAGCCAGTACTCCCCCGGCGGCCAATGGCACCACCTGCCACGGCTCGGGGAGATCGAGCACCACCCGATCGAGGCCCTTGGCATCGATGCCTTCGTAGGTGTCGCGCACCGAGGTGTTGTACCGGCTGAGCGCCTCGGGTCCGAGGAACGACGCCACGTTCTTGCGGGCCTTGGCCTCGAACTCGTCGCGGATGTCGTACCCGGTGATGACCGCTCCCGCGCGCAACATGGCCATCGACAACGCGCCCGAACCGAGTCCCGATTCGAACACCGTCGTGCCGGGGCCGATGTCGGCCAGAAGCAAGATCGGCCCGATGTCCTTGGGATAGATGACCTGCGCGCCGCGTGGCATCTCGACGACGAAGTCCGACAACGTCGGGCGAAGCACCATGTACGGGGCGCCCATCGTCGAGGTGACCGTGATTCCCTCGTGCTGATCCACGAGCGACGCGTGGGGGACGAACCCCGCATGGCTGTGGAACTCGCCGCCGTCGGCGAGGGTGACCAGATAGCGACGCTGCTTTCGATCGAGGAACAGCACCTTGTCGCCGAAGGCGAACGGGCGGCTCACGTGTTGGTGCTCGAGAGCTTCTTGGCGGCGCGTGCTCCGGCCTTGGCCGCGACCTTGGCTTGTTTGGCGGCCGCCTTGGCTGCGCTCGCCGCGGCCTTGGCGCTCGCCGCGTCGGCAACAGCCTGGCGCTTGGCGGCTTTGTTCTCCCGGCGGCTCGGTGGTGCGATGGCCGTGATGGTCATGGCCTGCCCGGGCTTGAGCGTCTCTTTGGTGAGGTACTGCTCTTCCCGGCCGACGTACTTCCCGAAGAAGCGGAACGTCGTGAAGATGCCGAACAAGGTGAGCCAACCGCGGCTACCGCCGAGGAGCCCTTTGTAGGTGGCGTTGCGCTTCAGGAAGCGGAAGAGGAATCGCATGGGTCAGCAGTCGATTCTCAGAATCGGCGGATCTCGACCGTGGTGGTCTTGCGCTTGCCGCGTCGTTGGCCGAGCAGGAACACCAGGATGAGGAACAGCACGCCGACGCCCGCGCCGATCTTGGCCACCGATGCCTTGGCCGAGTCGGCCTTGGCCGTCGTCTCGCCTTGGATCGCCCGCAGCTTCGATTCGATGTCTTCGCGGCTGATGCGTCCGCTCGATCCGGTGGGCATCACTTGACTCCTCGTTGCGATTTCGGCTTGGCCAGTTCGTGCTTGCCGATGCGGCTGGCCACGAACCCCAGGATCGCCAACACGACCACCAGGACGATGAGGTATGGGATCCACGACAGGTTGCCGGTGAACGTGGTGTCGGTCTCGGTCTGCAGTGCCCGGAGTCCGGCCAGCAGCAGCAACATCAAGCCCAGACCCCCGACGGTGGCACCCGCGATGCCGAAAGCGACGAAGCGACCGACGCCCTTGAGCGGCCCGATCGTCTCCTGGATGGCATAGGCCTTGGTGGTGGCGATGAGATCGCTCACCTGCGAAGGAATCGAATCAGGGGGTTTGGACTCCGGCACGACTCAGTTTCATAGCACAGCAACCCCGGACAGTGTGTTGGCAAGGCTCCGTCGATCGCTGATCGCCAAGGGCGAGTTCATTCGTCGTTCGGGTCGAGCTCACCTGGCCCACCGCCGAGATCACCGAGCTCGAACTGGAGGACGGCTCGTTGGTCGGCCAGCAGGTCGTGCAGCAACTCGGCGCGAGCGATCGCCGAAGGAGCGCACAGCAATCGGTACTTGTCGGCGGGTCCCAGCGGCGCCAGCACACAGCACTGATAGATCGCGGTGGCCACGTCTTCGCTCAACTCGGCGGTGGCCGGGGGCACCATGCGCCCCAACTCGCTCATGATGGCCAGGCATCGGCGCATCAACACCACGTTGGTCTCGTGCAGCTCTCGCACCGTGCATCCATCGATGCGGGTCGGCGCTTCGGGATCGGTCTGTGGATCTTCGATGTCCTCCACGAGCGCACGTGGATAGGTGACCTCGTCGAGCCACTCGATCACTTCGAACCGACTGATGCCAACGCTCATCACCGAGTAGCGACCGTCGGGTGATCGGCCCACCTCGATCATGCTGGCCACGCATCCGATCGAGTTGCGCACGTCTCCCCCACCGACCTCGCTGCCCCGCGCGATGAGCACCACACCGAACTCCGGGGTGTCCGATTCGAGGCAATGTTCCACCAGCGCTCGGTAGCGAGGTTCGAAGACCCGCAACGGCAACCCCATGGTCGGCAGCAACACCGACCCGAGCGGGAACATCGGGAGCTCACGCACGCGACGAACCTCGACGCTCGAGCCACAACGCCCGGCGGTACAGATGGCCGAGCGCGGTGACAGCGCGATTCGACGACGGGTAGCACATGCGGCCGGTCGCTCTGACCGTGGCTGGACCCGGGTTGTCGGGATCGGCCACCGCAAGTTCGCTTGCCGCCAGGATCGGCTTGTCGTATCGGACCGACAGGTCAGCCGCAGCCTGGGCGTACCGAGCATCTTGGCGTTCGTGGAAGGCGACGATGCGCTCGAGACCGTGGTCGGGGTAGAAGCGACCGCTCTTGGAGAATCGAGCCTGGTTCGACTGGATGCCGAGACCGAGGTACACGATGGCGTGCACATCACGATGGGCCGCGATCATCTCCATCACCTCGGGGATGGTGTCCTTGGTCTCGCCGCCGGCGAGGTCCACAGGGTTGTTGTGGCTCCAACGATCGGGGAGCTTGGTGTCGATCTGGGCGAGGAGATCGTCGGGCAATGCCATCAGCTGCAGGTCGTGATCGGCGGTGATGGCATCGGCCGTCACCACGCCCCAGCCGCCGGCCGTCGTCATCACCACGACGTTCGGACCCTTGGGCAGTGGCTGCGTGGCGAACGTCGCCGCCGCTTCGAACGCTTCCTCCACCGTGGCGGCCCGTGTCACCCCCGCTTGACGCATGGCGCCGTCGAACACCTTGTCGTCAGCGGCCAGCGCGCCGGTGTGCGACGCCGCGGCGCGCGCTCCCCCTTCGGTGGCGCCGCCCTTCACCACCACCAGCGGCATGCGAGCGGCGACCGAACGGATGCGGTCGAAGAAGTTGCGTCCATCGACGATCCCTTCGACATACGCGAGGCCCACCGATGTGGCCGGATCGTCGGCGTACCAGTCGAGATAGTCGGGCACGGTGACCATGGCCGCGTTGCCGGCACTCACGGCTCGGCTCATGCCGATGCTGGTGGCGTTGGCCCAGTTGAGGAAGCTCGACACGAAGTTGCCCGACTGGCTGGCCACGCCGATGTGACCAGGCGGAGAGAACGGGGCGACGATCTGCGCGCACAGGTTGGCCGGTGTGGAGATGACGCCTTGTCCATTGGGGCCGGCCACCAACAGGCCGAGCTCGTCGGCCAGCGCGATCAATTCACGTTGCGCGACGATCCCCGCCTCTCCCGCTTCGCCATAGCCGGCGCTCGTGAGGAACACCGCCTTGATGCCCTTGCGCGCACAGGCGCGCAGCAGATCGCTGTTGGTCTCCGCTGGCGTGCACGCGAAACACAGATCGGCCTCGCCCTCGGGCACCTCGTCGATTGAGGCGACGGTCTGCACACCGAGCACTTCTTCGCGCCGGAGGTTGGTGGCGAACACCTTGCCGCCGTAGCCGGAGCGCAGCACGTTGTGCATGGCCACGAAACCGAACTTGCCGGGATGGGTTGACGCTCCGGCGATGACCACACCACGCGGGTTGAACAACGCTTCGAAGTGGGCGGCGGTGAGGTTGTGGGGGTTCGAGCTCATGCGCACACCTCCACCAGCGCGTCGACGGCGATCGGGCGTCCGTCGACGGCCGAGACGATGAGTGGGTTCAGGTCGACCGAGACGATGTCAACCCGTGTTGACGCGAGGTCGGAGAGGCCCATGAGTACCGCGATGAGCGCCTCGCGATCGACCGCTGGTTCACCGCGGAACGCCCCCAACAGCTTCTGCGTGGCGAGCTGGTCGATCATGTCCTCGGCATCGACACGGGCGATGGGCACCAGCCGGAACGCCACGTCGGCGATGGCCTCGGCCAAGATGCCGCCGATGCCGAGCATCACGGTCGGGCCGAACACCGGATCGTGTACGACACCGGCGATGAGCTCACGGTTACCCCGAACCTGCTGGGCCACGAGCACCCGCACCGCGCCGTCGGCCGGGGTGGCCTTGGCCAGCAGTTCGCTCGCTGCCGCGGCGACCGCCTCGGGCGAGGTGAGGTTCAGCTTCACCAGGCCTCGCTCCGTCTTGTGGGCGATGGTGTCGCCGTTCAGCTTCACCACCACAGGGGTTCCGATGTCGACGGCGGCTTGGGCCGCTTGCTCTGCGGTGTCGACCAGACGCTCCTGTGTGAGGGGCACACCGAAGCCGGCCAACAGTTGCTTCGACGCGGCCTCGGACAGCGTGGAAGAGGTCGATGATGTAGACGTTGATGCCACGACCCAACCGTACGCGAACTTCTCCTGGTGCCGGTGGCCCGCTCGCTACCCCGCAAACGTTCCGAGGGTTGTGATCGATGAGCGATCACAACCCTCGGAACTTCGCGGAGGGTCCCTCAGACGGGTCCTCAGATGACCCAGGCCGTGGTGACGACGTGGTCGGCGTGGATGGCCCACTGCCCCACGACCTCACCGGGCAACGGTTCAGCCGCCCAGGTGACGGCGAACGTGTTGCCGGTGACGGTGATGGCGACGTCCCCGAACTCGCGCCAGACGTGGTCGAGCGGCCAGGTCGCTTTGAACACCGCTTCCTTGGCGCAGAACGCGATCAGCACCGGGTCGACCTCGCAATCGCGCTGGCCGAGACCGGCCACCGATGGCATGGCCTCGGTCGGCGCCAGCACGACCGAGTGCACGTCGTCGAGTCGCTGATCGCACGGTTCGATGTCGATGCCGATCGAGTTGGTCAGCGACACCGCGGCCAGACACCAGGTGCCGGCATGAGCGATGGTGCCGTGCAGCCCGCTCGGCCAGCACGGTGCCCGGTCCTCGCCCACGGCAAGTTCGCAAGGGCTGAGGCCCGCGTCGGTCATGGCCAGGCGGGCCAGCGTCCGACCGGTGAAGAACTCGGCGCGACGACTGGGCCGCACGCCGGCCATCGCCTGGGCCTCCGCGGGGAGCGGCGACGTCGCGCCCGGATCGACCTGGCCGACGCGGACCGCGACCGATGGAGTGAACATCGACGCGATGAGTTCGGGGTCGAAGCGGCGTGCCGCCATCGAGTCGGTGGTGGAGGAATCGACGATCATGGTCTCAGTGCCGCCTTGAAGAAGCTGCGCACGTGCTCGAGACGGGCGTCGAGGACCTCGGGATCGAGAGGATCGCGATCGAGCAACCCGCCGAGGAACGGCGCGTCCGAGAAGTAGCTGAGCAGGGCTCCATATCCGGTGAGCAACATCTGCTCTGGATCATGCTCCCTGAAGTTGCCCGCTGCCATCTCGCGTCGGAAGTACGCCACCGCGCGATCGAACAACGGACGAAGCGCGGCGGCCAGATCGATGCCGAGGTGGGCTCCTCCGTCGAGGGCCTCACGGCGCAGCAGACGGACGAATTCCGGTGTCTCGACGAAGAACCGGAACCCGGCGGTGATGACGTGGTCGACCTGCTGCCATCCACCTCGGTCCTGGCCGACCGCGGACTCGACCCGCTTCCACCATTCGGACAGGACACCCTCGAACACTTCGCGATACAGCGCTTCTTTGGACGCGAAGTAGTGCAGAAGGCTCTGGCGCCGAATGCCGACTCCGGCCGCGATGTCGTTGAGGGACGTGCCGTCGTAACCCTGCTCGGCGAAGCACCGCAGCGCCTCGGACAAGATGGCCTCGCGGGTGGAGTGACCGTGTTCGTTGTCGCTCATGGAGCAGCGATCCTCACAATGGCCGGCGTCGGCTGGGGCGACGACGATGATGCGTGTCCGCACGGCGCTGACCCGTCACGGGTGACGCAACGGGTCGCGTGCATATCGGCGCAGGCTAGAGCACCTGAGCAAATGAGGACGATAGTCCCTCGCCGGGGTACCTACCGACCGGCAGGTAGACGCTAAGGTGCCACCCCAATGCGCCTCGTCATCGCCCTCCTCGTCGGCTTCGCCGTGACCCAGGTGGCCATCACGGTCACCACGATCTACCTGCATCGATCCTTGGCCCACAAGGCACTCACGTTCCACCCTGCGCTGCAGTTCGTGTTCCGGGTGATCTTGTGGATGAGCACGGGCATGAAGCCACGTGCCTGGGCTGCGGTGCACCGCAAGCACCATGCCCACACCGACACCGTCGACGATCCCCACTCCCCCGCCATCAGCGGTTGGGTGCGGGTGCAGTTGACCAATCCGGCCATGTACCGCCGCGTGGCCGTCGATCCCGAGACCACGGCCAAGTACGCCAAGGATCTGCAGCCCGACAAGTGGGACAAGGTCCTGTTCGACCGGGCATGGCTCGGTCTGGGCCTCGGCATCACGCTGCTCATCGTCACCCTCGGTCCGATCTACGGGCTGATCGCCGCGGTCTTCCACATGGTCGCCTATCTGCAGTTGTCGGGAGCGGTGAACGCCATCGGCCATCACTTCGGCAAGCGCCCGTTCGACAACTCGGCCACCAACCTGCAGTGGCTCGCCTTCCTCACCGCTGGTGAAGGCCTCCACAACAACCATCACGCGGCTCCGACGAGCGCCACGTTCCGCCTCCACAAGGCCGAGATCGATCCGGGCTGGATCCTCATCCGTGCGCTCGCGTTCTGCCGCTTGGCCAAGGTGCGACTCGACCGCACCGTGCTGGCCAAGCCACGCTCTCCCCAGCCCGTCTGAGGTCGAGCGCGTCTTCGCAGCCCGCCGAGATGACCGGCGCGCCCTGGGCACGAGGGCAGCCAGCCGATAGGTTCGCTGAACCATGGACATTGTGGCCGCGCTGTTCGTCGACAACTTCAACCTCCGACCGGCTCCGGGCCCGTCGACCCGCATCGATCTGACCGGCGTCTATTTCTCGACGCCGGCGCCCAGCCCGGTCCCGGTCACCATCGAGCCGCATCTGGTGGTGCTGGTGCGTTGCCGGGCAGATGAGCCGGGCAACGGCATCTGTGAGGCGGTGTTCTACCGGGGTGAGGAACAGGTGGCTCGAAACGTGAGCCCGTTCACGGTCGAACCCGGCAAGTTCACCTACCGACTGGTGCGGGCCGAGTTGGAGTTCGCCGAGTACGGCATGATCGAGGCGCACGTGCGTATCGACCGAGGACCGTGGACCGTCGTGCCGCTCACCTTGCTCCCCCCGGTTGCTGGCGAGCCCGGAAGCTGATGGTCATGAGCGACGTCAGGGCGGCGTTCGCGTCATCGATGAGTGAGCACCCCGACAGCTCGGTGGCCATTGGTGAGATCATCGGCGAGTTGCTCGAGACGCTGCCGGCGACGCCCGATCTGTGCGTGATCTTCTCGTCGACGCATCACCGGTCGCAGCTCGAGGCCATCACCCACACCATCCACGAGTTGCTCGGGCCGAGGGTCTGTGTCGGATCCACCGCGGCGGCGGTGCTCGGCGGCGCACGGGAGGTCGAGACGGGCCCCGCCCTGAGCGTGTGGGCCGCCGTGCTACCGGGAGCGCGCGTCGAACCAGTCCGCTTGTGGGCCGAGCAGACCATTGATGGATGGCAGGTACTCGGCCTGCCCGATTCGGCCGGAGAGGCACGGTCCCTGTTGCTGCTGGGCGATCCGTTCACGTTCCCCATCGATCGATTCCTCGCTCGCGTGAACTCCGAACTGCCGCACCTGTCGGTCATCGGTGGCATGGCATCGGCGTCGGATCTACCGGCTGGCAACGTCCTCATCGGCCACGAGTCGCTGGGTGGGCCCATTCGACACTGGGTGGATGGGGCGGTCGGGGTCCTGCTCGATTCGGTGCTTTCCCCCGCCGAGGTCTCGCCGAGCACGGTCGTGTCACAGGGGTGTCGCCCCATCGGCGCCCCGTTCACGGTGACCGCATCGGACGGCCCGGTCATCGGCGAGCTCGGTGGCCGGCCCGCGCTCGAACGACTCATCGAGATGATCACCGATCTCGACGAAACCGACCGCTCGCTCGCCGCACACGGGTTGCACTGCGGGATCGTGATCGAGGACTCCAAGCTCGATTACGAACGGGGCGACTTCCTCATCCGGGCGGTGCTCGGCGCCGATCGCGAGCGCAGCGGCGTTGCCGTCGGGGAAGCGGTGCCGGTCGGGGCCACGGTGCAGTTCCACGTTCGAGACGCCGCCACCGCCGATGAGGACCTCACGATCTTGCTGACCCGCGCCGGAGCGGCACAACCGGCCCGTGCCGCGTTGGTGTTCACCTGCAACGGGCGAGGTGCTCATCTGTTCGGCCATCCGCATCACGACGCCAGCGCGGTGCAAGAGGTCCTCGGGCCGTCCATACCGCTGGCGGGGATGTTCTGCGCCGGCGAGATCGGACCGCTCAACGGTCGCAACCATCTCCACGGATTCACTGCCTCGGTGGCCGTGTTCCGCTGAGCCGCCCCGCGTGTGCGGGCGTCCGCTCCGCTAGGTTCGGCTGACGTGACCAACACTGCTGAACACGGCGCCGGGGACCCCTCATCAGGGGAACGGAGCGCACTGTCCGATCGGGAGCTCGACGAGGCGTGCGTTCGCATCATCCGAGGTCTGGCCATGGACGCGCCCCGCGCCGCCAACTCCGGACATCCGGGCACGGCCATGGCGTTGGCTCCGTTGGCCCAGGTGCTGTTCGGCCGGATCATGCAGCACGATCCCGCCGACTCGGCATGGCCCGACCGGGATCGATTCGTGCTGTCCATCGGTCACGCCTCGATCTTGTTGTACTCGTCGTTGTACCTACACGGTTACGACGTCACCTTGGATGACATCAAAGCGTTCCGCCAGTGGGGTTCACGCACACCGGGCCACCCCGAGGTGCATCACACCCACGGCGTCGAGGTCACGACCGGACCTCTCGGCCAAGGCTTCGCCAATGCGGTCGGCATGGCCATCGCCGAGCGTTACACCCGCGCTCGTTTCGGGGAAGGTCGTTGCAACCATCACACCTTCGTCATCGCCGGTGACGGATGCTTGCAAGAAGGCGTGAGCCACGAGGCCGCATCGCTGGCCGGACATCTCGGCCTCGGCCGGCTGATCGCCATCTACGACGACAACCACATCACCATCGACGGCCCGACCGAGCTTGCGTTCACCGACAACACCCCGCAACGTTTCGCCGCCTACGGCTGGAATGTGGTCAACGTCGGTGAGATCGCCAACGACCTCGACGCGCTCGAACATGCCATCCGTTCGGAGATGGGCAACAACGACGCTCCCACATTGCTGGTGCTGCGCAGCCACATCGGCTATCCGTCCCCCAAGTACACCGACACCTCCAAGGCCCACGGTGATCCGTTCGAGCCGGAGGAGATCGCTCGCACCAAGGAGATCCTCGGCATCCCGGCCGATCAGAGCTTCTGGGCGCCGAGCGACATCGTCGCCGCCTCGCGCACACGCGCCCGTCGGCGCGGCCGCGAGGCACGTGCCGGATGGGACGTGCGGTTCGATCCGTGGTCGGACGATCGAGCGCTGTGGGACGCCGCGCAGGCAAACCGCGGGGTCGAGGGTTGGGAGGCGTCGCTGCCATCGTGGAAGCCGGGCGAGTCGATCGCCACTCGGGTTGCCATCGGCAAGTGCTTCGAGGCCACGCTCGACGTGGTGCCAGGCCTCGTGGCCGGCGGCGCCGATCTGAGTGGCAACACCGGCACCAAGTTGGGCGGCGCCGAGCAGCAGTCGCGCGAGCACCCCGGTGGCCGCCAGCTGTACTTCGGCGTGCGTGAGCACGGCATGGGGGCGATCATGAACGGCATGGCGCTACACGGCGGTGCCCTGCCAGCGGGCGGCACGTTCTTCGTGTTCAGCGACTACATGCGCGGTGCGGTCCGGGTGGCCGCGCTGTCACAGGCCAAGAGCATCTTCGTGTGGACGCACGACTCGGTGGGGGTGGGTGAGGACGGTCCCACGCATCAGCCGGTCGAGCATCTCGCGGCGCTGCGGGCCATGCCCGGGTTGCGTCTCATCCGTCCCGCCGACGCCAACGAGACTGCTGCGGCTTGGAAGGTGGCCGTCGACTCCGATGGCCCGACCGCGCTCGTGCTGTCCCGGCAGGCGACGCCGGTGCTCGACGGCACCTCGTCAACCGGAGTTGCGCGCGGTGGCTACTGCGTGCGTGACAACGTCGAGGCCCAGGTCACCCTCATCGGTACCGGTACCGAGGTGGCGGTTGCGCTGGCCGCTGCGGCCTTGCTCGAAGCTGACGGCATCGGAGCGCGCGTGGTGTCGCTGCCGAGTTGGGACCTGTTCGAAGAGCAGGACGATGACTACGTCGATGGCGTGCTGCGACCGGAACTGCCGGCGGTGTCGGTGGAGGCCGGCGTCACCTTCGGATGGAGCCGCTACGCCGATGTCAGCGTGGGCATCGACCGTTTCGGTGCGTCGGCCCCCGGTGGCGTGGTGATGAAGGAACTCGGCATCACCGCTGAGCACGTGGCCGAGGCGGCCCGCACCGCTCTGGGACTGTGACGCAACATGAAGTCAAGTGACGTTGACGCGCTCGACATCTCCCCCATACGCCCCGGTGAGGAAGGTGCGTTGTTCGATCTGTTCGGCCGCATCGTCGGGGCCGGCGAGGGCTATCCACACGCGGCTCCCCTGACCCACGACGTGTTCCATGACAGTTGGGTGCACCACGTGAGCGTCGTGGTGTGTGCTCGCATCGAGGGCGAATTGGCCGGGGCGTACTACCTCAAGCCCAACCAACCCGGACGCGCTGCGCACATCGCCAACGCGGGGTACATCGCTGACGCCCGCTTCCGGGGGCGTGGCGTGGGACGTGCGCTCGTGACCGATTCCATCACCCGGGCGCCGCAGTACGGCTACGACGCCATCCAGTTCAACCTGGTGTTCGAGTCGAACCCGGCACGCGCCATGTACGAGGAGTTGGGCTGGCAGCAGATCGGCCGAGTGCCTCGGGCGGTCAACGGCGAGCCGGCCATCATCTACTGGCGCGACGTCTGAGTTCTTGAGCCGAGGAAGCGGAGCGGACTCGGCGAAGCAGACCCGTTTGAGCCGAGGAAGCGGAGCGGACTCGGCGAAGCAGACCCGTTTGAGCCGAGGAAGCGGAGCGGACTCGGCGAAGCAGACCCGTTTGAGCGCACCCTTCCTTCTCAGAGGCCGGCGTCCTTGTACCGCTTCGACATCGCCGCATAACCCACGTCGCGCCCCGACAGTTGGCCGAGCATCTGCAGCTGCGACTCGCTGGCCGGGCGCACCTGCGCGGGAGCGCCGTAGACGAACGATCCGTCGGGGATCACGGTGCCGCCGAGCACCAGTGAGTTGGCGGCGATGAGGCATCGGTCTCCGACGATCGCACGATCGAGGATCGTCGTGTGGCTGCCGATGAGGCAGTTCGATCCGATGCTGCGGCCGTGGACCACCACGCTGTGGCCGACGATCACGTTGTCACCGATCTCGTTGGGTCCTTCGGCGTGCACGACGCAGTTGTCCTCGATGTGGGTGTTGGCGCCGATCCGGATGGAACCGAAATCACCACGCACCACCGCGCCGGGCCACACCGAGGAGCCTTCGCCGATGATGACGTCACCGACCACGTAGCCGTTCTCGCTCACCCATGCGGTCGGATCGACCGTCGGCACCAGTTCTCCCAGACTCCTGATCGGCACGCGACCCCACTCCTGTTCCATACCGGCATGAGTTCACCGGCGATGGGGTCGAAGATTACGGCTACGGTGCCGAAACGGCTGCAGCGCCCCCATCGCTCGGGGCCTCGGGGACCGACGCGGTGCTGGCCGTGACGGTGTCGATGAACACCTTGGCCCAATCGTGCACTGTCCAGCGGTCCACCGCACGGCGCATGGCCCGCATGCGCCGCTGCACATCTCGCGGTGACGCCTTCATGGCGCTGACGATGGCTTCCTTCACCGCGGCGATGTCGTATGGGTTGACCAAGCTCGCGGCGGACAGCTCGCGAGCTGCTCCGGCGAACTCGCTCAGCACCAACGAGCCGGTGTCGTCGAGACGACAGGCCACGTACTCCTTGGCCACCAGGTTCATCCCGTCGCGATAGGGAGTGACGAGGAGCAGATCGGCTGCGAGGTACAGCTCCACCAGTTCGGCGATGGAGAGATTGCGATGCAGATAGTGCACCGCCGGCGCGCCCATCTCGCCGTAGTCACCGTTGATCTCACCGACGAGACGCTCGATGCGATCGCGCTCGTCGCCGTAGGCGGGCACATCACTGCGGCTCGGCACCGCGATCTGCACCAACGTGCAGTCACTGGTGCCGACCTTGCCATCCTGCAGGAGTTCTCGATAGGCCTTGAGGCGGACTTCGATGCCTTTGGTGTAGTCGAGGCGATCGACGCCGAGGATGATGATGCGCGGGTTGCCGAGGCGCTCGCGCACCTCCTTGGCGCCGATGATCGTCTGCGGGTCGGCGGCGAGACGGGCGTAGCGCTCGATGTCGATCGAGATCGGGAACGCGCCGACGCGCACCGTGCGCTCGCCCACCGTGAGGCGTTGCGCGTTGCCCTTCGCTCCTCCCAGTCGCTTGGCCAGGACCGCGAAGTTCTGAGCAGCGACCGGAACCTGGAAGCCCACCACGTCAGCACCGAGCATGCCGTTGATGAGCTCGGTGCGCCACGGCAGGCGCATGAACAGTTCCTGTGGCGGATAGGGGATGTGGAGGAAGAACCCGATGGCCACGTCCGGGCGTAGCGCTCGCAGCATCTGGGGGACCAACTGCAGCTGATAGTCGTGTATCCACACCGTGGCTCCGGGCGCAGCCGAACGGGCGGCGGCGTCAGCGAAACGCTGGTTGACAGCGACGTAGTGGCCCCACCAATCACGATGGAACTCCGAGGGCACGATGGCGTCGTGGTACAGCGGCCACAACGTCCCGTTGGAGAACCCGTCGTAGAAGCCGCGCACTTCGGCATCGTCGAGTTCGATCGGCTCCAACAACATGCCGTCGTGCTCGAACGGTGCGAGTGGCTCGCGCTCGGGTGACAACACGTCGCCCGTCCATCCGATCCAGGTGACCGAACGCCCGGCGAGGGTCGGCAGTAGTGCGCTCACCAGGCCCCCAGGGCTGGTCTCCCACACGGTGTTCTCATCGTCGCCGATGCGGCGCACCGGTAGCCGGTTTGCCACCACCACGAGGTCACTGCGGCTCGCGGCGTCGGCCGCCCCGACCTGGATGCCGCCTTGTTCGCCCGTCGCCGACGGTGTGTGCTGCTTGGTGGTCGGGCCCGCTCCCCAGCCTGCCGACCACAATGACTCGATCGTGTCCACGTCGAGATGTCGCGTGGGCATCGATTTCACCGGGGCCGACGGTGCTGCCTCGGATGGCGATGCCGTGTTGTGTACTCCCAGATCCTGAATTCCCAGCTTGTGGGTCGTCATGTGCACCTCCGTGACGGGCGCATGGAAGCCGCCCATCGCGTATGTGCCCGCTGCCGTCCACCCTAAACACACGATCGGGTCATGGGAACCCACTTGAGCGCGACTTGTGGTTCACGCTGCGTGGTCTCGCGTCGTCTGGCTCGCGTCGTCTGGCCCAGTGCCCCAGGGCCATAGGCTCGTGCCATGGCGCACAACGATCGTCTCGTCCGGCTGTACACCGAGCAAGGTCAGAGCCCGTGGCTCGACAATCTCCGACGCGGGTTCATCACCTCCGGTGAGCTCGCCAAGATGCGCGATCGCGGTGTGCGCGGTCTCACCTCGAACCCGTCGATCTTCCAGAAGGCCATCCAAGGGTCTCCCGACTACGACGCTCAGTTCGGCGAACTCATCGGCGATGACATTGCGGTCGAGGACGCATACTGGGCGCTGGTCACCAAGGACATCATCGGTGCGCTCGATGTGTTCGCACCGGTACACACGGCGAGCCATGGCGTCGATGGTTACGTGTCGGTGGAGGTGTCGCCCGGCCTCGCCCGCGACGGCGAAGGCACCGAGCGAGCGGCGCGTCACTTGCACACCACCATCGATCGACCGAACCTGATGGTGAAGATCCCGGCCACCATCGAGGGACTCCCCGCCATCGAGCAGATGATCGCCGAGGGACGCAGCATCAACGTGACGCTCATCTTCAGCCTCGATCGCCACGCCAAGGTCATGGAGGCGTACGTACGTGGGCTCGAGCGTCTGGCCAAGGATCCCGATGCCGATCTGTCCAAGGTCGCCAGCGTGGCCAGCTTCTTCATCAGCCGCGTCGACACCGAGATCGATCGCCGTCTCGATGCCATTGGAACCCCGGAGGCGTTGGCCTTGCGGGGCAAGGCCGCCGTTGCGCAGGGCAAGTTGGCCTATCAGCTGTTCGAGGACGTGTTCTCGGGCCCCCGATGGCGGGCGCTGGCCGAGCGGGGCGCGCGCGTGCAGCGACCCCTGTGGGCGTCCACCAGTACCAAGAACCCGGCCTATCGAGACACGCTGTACGTCGATGAGTTGATCGGACCCCACACCGTCAACACGTTGCCCGATGCCACACTCGAGGCCTTCGCCGATCATGGGACGCTCGCTCGCACGGTCGACGCCGGCGTCGCCGACGCCAAGGCGGTGTGGGCTGCGCTCACCGAGGTCGGGATCGATCTCGACGATGTGGCGACGCAACTGGAAACCGAAGGGGTCAGCGCGTTCTCCAAGAGCTTCGATGAGTTGCTCGACGCATTGGGCACCAAGGCCGACGAGCTCCGCTCGCGCTGATGGAGCTGCGGCCGACCCGACAGATCGACGAGTTGAGCGACGCCGAGCGAACGGATATCGCACGACTGCTCGATGACCGCGGTGTCACCACCAACCGTTCGCTGCTCGCCGAGATCGTCGCCACGGGGCTCAACCTCGCCGGTGACGGCGGCGACGAGTTGGACCTCAAGATCATCTCTGCCGCGCTGGCCGAGATGCGCGAGGCGTTCGCCATGTTCCGTCCCTATCGACATCTGCCGAAGGTGACGGTGTTCGGCTCGGCGCGCGTGGCCGCTCACGATGCGCTCTACGCGCAGGCGCAACAGGCGGCCTCTCAGTTGGCCGACGACGGGTGGATGGTGATCACCGGAGCAGGCCCTGGGCTCATGCAGGCCGCCACCGAAGGCGCCGGAGTCGATCGTTCGATCGGCGTGACGATCCGCCTGCCCTGGGAGAGTGGGGCCAACTCGGTGATCGCCGGCGACTCCAAGCTCGTGTCGATGAAGTACTTCTTCACCCGCAAACTCATGCTCATCAAGGAGTCGAACGCGTTCGTGTGCTTACCCGGTGGGTTCGGGACGTTGGACGAGACGTTCGAGCTGCTGACGTTGACCCAGACCGGCAAGGGCGCTCCTGTGCCGATCGTGTTCCTCGACACCCCCGGGTCGACCTACTGGTCGAATTGGGCACAGGTGATCCGCGACGAGCTGGTGGGGCGAGGGTTCATCAACGCCGACGATCTCGACCTGTTCCTCGTCACCGATGATGTGTCAACGGCAGTTGACGAGATCTGTCGGTTCACGTCCAACTTCGATTCGCTGCGCTGGGTCGGCGATCGGCTCATCCTGCGGGTGAAGCGCCTCCCCGATTCCGCGCAATTGGAGTTGCTCAACACCGAGTTCGCCCATCTGTGCGTGCGAGGTGTCATCGAGCCGACCGGACCCACCCGGGCTGAGCGATCCGACGCCGACAAGTTGGATCTCCCCCGGTTGGCCCTGGTGCTCGACCCTCGCAAGGCCGCTGGGCTCCGACAGCTCATCGACCGGCTCAACGCGTTGGACTGATGCCAACGGGTCGAACCGGTCGATGATGCGCGTCTCGTCGTAGGTGTTCGTTCGCTATTGCTTCGGCGTGCCCACCAGGAGAACCGAGTCGGCGCCGGTCGTGGCTCGCACGATGATCCGATCGCCGGTCACCGAGATGTTGCCGATGTAACTGATGTCCTTGCCGGCGATGTCGGCTGCGGCCACCTTCGACCAGCGCTGACCATCGGTGGTGTGCAGCAACACGTGCGTCGTGGTGATGTCAGACGGGGTGTCAGCGAAGACGGTGCCCGAGATCGGCTCGACGGCGAAGGTGTCCGCCGTGGCGGCAATGGCGACGTTGCCGCTCGAAGACCCGATCTGTGCGGTGGTCGCCACGACGCCGTTGGCCGATCCGTTGACGGTCGCATCGCTGCCGGCAACCGCCGCAGTGGCCGCCTGTCGTGCTCCCTCTGCGGTCGGAGCGATCGAGGTGGCAGCAGGGGGGACCTCGCCGCGTGCGGGCAATCCGAGCGCAGCGTTCAGATCGTCGTCGGTGATGACGGCGAGCACCGTGCCGTCGGCCGACACGATCTCACGATCCTGAGGGCGCTTGAAGTCGCCGACCGCACCGAGGCGGATCCTTCGGGTGTCAGTGGGATACCAGATGTTGGTGGTGGTGGCGATGACCGAACCGTCGGCATCGAGGATCGAGGCGGTCCCGGTGCGGTTCTCGAGTCGGACGGTGATGCCGTTCTTGGTGAAGCTCACCCCACCAGCCGCCGCGACGTCGTCGATCTCTTGACCCACGGCGATGACCAGGCCGAGCGGACCTGATCCCACATTCTCCACGTACACGCGAGCGCCACGCTGCAGATCGAGAAGGCCGGTCAGGTCGGTCGACGTCCACGTCGTGCCATCGGTGGAGGTGTGCGACGTGAGAACACCGTTGGTGTCCTGAGCGATGAGCACTGCGACACCGTTGCTCTCGGTGAGGGTGAACGGCCAACCGTTGCCGAGGTCGAGCGTGCTGGCGGTCGACCAGTTCGAACCATCGGGCGACCACAGCATCTCGACGCTGTTGGCACTCAACGAGAAGTGCGCCAGCGCCGCCACGAAGCCGTTGCCCAAGGCGGTCATCCCCTGCACGTTGGCACTGTTGCCCGTGGCGATCGTTCCCGTGCGCCGGAAGTCGGTTCCGTCGCTGGAGTGGAAGGCGATGGTCGCCCCGCTGAGGAGTGCAGCTGTGTCGACGTCCACGCCGAGCGATGCCCACGAATACAGCGTTCCTGTCGCCGGATTGATCACGGACGGATCCCACTCCATCGGCGGCGCATCTTCATCGCTGTACTCACAGCTGAGGTGTCCACCCATCGAGTTCTGGGTGTCGCTGACGATGAACTCTGCCTCCGGTTCGCACAGCTGGGCCTTGAGCGCCTCGAGCTCTGCGTCGCTCGGACGATCACCGACGGTGATCCCGTCGGCGTCGGCACGCCAGCCCCAGGAGTAGTCGACGCCCGCCGGCAGCAGCCGGACGGAATTGACCTGCCCGCCCGTACTCACCATTGCCACGACTCCGGACGGCCCGGCGGCGATCTGGGTGAACACGTACGGGGCGCCGCCGGTGCTCTGCAGCTTCGTCAGATCGACCGGGAGGGTGGACCGGGTCCACGAGCGACCACCGTCGACGGACGTGGCCACCACAGGCTCGCCGGCGTCGGGCAGATCGTCCGCACTGGACTTCGTCGACGGTGCTGTGCCGACGGCGTACAGATTGCCGCTGTTGGCGGCCAGCGAGTTGACCGACAGATCGGCGGGGAGGGCCGAGGGTTCCCAGGTGCGGCCGTCGGTGCTGCGGTACAGCATCTTCACCGCCGGCTGCTCGAAGTTGGCCTGCTTGCCCGGCTCCGTGGAGAGCGCGTAGAGGGTGTCGCCGTCTCGCGCCGTGCTCCACCCGTAGCCAAGCCCCACTGGGGCCGGGCTGGTGGTCCAGGTCAGATCGCCGTTCACCAGCTCGGCGCGCCCGGCGTCGCTACCGGCGACCACACGTTGGCCTCGGGAATCATCGAGGACCCGCACGGTGGTGATCGACACTGCGGCCAGCGCAGCCACCGAGCTGAGGGCGAGGGCGCTGTTGCGGCGCCGGCGATGGCGATGAGCGAGCCCGATCGCCCGCGCCGGGGAGCCCGGGGCGATGGCAACGCGGTTGGCCTCGGTGCGCAGATGGCGCCCGAGACGGTTCTCGAGTTCGTCGAGGTCGAGATGATCGTTCATGAGGGGCTCCGTGGATCGAGGTGAGCGAGGCGTTGGCTGAGCTGACGGTTGGCGCGCGACAGGCGGCTCTTGACCGTGCCGATCGGTATGTCGAGGGCGTTGGCGGTTTCTTCTTCCGACCATCCGAAGACGTGCCGGCACACCACCACGGAGCGGAACTCGACCTTCAGTTCGAGGAGCGCCGCGGCAACAGCCGGATCACCGATGTTCGGTTGCTCGGTGATGTCGATGTGATGGGCGACCTTGCGAGCGGTCCGGCGCCGGCGAAGGACGGATCGGGACCAGTTGAGGGCCACGCGGTAGACCCAACCGGCGGGTCGCTCCATCTGCTGCACCTTGGACCAGTTGGCATAGGCCCGGGCCATGGCCTCATCAACCGCCTCGGCGGCGAGATCGGCGTCGCCCAGCGTCACCGCCAGGGCTCGGGCGATCGAGCTGTGCTCGGCGCGGTAGAAGGCGGTGAACCCACCATCGATCGGTTGACCGCTCATGCCGTGCGCTCTCGGCACGTACAGCGGCACCAACGCCGGTGATGGGTGGTTGATGGTTGTGACATCCACGAACCACACACGCCCGGCACCTCTCCAGCGTTCCCGATCGGATGCGGAAATGTGCGGATCATCGCTCGAGCGGCGTCAGTTCGAGGTCGACCAGCAATTGCAGAACGGAGCGATCACTCGCAGCTCGGGTCTCGGCGGCACGGGCCAACGTGATTGCCTCGTCGCGGCGGCCGCTGGCGATGGCGATGCGGGCCAGGTCGATCAGCGGCTCCGGATCGCGGGGCGCGAGATCGGCGGCCTCGGTGAGGAACCGCACGGCGTTGACCGCATCGCCGAACTCGGCGGCGAAGCGGCCCCGGTCGGCGAGCAACGCCGCGTTGTGCGGATCGAGTGTCAACACGAATTGCCATTGGTCGTCGGCGGCGGCGATGTCGGCCGGTCGGCGTGTGGAGGCTGCCAATCGGGAACGCGTCCGCGCCACTTCGGCGGCCACCGCAGGGTCGCGTGATGACAGCCGTGCGGCGCGTTCGGCCGCTTCAACCGCACGTCGGAGCTCATCGTCACTGGAGCCCGCCGCCCAGGCGCGTGATTCGAGCAACTGCAGCACGATCACATCCGGGCGGAGATCGGCGGCCTCGGCAGCTCGATGCTGCGCGTCGGCGATACGGAGATCACCGAGCGCGTCGAGCGCTGACTGGGCCTGTCGGTCGGCAACCACACCGAACATGCCGATCGTCAGTACACCCGACGCGATCACGACGACCGTGCTGGTAGCGAGGATCGAGGTGGGTCGGCGACGGCGATCGCTGATCGGGGTGAGCGATTCGTTGGTCAGTGCTCCGACCACCGCTCCAGCCAGGGACCATGCAACCGGGTCGAGCTCCGCCAGGGGGAAGAGCAACAACTGTTGCGCGCCATAGGCGATGAGCGACGCGACGGCGGCGAACATGACGAGGGTCGAGCGCGGGATCGCTGCCGACGTACATCCCTGCCGGTGGCGTTGCATCGACGGGAATCGAGCGATGATCGCTCGGGCGACGATCATCACCAATGCTCCGAATAGGAGCAGCCCAGGGACGCCAACCACGAGGGCGATGTCCAACGGGCCGGAGTGCGCCCGGTCGATCATGACCGCCCGGCCGTGGCGACGCTCGTACGTCGCGCTCACGTGAGCGGCGGCCTCCGTGCGATACCCCTCAGGACCGACGCCCAGGATGGGGTGGTCGATCAGCGTCGACCACCCCACCGTCCAGTCATCGATGCGACTGATGCCGCCCGGCTCGCTCCGATCGAACATGTCCGTGATCCGGTTGTCAACCCCTGTTGACGCACCCACCGCGCCGAGGGCGACGAGGGCGCACAGGCCGGCGCCGATCATGGCCGCGATGGTGATGCGCCGGCGGCGGATGCCGGCGCCGGCGATGGCAACTGTCGAGCGGAGGTGCCCATTGCGCCACAGCATCACCATCGCCCACGCCACGGCCACCATGGCGCCGAGCCACGCCGCGCGCGCCCCACTGCCGAGCAGCGTCACCACTCCCCCGGCGGCTGCGAGTCCAGCCGCGACGCGGCGCCAGCGGGGCCGGGTGCGGTCGGTGGCGAGCGCGATGGCCAACGGGGTCATGAGGCATGCCGCCGCTCCGCTCATCGCGGCCGATCCGAACGGCCCGATGAGACGGTCACCGGCGGAGTCCACCGGCGCGACGCCGGCCATCTCGGCGATCGACCAGGCGCCGAGCAGCCCGGCGCCGATGGTCATCGACCCGGCGAGCATGGGCAGCGCGCGATGCCCGAAGCGTTGCCCGGTCAGGAACAGCCCTGCGCACAGCGCCCAGGTGATCCACCCGAAGTGTCGCTCGCTGGTACCGATCCAGGCCGCCAGCGGATCGGTCCCGGCGGTGGCGCACACGACCATCCACGCGAGCAGTGCCATCCACGGCCACCAGGCGATGGTGATCGCGCAGTGGGATCGGCGTGGCCCGATGACCGCGCCGCCGATGGCGACGGCGGCCGCGGTCGAGATGAGCATCCAGCGCAGCGGACCGAAGGGATGCCACGAGGCCGGGTCCACGGCGGCCACGGCAACGATCGGCAGCGCGGCCAACGCGACCAGAGCAATCGGCCGATCGGCGTGAGAAGGTGTTCTGATCATCGAGGCCGGCGGGCTCGGGAGCCGTGCTGCCGGTTCAGTCGCGATCGGCGTCTCGTTCCGAGAGCACGGCGATGGCCTTCTCCACGGCCCGACGAGCCTTGTGGAGTTGCCGCTCGTCGACGGGAAGCTCAGAGCCGCCGGCGTCGATCGATTCACGCAGACGGATCATGGCCAGATCGGCCAGCTCCTCGGAGATCTGCGTGAGCCGTGAACGGATGTCGTCGAACTCCCCGGCCATGTGCCGCCCTCTCTCGATCGTGCCGCGCCGTGTCGCGGCCAGTGCCTGGCTGCCAGTGCCTGGCTGCCGCTGCTCGGCTATCAGTGCTTTGCCGTCACGGGCGCTCGCGTGCCTTTGCGCAGCGCTCGTGCCACCACGGTCATGGGATGCACGGTGGCGACGCCAGCGGCGGCCAGGTGCATCGAGCATCCCGGGTTGGCGCTGGCCACCAGGCCCGCTCCGCTTCGGGTGATGGAGGCAACCTTACGAGCCCGGATCGGTTCAGCGAGGTCGGGATGCAGCGCGCTGTAGGCCCCGCCGGCGCCGCAGCACAGACCTTCGTCGTCGAGTTCGATGAGATCCGCGAACGGTGCCAGCACGGCCCGCACCGGCAGATGCGCTTTCTGCACGTGGCGAAGGTGGCACGGATCTTGGACCGCGAGCGTGATGCGATCGTCAGCAATGGCAGCGGGCAACCGGTCGATGCGATCGGCCAACCAGGTGTGCACGTCAACGACGCGCGCGCTGAACGCCTTGGCTTCAGCGGTGCCGAGCAGATGGCCGTAGTCGACGAGCGCGGCGCCACAACCGGCGGAGTTCACCACTATGGGTGCGTCGCCGGGCATCGATGCCATGACGGCGGAGGCGAGCGCGGTGGCCTGATCG
>JBFWVD010000007.1:0-91828 GCA_050246915.1 Acidimicrobiia bacterium | reverse complement strand
GGCCTCAGCCGTGCGTGACCGCACCCGCCGCTCCAACTCCACCCGATCATCACCATCAACAACCAACGCAGCAAGACGCACCAACACATCCAACCACATCATTGCTAATAACGCGAGGATGCACTAGGTCCGGCTTCGGTGGCTCAGCTCGACGCCGGCCGACGGATGTTGGCCAAACGGGTCGAAGTGCCAGGCTCGCTGTTAGTACCCCAAGGTCGAGTCGCTGCCTGCGCAGGTCCTAGTAGCCGTCGGGGATGGGGTAGGTCCGCATGCCATCGATGACTGCGCAGCAGCCCAGTCCCTCGTTGAGGCCCCCGCTCACGACTGCGATCTCGCGGCCGACAACGGTGATCGGTGTGGAGCTGAGATTGATCGGTGTCGTGCCATCGAGCGGTGTATCGCCGGTCTGCCAGGAATCGGAGGAGGGGTTGTAGAAGAGCAGCGCCCCCGCTTCGGTCACGGCGACGACCGATTGACCCGTCCACGGCTCACCGTATCGTCCGGAAGCGACAAACGGAGCTGGGGCAAGAGATGTTGCACGCCAGATTCCCTTGTCGAGGTTGAGAAGGTCCGCGGTGGAGGTGGCATCGGGTTTCGCCACTTCTCCGACGCACAGGTTCGAGCCCCCAACAAACAACTCTGACCCAGTCCAGGCAACAACGGGCAGTCCCCGGTTCGCTGAGGGGCCGGCAGGGAGCTCCCGCCAAGAGTTAGCGGTTGGGTTGTACGCGATCACGTGAATCGATCCACATGCCGCGCCGTTGTCGTCTACCCGGCCAACGACCACGGCCTCGTTCCCGGTACTCACCGCCTCGAACTCGGAGCTATAGGCAACGGGGGGATCTTGACCGGTCGACCACTTGCCCGTGGTGAGGTCCAATCGGGCCACTTGGCCCTTGGGGCCGTTGCCACCTTCCTCGGCCACGCCGACGACAACGACAGTCGCCCCGACGACGAGAACGCGATTCATCGCGTTGGCCGCGTTCACGATGGGGGGTTTCGCGAGCGCACGCCAGGTGAACGATGCGGGGTTGAAGGCCGCGGCCTGGACATGCCCGTCGACACCGTTGAGGACCACGACCTCTGTTCCTGTCCAGACGCCGATGGCATCGCCGCGGTCTTTCGCGAGCGGAGCGCTCGGCACGACACGCCATGTGCGTGCAGTTCCGTCGAAGTAGGCGCCGTCGGCAAGCTGCTTGTCGGAGGGTTGACCTGAGTATCCACCCCACACGAACAAGCCCGCTCCCGTGGCCACAACGAGATGCTCAAAGCGGGGAGAAGGCGGAAACGACGACGTGTACGCGGGTTCGCGGCCCGCACTGGTTGGGGTTTCCCCAGTGATCGATCTCCCCCCGCTGTCACGCGACACCCAAAACCCGGTCGCCGCTACAACGAGCACAAGTGAAGCGAGCGTAGTGAGAACGAGCCGAAGGCGTCTTCCCGAGTGTGAAGGCGGGGAGATCTCGAAATCCTGGGGATCAAAGTCGGTGGTGCGCTCAGCTGTGAGTTCGTGCGGCTCAGTCAATTGGGCATGACGCGTTCGCATGCGGGTGGACCGGCTCGTGATCTGCTCCAGTGCCGACGACTCGACGACCGTGGACATCGAAGCGTTCTGAAGGGCGCGACTCAGGCGGGATTCAAGGTCAGTCTTCATCAGAGAGGTCCTTTGCGAGAGTGGTGCGAGCGCGAGCGAGGAGTGACTTGACTGTGCCGGGGCGGCATCCGAGCGCATCGGCGATATCGCGCTCTGACCAGTCGGCGAGATAACGCATGACGATTGCGGCCCGCTGCCGAACTGGTAGCTGGGCGATTGCATTCATTACGGCCACCGTGTCGGGATCGGTCCACGCGGCCGGTTCGACTGCAAACCGATCTTGGTATCGGCGTTCGACCATTCGCCGGCGAACCCACGACGTGCACCGACTCACAACCGATGAACGGAGGTAGGCCCGTGGATTGCGAACCGTTTCAAAGCGGTTCAAGAGGTCCGCGAAGGCATCTTGGACGATCTCCTCGGCGAGCGCGTTCGATCCAGTCGTCAGCCGCGCAATTTCGACCAGCCGGCGGTAACTCGACTCGTACAAACCGACGAACGTGGAATCATCGGAACACGTGCGTGGCGGCGTTACGGCATCGATATCCGGTTCTCCAGCAGCGGTCACGCTCGGCAAGGCGCTTGGGACCCGCGATCGGTTCCCTCGAGACCGCAAGTAGCCAGCCACGCCCTCGGAACGGTCACCCGACATGCGGAGGGCCAAACGCCGGTATTGGGCCGAACGCCCGCAACGCCCTCCCACGCGACCCGTCCGTGGCACGAATGGGCACCATCAAAGGTCCCAACACGGCGACAGCGACGGCGGCGACCCACGCCCGCAGCGTGGATGCGGTCACCGGCGCAAACGTGGCGACGAGGGCCGACAACCCGATCACATCGAGAGCCACGCGAGGAAGACTCGCCACTCCTCCGGTGCCCGCCGCCACCCGCACAACATGCCCGATGCGGCTACATGTGTCCACCACGCCTATCGGCAGCTAGGAGCGGGCTAGGTCCGACGACGATGGCGCTGGTTGACCGCCGAGCCCAAGATCGCATCGATGCGCTGCCATCCGTCGGGTGGATCGTCGTATCGGTCGTGGACGATCGCAAGAGCGGCTCTGAAGAGTTCGCTCTTCCGGGCGGCGTTCACGACCGCTTCGAGAACTGAGCGGGACCCAGTGTCTCTGAGTTCGTCCATTGCACGGAACACCAGATACTCCACTGGCCCCGCACCCAGATATCGAGCCGCGTCAACCGAGGGTGCGCTGTCGACCAGCCGGCGAATAGTGCTTGTCGCCCAGGCGGGGTCGGGATGGTCTGACAGGTCGTCGGCTGCGTCGCGGGACCAGTCGACGAGGTCGAGGTTCTCAAGGTCTTCGGCCGAGCGCGTGATCTCCAGTTCGTACCAACGCCAGTAGTCGGTGATGAGACGATCTACGGATTGGGGATCATCGGGCGTCACTTCCATCGAGCCATGGTCACATGTCGGGACCAACAACCAAGAACGTTTTGGACCCGTCGCGGCAAGGCCCCTAGCGGCCTCACCGAATACCGGAATATCTACAGCTATGCGGCGAGTGCAAGGTGTTGGTTGAAGCTCTGGGTGCTGCTGAGAGCGGCGCGGCTAGACATTCTGAGCTCCTTGTGGGGCCGCTTAGCGTGTGGTGGTCGGGATTGGCTTGAGTGTGGTCGCGTCGAAGGTGCTGGTGCCGTTCTCATCGGATGACACCAGTGTGTCTCCGACGATGGCGAGCTGCGCGTGGATGGTCGCTGGTCCATCGATCGTCCAGCCGGGTAGTTGGAGCTCGTCCTCGCTCTTGCCGCAGTCAGGCAGATCGCAATGGAACACTCGCACCGTGGCGTCATGCGTAGTGAGGTCGACGCGGCACAGCATTGAACTTGGAAGACCACCGTCGCCGACATGGGCGCAGTAGACCGCATCTGGCGTCAATAGAAGTTGCGATGGGGGTTGACCCGGAAATGGGTATGCCTTGACGATCTTGGATCCGGTCGGGTCGATCAGGAGAAGTTCGCCGTACTCGGCCGGGGCGATGAAGTCGGCACCGTAGGCGCCGCTCGAATCGCCGAGCACTCCGCTTCCACCTTCGGGGTCAGCGCCATCCGCCAGTCGGGACAAGACCCAAATGCCCTGCGCGCTCGCGCCCTCCGTAGCCCATGGAGTCATCAAGGCCATCGGGGAGCCGATTGGCGCGACCCTTTTGCTCATCGGCAGCGCGGCCACAGCAGGGACGACGTGATCACGGGTTGCGTCTTGTGGTGTCTGCGAGGCACCACTGTCCGACAGAACCAACGCCGTGTTGATGACGGCACGCGCTGTCGTCTCTGTAGGTCCGGGTTCGGTGGTGGCAGCAGCGTTCTGCTGGTTGTTCGGCGCACTTCCCGTTGCTTGAATCCATTCGTCGCTGGACACCTTTCGTAGGGAACTCGCGGCGCGTACGACGTCGTCTCGGCTCAGGTTCTGGCCACTCACACTTACCGACACTCCGCCAGGCATCTCCCAGACAATGGAGTAGTTCTCGGGGGCGCCGCTCTGTTGTGGGAGAAGCACGATGAGCCTCGCCGCGATGCCGTTGACATCGATCGGTTCGCCGGTCAGCGACACGTCGCGGATCGGGGCGAGCGCCGGTCGC
Source organism: Acidimicrobiia bacterium (assembly GCA_050246915.1). Classification (GTDB taxonomy): domain Bacteria; phylum Actinomycetota; class Acidimicrobiia; order Acidimicrobiales; family Ilumatobacteraceae; genus JBFWVD01. Next base: position 87,640 of record JBFWVD010000007.1, on the reverse strand, counting down.
CGTGTGGCGGAGATCGTCAGGTTCGTGGTTGACAGCCACGGCTTGGCAGCATCGGACTGGCTGGTATTCGAGGCTTGGTAGTGGGCGAGCCACATGTCGGCGGGGCGCATCAACGCCAATGGCCCGGCGAACTGCTCGGTGAAACCGGCAGCGCGGAGAGAGAACTCAAGCCCGGTCGGGGTCGACCACTCGATGTCGTTCGCGAGTGCTGTGAGCGCCTCGTCGGAGGCCTTGCCCACTGTCCCCAATGTGAGGAGCCGGTCACCGTCGTCGACCGTGAGGATGGTGAGATCCGCGGCCGAGCGTCGGATGCACCCGCTCGTCCCCCGGACCGGGATTGTCTCGAGGCCATCGCAGATGCCGACCTGTTGCACGACTCCCGAGTCGCTCGTTCCATCCGTCAATGAGCCTCCGCCGAGGGAGTTCTGGGAGTTCTGGGAGTTCTGGGAGTTGATCGACACACGCAGAGAGCCGTCGTCGCGGTCGATGATTACCGCCCACCCGTCGACGTCATCGATGCTCGGCGGCCCGTTGAACGCGTCGTGCAACAAGAGCCCATCAGGCAGCCAGCCAGGCACGTAGTAGGGCAACATGCCCTCCCCGAGATCAAGCACAGCCGGTCTCGATTCATCGTCGTCGGAGCGGCTGGCCGCAACGCTGCCGGCAACGACAGCAACCACCACCGCTGCTGCAACCAGAATTGACACTGTCCGACGTCGGCGCTTGTGACGACGGTTCGCGTGAAGGACATACGGCACATCGGGCCGATCGTCGACCTCCAGGTTGCCCCCCGACTGCCGCGATAAATCTCCGCGGATGCGATCCCACTCGTCCGTCGGTTCGATCTTCTCGGCCATCGAGGCAAGCATCAACCTCAAGCGACTCTGATCTACCTCACGCATCGATCTCTCCGTTCATGAGACCCCGCAGCGCCATGAGCGCCCGCGATTGCCGAGACTTCACAGTCCCCACTGGTACCCCCAACACCTCGGAGGTCTGCTGCTCGCTGAGTTCATCGAAGAACCGCAGTACCACTACCTCTCGGCCGAGGTGGCCGATCTGCTCAAGCGCCCACCGCAGACGCTCCAGCCCGCCGATGTCGGGGATCTCGTCAGCGACGCCGACGAGATCATCGCTCAACGGTTCGAAAGCCACACCCCGGACACGTTGCCGATCACGAACGGCGTTGGTAACTGCCGTTGTCAGGTAGCCACCGACATTGTCGATCTGACCAGCGGTCCACTTGGGGAAGACCCGCGCGAACACATCGGCGACGAGATCAGCCGCTTCGCTCGTCGGGATCCCCAACAGTCCCACCAAGCGGACCAGTCGCACATGGTGGGCGGCGTACACGACCCCGAACTGGTCAAGCGGCATTCGTTGTGGTCTCGTCATTGCGCCCCTGACACCGTTCACACCCTGATCTGACGGTGGCATCGCCGAAAGGTTCCATCCCGACCGTACGAGCACCACGCTAATTGCCACTGGACGACAGGTCGGGAGAGCCCGTCGCAGTTCCCGCTATGGGTCTACCGGTAGCGGACGAGTCGGCCTGTCGCCTATCGAGGGCGGGCAGATCGGCAGTTCAGACTCTCGAAAGTGGCCGTGCCGCTCGAAGGGGACGGGCGGGCACCTTCGCCGAACAGGGTCATTCGCTGCGTGTGAAGGTGGCAACTGTCTTGCCGCTCGTGGCGTCGATGAACTCGATAGAGGCACCGAGTTGGCAAAGGGCTGGTGAACCGGATACGTCGACGTGACCAGCAACCGGAAGAGTTTGAGCGGGAACGGCTGGAAGCTCAAGCCCGTGGGATACAACGACGAATACGTCGGTTGGCGCCGTCGGCAAGTTCATTCCGACGGGGAACGTCGCGACCCCGTAGAGCAACTCAACCGACTTGGCCCCAGGCGCAGCGCCCTTTGTGGCGCTCTTCGACAGGGCAGCCGTAGCCGAAGGTGGGATCGGTTGAGCGGCGGGGTTGAGCTCAACAGGCATCGGCACCCCGATTTGGATCGGCAGTGCTGTCGTCACGGCCACGGCGGGCGGCAAGGGCAGTTGGCCGACGCTCACTGGTAGGCCACAGGTCGTAGTCGGTCCTGTCGCGCTGACATTCGGAGTCGCAGTTGAGTTACCAAAGGACCCCGTGGTGCTCGACGATCCCGCAGTCGAGTCGTCAGCGCAGGCGCTCAGCCCCATCGCGATCAACACCGTCAGCCAAAGAAGCGACAACGGCGACAAGCCGGATCGCTTGTGCGTTCGTGACACCCGACGCGAACGAAGAACTTGGCCCAAAGATCCGATGTCGCCCATCGCGCCAGATTGCCCGTTCTGGCGCTCACCGGCAAGGGGTGTGCGCGCACAGATCACCGGTTCGGGCCGCGCCGCGTCGTGCTGGTGGTGCTGATTCGTTTCGCCGTGCCGTTGCTATTGCAGTTGGGGTGGTGGGTGGCTGATGAGCCGCCGTCCATCAGGCGTGGTGACGGTGACGGTGAAGTCCTCGTCCATTTCGAGTTTCCAGCCAATGCGGTGGATGAGGTGATGATGCCGAGCGCAAAGCAAAGCCAGGTTCGAGTAGTCGGTGCGTCCGTCCCACATCCAGTGTTTGACGTGGTGGGCTTCGCACCAGGCGACGGGCCGGTCACAGCCGGGGTAGCGGCATCCGTGGTCACGTGCCGCGACGGCTTTGAACAGTTCTTTCGACACGATGCGTGTGCTTCGCCCGAGATCGACGGGGGTGGACGGGCCTTCGAACAAGATGCGGTGCACCGACGCGAAACACGCCAGTTCTTCGTACAACCGTCGTGAGATCGGTTTCCCATCCAACGTCATCGCCCCGCGTGTGGGGTCTTGCGCGTGCTCGGCCCAGGCCATGAACCCGAGGCTTTGGGTGTTGCGGGGCATCTTGTCGGTGTCGTGATGAGCGATCGAGAACGCGCAACTGTCCGCCAGCGCGTGCGCAGCGCGTTGCGCCGGGGTGGAGGTGTCGCCGTCGATGGGTGGGGTGCGGAACAGGGCGATGGCGTCGTTGACCACTTTGGCGTCGCGTTCGGACAGTGTGCCGTTGATCTTCCACAGGTCTTCCCCGGCCAGTGGGGTGATACGGATCCCGGCGGCTTCGCGTGGTGGGGTGTCGATGAGGTTCTCAGCGGTGCTCCGCCAATGGCCCATGGCTTCGTCGGTGTGTTTCACCGACAACCCGACCAACGCGGGCACGATGCCGTCTTCGTGATCAGCGAACAGGCCGACCCGATCAGCACGCACGTGATCAGAAATGACGCGCACCTGGCCACCCGTGAGTAAGCCGTCGAGCCACGCCTGCTGCGTGGTTGGTAGTGACCGGAGTTTGCGGGCGACCGCAGCGACGGTTCCCGATTCACGCCCCAGCGGAGTATGCGTCGACAGATAGGTCCCCATCGACACCGCCCCAGCGATGAAGTGACGGCCTTCGGCTTCGAACGTTCCAGTAGCGACCGTGAGCCGTGACCGCAGTTTGTCGAACACTGCCCAGCCCGTGTCGAGGAAGTCGACAAACACATCGTCATCGATGCGTTCGATCAACTCCTGCAACACCATCAACTCCTCCATACGAACAAGTGTACGTATCGACTGTGATGAAAACTCGTGAGGCGACGTCGTTTAACCAGCAGCACAACAATCTTGACGGACGTCAACCACGATTGACGCCAAAGAACGGCGTCACGCCCTCGGAAGCCCCAGCACTCGCTCACCGAGGATGTTGTGTTGGATCTCCGACGATCCCGCAGCGATCGCGTCCTGCTTGGAGAACAGGAAGACGTGTTGCATGTGGTCGAGATGCCCGTCGGCCAGCACCATGGAATCCATACCACCGAGATCCATGGCGAGAGCGCCGAGCTCCTGATGCCAGTGCGACCAGAACAGCTTGCCCACCGACGCCTCGGGCCCTGGTGCCTTCCCGGCGCCAACCGCACTCACCGTGCGCAGACCCATGTACCGCATGATCTGCAGCCGCTCCCACATACGCGCCAACTTGGCCCGCACCAACCGATCACCGAGGAGATCACGCCGTCGCGCTGTGTCAATGACCATTGACAGCTCGGTGGTGAACATCTTCTGCAATGCCAAGAAGGCGGTGCCCCGCTCGAATCCGAGCACCGACATGGCGACGTTCCAGCCCGCGCCCGGCGCACCGAGGACCAGATCGTCAGTCGTCTCGGCACCGGTGAAGAAGACCTCGTTGAACTCGGCCCCACCGGTGAGCTGACGAATGGGCCGGACCTCGACACCGGGCTGATCGAGCGGACACAACAACAAGCTGAGCCCACGATGGCCGGGGGCATCGGGATCGGTGCGACAGAGCACGAAGATCCAGTCGGCGAAATGCCCGAGGCTCGTCCACACCTTCTGCCCGTCGATGATCCACCGGTCACCATCGAGCCGAGCGCGGGTCACCACACTGGCCAGATCAGAGCCGGCGTTTGGTTCGCTATAGCCCTGACACCAGTACTGGGTTCCCGCCAGGATCGCTGGCAAGAACCGCTTCTTCTGCGCATCGGTGCCGTGCACGATCATCGTCGGTCCTAGCAGTTGCTCGCCGAAGAACCCAGCCCGCGACGGCGCACCGCTGCGCGCGTACTCCTCGTCGAACACCAGCTGCTCGGTGAGGCTCACCCCGCGTCCACCAACCTCTTCGGGCCAGTTGAGCCCCACCCATCCCCCACTGGCCAGCTCCTGTTCCCATCGCACACGCAACGCCCAACTGTCAGCGTCATCGAGACCGTGGCGCGACAGCTGCAAGAAGTCGCCGCTGTAGTGCTCGCGCAGCCACTCACGCACCACGACCCGAAACGCTTCGTCCGACTCGCTCAGCGCGAAGTCCATCTCAGCTCCCTGTGAAGCGAGGCGGGCGGCGCTCGGCGAACGCGGCCACCGCCTCACGATGATCGTCGGTGTCGAACAGCCGTCGCAGACGTAGGCCCAGCAGCGGCGCGAGATCGTCGAGCTCCGCCACGGACTTCCCGGCAGCTCGGCGCACCAGCTCCTTGATGGCAGCCACGGCCAGCGGCGGATTGGCAGCGATGCGCCCCGCCAACGCACCAGCGGTATCCATCAGATCGCTTCCCGGAACAACCCGGGACACCAGCCCGAGGCGCAGTGCTTCGGCCGCGTCGATGATGTCCCCGGTGAGCAGCAGCTCCATCGCCGCCGATCGGCCCACCACTTGGGGCAGGGCCCACACGCCGGCAACGTGGGGAACGAGCCCCATCGACACGAATCGTTGGCTGAATCGTGCGGTGTCCGACGCGATGGCGATGTCGCACAACAGCGCCACATCCATGCCCCATCCGATCGCCACTCCGTTCACCGCTGCGATCGTGGGCGTGGTGGCCCGCAACATCGCCTCGACGTACTCGACCATGTCCGCGGCTGGCGAGTCGAGTGCGGCGATCGATGCGTCCATGGATGCCTCGCCCCATCCGGCCTTCACATCGTCGCCCGCGCAGAACGCCCGACCCGCGCCGGTGATGACAATGCATCGCACCTTCGGGTCGTCATCGAGTTGGCGGAAGACTTCGACGAAGAGCTCCTCCATCGCCAGGGTGACCGCATTCAGCGACGCCGGGCGGTTCAGGGTGATCACCGCGACGCCAAGCTCGTCGACCTCCACCAAGATGGTGTCAACTCCCATTGCCTCGGACGGCGTCATCGGGCGAATTGCCTCGCCACCCAATCGAACTGGTCCCGGTTCCACTGTTGTGACCCCGCCGCTTTCGGGAACAGCGAGTGGCCGTGGGGCAGACCGGCGTACACGTGCAAGTCGGTCGGCACACCCGCCTGCATCAGTCGCAGCGCGTAGTCGACATTTTCGTCGCGAAAGCCATCCACCCCGCCAACGGCCACGAACGCCGGGGGCAGGCCGCTGAGATCGACGGCCCGGGCCGGCGCGGCGTGACAGGGCACGGCATTGTTCTCGAACAACTCGCCGAGATAGCTGCGCCATCCGAATTCGTTGGACTCCTTGCTCCAGATGGGGAGCCCATCGAGTTGGCTGGACGGCGTGGTCATCCGATCGTCGATCATCGGGCAGTTCAACACCTGGAACGCCGGCCGCAGCTCGCCTCGATCACGTGCCAACAGAGCCAACGCTGCGGCCAGTCCCCCTCCGGCGCTCGTGCCGATGAGCCCGACTCGGCTGGTGTCGATCCCGAGCATCTCGGCATTGACGAACGTCCATGCCAACCCGGTGTAGCAATCCTCGAGCGGGCCGGGGTAGGGGGTCTCCGGAGCGAGCCGATACTCCACCGAGACGGCGACGCAGTTGAGTGCAGGGCACCACTGATCGAACAAGAAGTCGTCGATGTCCCGGGTACCGATGACGTACCCGCCGCCGTGCATCGAATACAGGGCGGGAAGCGCACCGACGAGGCCGCGAGGCCGATGCACCCGCACGATCACCTCGGGATCAGCGCTGACCACGTGATCGGTGCGTTCGACCGCGTCCGACAACTCGGGCAGGACGGTGAGCATGTTGGATCGAGCCGCAGCCAGCGTCTGTTCGGAAACCCCGAACGCGGCGAACGGCTCCAACCCCGCGGCGATCACCGGATCGAGCGCGCCCAGCACATCCATCATCCCTCTCCCCCAGGTTCACAACGGCGGTGCCCGCCGCACTCCCACCCGTCGCACCGTACCGCAACGCTCGCGACTGCAGCACCGGCCCCGCGACGCGGCAAGAATCACCGGAGCACACAGCAGTTCCACGGAGCCACGACGCTCACGACCGGTCCCGGGACCAGCAGGAGGTACCAACGACATGGCAGCACAACAGCGTCAGTTCCGCACGATCGCGAGCTCGGACTTCCGGAAAGTGGGCAAGTGATGGCGCTCAACGTTCTCGGCACCGAACTCGTCGAGTGCGGGCGCGATCCACTCACGGGGTTCTACCGCAACGGATGTTGCGACACGGGCGGGGACGACTTCGGGGTGCACACCGTGTGCTGTGTGATGACCGAGGAGTTCCTCGACTTCTCCCTCTCGCAGGGCAACGATCTGCTCACCGCGATGCCCCAGTACGGATTCCCTGGTCTCAAGCCCGGCGACCGTTGGTGCCTGTGCGCGTCGCGCTGGGCCGAAGCACTCGATGGCGGTGCTGCTCCCCAGGTGGTGCTCGAGGCCACGCATGCCCGCACCCTCGAGTACGTCAGGCTCGAGGATCTGCAGCGGTACGCGGTCGAGCCAGGCGCGTCGAGCACCGGATCGGCGAGCGAAGAGCCATGAATCGCTTGCAGGGCAAGGTCGCTCTCATCAGCGGCGGGGCACGAGGACAGGGCCGGTCCCACGCCCTGCGACTGGCCAGCGAAGGCGCCGACATCATCACCTTCGATCTACCCACGCCACCGCAATGGCTGGGCTACGACCTGGCCGACGCCGAGGATCTGGCCGAGACGGTGCGACAGGTCGAGGCCCTCGATCGCCGCATCGTGGCCCGCCCCGCCGATGTGCGCGACAGCGCTGCGATCAAGGCCGTAGTGGCCGAAGGGGTACAGCAGTTCGGCCACATCGACATCGTGTGCGCCAACGCCGGCATTGGCCCGCTCCCCACACCGTTCTGGGAGATCCCCGACGATGTCTGGCAAGACACACTCGACATCAACCTCACCGGGGTGTGGCGCACGGTCTCTGCTGCGGTGCCACACATGATCGACGCCGGCCGGGGCGGATCGATCATCGTGACCTCATCGGCCGCCGGGGTGCGCGGCGCCAGCAACATCGCCGCCTACGTCGCCGCCAAGCGCGGGGTCATCGCACTCACCGAGACCATGGCACGCGAGTTGTCCCGTCATCGCATCCGCGTCAACGCCGTGGCGCCCACCAACGTGAACACCGACATGCTCATGAACGACGTCACGTTCTCGCTGTTCCGACCCGACCTCGAGTCGCCGTCGGTGGATGACGTGCGCCCTGCCTTCCAGCGCATGAACCTGCTCCCCGAGCCGTGGGTAGAGGCAGCCGACATCTCCGCCGCGGTGGCGTTCCTCGCGTCGGATGATGCTCGCTACATCACCGGGCACGTGCTGCCCGTCGACCTCGGCGGCGTCTTGAAGTAGCGGTGCAACACCGTGGTCGACGTCATCGGCACCACCGCTCATGCCGAGACCACCACCGTGTCGTACGTGCTACCGCGAGACACCGGTCGGGTGCCGATGCGAGGCCTGCACTACAGCGACGACTTCGTGTGCATCAATGGCCAGGGGCTGATCGCCAATCGTCGCCATCGTTGCAAGTGGCAGAGCGATCTTCCCGCTGGCCCACCACCGGGAATGGCCAGCGTCATGCGAGCCACGCCCCCGTCGTGAAGAGCGGCGTCAGTCCGCGGCGTCCGTCAACCAGTTGCCTTGGCGCGGATCTGCTCGAGACCGCGCAGCATCGGGGCGAACGTGATGACCGCATGCACGAGCGGTCCACCGTCATCGCCGAGGGCACTGATGGTCACCGAGCTCACCACCATGCGACGACCGACCCGCAGCGGCACCGCCTCACCTATGAGGTCACCCGACGGCGCGCCGCGCAAGAAGCGGATGGACGCATCGATGGTCACGGCATCGCTCCCCTTCGGGAGGCGCGCCACGGTGCACATCCAACCGAGCATGTCGCACAACCCGAACAGGATCGGCCCGGCCACCACTCCCCCGGGACGCAGATGGGCGGCGTTGAATCGATGGTGCGTGCACAACCGCTCGTCGGACAATTCGGTGATGATGGTGTCGATGGGGCGCACCATCGGCGGCTGGTCGTCGCGGGCCTCGGCGTCGGCCGACAGGTTCTGCTTGTCGAAGAGCTCCTGCAGCTCTGTCAATGTCAATTGCAGGGCCGACATCTCAGCTCCACAGCGAAGCGATGGCGGCTCGCCGCTCGCGGCGATCGAGCCCGCGCAGATCACGTGAACCGTTCTCGGTCACGATCACGTCCACATCGTGCGATGGTGTCGACACTGGAGCGCTGAGGCGCTCCACCAGGGTGGAGTTCTTCCCGTTGCGAGTAGCGACCGCCAAGATGCTCAGGCCGCCGCTGAGTGACGACGCCCCGGCGAACGCGTAGTCGGGTTGCCCGCCGATACCGGCGATGGCCGAACCGCCGGCAGACTCCACGTTGATCTGACCGTCGAGATCGAGCTCCAGCGCCGTGTTGATGGTCACCAGCGGTGAACCGGTCCCGAGCCGATGCTGATCGTGCGTGACCTCGAGACCGTGCACCAGCTTCTTGCCGTGCGCCCACTGGTAGAACTCCGGTGACCCGGCCATGTAGGGAGCGATCGGCAGATCGAGCAGCAGCCCACGGCGCTCGAGTCCGAGCACGGCGTCAGTGAGCATGCCCGTGTCGATGCGCACCGGCACGCTGAGTGAATCGAGGATGCCGCTCGACAGCGGGCCCGGCCCGAACTGCAGCCGGGCTCCTTCGGGGATGTAGCGCACGACGTGCGAGCCGATGGCTCGATGCAGATCACCAGGATCAGCCCACGTGGCGTTCGACGGCGGCGCATCACTGGAACCGATGAACCACAGCTGCTCGTCGGGGATGGGTGGCCCGGCGTCGCACACCGGATGTCCGGTGCACTCGACCGCAGCCACCATCGCTCCGGCGTTCACCGCGGCCCGCATCCACGCCACTTCGGTGGTGAAGGTCCAGCCGCGCTCGCTGCGCGCCACCGAAGCAACGAGTACGTCGGGGCGGAGCTTGTCGCGCATGAGGGCCAGCACCGTCTGGAGACGGGCCGGTATGTAGTGCACCGAGCCGTCGTCGACCAGCTTGCGCAGCGAGTAGCCCGCCATCACCGTGCGCACGTCGACGAACGCCGATGCATCGAAGTCGGGCACCGGCGCCGGCCACCATCCCAGTACGAGGCGCACCCCGCCGACAGCGCGCGCAACTTCGGTGAGCGGGCCCACTGACGAGATCGGCATGCCGACCCCGTCGGCGACGGCCACTCGGCAACCTGGCTTGACGAGATCGCCGAGCGATGCCGTTCGTCGCGTTGTCACAGATCGTTGTGTTGACACGGACCGGCCTCTCAGGGCTTTTCTTTGCCGAGGATGGTGATACCGGAAGCCGCGGTGGGGCCGCCGATGTTGTGCGCCATGCCGAAACGCGGATCGTCGATCTGATTGTGGGCCTCGCCACGAAGCTGCTCGAAGATCTCGACGCACTGCGACACGCCCGTGGCTCCCGGTGGATGCCCCTTGGACTTGAGACCACCGCTGGGGTTGATGGGCTTGCGGCCGCCGACGTAGTGCGCGCCTTCTTCCACGAACTTGTGACCCTCGAAGCGCGGCGCGAAGCCGAGATCTTCGTAGCTGATCAGCTCGACGCCGGTGAAGCAGTCGTGGACCTCGGCGAACGTGATGTCGTCGGGCGTGAGGCCCGACATGTCATAGGCCATCTTGGCGGCCTTCACCGTGCACGGGAACGAGGTCATGTCCCACTTGTGCTGATGCATCACGCGGTCGAGACCGAAACCGAAGCCGTGCACCCATGCGGGACGGTCGGTGTAGCGATCAACGACGTCGTCGCTGCACAAGATGAGGGCAGCGGCACCATCGGACTGCGGGGTGCAGTCGTAGAGCCCGAACGGTTCGGCTACCAGCGGCGCGTTCAGCACCTGATCGACGGTGATCTCGAAGCGCAACTGCGCCTTGGGGTTCGTCACGCCGTGCTTGTGGTTCTTCACCGCGATCATGGCCATGTGCTCTCGGGTCGCCGGTGCCTCGTGCAGATAGCGCGCCGCGTGGAGTGCGAAGTTGGCCGGCGCCACCAGACCGAGCGGGAAGTCCCACGCCATGTCGCGCGTGTTCGCCATCCACTCCCAGAACGTCGCCGCCGACGACGTGTCACGCACCTTGTCGGCACCGATGACCACGGCCACGTCGATGTAGCCCGATGTGATGGCGTAGATGGCGGCTCGGATGATGTCCTGACCGGTGGCACACGCGTTCTCGATGCGGGTCACGGGGATGTCGAGCAGCCCGCACGTGTCGGCCATGATCCCCGAGCCGAAACCGTCGGTGGTGCCCACCGAGCCGTACCAGCCGGCCTGGATGTCGCTGCGGTTGAAGCCTTTGTCGACGGAGGCGATCGCCTCGGCGAGGGCCATCGGCATGAGTTCCTTGATGCCGACATCGAACAACTCCCCGAACGAGGTCATGCCCGCTCCGACCACTGCTACACGCCTCATCGGGCTCCTCCACTCATCGCGTCGGCGGTCGATGCCGCTCCAGGGCTGTCGGGGGAGAACGCATGGCCGTAGTCGGGAACACCGGCACGCATCGCCACCCGTCGGAACACCAACGAGCCGTGGTCACCGATCTTCGCTGTTCCCGGTGCCACATCGGTGACGTGCACGAGCACCCGCACGTCGACGCCGTCGCACTCCACGACGGCCAACGTGTACGGCGACTCGAGGTTCGGCACGGGCACGCGGATGGTCGAGCAGGTGTAGACGGTGGCGGTACGAGGAAGCGGCGTGAGCTCCCACGTGTCATCAGCCCCGCACCCCAGGCAATGGAACCGTGGCGGCATGGCCAGCATGCCGCACTTCGTGCACTTGCCGGCTTCCCAACGCGTCTTGGGCTCCCACGCTCTGTCGTACGCCGCAAGCGAGAGCTTGATGTCGGCCCCAGGTGCGAGCTTGCGCTTGGCCGGCGGCTGCGCTGCAGGCTCCTTGCGGCTCACCGTCGAGCCAGTGACATCGACACTGGCTGCCGTCAACGCGGCTTGCTCGCTGGCGGCGATCAGACCGCTGCGACCCGCCTCGATGAGCGCGGCGAGAGCGAACACGATGCTCGATGCACCCGCGGTGGGGAGCGCAGGCGCTCCCGGCTCGGACCACGCTGCCGCGTCCTTGGCTCCGAGGCCAGCGACGATGAGCGGCTTGCCCGGCAGCGCTGCTGCGTCCATCGATTCGCGCACACCCAGTTCGCGCATCATGCGGGGATCGTCGTCGATGTACACCGATCCATCGCCGTGGCGAGTTCTCTGGGGGAAGCTGCGCTGCACCCGTGACACGACGTGGACCGAGTTGGCCTCGGCGACCAGAATCGCACCGGCACCGGCCGCTCCCGAGACGTCAGCGGCGATCACCAGTGTTCCGGGATCGGCCGTGACGATGGAGTCGAGCGCAGCGGGGGCTCCCCCGATGCGCTCCACCACCTCGGTGTCGACGGGCAGGCCCAGCCCGGCCACGAGGGCGGCAGAGTTGCCGCCTTCGAGCAACGGGAGGTCCCGGCTCACCAGCACGACACGTAAGGCCGATCCCGACCCGAGCGCCTGGCGCCCGGCCTCCACGGCGAGCGTCACCGCATCCTCGTCGTAACCGACGACCCGGCCTCGATCGGTCCCCCAAGGGGGCAGGTAGGTACCAACGCTGATTGCCACATGTCCTCCACAGGTCGACGTGGTTCGTCAGGTTCGTGAACGATCCCGACAGGGCTCGATCGGTCCCCGGCCGCGTCGAGCACTATATGGATCGCCCATTCGCGGCGGTAATCTCCGGTCTCGCCCGCTCGCGGCGCGCCTGGTGCCGACAGTTGCCCCCTTGCGGGGGAATGGGTCGACAGAGGCAGGGGTCTGTACGGTGTAGATCCGGCGTGAGCTGCGTTGCAACACGACCGAACCGACGACCCCGGCAGTAGCCTGCCGGTCACTGCCTGGAGGACACATGGCCAACCAGATTCCCCTTGTCGACTACCTGATCCTGGGGGCGGAACCGCACCTGGAGGCGAACGAGTGCACGTCGTGCGGGGCCCGGTTCTTCGACCGCCGCAACGCTTGCGCCAGCTGCTTCGGCACCTCGTTCAAGAAGGTCCCCATCGGCACCACCGGTGAGGTCACCTCGTTCACCATCGTCTCATTCGCTCCCCCAGGAGTCGAGGTTCCGTTCGTGTCGGCCGTCGTCAACTGCGATGGCACCTCGGTTCGCTGCAACCTCATCAACGTCAAGCCCGACCCCGAGCACGTGAAGCTCGGCATGAAGGTCCGCTTGGCCACCTACTCCATGGGTCCTGACGCCGACGGCACCGAGGGCATCGGTTACGGCTTCGAGCCCGCTTCCTGATCTGACCCGAACATCCACGAATAGACCTCGGCAACCAATCGAACTCGGAACGTAAGAGCGGAGAAGAACCAACATGGCAAACGACGACGTATACATCCTCGGAATCGTGATGACGAAGTTCGGCAAGCATGTCGACAAGGACGTCATCGACCTCGCGGCTGAGGCCGCGATGGGCGCAGTCGCCGACGCCGGCGAAGGCATCACCTTGAAGGACATGGGCATCTTGGCCGCCGGTCAGCTCATCGGCGGCGCGGGCATGGGCCAGCAGCTGCAGAAGCAGATCGGCCAGACCGGCATCCCCGTGTGGAACGTGACCAACGCCTGCGCCACCGGCGCCACCGCCCTCAAGACGGTCATCATGGCCATCAAGTCGGGCGAGTGCGACATGGGCATCGCCGTCGGTGCCGAGAAGCTGGCCGGCGCCGGTCTCCTCGGTGTCGGCGACACCACCGTGTCCCCCACGTGGAAGCCCAAGGGCCGTCTGGGCGCCATCGCCCCGACCGACGGACGCACCGGCACGGAGAACATGCCCGGTACGTTCGCCCAGATCGGCATGGAGTACGGACATCGCTATGGCGAGATCTCCTTCGAGACCTTCGCCAAGATCAGCGAGAAGAACCACATGCACTCCACGCTGAACCCGCTGGCTGCGTACAACAAGGCCATGACCCTCGAGGAGATCATGAACGACATCATGATCGCCTACCCCAACACCCGCCCGATGTGCTCGGCCAACTGCGACGGCTCCGCCGCGGCGGTGCTCATCAGCGGCACCAAGCTCAAGACCCTCTCGCTGCAGCAGCAGCGCCGGGCCATCAAGGTGTCGGCTTCGGTGCTCACCACCGATCCCTATGAGGAGGCTTGCCAGATCCTCCCCAACGTCAACACCCTCACCCGCAACGCGGCCAAGCAAGCCTACGAGAAGGCCGGCGTCGGTCCCCAGGACCTCAGCCTCGTCGAACTCCACGACTGCTTCGCCACCGCCGAGATGGTGCACTACGACAACCTCATGCTGTGCGAGGAGGGCGGCGCTGCCGACTTCCTGCTCTCCGGAGCTCCGTACCGCACGGGCAAGACCCCGGTGAACGTGTCCGGCGGTCTGCAGTCCAAGGGCCACCCCATCGCCGCCACCGGCATCGCCAACATCTGGGAGATCTGCCATCACCTCCGCGGTGAGGCCGGCCCCCGTCAGATCGAAGGCGCCAAGGTGGGTCTGGCTCACGTCATCGGCCTCGGTTCGGCCTGCGGCATCCACATCCTGGAGAAGAGCGCCCTCTGAGGCAGTGAAGCGAAGCGGCGCTGCCGAAGCAAACACAGCCCTCTGAGGCAGTGAAGCGAAGCGGCGCTGCCGAAGCAAACACAGCCCTCTGAGGCAGTGAAGCGAAGCGGCGCTGCCGAAGCAAACACAGCCCTCTGAGGCAGTGAAGCGAAGCGGCGCTGCCGAAGCAGACACGGCCGGGTCCTGCGGGGCCCGGCCTTCGTCGCGTCTGGGGTGAGAAATCTCGGCCACCGGGGAACCGTCCGGGTTCGAGATGCCGTCGAAGGCGGCAAATGACCGTCGAGGTCACCTCACGAACGGGGCAACACCCATGGGCTCTCGGACACATCGCCGCTCCACCACCTCGATCCTCACCGTGGCACTGGCCACTGCCCTGACCGCCACGGCGTGCAGCGATGACGGCGGCGAGGCCCAGCCGCTGGGCTCCAGCTCCACCATCGGCACGGTCACCGACCCGACATCGTCAACTAGAATTGACAGCGTCACGACCCGGAGCGGCCCGGTGCCCAACGGCCCCGGGCGTTCACGGGCGTTGTTCGACCGATTCGACTCCTGCGATGCGTTCCTGTCCGCAGTGAAAGCCAAGGCCCTCGAGCAGGTGACCCCATGGGGGCTGAACAACCCCTACGGCTACGGCTACCCGATGCCGCTGGCCACCAACGAGGGAATGGCGACGGCGACCACCGCCGCGGCCGCCGTCGATCAGCGCTCCAGCGGGGTGGCGGTCGGCGACGCGGCCTCCAGCAACGCTCCCGGCCAGGTGTCGCAGACCAACACCCAGGAGGCCGGAATCGACGAAGGTGATCTGGTCGACACCGACGGTCGATCGATCTACACCGTGACCGACGGTATGACCTTGCGGGTCATCGACATCACCGCGGGAAAGGTCACCGATACCGTCACGATGCCCGACGGCTCGGGCGGGCATCAACTCATGCTCGACGGTGATCGGCTGGTCGTCGTGTCACAGGTGTGGACGACCATGTCGATCCAGAACGTGGCCACGGACCGTGCCGTGCTCGGACCATGGAACCAAGGTGTCAACCAGACTCGCATCGCCATCTACGACGTCTCCGACCCGAGCAACGTGAAACTGCTCGAGGAGGAGCGGGTCGATGGCGGTGCGGTGGCGGTGCGCAACGTCGATCATCATCCACGCGTGGTGATGCGGAGCTCCTTCGGGGCCGGGCTCGCATTCCTGCAGCCGGCCACCGAGAGCGCAGCCCAGGCGGCGCTCGACCACAACCGCAAGATCATCGAGAACTCGACGGCCGCCGACTGGCTGCCCAAGCGGTACGACTCGGCCAACGACGCCGGACAGCAAGCAATCGACTGCTCCAACGTCGGCATGCCGACCACGTTCGCCGGCATGGGTCTGGTGTGGGTGGCATCGGTGGATCTCGACGGCGACGGCAGCGTTCGGGGTGCCGGGGGCGTGATCGCCACCGGCGAGACCGTGTACGCATCCCCCACATCGCTGTACGTGGCCTCGAACCAGTGGATCAACCCGATCGATCTCGAACGGCAGGGCTCGGCGGCTGCGCCCACGCAACACACCGACATCCATCAGTTCGACCTCACCGATGTGAGCGGTGCCCGCTGGGTGGCGTCAGGTTCGGTTGACGGTTCCCTGCTCAACTCGTACTCGATGAGCGAGTACGACGGGCGTCTGCGAGTGGCCACGACCACGCAGCCGACCGGTCCGATCATGATCGATGAGTCCGTGGCCAACACGACGGTGATGATTCCCCCGCAGGTGGCCGAGTCGAGTTCGTCGGTCACGGTGTTGAACCGCAGCGGCGAAGACCTGGCGATGGAGTCGTCGATCACCGGACTGGGCAAGGGGCAGCAGATCTATGCGGTTCGCTTCATCGGTCCGATGGGTTACGTGGTCACGTTCCGCCGCACCGATCCGCTCTACGTCATCGATCTGCACGATCCCAAGCAACCTGAAGTGAGCGGTGAGCTGCACATCCCCGGCTACTCCGCCTATCTCCTCCCCGTCGGCGACGGGAAGTTGATCGGTATCGGCCAGGATGCCTCCGAGAACTCCGGGCGGACCACCGGTGCCAAGGTGTCGCTGTTCGACGTGACCGATCCGGCCAACCCACGCGAGAGCGACCATCTGGCCGTGGGCGGTGAGTCGATGGCCGAGTACGACCCCCATGCCATCACCTGGTTGGATCCGTCACTGCTGTTCGGCGTCATCGACTACAACACCGGCCGCAACGAGTTGCTGGTGATCGACGTGACCGGCGACTCGCTCACCGACCAAGGCCGCCTCGAAATGCCCGACTATCAGCAAGCGCAACGTTCGGTGATCGTCGGTGACCGCATCGTCGCCATCGGCTACGACCGGGTGATCGTGTTCGATCGCCAGTCGCTACAAGAGGTGGACACGATCGCGTTCTGAGACCCGGGAGATCGTTGCTCAGGTGGTGTGGCCGGCGGGCGGGCCGGTCACACCACCTTCAAGATGAGGAGCACCTTGTTGGTCCCGTGGGTCTCGAGTTCGAACTCACCTTTGTCGCGCGCAGTGAAGGCCAAGGTGATCTCCTTGCCGGCAGGAGCGGTGGCTTCGAGGTCGTAGCCGTGCAGGTGGTACTCCTGGCTCGATGCCGATCGGAGATTGATCTCCATCTGGCTCTCGGCCACCACCGTGACCACCTTGGGTGTATCGGCGGCGATGATGGCATCGGCATCGAGGTCGACGGTCAACGGGCCCGTAGCGCTGCTCGACGGCGGGGCCTGCGTGGTGGTCGGGGCAAGCGTCGTTGCCGCGATCGTGGTCGTGGCCGCCGATGTGGTGGTGATGGCTGGTTGCACCGACGTCGTGGTCACCGCAGCGGCGGTGGTTGGGGTGGTGGTCACGGCGGAGGTGTCGGTCGGGGCTGACGAGCCGCCGTCGTCGCTGCACGATGCCGCGAGCAGGACGAGCGCCAACGAACCGACGATGAGAGGGACACGACGATCACGGGTCATGGCGCGATCGTCGCACGAGAATCCGGTGTTGTACCGCCACTATGGTCGATTGCGTCTCGATCCTTCGTGGATCGGCACGGTACGAAACCGGAGGAGCAAACCGATGCCCACGCCCCGCACTGCGATCGTGACCGGTGGAACGCGCGGTATCGGCGCGGCCATCACCGCCCGACTCGTTCGCGAAGGAGCGCACGTTGCTGCGGTGTTCGCCGGCAACACCGTGGCGGCCGAGGAGCTGGCCACTGCGCTGGCTGACGCCCCGGGGTCGATCTCTCTGCACCCTTGCGACGTCGGTGACCCCGATGCCTGCCGCCGAATGGTCCACGAGGTGATCGAGCTGCGTGGCCAGGTCGATCATCTCGTCAACAACGCTGGGCTCCTCATCCAAGCCCCGGTGCGCACGATGACCATCGATGAGTGGGACACGGCGCTTCGCGTCAACCTCTCGGCGTCGTTCTACCTCAGTCAATTGGTGTTGCCGGGCATGATCGAGCGACGCTTCGGGCGCATCGTCAACGTCGGCTCGATCACCGCGGCGATGGGCAACGCGGTGCAAGCCGGGTACGGCGCAGCCAAGGCGGGGCTCGTCGGATTCACACGGTCGCTGGCACGCGAGGTCGCTCGCAAGGGCGTCACCGTCAACGTGGTCATTCCCGGTGTCTTCGAGACCGACATGACGTTGTCCATGTCGCCCGAGGCGCAGGAAGCGATCGCCAAGATGATCCCGCTCGGGCGCCGGGGTGATCCGGACGAACTGGCCCACGCCGTGTGCTTCCTGCTCGATGATCGCGCCTCGTACATCACCGGTTCGGTGGTCACCGTCGACGGCGGCATCTCCATGGGCGGCTGATCCTCCTCATCGCGTCGGCGCGACGCCAAATGGCCTGCGATGTCAGCTGTCCCACTCCCTAGGGTGGTGCTCGATGGATCGACAGCGCGCCGCCACTGCATCAGGCGCGGCTGCCTACATCATCTGGGGGCTGCTCACGTTGTTCTGGCACGAGCTGCACGGGCTCGACGCCGTCGAGCTCATCGGCCAGCGGGTGTTCTGGTCGGCAGTGGTGCTCACCGTGGTACTGACGGTTCGAGGTGGATGGACGGCCATGCGAACCGCGGTCGGCAATCGCCGGCTCATCGCCCGGCTGGCGGCTGCTGGCGTGATGCTGGCCATCAACTGGCTCTCGTACGTGTGGGCTGTCACCCACGGCAACGTGGTCGAGAGCGCGCTGGGGTATTTCATCGCTCCGCTCGGATCCATCGCCGTTGGTGTGTTGGTGTTCCGCGAGCACCTGAGGCCAGCACAACGGGCCGCGTTGATGCTCGCCGGCGCCGCGGTTGCCGTGCTCACCATTGGGTACGGCAAGCCGCCGTGGTTGGCACTGGCCATGGCCGGATCGTGGACGGCGTACGCGCTCCTCAAGAAGGTCGTGCCGCTGCACCCGATGGAGAGCCTGGCCGGCGAGACCTTCACCATGTTGCCGCTGGCGCTGGTGTTCATCGTCATCAACTCGACCGGGTCCGATGCCATCGTGCACCAGGCGTCCACCGAACAGCTGATCCTGGTGGCATGCACCGGCATCACCACCGTGGTCCCCTTGCTGCTGTTCGCCAAGGCCGCGCAGTCGGTCCCCATGACCACGCTCGGCCTCCTGCAGTACTTCGTCCCCACCATCAACTTCGCCCTCGGTGTCCTGGTCTACGACGAATCGTTACCCCTGTGGCGTCTGATCGGCTTTGCGCTGGTGTGGGGCGCGCTCGGCATCGCCACCACCGACGGGCTCAACACCGCCCGACGCACCCGAATCGCCGCCACCACTGCCACCACTGCCACCACGTAGGCGTTCCCCAATCCTCAACACGATCGGCTCCCGGCCGATTGTCAAGGGTCGAGGAGGACGTCATGGGTCTTGCACTCACCTGGTTGTTCCAAGGGCTGTTCGTGCTGTGCGCCGCGTATGCGATGCGCCGTCTGGTCGTGCGCTGGCAGAGCGCCGTCGATCACGTGATGCTGTACCCCGGTGCGAGCGCCGTCGGTGCCTGGGTGTCGCTGCAGGCGATCCCGCTGTCGATCTCGCTGTTCATCCTCGGTGTGCTCACCGTCGAGCTCGGGCTCAGCACCCTCGGAGCGTTCATGGTGACCGCGGCATGCCTCATCGGCTTCGCTGCGGCGTGCGGTATCGGACTGCTGGTCCCCAACCTGGGTATCGAGCGGAACCGTTCGTACGAGACCTGGTGAACCACTCCCACGGTGGAGCGCGTCAATTCTGGTTGCGCATGGCTTCAGCAGCCATCTGCGCGTACGCCCACACCTCGGCCTTGTCCTCGGCGCTCGCCTCGACACCGTCGAGCCCGGCCGCCATGGCAGCCAGCCAGCGGTCGCGCTCGTCGGGACCGATGGCGTAGGGGAAGTGACGCATCCGTAGCCGAGGGTGGCCCCGCTCGTCGGAGTAGGTGGTCGGACCACCGAAGTACTGGATGAGGAACCACGTCAGCCGCCACCGCGCCGGCTGGAGATCGGTGGGATCGGGATAGAGCCCGAGCAGCACCGGGTCACGCTCGACGTGCTGATAGAAGCCCTCCACCAGCTGCTCGAAGAAGGCGACACCGCCAACACGGTCGAACAAGGCCTGCTCGTCGGTCATCGAGATCACGTTACCGATCAAGCCGTCGCCGACCGAGATCGCGCTCAAGGTGTGCGATAGATGCGTCGATCGATCGGGCGTGGAACCCATCACGGCCACCGATCCATCGCTCGCAACCTTCGCTGCATATGCCACCAACGGCGCTGGCATGACGTTGCTGAAGAAGGCGATGGACGCGAGCTCGTCGACGGTGGGTCAACTCATGGAGTCGCTCCCCCAGCCCAAGTCCTTGGACCCGGCGGTGGGACAACATCTCGACGTCCGGGCCTGATCTCACCGACCCGTCACGCGAAACCGGGCTCCTCCCAATCAGGGAACAGCTCCGGAAGACCATCTGACACCTTCAAGGGGAAGTTGGCTGGCCGCTTCTCGAGGAACGACGCGATGCCTTCCTGGGCATCGGCGCTGCGCCCCCGCTGGATGACACCGCGAGAGTCGGCCCGATGCATCGTCATGGGGTGATCGGCGATCATGCCACGCAACAGCAATTGACGAGTCAGCGCGATCGAGACCGGAGCACTGTCATCGGTGAGCTGATGGGCCAACGCGTACGCCGCAGGGAGCAGATCGTCGGGCTCGTGCACGCTTCGGACCAGACCGGTGGCCAGCGCTTCGTCGGCCATGACGAAGCGTCCAGAGTAGAGCCACTCCGCTGCGGTCGACAGCCCCACCAGCCGGGGCAGGAACCAGCTCGACGCCGCCTCGGGCACGATGCCGCGGCGCGTGAACGGGAAGCCCAACTTGGCGTTCGATGACATGAGCCGGATGTCGGCGGGCAAGGTCATGGTGATGCCCACACCGACCGCAGGACCATTGATGGCGGCGATCACCGGTTTGAGGCTGGCGAAGATGCGCATCGACGACATGCCACCTCCGTCGCGTGGCGTGCCGTCGGCTGCCTGCTCGACGTCGGGGGCGCCGGTGGCAAACCGTGAGCCACCGCTGGAGAGATCGGCTCCGGCGCAGAACGCCCGTCCGCGCCCCGTCAGCACCACGGCACGCACGTCGTCGTCGGCATCGGTACGGTCGAATGCCGCCAGGATCTCTCGGCGCATCTGCTGCGTGTACGCGTTGAGCTGGGCGGGGCGGTCGAGCGTGATCGTGGCGATGCCATCGTCGAGCGAGTAGTCGATCTCGGTGAACTCCATCGACGTTTCCTACTCCATCGAGCTGTGTCGAACCTCAAGTGCAGTGCCGTTCGGCCGACCGGAGGGACGATGGATCCGGTGAACCGCGTCGAATCTCGCATCGCGCAGATCCAGGAACGGATGCGGATGCTGAGCCGCTCCCCCGTGTCCACCGCGGGTTCGGGTTGGGGTTCGGGCCTGTCCAACATCGGCGCCGGCCCTCCGGGAACCTCGTTCAACGCCAAGTTCGATGCCACGCTGGCCAGCGCCATGTCGACCTACGGCTCGAGCGGCGCGGGCCTGAGTCGTGCCGATGCAAGGTGGGGTGTCGACAGCCTCGACGCAGCCACCGCCACGGTCGTACCGGTCGTATTGCAGATCTACGGCAACGGTCGCATTCCATCCTCGGCGTTGGCCCCCATCGGCATCGGCGAACATCGCCTGTGGGCACCAGCGGCATCGGCCTTCGATCAGATGCGTGTCGATGCCGCAGCCGATGGCGTCGATATCGGCGTCACCGATTCGTACCGCGGCTATGACGAGCAGGTGGACCTGGTGCGACGCAAGGGCCTCTACAGCCAAGGCGGCCTCGGAGCGGTCCCGGGTACGTCGGCACACGGATGGGGTCTGGCACTCGACGTCGACGTGAACGAGGCCGGACAGGCGTGGATGCGAGTCAACGCCGGCCGCTACGGCTTCGTGGAGACGACCCCACGGGAGCCGTGGCACTGGGAGTACAAGCGCTGAGCCACACTGCCGCCACCGCAGGGGCGGCGCCGCTCAGACGTCGAGGAAGCGGGACACGGCAATGGCGGAACCGATGGCCCCGAGCCCTGCGCCGATGACCACCAACAAGATGCCGTTCGAACGCACCTCACCCGACGACACGGCAAGGGCCTGCAAGAAATCTTGCGCTCCCCCATCAGGCACGCCCTTGGAGAGGCTGTTGCGCAACGCTTCGTTCAAGCCCCATGACGCAGCCCAGGCGATGAGCGCGCCCACCAGACCTTGTATGAGGCCTTCGAGCATGAACGGCACGCGGATGAACCAGTTGGTGGCACCGACCAGCTTCATGACCTCGATCTCGCGCCGTCGGGCGAACATGGCGAGTCGGATGGTGTTCACGATGAGCAGCGCGGCCGATGCCAACAGCGCCACCGCAGCCGACACGAACACCAACAGCAAGAAGCGCGTGAAGCGCTGGAACCGTTCGACGGCGTCGGATCGGAAGGCCACCGAGTAGACCCCGGGGTACTTGCGGAACTGCTCGCCGATGGAGCGGATCACGTCGGCGTCGACCTCTTTGGGTACGACGCGCCATGACTCCGGTGTGCCAGCGGGACCGCCGAACGAATCGATGGTCTCGGGCGAGTTGGCGAACAGCAATTGCACCTCTTTCCACGCGTCTTCCTTGCCGACGCGCGTGAGGTTTTCAGCATCGACCTCGGGGTTGGCCTTGAGCGCCTCCCCCACGGCAACCACCTGCTCTTCGGTGGCCGACGGGTCCATGAACACGATGAACTGCACGCCGGCTTTCCACTTCACCGTGGCGTTCGAGACACCCTGGCGAAGGTTCAGCGAGGCCCCCGAGAGCGTGAGCGACACGGCGACGGTGACGACGGATGCCAAGGTGAGCGTGAGGTTGCGGGTGAGGTTGGCGCCGGTCTCGCGCAGCGGATAGGCGATCTTCACTGGTACACCCCGCGTGCCTGGTCACGGATGATCGTGCCCCGGTCGAGCTCGATGACGCGGCGACGCATCATGTTCACGATGCTCTGATCGTGGGTGGCCATGACCACCGTGGTCCCCGTCTTGTTGATGCGGTCGAGGAGCCGCATGATGCCTTCGCTGGTGCCCGGATCGAGGTTGCCGGTGGGTTCGTCGGCCAACAAGATGAGCGGACGATTCACGAAGGCTCGGGCGATGGAGACTCGTTGCTGCTCCCCGCCGGAGAGCTCGTGGGGGAACGAGGCGTGCTTGGCCCCGAGTCCCACCAGTTCCAAGATGGCCGGCACCTGCGAGCGGATGACATGGCGAGGGCGGCCGATGACCTCGAGGGCGAAAGCCACGTTCTCGAACACGGTCTTGTTGGGCAGGAGCTTGAAGTCCTGGAAGATGGCCCCGATGTTGCGGCGCAGGTACGGGATCCGCCAGCTGGGAATGGCGTTGATGTCCTTGCCGGCCACCCACACCTGCCCCTGCGTCGGGGTCTCGGAGCGGTTCATGAGCCGTAGGAGCGTGCTCTTGCCCGAGCCCGACGGGCCCACGAGGAACACGAACTCACCCTTCGCGATGTCCGCCGAAGCGTCCCGCAAAGCCGGCTGCTCGCCTTTGTAGATCTTGGTGACGTGTTCCAGCTTGATCATGAGGAAGAGGGCCGCCAGGGCTCGATCAGCCGTGACACGGCGACCGGCTCAGCGGGCACCTGACCCTACCAAGGCACCCACCCGCGACCCGGTCAACCCCGGTACGGGACCTCAACTCGAACCCCCCGGCGACCGATGGAGACCTGTTCGTCTCCCACGGAGGGTCCATGACCTCGGAACAATCCGAACCGATCAACCTCGAGCGGCTGGTCCCACCGCGCCGCCTCGGGCGCCTGCTCGCCGGTCTGCGGGAGGCCCGTGGCGACTCGATCGACGACGTGGTCATCCGGGCATGGGGACAGATCGACGGCGCACGTCTCGAGGCACTCGAATCGGGATCGGTGTGGGCCGCCCCCGAGGAGCTCGACCTCCTCTCGGAGCTGTACGCGTTCGAAGTAGCTGAGCTGGCGCCTCGCCGCACCCATCTCGTGTTGGACTTCGACGAGCATCTGCTCGTGGCCGAAGGCTTCTGCGCAGTCGTGCCCGCCGGCGAGACGGTGCAGAACGTGCTGCGCCGCTATCTGACGTTGGTGTGGGCGCTGCGCGGCCGACCCAATGGATCGCTGCTGCAGTTGCGTGAGTTGGACGTGACGGTGCTTGCCGAAGGGCTCGGGTTCGATCGCACCGCAGTACTCGGCCTGTTGCACGAGGTGATGGAAGACCCGACGTGGACCGCCCAGCGCGGCCATCCGTCGATGATGTCGACGATCCTCCCCCGCAAGATCGCACCCCAAGCGGGCATCTTGCTGTCGGCCGGACCCGAAGGTGCCCTCATCTTCCAGTCCGACGACATCGACGACGATCGTTGAACTCCCCGTCATACGCACCCGAGAATGGTCAACGGCGCTCTGCCGACGGCCGGCTCCGCTGAGCCACGACCGCATGCGACCGATCAGCCAGGGATGCCGAGCTTGACCCGCGCTTCGGCCCGACGGGTCGGGAGATGCTCGGTGGGCCACAGCCCCGGCGCGGGGCTGTAGTCCTTCAACACCTGACGCGAGACGGCGCGCTTGTGGATCTCACTGGGACCGTCGGAGAACCCGGTGATCCACGACACCATCCACCAACGACACAGGTTGAGTTCATTGGACGCGCCGAGTGCGCCGTGCACTTGGATCGATCGACCGATGATGTCGTGCAACAACTTCTGGGCGATGATCTTGCTGGCCGCGATGTCGGCGCGCACCTTGTTGTAGTCGTTGTACTTGTCGATCTTCCACGCGGTCTGGAGTACGAACAGCCGGAACTGCTGCAGCTCCATCCACGAATCGGCGATGTAGCCCTGCACCGCCTGCTTGTCGGCGAGGAGCGAGCCCTTGGTGTGCCGGCTCAACGCCCGTTCACACATCATGTCGAGCGCACGTGAGCACATTCCGACCGCTCGCATGGCGTGATGTACACGACCGCCGCCCAAGCGTGTCTGCGCGACCTGGAACCCTTGACCTTCACCGCCGAGCATCGCTGACAGCGGCACTCGAACGTTGTCGTACTCGACCAACCCATGCGAGCCTTCTTCGTCCGGTTCGCCATACACCGCGATGTTGCGGACGATGTTGACCCCCGGTGTATCGGCGGGCACCACGAACATGCTGATGCCGTTGTACGGCCCGACGTCGGGATTGGTCACGGCCATCACGATGAGGAACTTGGCGTAGCGAGCATTCGACGAGAAGAACTTCATCCCGTTGATGACCCACTCGTCCCCGTCGCGTTGGGCCCGCAGCGTGAACACGCCAGGGTCCGAACCACCCTGGGGCTCGGTCATCGAATAGCTCGACACGATGTCACCTTCGAGCAACGGCTGTAGATACGCGGCCTTCTGCTCCTCGGTGCCGTAGTGAGCAAGGATTTCCGCGTTGCCCGTATCGGGGGCCTGCGTCCCGAAGATGCGCGGCGCCCACCATCCGCATCGTCCGAGGATCTCGTTCAGGAGCGCCAGCTTCAACTGCCCGTAGCCGCGGCCACCGAGCTCAGGGGTGAGATGGCAGGCCCACAGTTCGTGGTCCTTTACCTGCTGCTTCAGCGGAGCGATGATCGCCTGCTGCTGGGGGTTGGGCGACTTGTAACCATCGTGTGGCCACAAGAGATCCAACGGCTCCACCTCGGTGTCGACGAAGTGTCGAGCCCAGTCGAGCTTCTCCTGGAACTCTGGCTCTGTCTCGAAATCCCACATGTCAATCTCCGTTGCTCTGGGCTTGTCGGCCGGTGTGGCGGCCGGAATCGGTCAGTTGGGTCGGGCGATGATGTCCTGATAGGCCGACAGCACGCGTTGGGCGAGCACTTCATCGCTCGTGGTACGCCACATCTCCAACAACGCTTGCGACCCCGCGCATGTGCCGTAGCGCATGGGGCCATCGACATCGAAGACGGCGTTGGCCACCCACTGACCAGCCTGGTCGGGGCTGACCGTCTCGGGAGGGTTCGCCTCGATCATCCGCCGCTGGATCTGTGCCATGGGAAGGTATGCCGGCTCATCAGAGGTGTCGGCGATGACGTTCAACACCGACTGCACGTTGATCCCGGTCTTCACCGCACCCGGCATGATCTCGATGACCCGTATACCGAACGGTGCCACCTCCACGCGAAGGCTCTCGCAGAACGCGCTCACCGCGCCTTTCGAAGCGCGATAGGCGGCGAGGAACGGATTGGGAAGGTGTTGACCGCCCGAACCGACGTTGCAGATGACCCCGCCACCGTTGGCCCGCATGATCGGTAGGGCAAGTCGGGTCATGTCGACCATGCCGAAGAAGTTGACGTCCATCGTGCGGCGCCATTCGCGCGAGTCGATGACCTCGACCGGTCGGGTCGACATGCGGATACCAGCGTTGTTCACCAGCACCTGCAGGTTGCCCGGGAATGCGAAGTCGCCGATGTCGGTCACATCGAGCACCTGCACGGTCGCTGTGCCGGGAGCACCGGCCACCCGTTCGGCCACCGCCTCGGCATGGGACGGTTCCAACACGAGCGCAAGAACATCGAAACCGCGCTCGGCGAGTGCTCCCACGACACCCAGACCAATGCCTTGTCCCGCACCGGTGACTGCGGCGATCCCGTCGATCTGGAACTCGGTCATCGATCTTCCCCCTGGCTCGACATCGACACCCCCGTGTCGTATCGCTATTGGATCAGTTCTACCCGCATCCGTGCGCTTCCCGGGCCTGCTGCCCGCCTCCCCTCGGCGTGAGATGATCGACGCGCGGGGGAACCGTCGGGACGAGCAGCGTTCCAGTGAGCGACGGCCCCGGGGACCACGCTGCTCGTTCGAGCGCGCTGCCGCTGATCGGCGGAGTGGTCCCCGTCATCTGCTTGGCGACGTCGCCGGTCATGAACCGATCGATCACGGCACCGGCGCCGGCGATCGCGCTGGGACGCCTGTGGACCATCGTGCCGGTGTGGCTCCGCCGGGCGCGACGTCGGGCAGCTGGGCGGCAAGGACTGGTTCTACATCGCGATGATGAACGTGCTGTCGTTCATCATCGGCCACGGGCTGCTCAGCTGGGCGCGGCGATCGTGCTCGGTTCGCTGGCCGCCAGCGTGATCATGTCCAGACCGAGCAAACCAGTGCCCATATTCGACGGTGAGGCCGTCATCGCCGACTCGCTGGAGTGATGTGCTCCGCGCGCGGCCAGCAGCGACCTCAATCCGACCACAGCATCGAGACGGGCATGGCCCAGAGACGATCGCCAAGCGGAAGCACTCGCTCGCCGAGATAGAGGACCACGCCGGCCGTGAATCGGTCGCCGAGCTTGTCGCGCAAGCCCTGCAAATGAACCACGTCACTCGGTGCCACTGCCGACGCTGCCTTCACCTCGATACCCGCAACGTCGCCGTTGTCGTGCTCCGCGACGAGATCCACCTCGGCACCATTGCGGTCACGCCAATGGCGGATGGTGGGCTGTGCAACGGACCAACTTCGCTGCTTCACGAGTTCCATCGTCACGAATGATTCCAGGAGCGGACCCGTCACTGGGCTTGTCGACATCGCAAGGTCATCGACGCTTCGGCCCAACAACGCGCAGGCAAGCCCAGCGTCAGTGATCACGACCTTCGGATGACGCTTCTCGCGCGTCGTCAGGCTCGGCGTCCACGCCCTGATCCGGATGATGAACCCCACGAGTTCCAAGAGCGCGAGGTATCGAGACGCGGTATCAGCGCTCATCCGTGCGTCACCCGCCACTCGCGACGTGACCAGCTCGCCAGAGGTGTTCGCGGCAACAAGGCGAAGCAGGGTCGGTAGCTCATCGGCCTGCGTGATCGCGGAGGCTTCGATGATGTGGTTGACCACAACACGTGCACGATCGCCAGCAGCAGTCCGAGGCAGATCCACTCGTTGCCGCCCTTCGCCACCGCGCCCCGGTGCATCAACTGACTCAGTTCTCTTCGGCGTTGGTCCGCTTCCAGCGCAGGAACGCTTCCATGAACGGCTCCACGTCACCGTCGAGCACGCCTTGGACGTTGCCGACTTCGAAGTTGGTGCGCAGGTCCTTCACCATCTGATAGGGCTGCAGCACATAGCTGCGCATCTGTGAACCCCAACCCACCTGCGCCTGACGACCCGCGATGCGATCCAGTTCGGCTTGGCGCTCTTCTTCCTGTTTGGCCGCCAGCATCGCGGTGAGCCGACCCATGGCCTTCACCCGGTTCTGCAGCTGGCTCCGCTCTTCCTGGCACGAGGTGACGAGCCCGGTCGGAATGTGGATGAGCCGTACCGCCGATGAGGTCTTGTTGATGTGCTGACCGCCGGCACCAGAGGCACGGAACACTTCCATCTTGATCTCCGATTCAGGGATCTCGATGTCGCCCAGCGCGTCCATCATCGGCCACACTTCGACGGCAGCGAAGCTGGTCTGACGGCGAGCGTTGCCGTCGAACGGGCTGATGCGCACCAGTCGATGCGTGCCCCGCTCACACGACATGAGCCCATAGGCGTATCGGCCGCGGATGGTGAGTTCCGCCGACATGATGCCGGCCTCTGCCCCTTCGGAGATGTCGTTGATCTCGACATCGAAGCCGCGTCGTTCGGCCCAGCGGGTGTACATGCGCAGCAACATCTGTGCCCAGTCCTGCGCGTCGACGCCACCGTCCTTGGCGTTGATGGCGACGATGGCATCGACCTCGTCGTGCTCACCAGTGAACAGCGAGCGCAACTCGAGCTCTCCGAGCTTGGCCGCCAGCCCCGCGCACGCCGCTTCGATGTCCGGTTCCTGCGACTCGTCGTCGACCTCACGGGCCAGCTCGTGCAGGACCTCGACGTCCTCCATCGCTTGGGCCAGCGCGTCGTAGGTCTCGACGTCGTCCTTCACCGACGCGTACTCGGCATTCAGCTTCTTGGCGCGGTCCTGGTCGTCCCACAGATCGGGACGCGCCACTTCGTCCTCGAGTTCGATGAGACGGGAACGGTTCTGGTCGATGCGCAGATAGCGCTGCGCCTCGGTGACACGCTCGCGAAGAGCGCGCAGTTCATCGGTGAAGTCACGCATGGGAAGGGTTCAGCCTGCCTTGCCGTGGCAGACCTTGAACTTCTTGCCACTCCCACACGGGCACGGATCGTTGCGGCCGACCTTGTCGAACACCCCGTCTTTCACCAGCGGCGTCATGACATCGTCCTCGGGGGCGGGACGCAGCTGCTCAGGGTCGACCTCACCGGACGCGACCGCCGCTTGGGCCGCCGCGGCCAGGCCCGAGGGCACCGACTCATCGGGGGCGGAGTAGGTGACGTTCGAGACGGCCACCGGTTCGGGCTCGGCCTGCTCGGTGACCACCTGCACGTGCATGACGTAGCGCACGAAGTCGACAGCGATGCCCTTCATCATCTGGCCGAACATGTCGAAGCCTTCGCGCTGCCACTCCACCAGCGGGTCCTTCTGCCCCATGGCCCGCAGGTTGATGCCCTCTTGCAGATAGTCCATCTCGTAGAGGTGCTCACGCCAGCGCTGATCGATGATGCGCAACATCACTTGACGCTCGACCTCGCGCATGACCTCGTGGCCGAACTCGACCTCGCGGGCCTCGTAGTGACCGGTGGCCTCACCCATGAGCAGCTCGTACAGCGCGTCGGTGGACCCCGCCGACTTCAACTCGTCAATTGTGATTGACGATGGCCAGAACGTCCCGACCTCGGATTGGAGGCCTTCGAGGTCCCATTCCTCGGCGAAGTCGGCGACGCAGTAGGTGCGGATGGTCGCGTCGACAGCTTCGGCGAGGTACTCGAGGGCTTCAGCGCGCAGGTCGGCACCTTCGAGGATCTGATCGCGGCGCTTGTAGATGACCTTGCGCTGCTCGTTCATCACCTCGTCGTACTTGAGCACGTTCTTGCGGATCTCGGCGTTGCGCTGCTCGACGGTGGTCTGCGCCCGCTCGATGGCCTTGTTGACCATCTTCGCTTCGATCGGCACGTCGTCGGGCAGGGCGCGACCCATGACCCATTGCAGAGCGCCGGTGGCGAACAGGCGCATGAGCTCGTCGTCGAGCGACAGATAGAACCGGCTGGCACCCGGATCGCCCTGGCGGCCGGAACGGCCACGCAGCTGGTTGTCGATGCGGCGCGACTCGTGGCGCTCGGTACCGAGCACGTACAAGCCACCGAGGGCGCGGATCTTGTCGCCCTCGGCCTTGCACTCGGCGGAGAACTCGGCGAGCAACTCGTCGTAGCGGGCGAACGCTGCCTTGCGGTTCGTCTGGTATTCCTCGGGCAGCAGCTCGAGCGGCGCAGGCAACGCAAAGTCGTCGAGCAGCAGATCGGGATGGAAGCCCTCTTTGAGGACCTCTTGGCGGGCCAGGCCCTCGGGGTTGCCGCCGAGGAGGATGTCGACGCCTCGACCGGCCATGTTGGTGGCGACGGTGACCGAGCCGAGCCGGCCAGCCTGCGCCACGATCTGCGCTTCACGAGTGTGCTGCTTGGCGTTGAGCACCTCATGGGCGATACCGCGTTGGGTGAGCAACTTGCCGAGCAGCTCCGACTTCTCGACGCTCACCGTGCCGACGAGAATCGGCTGCCCGGTGGCGTGACGCTCGGCGATGTCCTCCACCGCAGCTTCGAACTTGGCCATCTCGCTCTTGTAGATGAGGTCGGAGCCATCGGCGCGTTGAATGGGCTTGTTGGTGGGGATGGGCACCACCTGCAACCCATAGGTGTTCATGAGTTCGGCCGCCTCGGTCTGGGCGGTACCGGTCATGCCGGCGAGCTTGTCGTACATGCGGAAGTAGTTCTGCAACGTGACCGTGGCCAGCGT
This sequence comes from Acidimicrobiia bacterium, assembly GCA_050246915.1. Taxonomy (GTDB): domain Bacteria; phylum Actinomycetota; class Acidimicrobiia; order Acidimicrobiales; family Ilumatobacteraceae; genus JBFWVD01. The sequence goes on along the minus strand of JBFWVD010000007.1, from coordinate 56,927 downwards.
CTGGTTCTCTTCCTTGATCTTCACGCCCTCTTTGGCCTCGACTGCTTGGTGCAGGCCTTCGGACCAACGACGGCCCTCGAGGATGCGACCGGTGAACTCGTCGACGATCTTCACTTCGCCGTGCTGGACGATGTAGTCCTTGTCCCGCTTGTAGAGCTCCTTGGCCTTCAGCGCGGCCGACAGCTGATGCACGAGGTTCTGTTGTGGGGCGTCGTAGAGGTTGTCGATGCCGAGCGAGCGCTCGACCTTCTCGATGCCGGACTCGAGCGGTGCGACGGTGCGCTTCTCTTCGTCCACCTCGTAGTCCTCGTCGCGGCGAAGGCTGCGAACGATGGAGGCGAACTTGTAATAGAGCTTGGCGGCGTCGGCCACGCGACCAGAGATGATGAGCGGCGTGCGGGCCTCGTCGATGAGGATCGAGTCGACCTCGTCGACGATGGCGTACACGTGGCCGCGTTGCACCTTGGCTTCTTTCTGCGTGGCCATGTTGTCGCGCAGATAGTCGAAGCCGAACTCGTTGTTGGTGCCGTAGGTGATGTCGGCCGCGTACTGACGACGCTTCTCATCGGATGTCGCGTCACCGGGCAGGATCAACCCGACCGTGAGCCCCATCCACTTGTGGATCTGGCCCATCCACGTGGCGTCACGGCGAGCCAGATAGTCGTTGACGGTGATGATGTGCATGCCCTGACCGGACAGGCCGTTGAGATACGCCGGCGCGGTCGACACGAGGGTCTTGCCCTCGCCGGTCTTCATCTCGGCCACCCAGCCGAAGTGCAAGGCGGCGCCACCCATGAGCTGCACGTCGTAGTGACGCTGGCCGATCACGCGGCTCGCAGCCTCACGGCACACGGCGAACGCCTCGATCAGGATGTCGTCGAGATCCTCACCATTGGCCAGGCGCTGACGGAACTCGGGCGTCTTGGCCCGCAGTGCGTCGTCGGAGAGGGCGCGCATCTCGGGCTCGAGAGCGTTGATGTCGGGCAACAGCCCGGCCAGCGCCTTCAGCTTCTTGCCTTCACCGGCGCGGAGTACTCGATCAAGAATTCCCATAGACGGGCACCGATGCTACCGGCCGACGGGTCCTCAGCCCGGGGCAGGCGGTCGAGCGTTCACTCGGCCTGCCCCGGACGGGAGCTCAGCGGTCGGAGCGGATGAGGCCCACGTCGCCGTCATCACGGCGATACAGGACCTCGATCTCCCCGGTTTCGACGTTGTGGAACACGTAGAACTCGTGGCTCACCATCTCGAGTTGGGTGATGGCGTCCTCGACCGTCATGGCCGGCATCTCGAAGGTCTTGACCCGCACGACCTTGGGCGGGGCCTCCACCGCCACGGCACCTTCAGCCGCCTCGAGCGCAGCGTCGGACGGCACGGCATCGGAGACTCCGACGGTGTGCACGACATCGACGGGAACATGCCCCTTGCCGCGATAGCGGTCCTTGAGGCGTGTCTTGAGCTTGGTCAGCTGTAGTTCGAGCTTGTCGACCACGAGGTCCACGGCGGCGAACTGCTCGAATGCCGCACCATGGGCCCGGACGACGTGGCCCTTGCCGTAGATGGTGACCTCGCATCGCTCCTTGGCACTGATCCGCGGGTTTCGCTCCTCCTTGAAGCGCACCTCCGCTCGCTCCATTGCTCCATCGAAGCGATCGAGTCGACCGATCTTCGATTCGGCGTAGCTCCTCAGCTCTTCGCTGACTGCTACATGTCGGGCGCTGACCGTGATCTCCATGCCCACCTCCATCGGTGTCGCAGGTTTCCTGGTCCGCCTCACTGTACGGGGTGCGAGACACCACGTCGGCACACGACGGACCTCTCTGGTCAAGACCTTGGTCCTGTCAGGTTCCGACCGCCGGCATCTCCAGTGCTGCGGCCGGGACATTGGAGGCTGGCCGAGAGAGCGCCATCCACCCGGCCGGTGTATTAGGGGGGCATCGCCCCTGTCGGCAGGGGCACCCATCGGTACCTTCGGGCTGGTCCCCTGCCTGAAGGAACCAATCGATGAAGCCACAGCTCCAACGGGCGCGCCATCTCGCGCAGCAGCATCTGTGGCCGCTGCGTGTCAACCGATTGGCATTCATCGGTCGCCGGCTGACCAATCATTGGGTGCTGGTGCACCGCGGTCAGTCATCGATCACCGGGCCGGTCACCGTGTGGGACCTGGGACGCGAGCGACGCCTCGCGTATTCAGAAGGCCATCGTGACACCACCCAATCGGTGATGTTCACCCGGGGCAGCTGGGCACAGATCGAACGCGAGTACTGGGGCCGCGCACTGCGGCCGCCACGAGCGCTACCCGCTCATCCTCGGGTCCTCATCGCCGGTCTCGGCGGCGGCACCATGGTCCATCTCGCGGCGCGCAATCTGTCTCCCGCGGCCATCACCGTCATCGAGCTCGATCCCGAGATCGTGGCCACGGCCCGGACACAGCTCGGCCTCGACAGCATCGACGATGTCCGCTACCTCACCGGAGACGTGTTCGACATGCTGGCCGCATTGTCGAGCGATGAGACGTTCGACCTCATCGTCGAGGACATCTTCTTCGACAGCTGGAACGCTCAGGCACCCGGTCGCATGGAGTTCCTCGTCGACCAACTCACGTCGCGGTTGACGCCCGGTGGGACCTTGGTGGCCAATCGCTGGTTCGCCGGGTACGACGGCAAGGTGATGGACACCGGACAGGCCGAGCTCGAGCGGTTGCTCACCGAGCGGGGCTTCGTCGTGAGCCGCACTCGGATCAAGCAGCGTTGGTTCAACGAGCTGATCTTCGCCCACCGCCCCTGAGCCGGTTCGCCGCGACGCAGCGCAGGGTCGTCATGGATCACGCTCGTTCGTCTCGCGCACTGCCGCCGTGGACCACATGATGCGGCCCACGCCGAGCCGATCGAGAGCCAAGGTCGCGGCCGCCAGCGACGCGCCCGTGGTGGCCACGTCATCGACCAAGATCACCGGCCGTCCCCGCAGGGCGCCCCGGTCCCTCGTGGTCAGCAGCCTCGGGGTCGGCCCGAAGCGCGGGCCGATCAAACGGGCGTGACGGGGCCGCCCGGTCTGCGCGGTGGTGGTCAATCGGTGCAACGTGCTCCGTGCCGGCAGGTGTGTCTCAGCGGCCAGAGCACGGGCCAACAAGGCCGCTTGGTCATAGCCCCGGGCGCGAGCGCGCTCCGGAGACGTCGGGGCCCACGTCACGATCGCTCCGTCGAGGTCTGCGGTGCTCGCCGCGAGCAGCAGCTGCTCGGCCATCAGCGCCGCCAGGATCGGAGCGAGCAGCCGATGGCCACGGAACTTGAACGCCGCGATCGTTTCGCGTGACGTGCCGTCGTAGCGCAGCGGTGCGTGGCTCACGTTGCCGCGAGAGGCCCTCGGCAAGAGCTGCTCACATGGCCGGCACAACGCCCGACCGAGGGCCCCGCACAGGCAACACGACGCCGGCAACAAAAGATCCAGGACCTTCATCGCCCGCTCCCGTTATGGTGCTCCGCCGTGCAACCGATACCGCCGTGGGCCGAGCTGCGTCGGCGCGGACCCATGTGTCTCATCGGTCTGACGGTGTTCGCCACGGGGATCGCCCTGACGGTGCGGGCGCATCTCGGCCTGGCTCCCTGGGACGTGTTCCACCAAGGTCTCGGCGATCGCATCGGCGCCAAGATCGGCACGGTCGCCATCGCCGCGGGCATGGTGATCTTGCTGGCGTGGATACCGCTGCGCCAACGCATCGGCCTGGGCACCATCGCCAACACGGTGCTCGTCGGTGTGGTCCTCAACGGCGTGCTTGCGCTCATCGACGAGTTCGACCCCATCGGCGCGCGCTGGTGCGCGTTGGTGGGCGGCACGATGCTCATCGCCCTCGGCACCGGGCTGTACATCGGCTCGGGGTTGGGCGCCGGACCTCGCGACGGCGTGATGATGGGATTGCACCAACGAGGCTGGAGCATCACCCGCGCTCGCACCGGCATCGAGGTGTCGGTGTTGGCTGCCGGTTGGGCGCTGGGCGGCAACATCGGCATCGGGACCGTGGTGGGCGCGTTCGCGGTGGGGCCGCTGGTGCACCTTGCATTGCCGCGCTTGGCCCTGCCACCGCTGTCGCCTGCGCTGCGGGAGCCGTGAACGCCGGTGCGGTCGATCACGGCCCCGGCGGGCATACTGCGGGCATGGGCCTGAACCCGCATCGCCAGTACCGCCGCAAGGGCCCGATCGACGTCATCATCGTGGCCGGCGCGACATTGTGTGTCTTGGCGCTCGTGGCGTGGGCGTTCCTGGGTTGATCGCTCACCGCGTGACCGCGTCGGACAACGTCGAGATCCGCAAGGTCCAGCCCTATGAGGCGCGCAAGCTGTATTGGTGCCCGGGATGCAACGGCGACATCGCCGTGGGGCTCGGCCACTACGTGGTGGTGCCGCTCGACGACCCCGAGCAACGACGGCATTGGCACTACGCCTGCTGGGATCATCGCGGCTCGCGTCGTCCCGGTCGGGTGCGCTGAAGCTGAGGCTCACCGGCGCCGTTGGACGCGTGGTCACCGCGGCACTCACAGGGCGCCTTCGATCACGCTCAGCTCGGTGCCGAGCACGCTGACCACGTCGAAGCGGACCTCGACGCCGCGCTGGGGATGAGCGGCGAGCCATCTGGCCGCCAACCGACGGATGCGTCGGGCCTTGGCTGCAGTGACCGCTTCGGCGGGGATTCCGAACCGCGTGGCAGCGCGAGCCTTGACCTCGACGAAGACCACGAGGCCGGACCTGGCGACGATCAGATCGAGCTCTCCGTCATCGTTGCGCCAGTTGCGGGCCAGCACGCTGTAGCCCTGACGTTGGTACCACTGCGCGGCGCGGCGCTCACCGTAGGCCCCGCGGGCCTGAGCTGCTGACGACACGGCCACCCCTCGCCCGACGGCGACGAGATCGCCACGGTCGGTCAGGTCAGATCGGCCGTGAACCCTTCATCGGCCGTGGCCAGTTCCTCGATGTTCACGTCCTTGAACGTGATCACCTTGACCGACTTCACGAAGCGGTTCTGGCGATACATGTCCCACACCCACACGTCGGTGAGGGTCACCTCGACCATCGGCCGTTGCTCATCGAGGACTTTCATCTCGACGGTGTTGGCCAGGTAGAAGCGCCGCTCGGTCTCGACGGCGAAGCGGAACATCGGGGACACGTCCCGATACTCCTGGGCGAGCGCAAGCTCGCGATCGGCCTCGTAATTCTCGAGGTCCTCAGCTGACATGGGCTCAGGCTACGACGCGCTGAGCGCGTGCGTTGCCTCGGCGTTCAGCGATCGCGCTTCTCTTTGATCTTGGCGGCCTTGCCGGTGCGATCACGCAGGTAATAGAGCTTGGCGCGCCGCACGTCGCCGCGGCTGACGACCTCGAGCTTGGCGATGATCGGCGAGTGCATCGGGAACTGACGCTCGACGCCGACACCGAAGCTCACCTTGCGAACACGGAAGGTCTCCGACACACCCGAGCCCTGAATACCGATGACGTGGCCCTGGAAGATCTGGACACGCTCGCGGTTGCCTTCGACCACCTTGACGTGGACCTTGACGTTGTCGCCAGGGCCGAATGCGGGGATGTCGGTGCGAAGGCTGGCCTGGTCGACGAGATCGGTGGGCTTCATGGCGCGAGAACTCCGGTGTCTTCGATGGGCGGAACGGGGAGGTCCCGATCCGATCCGGGCCACGGCGCCCCGAGAGGCGACCAGTGGACCCATCCCCGGGCAGGCCCGAGGGAGCACTGCAGATTAGGTGATCAGGCGCCGGTTCCACCAACACGAGCGTCGAAACCGAACTCGGCGAGCACCTTTCGGTCCTCGACGCTGAGCCCACCGCGGGCCTCGATGAGATCGGGACGACGCTCGATGGTCCGCACCAGAGCCTGTGCGCGACGCCATCGATCGATGCGGGCGTGGTCGCCCGACCGGAGGATCTCGGGTACCGACCAGGTGCGGAACTCGGCGGGACGGGTGTAGTGCGGATACTCGAGCAGGCCGGAATCGCCGAAGCTCTCCTCCCCCGCTGAGGCCGTGTTGCCCATCATCCCCGGCACCAATCGGGTCACCGCCTCGATGATGATCAGCGCAGCGGCCTCGCCGCCGGAGAGCACGTAGTCGCCGACCGACACCTCGCCGTCACAAAGATGGTCGATGACCCGCTGATCGACGCCTTCGTAGCGGCCGCACAGCATCGAGAACCCGTTCGACATCGACAGCTCCCGAGCCATCGACTGATCGAAGCGGCGACCGCTGGGGCCGAGCAGCAGCAATGGCCGGGGCGGATCGGCGGCCTCGACCGAGGCGAACACCGGCTCCGGTCGGAACACCATGCCGGCGCCGCCGCCGAAGGGGCTGTCGTCCACGGTGCGATGCACATCGGTGGTGTGTTCGCGCAGATCATGGGTGCGGAGGTCGAGCAATTCACGTTGACGCGCCTTGCCGACGAGCGCTTCACGGCAGTAGCCATCGACGAGCTCCGGGAAGATCGAGAACACATCGATCCTCAGCGACATGCGGCGCTCCTTGTCCTGGATCAGATCTAGGCCGTGAGGTCGAACAGACCGTCGGGGGCTTCGATGTGCACGACCCCTTCGGTGAACTCGGTGACGAACACCGTGGGCACGAGGCCACCGGAGTCGAGCTCGAGGATCGGGTGCGCCGGGTTGGCCAGCACACCGGTGACCACCCCGCGATCGGTGCCGGTCTGATCGATCACGTGGGCACCGATGAGATCGTGGACCCACAGCGCGTCAGGATCATCGAGAGGCTCGGCGGTGAGCACCTCGCCGGCCAACGCGTCGGCCGCTTCACGTGACGCCACGCCGTCGAAGGTCACGATCCAACGATGTTGATGGGCCTTGACCGTGTCCACCGCGAGCGCGCGGTCACCGGCGTACCAGCGCGCGCCAGGGACGCAGCGCGCCTCGATCTGATCGGTGGTGAGGTCGACCATCAGTTCGCCGCGCAGACCGTGGGCCCGGGCGACCTTGCCGATCTCGAGTCTCAAGCGGGGATCCCGCTCAATCGACGAATTCGACGTCGACAGCGACGTCGTCTTTGGTGGCCGCGGCACGCACGACGGTGCGGATCGACTGCGCGGTGCGGCCGCGCTTACCGATCAGGCGGCCCATGTCGCCCGGGGCGACGTGCACGTCGAGGCGGACACCGCCGCGACGGCCACCCTCGGCCGCAGTGATCTCCACGGCGTCGGGCTCGTCGACGAGTTGCTCCACCAGATAGCGGAGCACTGTCGTGGCGTTGGGGGCCGGAACCTGGTTGCCCTGTTCCGGCGCCTCGGCCGTGTCGCTCACTTGGCGGCCTTGAACTCGCCCCAGGCGCCAGAGATCTCGAGGAGCTTCTGCACCCGCTCGGTCGGCTGGGCACCCTTGCGGAGCCAGGTGAGGGCCTTGGTGTTGTCGATGTTGACGACCGACGGCTCCTTGCGGGGCTCGTAGGTGCCGACGATCTCGATGAACCGCCCATCGCGGGGCGAACGCGAATCGGCCGCGACCACGCGGTATGTCGGCTGCTTTGTCTTGCCCATCCGCATGAGGCGGAGCTTTACTGCCATTGCTCGGTGCTTTCCTCTCGTGTCCCAGCCGGTTGGCTGAGGTTCTCGTTTCCCCAGCTCAAGCGCCAGGAAATCCGGGCGGCAGCACCGGCATGCGGTGCTTGCCCTTCTTCTTCGACTTCGTGCCCAGACCGCCCATCCGCTTCATCATCTTCTGGACGTCCTGAAACTGTTTCACAAGACGGGTCACTTCCCCAACCGAGGTGCCCGATCCGTTGGCGATGCGCATGCGGCGCGACCCGTTGATGAGCTCCGGTTTGGTCCGCTCTTCGCGGGTCATCGAGTGGATGATGGCCTCGACCCGGTCGAGTTCCTTGTCGTCGATGTTGGCGTTGCGGACCTCTTTGGGCATGCCGGGGATCATCCCGACGATGGAGTTCAGCGAGCCCATCTTGCGGACCTGACGCATCTGCTCGAGGAAGTCGTCGAACGTGAACTGTCCGTCGAGCATGCGGGCAGCGGCTGCTTCGGCGCTGTCCTTCTCGAAGGCCTGCTCGGCCTTCTCGATGAGGCTGAGCACGTCACCCATGCCCAAGATGCGCTGGGCAAGCCGATCGGGATAGAAGGGTTCGAACTCGTCGACCTTCTCCCCCACCGATGCGAAGGCGATGGGCTTTCCGGTGACCTCTTTGACGCTGAGGGCGGCGCCGCCGCGAGCGTCGCCGTCGAGCTTGGTGAGGATGACACCGTCGATCGACAACGTGGCGTTGAAGTTCTCGGCGGTCGTGACAGCGTCCTGACCGGTCATGGCGTCGATGACCAGGAACGTGTAGTCAGGGTTCAGGGTGTCGGAGATCTGCCGAACCTGGATCATCAACTCGGCGTCGATGGACAAGCGACCGGCGGTGTCGACGATGAGCACGTCACGACCGAGGCGTCGAGCCTCTTCGAGACCACGACGAGCGACGGTGACCGGATCGCTCGGCTCGGAGAACACCGGTACGTCGATCTGGCGGCCCAGCGTCCGCAACTGCTCGACGGCGGCGGGACGCTGGAGGTCGGCACCGACGAGGAGCGGCTGACGCCCCTGGGCCTTGAACCAGCGGGCGAGCTTGGCCGAGTTGGTGGTCTTGCCCGAGCCCTGCAGACCGGCCATCAACACGATGGTCGGTGGCTTCGAGGCGTAGGTGATCTTGAGGCCCTCGCCACCGAGGATGCGGGTCAGCTCGTTGTGGACGATCTTGATGACCTGCTGGTCGGGCCGCAGAGCCTTGGACAGCTCGGCCCCCACCGCCTGCGAGCGGATCCGGTCGACGACCTCGCGGGCGACCTTCAGGTTGACGTCGGCCTCGAGCAAGGCCCGGCGGATCTCACGCAGCACCTCATCGACGTCCTCGTCCCGCAGGCGCCCCTTGGAGCGCATGCGGGCGAAGATGCCCTCGAAACGATCTGACAGCGACTCGAACATGCGGTTCGCCAGGCTACCGGAACGGCGTCAATTGATACGGCCTCACTTGGCGGCGGACGTCTCCGGTTCCGTGGCGACCCGGGGCGCCGGGGCGCCGCCGGTCACGGCCACGCCACTGCTACCGCTGCTGCTCCCGCCGCCGGTGTTGTCTTCGTTGGGAGCCGCGCTGTCAGCGGCCAAGTACTTGTCGTCGAGGGCGATGACCGGCCAGATGGAACCATCGTCGGCGGTGAAGCGGTACGACGGCACCAGATACAGCACCTCGTCCGAGCCGTAGTAGCTCGACAAGGCGGCACTGACACCGGTCAGCTTCACGATCTGGACGACCTCCTCCACCGGCGCCTCGGGGTCACCGACCGGTGGGCAATCCACGGCCGGGCCACACTCGGTCGTCATCGGCGCGTCGCTGGCGGCACCGGGCGCCGTGGACTGTTCGGGAGCGTCTTCCTCGGCGGCCACCGCGTCGGCGGCGAGCGGCATGACGCCCTTGTCGCCGATTCCCGAGCTCATGGTCCGCAGCTTCTCCAGCGCTGCCGAGGTACCGACACGGGGGTAATCCCCAGCCTTGGTCGGTATGTCGAGCAGACCACTGGCCCACTGCACCTTGGCATCACCGCCGAAGCTCACCTGCAGCCACGGTTCCTCGGTCGTGACCCCATCGAGCACCAGTTGCGCCGTAGCGCCGGAGCTCCACTCGTCGCCGAAGGTCTCCCACGTCAGATCGGCCGATTCGAGACCCACCTTGGTCGCCATGTCCTTGGCCAACGCCAGCGCCTGATCTCGACCGGGGAGGTTGGCCGGGGGCTCCGGCGTCGGGCAGTCCATGACCGGCATCGGGTCCGAGACACGGGCGCCGTCGGCAGGCTTGTCTTCGGTTGCGGCATCGGACGACGTGGTCACCGTGGCTGGTTCGGCCACTGCGCACTCGGCGTAGATGGGGAACGCACCCGGATCGCTGAAGTACCACCGGTGCCCGGCCCCACCGTCGACGGACAGCATCGGCTTCGTGCCGTCGTTGGGCCCCACCAACCAGGCGTCATGATCGGGCGCCTTCACCGGGTCGCCACTGAGCGCGAACACCGCGGCCAGATCGCTCACCTGCGAGCTCTTGACCGGACTGCGGCGCAACTGCCACACCGGCGCATCTCCATCGAGTGCAGGTAGATCGCCGCTCACCTCGAACTCGGTCCGATACATCCGGGCGAAGCCCGGCTCGATCATGGCGTCCGACCCGGCCGCAATTTTGGTTGACGAGCTGCCCTCGGCCGTCGCCGCGTCGCGTGCACCGGCCGTGGCGACACCTCCAGTGGGGCCGGCAGCCGCCCCGATGGGTAGCCGTCGCAGGTCCGTCTCCCCGGCGTCGGTGGCCACCACGATCCCGGTGGCCACTGCCCCGACGACGAGGCCGCCTGCGGCCCAGGTTGCGATGAGTCGATTGGCCATCTGGCCACCTCCGTGAGGATGGATCCGAGCGGTCGTCGACCGCTCGGATGGGGGAACGCCCTTGAGACGCCGCCACGTCCCGGATCGGTTCCCGGCGAACCCGATCAAACGTCCGGATCTCGAGACTGCCCGGTCGATCAGGCCCGGATGGCGGGGCTCGGTCGACGGGGCTCGGTCCGGGTGCTCAGTCGAACAGAGCGGAGGCGAACTCCTCGGGTTCGAACGGTGTGAGATCGCCGATGCCCTCACCGAGGCCGACCAGCTTCACCGGGATGCCCAGCTCGTGCTGGATGGCCAACACGATGCCACCCTTTGCCGAGCCGTCGAGCTTGGTGAGCACCACGCCCGTCACGTCGACCGCTTCGGTGAACTGCCGGGCCTGCACCAGCCCGTTCTGACCGGTGGTGGCGTCGAGCACCAACAAGGTCTCGGTGACCACGCCGGCGCCCTTCTCGGCGACGCGACGCATCTTGCGCAGCTCTTCCATGAGATTCGACTTGGTGTGGAGACGACCGGCGGTGTCGGCCAACACCAGATCGACGCCGCGAGCGGACGCCCGCTCCACTCCGTCGAAGATGATGGCGGCCGGATCGGCGCCCTCGTCGCCACGCACCAGATCGGCGCCGGAACGATCGGCCCACATGCCGAGCTGCTCGGCCGCCGCGGCGCGGAACGTGTCGCCGGCGGCCATCAGCACACTGCGGCCGATCGCCTTTTGCTGTGCGCCGATCTTGCCGATCGTGGTGGTCTTGCCCACGCCGTTCACCCCGACGAAGAGCCACACATCGGGATGACCCGCCACACCATCGAAACGCAACGAGCGATCGAGACCGCCGAGGCGGTCGATGACATCGGCCTTGAGCCGATCGAGCAACACCGACGGATCGGTGATCTTGTCGGTCTTCACCTGATCGCGCAGACCGTCGAGCAGTTCGGTGGTGAGGCCGATGCCGACATCTGCGGTGAGGAGCGCCTCTTCGAGATCGTCCCACGTGTCCGCGCCGATGCCGCTGCGACCACGGATGGAGGTGAGCGCACCGGTGAACGCCGAGCGAGCCCGTGCGAGGCGATCGCGAAATCGTGGGCGCTCGATGATCTCGGGTTCGATGTCGACGTCGACCTCGAGCGGCTCCTCGACCTCGGTCTCCCCCGGCGCTGCCCCATCGACGGAGGTGAGCGCCTCGACCTCGAGCTCGGCGAGTTCATCTGCGGTGAGCGTCTCGGCAGCTGGTGCTGCAGCGCGCTCGGCTGCAGGGCGTTCCGGCGCACGGACCGCTCCGGGCGCCGGCGGGGCAGGCATCGAGCGGCGTTGGATGCGCCCGTAGAGGACGACGCCGAACCCGACGACGAAGACGACTACGACGAGGGCGAGCAAGATCCACGGCATGATCACCGAACCCTAGTGGCGGGTCACACCGATCGGGCCTGGGGACCCACCACTAGCGTGCCGACCATGGCTGACAGGACGACACTGCGATGAGCGATCAGACCCGACCGAGTTCCACCAACAACGGCGGCGCACTCGCGGGATTGCGCGTCCTCGACACCGCGTCGCTCTACGCGGGCCCCTATCTGTCCACGATGTTGGCCGATCACGGGGCTGACGTGGTGAAGATCGAGCCGCCGGGTGGGGACGACTATCGCCACTTCTCCACGAAGTTGTGGGCGGCATGTGGTCGCGGCAAGCGCTCGGTCGTGCTCGATCTACGCAGCGACTCCGGATGCGACACGCTGCGTCGTTTGGCGGGCGAGTTCGATGTCATGGTGTTCAACCTGCCGCCGGCCACGTTGCTCAAGCGAGGCCTGGACTACGACACGTTGCACGCGCTCAACCCCGACCTCATCGTTGTGCAGGTATCGGGCTACGGCCTCGATGGCCCGTTCGCCGATCGGCCGGGCAATGGCACATTGGGCGAGGCATTCAGCGGGTTGACGTACATGATCGGTGAGACCGATGGTCCGCCGGTGCTGCCGTCGTTCCCGCTCGGCGATGCCATCACCGCGTACGCCGGCGCGCTGGGCGTCCTGGCGGCCTTGTACCACCGCCTCGCCGGGGGTGGAGGTGGGCAGCTCATCGACGTGAACGGTGTGGACGCCATGTTGCAGGTGGTCGGGCCGGTCATCCACGAGTACACGGGCGCCGGTGAACCGCCGGTCCGGCTCGGTAGTCGCCTGCCGGGAGCCATGCTGCGCAACGTGTTCCGCACCAGCGACGGCGAATGGTTGGCCATCAGCGCGTCGACGCCGCGACATCGCAACGATCTCGCGACCTTGTGTGGGCACGAAGCATGGGACGACGGAAACCCGGTGGGCGACATCGAACCAGCAGTGCGCGCCTGGATCGCCTCGCAGACATGGAGCGAAGTCGATCGCGAGATGGTCTCGCGCCGGCTGCCGATGGCCAAGGTGAACAACGCCGCCGATCTGCGGACCAACCCCCACCTGGTGGCGCGCGGCGTCATCGCCACCGTCGAGTCGCCAGAGCAAGGGCCGATTGCGACGCCAGTTCCTGCGCCGCGCCTACTCGGAACCCCGACGACGCTGGCCAGCCGGATGGCCGACCTAGGCGAGCACACCGCCGAGGTGCTCGGCGCCTGAACCAGCTGCTCCGGCTTCAGTCGCGCGGCCGGCTTCAGTCGCGCGGCCGGCTTCAGTCGCGCGGCCGGCTTCAGTCGCGCGGCAGACCGAGCCCTCGTTCGGAGAGGATGTTGCGCATGATCTCGTTCGAACCACCCGAGATCGTGTACGCCTTGGCATAGAGCAATTCGTCTTGCCAACGACCGCCGTCGACGGCATGCGGATCGGTATTGAACAACGTGCCGCTCATGCCTTGGAGCATGACGCCGTAATCACCCATGTCCCAGTTGAGGTTGGCGAACAGCAGCTTCGATATGGGGGCATCTTGCACCCGCACGATGCCGGCCAGACGGCGATCGACAGTGGCCTGGGCCAGCAGTGAGGCGATCTCCACGCGGCAATGGAACGCCGCCAGCTGTTGGCGCACGATCGGATCCTTCGCTGCCGGGCGACCACCGATGTCCACACGACCGGCGAGATCGATGAGGGCGTCGAGTCCTTGTCGCAGACGCACGACGAGCGCTCCAACACCGGCGCGCTCCTCGGCGAGGCTCAAGGTGGCAACCCGCCATCCGTCGTTCACCTGACCGATCGCCGCGCTGGCTGGGACCCGCACCTCGTTGAAGAACACCTCGTTGAAGTCAGAGGTGCCGGTCATCTCCTTCATGGGTCGAACGTCGATGCCCGGCAAGGTCATATCGAGAGCGAACGCAGTGATGCCGGCGTGCTTGCTCACCGTCGGGTCGGTGCGAGCGAGGAGGAACCCCCACTCGGCCCACTTGGCGTTGGTGCTCCAGACCTTCTGCCCGGTCACCACGAACTCATCACCGTCGGGTTCGGCCTTGGTGCGCATGGAGGCGAGGTCAGATCCGGCGTCGGGCTCGCTGAACAGCTGACACCACACGTGCTCGTAGCTTCGGATCTTTGGCAAGTGAAATTGACGCTGCACGTCGTTGCCGAACGACAAGATCGCGAAACCGGCCAACCCGCCGGCGCCGATCGGTACTGCGGCCCGGGCGCGGGCCAATTCCTCACTGACGATGATGCCTTCAGACGCGTCGACCTCCCCCTTACCCCCGAACTCCTCGGGCCACTCGGCGCCGTAGTAGTTGTGCTTGTAGAGCAGAGCACTCCACTCCCGCAGCAGCTTGGCCTCGTGCGCGTCCTCCGGTGAGCGTGTTCCGGTGCGGAACGGCAGATCGGGGGCGTTGTCGCGGATGAAGTCCCGCAACTGCGAACGGAAAGCGTCAAGGTCGATTGACATGAATGGTCATCCTCTGGCGGGAGCGAGGGCGGGATCGGACGTGCGGGTACGTCGCGCCGCGACGAGATGGCGACAATGGGCGGTACGCCCACCGAGATCGTGTTGCAAGGCGATGAGCCGCATCGTGCGGGCGGTCAACCCGAACTCGGCGGTGATGCCGATGGCACCACATACCTGATGGGTGTTCACGTACGCAAGCTCCGCTACACCGCACGCATAGGCCGCGGCGGCTGCAGTGAGTGCCTCGTCATGGGAGAACCACGCGGCCCGGCGAGCCAACCACGTCGCGGCGTTGGCCTGCGCGAACGACAACGACAGTCGATGTTGCACGGCCTGGAACGATCCGATCGGCTTGCCGAACTGGTGCCGATCGGTGACGTGGGCCGCCGCGATCTGCACAGCCGACAACGTGGTGGCAGCGATCTCGGCCGCGATGGCCACCTGCCACGCTCGACGAAGGTCGGCGGCGGTGCCCACCACCGATCCGCCTCCGAGCGGACGCACCCGAGCGACCGGATACCCGAAGCGGGACTCGACCGGTTCGATCTCCACCTGGTCCGGCGAGAACACCTTGGCCTCATCACCGTCGAGGACCACGAACGCGTCGGCGGTGGTGGCGTGCCGGCTGATGGAGTTCGATTTGTACACGAGCGACACGCTGGTGGGCAGGTCCTTGATGCCAGCCAACGCCGCGACGAGCGCCCGCGCGGCGATCGGCCCACAGGCGACGTGGCGCGCGGCGCGCTCGACCACGAGCACCGCCTCGATCGGACCACCGTCGAAGCCGACGTCGAGATAGCCCGCCTCCGCCAGTGCCGACATCAGCGGAGCGTCGAGACCGCCGCGAAGTTCCTTGGCGCGCTCCGTGCCCGCATGGCGGCTGAAGAGATGCTCGAGAGCATCGTCGAGTTGTGCTTGCTCCTCGGAGAGTTCGAGATCCATGGCGTCATCCCCTCGGAAGGCCGAGCGACATCTTGGAGATCAGGTTCAACTGCACTTCGAGACTCCCCGCTGCGATCGGTGCTGCAGTCCCCATCATCACCTGACGGTCGGCGTCGTATCCATGCAGCAGAGCGTTCTCTCCCATGATCTTCTGCGCGGCGACGGCGATCGCGGCCTCCATTGGTCCGGTGATCGCTCTCGACACCGACGCGAGTGGTCTTGCCCCGTTCGGATCGTGCACCCGTTCGTTGACGGCTGCATAGTTCATCGCTCGCGCTGCTTCGGTGTGGGCATAGGCCATGCCGATCACCTCCACCAGCGATGGGTCGTCGATGTCGACGCCGAGAGCGGCAGCGTCGGCCAGCGTGCGATCGAGCACGAGTTCGCAATGGGCGTGACGAGCGATGCCGACGCGTTCGTTGGCCAGCACGGTGCGCACGATGTCCCAGCCCTTGTTCTCGTCCCCCAGTCGGTTGGCCACCGGCACCACCACATCGGTGAAGAACATCTCGTGGATGAGGTGCGGCGTGAACGGCGTGGGGATGTCGCGCACCTCGACACCAGGCGAGTTCATGGGCACCAACAAGATGGTGATGCCGGCCCACTTGTCGGAGTTGGGATCGGTACGGGTGAGCAGGAAGCACCACTCGGCGCTGTGGGCGTAGGACGTCCAGATCTTCTGCCCATTGACGATGTACGCGTCGCCGTCGCGCACGGCACGGGTCTTGAGCGAGGCGAGGTCGGAGCCGGCATCGGGTTCCGAGAAGCCCTGGCACCACATCACGTCGCCGGCCGCGATGCGGGGCAGGTGGTAGTCCTTCTGCTCCTGCGTTCCGGCCACCATGATCGCCGGCCCGATCCAGTTGGTGTTCATGTACTGCGGGCCGCGCGGTTCACCAGCACGCCAGGTCTCCTCGCTGATGATGGCCTGCTCCCACGGCGAGGCCTCACGGCCACCGAACTGCTTGGGCCAGTGCGGCGTGAGGTAGCCCTCCGAGCCGAGCGCCTTGCAGAACTCGAGCACGGCATCGATGTCCTCCTGGTGCTCCATCTCGCGATGCTCGTGGTTCCAGCCCGGACGGATGTGGCGTTCGATGGTCGCTCGCAACTCGGCGCGAAAGCGACGTTCGTCGTCGGTCCAATCGAAGTTCATGGCCTACCCCCCGCAGACGATCGGTGTTGATCCCCGTCCCGACCACGTCATCGGGGCCGGATGCTGACGATGCTGACAGAATCACCAACGCGGTGGAGTATTTCGCGCGAACGTCCTGTCGGCAAAGCGCCGTCGGACGGACAGCATGGTCAAGGGTGGACCGCGGGGCCACCATCAGCAAAGGGGATGCGATGTTCGAGTTGACCGGCAAGTGCGTAGTCGTCACCGGTGGCGGGCGAGGCCTCGGTCGCGGCATCGCCCGAAACATGGCCCGCGCGGGCGCGTCGGTGATCATTTCGGGTCGCACCGCCGAGTCGCTCAGCGACACCGCGGCGGAACTCCGGGGGTTCGGAGCCACCGTGGTGCCGGTGGTAGCCGACGCCACCAGTCAGAGCGATATGGCTGCGGTCGTGCAGCAGGCCTTGGACGAGTTCGGCTACATCCACTGCTGGGTCAACAACGCCGGGAGCGCCAACGCCAGCGACGTCGGACCGCTCATGGACATGACGCCGGCGCAATGGGACGCTGTGGTCGATCTGAACCTGAAGTGGACGTTCTTCGCCGCGCAGGCTGCGGCGCGGGTGATGACGCGCGGCGGATCCATCATCAACATCTCGTCGCGCAGCGGTTCCCAGCCCAACCCCATGACCGGCCAATACGGCGCCGCGAAGGCCGGTATCGAGAACCTCACCGCCACCATGGCCGTCGAGTGGGGCCATCTGGGCATCCGGGTCAACGCGGTCGCCCCGGGTCTCATCCCCACCGAGCAGAGCCTGGCGCCGGGCGGCACGATGTCGAAGGAGAGTCGCCGTCGCCGCCAGGAAGAGACCGTGCCGCTGCGCCGTCTTGGCACACCCGACGACATCGGTGCGCTGTGCGCCTTCTTGGCGTCCGACGAAGCGGGCTGGCTCACCGGAGAAGTGATCCAACTCACGGGCGGCAGCCGCATCCCGGTCGGCTACCTCACCTACATGCACCACATCACCCAACAACTCGCCGCACAGGACTCAGACGGCGAGGTCGCCGACGGCGGCTGACGCTGCCCGCCCGTCGCGAAGTCACGCAGGTTGTGATCGCTCACCGATCACAACCCTCGGAACTTCGAGGGCGATGTGGTGGGTGGGGCGGCGGGCTGGGCTGGGCTGGGCTGGGCTGGGCTGGCGAGGGTGATGCGGTCAGCCGACGCCGACCTTCTCGCTGATCACCTTCGACGATCCACCCGGCTGCATGGTCACGCCGAACAAGCAGTCGGCTGCTTCCATCGTGCGCTTCTGATGGCTCACCACGATCAGCTGCGCCTCGTTGCGGAACTCCTGGATCAAGCCGAGGAAACGGTGCAGGTTCACGTCGTCGAGCGCCGCTTCGACCTCGTCCATCACGTAGAACGGTGAAGGCCGCGACCGGAAGACGGCGAACAGGAACGCCAGCGCGGTCAGCGAACGCTCGCCACCGGAGAGCAGGCTGAGCTTCTTCACGTTCTTGCCCGACGGCTTGGCTTCCACCTCGATGCCCGTGTTCAACAGATCGTCGGGGTTGGTGAGGATGAGCTTGCCGTTGCCGCCGGGGAACAACCCGCTGAACAGCGTCGTGAAGTTGGCCGCCACATCGGCGTACGCCGCGGCGAACACCGACTGGATCTCAGCGTCGACCGCCTTGATCACCTTGGTCAGCTCGCGACGCGTGTCCTGCACGTCCTTGAGCTGTTCCTCCAAGAACGCATGTCGTTCCTGGAGTGCCGTGAACTCTTCGAGTGCCAAGGGGTTGATGGGCCCCATCAGCTTGAGCTCACGCTCCAACTCACGAGCGCGCGCCGCAGGGTTCATTCCTTCGGGCAGCGGAGGGCACTGCGCAGCGATCGCCACGGCAGGCTCGCAATCGAGCTCGCGTCGCACCGTCTCGATGAGCTGTTCGAGTCGCAGGCGGACCTCGGCCTCGTCGATCTCGGTGCGTCGGGACTGATCGCGGATCGTCTCGAGTTCCTTTTCCGAGATGGCGCGGGCGCGGCGCACCCCATCGAGCTGCTCGGCGACCTGTCGCACCGCCTCACTCTGGCGCTGCCGCTCGGCGTCGAGCACCTCCCAGTGCCGCTGCACGGTTTCGAGATGTCGAGCGACCAGCTCCTGCAGGCGGCTCAACGCGACCAATGCCCGATCGAGCAGGACCCGGCGCTGTTCGGCCTCTGCCCGTTGCACCGCGTCGCGGCGCAGGCGCTCCTCGGTGTCGACCAACCGACGCTGCAGCATCTGACGACGCTCCTCGAGACCAGCCGCACGGACCTCGAGATCGCGGCGCAACGCAGACACCGCAGAGGCACGCTCGGCCAGCCGCGCACGCGCGGCGCGTTGCGCCGCCGCCCGACTCGACAGCTGGTGCTCGGCCGCCTCGAGATCGGGCAGCATCGCCTCGAGCTCTGCCAGACGCTCCTGCTCCCCCGCTCGGCGCTCCGACATCGTGGCCAACTGGGAGGCCAGCGACTCGATCTCGCCTCGAGCGGTTTGGAGGTCGACCTGTACACGAGCCATGGCCGCCGACGCGGCGGTGAACCGATTGTCGTTGCCATCGAGCGCAGCGATGGCGGCACGCTCCGCCGCGAACGCCGCGGTGAGCTGTGACGAGGTCGCCTTACGGGCCTCGCTGAGTCGTTCGATGCGCGACTCCACTGCCGACAACGCGCCGCGTGCCTCGTCGAGCGCTGTGGCAGTCGCGCCGGACCCGGCGGTACCGATGCGCCAACCGCCCGCAGCGAAACGATCGCCGGTGTCGGTGACCACGATGGCCTCGGGATGAGTGAGCGCCATGTCGAGCGCCTCGGACCAGCCGCCGCTGACACGCACAGCGTTGCCGATCAGTGTGTCGAGCAGCGAGTCGACATCGCTCGATGAGCCGCGCACGTGATCACGCACCGGGTCGCCCACGACCGGACGCTCGCTGCGCAAACCTCCCGAGGGTGCCAGCACAGCGCCGCTGTGCGAAGCAGCGGCAAGTGCCGACAGACCCTGGCGTGCGGTGTGGGCGCTGGAGAACACCACAGCTGACAGCGCCTCACCTGCCGCCGCTTCGAACGCGGTCTCCCAACCGGCGTCGATGGTGACCAGATCGAGCAGCGTGCCCATCATGCCGTCCACCGCCGCCAACCGCTGGGCACCGGCCTTGGCCCGTGCCTCGTCAAGCGCCATTGACAACGCATCGACACGTGCCTTGGCGCCGCGCAACTCTGATTGCGCTTCGCGCAGTGCTGCCTCGTTGACGGCGTCAGCTTCCTCGGCCTCCTGGCGGAGCGCTCGCGCTGCGTCAGCGGCGGTGACGAGCGACGATTCCCCCGACTGCAACGACTCGCACTCGAGGCGCAGCCGTTCCACATCAGCGGCCAAAGCGTCGCGACGCTCGGTGATGGACCGAGTCCGTTGCGCCAACCGGTTGGCTTCCTGCTCGGCGCGGGCCAACGACTGGCGCAGCGCCACGAGCTCGCCGCGGGTCTCGGCGGCCGCGTTCGCTGCGCTGATGGTGTTGGAGTCGGCCGGCGCATCGACCTGTTCGACCTCGGAGCGCAACGCTTCGAGTGCCGCCTCGGCTTGCGCGACCTCGTCGGCAGCGGGCCCCAGATCGAGTGCGGCGCTCTCGACGTCGGCGAGTTGAGCGGTGATGTTGGCGGCGTCCGCCTCGAGTGCGGCGACGAGGTCGGCGCCGAGGAGCGCCTGTCGATCGCGCTCGGTCGATCGAACACGCTCGGCGAGCACCGCCGCCAGGCCGCGGGCACGCTCGCGCAGCGACTCACAACGACGCAGCGCATCGGCGATGTCGCTCCCGCCCTGGGCAGAGAGCTTGGCCTCGGTGGCCATCACCTCGGTGTCGAATCGAGCCAGTTCGCTCTTGAGCTCGTTCTCCCGGATGTTGAGCCGTTGGCGCTCTGCTGCACCTTGCTGCACACGGGTCTGCAACGCGGCGAGCTCTCGACCGGAGAGGAACAACCGCAGTGCGTTCAGGTCAGCGACGACCTGTCCATGGCGACGGGCCGCATCGGCCTGCTTCTCGAGCGGGCGCAACTGGCGACGCACCTCGCGCAACAGATCTTGCAAGCGGAGCAGGTTGGCCTCGGTGGCCTCGAGCCGCCGCTCGGAGCGCTCCTTGCGCTTGCGGTACTTGAGCACACCGGCCGCTTCTTCGATGATGGCGCGGCGCTCCTCGGCACGCGAGTTGAGCACCGCATCAATCTGACCTTGGCTCACGATCACGTGTTGCTGACGACCGACACCGGCGTCGCTGAGCAGTTCCTGCACATCGAGAAGGCGGCACGGTACGCCGTTGATGGCGTACTCGGAATCGCCGGTGCGGAACAACGTGCGGGTGACCGTCACCTCGTTGAACTCGATGGGGATGAGGCCCGCGGTGTTGTCGAGCGTGAGGCTCACCTCGGCTCGGCCGAGGGCCGGACGCTTGGCCGTGCCGGCAAAGATGACGTCGTCCATCTTCTGGCTGCGCACCGCGCTGGGAGCCTGAGCGCCGAGCACCCAGGCGATGGCATCGACCACGTTCGACTTGCCGGATCCGTTGGGGCCGACGACGACCGTGACCCCCGGCTCGAGATCGAGCGAGGTCGGGTCAGCGAAGGACTTGAAGCCTTTGAGGGTGAGCGTCTTGAGAAACATGGCCGGGTCCGACCCTAGCCCTCGCGATCACCTCTGGCACCGAGGGCACCCGAAGGTGCTGCGTTGTGCGAACGCGGTCCGCACGATGGGTCGCCCACAGCGCGAGCACGGTTCCCCTTCGCGCGCGTACACCTCGTGCAATGCCTGGTAATGGCCGGTCCGTCCGAACAGATCGACGTACTGGGCGTCGCTGAGCGACGAGCCGCGATGTTCGATGGCGGCGTCGAGGACCGTGCCGATGGCGCCGTGCAGCCGGCGGATCTCGCCTCGTGACAGCGAGTCGGTGCGCCGGTCGTGGCGCAACCGGGCGCGGGCGCAGATCTCGTCGGAGTAGATGTTGCCGATGCCGGCGAGGAGATCTTGCCGAAGCAGGAATCCCTTGAGCGCCAAGCATCGCCCACCGAGCGTGGCGGCCAACTGCGGCAACGACGGCAGCGCGTCGTGGGCGTCGGGACCGAGGGTGCACAGGCCCGGTGCATCGAGCACCTCGCTCGTCGGACACACGAAGAGCTCACCGAAGGTCCGCGGATCGATGAAGCGCAGTTGCGAGCCGTCATCGAGATCGAACCACGCGTGGGTGTGCGGCGCGTCGGGCTCATCGCGATGGAGTCGCAGTTGCCCGCTCATGCGCAGATGCACGACCATCGAACGTTCCTCGGCGAGATCGACGACGAGGTACTTGCCCCGACGCCGCGCCCCGATGATCGTGCACGCCGACATCGCGTCACACAGCATCTCGGGGTTGTGCCGACGAACGGTGCGTGCGCCGTGGACGCGAGCCGACACGATGGTGCGCCCGACGACATGCTCCGCGAGATCGCGGCGAACCGTCTCGACCTCGGGCAGCTCAGGCACGACCCGTTGACGTCAATCAGGATCGGGGGTCTGGAGCGCTTCGAGCGCAGATTCGGCCGCCGCTTGCTCGGCGGCCTTCTTCGATCGGCCTTCACCCTCGCCGAAGGGCTCACCATTGATCGACACCGATGCGAAGAAGACCTTGGCGTGATCGGGCCCGGCTTCGGTGATCTCGTACAGCGGCACTGCGTCGTATTTCGATGCCGCGATCTCTTGCAGTTGCGTCTTGTGGTCGAGACGACCGAGGGTGCCCAACGCCGCGGCGATGCGCGACTCGAGCAGCGACGAGAACACACCATCGACCGCTTCAGCACCGCCATCGAGGTACACCGCGCCGATGACCGCTTCTAACGCATCGGCCAGGATCGATGTCTTGTCGCGCCCTCCAGCGGCGGCCTCGCCCTTACCGAGTGCAACCGCCTTGCCGATGCCCAACTCCCGCGCTATCTCGGCCAGAGCGGTGGCGTTCACCACGGCCTTGCGGAGATCGGTGAGATGGCCTTCGGACAACTCCCCGTCGAGTTGGTACACGATCTCGGCCACCATCCAGCCGAGGACAGCATCGCCCAGGAACTCGAGCCGTTCGTTCGACAACGAGCCGGGATGCTCCGCGCACCACGAGCGATGCTGCACCGCTCGTCCCAGCAGGGCAGGATCGGCAAAGGAGTAGCCGAGACGCTGTTCGAGCGCGGTGAGCCCTGCTTCGTGGTCTGGTCGATCGTCCATCGCCAGGTCGCTCCGGTCGGCCTCAGCCGACCCGGGAATGGACGTAATCGACCGCGTCCCGGACGGTTTTCAGATCGGCCAGGTCTTCGTCGTCGATGCGGAAACCCACCGAGCGCTCGGCCAGCTCCTCTTCGAGAGCCTCGACCAACTCGATGAGAGCCAACGAATCGGCCTCGAGATCGTCAGCGAAGCTCTGCCCTTCGGAGATCGTGTCGGCCTCGATCTCGAGGATGTCGGCGAGACGATCTCGGACCAGCTCGAAGACCTCAAGGCGGCTCATGGGGTTCTGCTGTACATGAGTTTCAGCGGGCACGACGCAAAGGTTAACTGTCGCGGTGCGGCGACAGTCCATCGATCAACGATCGACGAACGGCGATGGACCGGTTTCAGGTCGCCGGGGCCGTGCTCTCGGCTGCTGTGGTCTCGGCTGCTGTGGTCTCGGCTGCCCGCGCCTCGGGCGCTGGCGCCCCGGGCGCTGCCACCGCAGCCGTGAGCTTGCCGACGAGATCTGCGGTGACCATGTCAGCGGCGGTGCGAAGCGCGTTTTCGATGGCCGTCGCCGATGACGATCCGTGACTGATGATGCAGACACCATCGACGCCGAGGAGCAGCGCCCCGCCGACGTTCTCGGAGTCGAGCGTGGCGTACAGCGGGAGCAGCGCCGGCATCAAGATGTCGGTGGCCGCTTGGTACTCCGGGGTGGAAGTGAAGGCTGCGAACAGGGCTTTCACGAGGGTCTTCATGCCACCTTCGAGCGTCTTGAGCACGACGTTCCCGGTGAAGCCATCGGTGACGATGACGTCGGCCGCGTCGGTCATGACGTCGCGACCTTCGACGTTGCCGATGAAGTTGATGCCGCTCGCGGTGGTGAGCAACCCGTAGGTCTCCTTCACCAACGTGTTGCCCTTGCCGGCCTCCTCGCCGATGGACAGCAGCCCCACCTTCGGCTCGGCGATGCCGAAGCGGGCTCGGGCATAGGCCGCGCCCATCTGAGCGAACTGCACCAGCCACTCGGGCTGGCACTCGCTGTTGGCCCCGGCATCGAGCAATGTCGTGGGCGTACCGCCAGGAACTGGGATCGGTGTGGCCACAGCCGGCCGGTTGACGCCCTTGATGCGGCCCATGCGCAGCAACGCGCTGGCCATCGTGGCGCCGGTGTTGCCGGCTGAGACCATGGCCGATGCCTTGCCGTCACGCACCAGTTCCGCGCACCGCACCAGTGATGAGTCCTTCATCCGCCGCACGGAAGCGCCGGGCTCGGCGTCCATGGCGATGACCTCGGAGGCCGGGAAGACCTCCAGGGGACCGGGGTCGCCGATCTCGTCGGGACGACCGACGAGGATGACCGGGATTCCGTAGAGCTCATGGGCTCGGCGGGCACCGGCCACGATCTCTCCGGGGGCCTTGTCGCCCCCCATTGCATCGAGTGCGATCGGCAGCATCATGATCGGCCCCCTACCGACTGACGCCGAGGCCACCGGTTGCCATCAGGCAAACCGAGGTGGGCCTCGAGTGGGTCAGTCGACGTCGACGGCCTGACGGCCCTTGTACCAACCGCAGGCGCGGCACACGACGTGCGGGAGCTTGGCGGCGCCACAACGGGGGCACACGCTGCGAGACGGGGCCCCGAGCTTCCATGCCGCAGCCCGGTGGCTGCGGGTCTTCATCTTCGACTTCTTCTTCTTGGGGACGGCCATCGCGAACGTTCCTCTCGTGGGAGCCGTTAGAGGTTAACCACCCGGCGCCCCATACCGCCAACCGCCGGGTCAGCCAGCCCCGATCAGGAGGGGCTGGGAGGGGGGAACAGGTCCCCCAGCGCCGCCCAGCGCGGGTCGACGGGTCGGTCGTCATGGCCGCAGTCACCCTCGTTGCGATCGGTCCCGCACACCGGGCACAAGCCGAGGCAATCGGGCCGGCACAGCGGCGCCAACGGGAGGTCGAGCAGCACCGCTTCGCGCACGATCGGCTCGAGGTCGAGTTGATCACCGACGATCGGCAGCATGTCCTCGTCGGTGGGACGAACCGCCGCGATCTCTTGGATCTGCGAGACATCCATCCGCTCGATGGGCTCGAGGCAGCGCCGGCACTCCCCCGCCCATGGCACACGGACCTCACCCGATATCGCGATGCCATCGGTCAACGAGTCGAGCAGGATCCGCACCTCGACGATGTCCGACGGCCGCAGTCGTGCGTCGACCACGCCGAGCTCCTCGACGGAGATGTCGACGTCCACGGACCGCTTGTGGGCGGGCTGGCGCACCAGGTCGAGGACGTTCACGATGAGCGGATTACGGGACATCTGGGGTGGTCTCTCGAACGTCAGGTTCAGGGAAGCTTCAGGTCAGGTCTTGATCGAACAGCGGGGTGCCATCGGCGTTGGTCTCCTCGAGCTCGGGAGGTGCCGCGCTGGTGAGGCTGGTGGCTGCGTTCGGGTCGGTGGCGTTCAATCGCTCGCGTCCTTGCGCAACGGTCTTGGCCACCTTGTCGAGGACGATCTCGAATCGGGCGAGATGGCGGTCGCAGTAATCCTCGGTCTCGCGCTTCATGCGACGTGACTCGGCCTCGGCGGATTCGAGCACCTGCCGGGCCCGCTGCTCCGCCGCGCGCACCACCTCGGTGCGTTGCACCATCCGCTCGGCTTGGGCACGGGCTGCGTCGAGGATGTCATCGGCCTCGCGCCGGGTCTTGGCGAGGAACTCGCTGCGCTCCTTGAGCAACCATCGGGCCTGACGCAGCTCTTCGGGCAGACGCTTGTTGGCCTCCTCGAGCAACTCGAGGATCTCGTCGCGGTTGATCATCGGTGACGAGGAGAGCGGGATGGTGCGCGCCGTGGCGATGGTGTCATGCGCCCGACGCAACAGAACCTCGGAGTCGGTGATGTTCACCTCTCGTGGTCGCTCCGGACGCTCTGGCCGTTCTGAGCGCTCGCCACCGTCACCGCTCGACATGTCGCTCATGGTTGGTAACGCTCCTTCAAACGAGCTGCGACCGGAGGCGGCACGAGATGGGAGACGTCCCGACCGAACCTCGCGATGTCGCGGATGTACTTCGACGCCACGAACGAGTGCGCCGAAGCGGTCGGGAGGAAGATGGTGTGCACGCCGGCGACAGCATGGTTCATCTGTGCCATCTGCATCTCGCTCTCGAAGTCGGCGACCGAACGCAGGCCTTTCACGATGAGATCGACGTTCTGGTCCCGGGCCAGATCGACCACCAGGCCCGAGAACATGATGACCTCGACGTTGGGGAGGTGTGCCAGCGACTCCACGATCATGGCCTGACGATCATCGAGGCCGAACGACGCTTCCGCCTTCTGAGGGTTGCGCATGGCCGCCACGACGACCTCGTCGAACAACTGCGCGGCGATCTCGATGATCTCCACGTGCCCGTTGTGGAGCGGGTCGAAGGACCCGGGATAGAGCACTCTGGTCATCGTGTTCACTCCGGAGTTGGATCGGCGTTCGGGTGTTTCCTCCCCGCGAAGACGACCACGGTACCGCCGTAGGACTTCTCACGCAGGATTTCCCAGCCGGCACGCACGGTGACCGGGCGGTTGCTCTCGATCACGGCGACATCAGACGGGAGTCGATCGAGCAACTCGTCCCATCCCTCGAAAGCGTACGGCGGATCGAGCAGCGCCACGTCGAAGCGCTCCCGATTGGCGTCGAGGAACCGTTCGGCAGAGCTGGTCACGACCATCGTCGAGACCTTGCCCAACGAGCCGGCAACAGTGGTGAGGTTCTTCTCGAGGCAGACACGAGCGCTCCGGTCTGGTTCGACGAACGTGCAGTGCGCCGCCCCGCGACTGAGGCCCTCGATGCCGAGCGCGCCGGACCCGGCGAACAGATCGAGCAGTCGGGCACCATCGATCAGGTCGAACGACTCCAGCGAGTTGAACATGGCCTGGCGCACCTTGTCGCCTGTGGGTCGGGTGGTACTGCCCGAAGGCGCGACCAATGTCCGTCCTCTCGCTGATCCGGCCACGACGCGCACGCAATGATGTTGCCACCTGGCATGCTCGGGGGGTGGAGCGGTCGACGCATGACGAGTTCGAAGCACTCGGAGCCGAGGTCATGGCTCCGCCTGAGTCGCTGATGTGCGTCGATTGTGGTGGACCGTGCCATCGACTCACCTTCGCCCGTGACGATGGGCATTGGTACGTCGGCGACGTGGTCGCCTACCGATGCCGCGACTGCCTCGACCGCTGGGATGTGGTCCTCGGCGAGGACGACAGACCCGACGACAGCCATCAGTTCTGACTGCGCCGCCACGCCGAAGACACGAGAACAGGCACAGGCACCGGCACCGCAACTCGAGTTGACGTTCAGCTCACGAGGAGCTTCTTCGAGTGATACCCGGTGGCCCCATTGGGGCCGGGACGATGCTCGACCGACGTCTGGACGACCCCGTCGCCATCGGTAGCACGCACTCGCGCTCGATGATCACCCTGCACCGCGTCCCAGACATACATCCACTGCACCCAGGTCTCGTCCGATGCCACCGAACCCAACTTCGCTTCCATCCACGGACCGTCGTCGATGCTGACCTCGACCTTGGAAATGCCACGGGTCGGCGCCCAAGCAACGCCGGCGATGGGGTTGGGACCGACCTTCATGATGCCGTTCGCCGGCACATCGATACGCGACTGGGTGAGGACAGGGCCTTCCTTGTCCCAGCCACGCGGGATCCAGTAGCCGTCGAACTGCTCCCACGTGGTGAGCTCGATCTCCTTGAGCCACTTGGTCGCCGACACGTATCCGTAGAGGCCGGCAATGATCAACCGCGCCGGGAAGCCATGATCGGCCGTCAGCGGTGCACCGTTCATCCCAACGGCCAACAGCGCTGTTCGATCATCCGCAAGTGCACTGGTCGGGAACCCGGCGGTGAAGTCATCGATCGATCGCCCGACGATCTGCGTGGCCTCCGGGCGCACCCCGGCTCGATCCAACAGCAACCGCAGCGGCACACCACTCCATGTCGCGTTCCCGACCAGATCGCCGCCCACCTCATTGGATACGCAGGAGATCGTGACGGGCACTTCCACCTGGTCCATGGCCAGGATCTCGTCGTAGGTGATCGAGTACGGATTCTCGACCAGCCCCTTGAACGACAGCTTCCACTTCGACACATCGGGGCGGGGCACCACGAGTGCGGTGTCGATGCGGTAGAAGTCCTCGGTCGGCGTCACATACGGGCTGATGCCGGCAACCGTCAGCGGTTCTCCCGCCACCACGGTGCCCGTCGTCGAGACCGGAGCGGGAAGCACGACGTTGTCACCCGATGGAGCGCCGACAGCAGATCGCAAGCCACGCCCCGCCACCGCAGTTGCCGCGCCCGCTGTCCCGATGAGGCCAGCGGCCCGCAGGAACTGGCGGCGATCAGGCGTCTTGATACGCATGTCCTGCGGAGGAACCCGCTCGGGGCTCGCGTCAATCAGCATTGACGGCCGGATCCTACCTACGGACACGTGCAGAGCGATCGCCGCGACGGTGCTGGCCAGCAGAACGGCAAAGGTCATGAGCGCCTTGGAACCCAGCGGATCGGCGAACGAAGCGAGCAGTCCGACGACGGCGAACACGGCGACCACGACAGCCCCGCCCCACGAGCGCCGCAGCTCCACCAGTCCAGCGACCGCCCCGAGCAACAGCGTCGTGATGACGATGCCGACGATGAGCGCGGGCTTGTCGTTGGTGCCGAAGACCGACACGGCGAAGTCCTTGAGCGAGCCGGCGAAGCGATCGATGAACCGGCTCCCCACCGCAGTGATGACCGTCGGCTTTCCTTCCCCACCCAAACCGCTCACCAACTCGGTGATCCCGAGGGCGAGGCCCGCGCTCACGACGCCGAGCACGGCTGCCGCGAGCGAAGGCCTGCGGGGATGTTGCGACGTTTCGGGCGTCATGGTGGTCACGTCCTCACTGTGTACAGCTCATGGGGGCACCGATCTGGCCGGTTCACGACTTCACCACCGGCACCGAGAGGGTGAAGCGGCAGCCCTTGCCGCGATTGGCCACGTCGATGTGGCCATGGCGCGATTCCACCAATCCCTTGGCGATCGCGAGTCCGAGTCCGCCGCCGCGGGCGTCGCGGCTTCGCGCCGCATCACCGCGGAACGCCACTTCGAACACTCGTGGTAGGTCGTCATTGGGGATGCCGCCGCATTCGTCGGTGACCGACAGCGTCAACACGCCGTTCACCACCTCGCCGTCGACGACCACCGAGCCCCCGGTGCGGGTGTGGCGGATGGCATTGTCGAGCAGGTTGTGCAGCACCCGCCGCAGGTCAGCGGCCGGCACCAGTCCACTGGAATCGCGATCGGCACCCACGCCGAACATGCACACGAGGTTGATGCCCACGGCTGCGGCAGCAGGCTGACTCGATTCGGTCACCTCGGCAATGAGCTCATCGACACCGACCAGCGTGGTGTCCGGGGACCTCGTGCCGCTCTCGATCCTCGACAACTCGAACAGATCATCGACGAGCGAACCCAGTCGCTGGCTCTCGAGGCGGATGGCGGTGTGGAACCGGCTGATGTCGTCATCGTCGTCGACGATGTGATCCTCGAGCGCTTCGGCCATGGCCCGGATGGAGGCGATGGGGCTGCGCAGATCGTGACTCACCGAAGCCACCAGCTCCCGGCGAGCCGCCTCGAGGGCCCGCTCCCGCTGGCGGGCAAGATCGAGCGCCGCCGACGTCTCCATGAGCCGACGCGCGAGGTGCTCGAGTTCATTGCCCGAGCGCATCGAGGCCGCTGGGAGATCCGCCGGCTCCCCATGCGGATCGGAGGTGAGGCGAGAGATGAGGCGCTCGACCTCGTCGAGACGGCGGCGGGACATGATGGCGAACTCCAGCCCGGCGGCGACAGCGATGGCCACGCTCACCGTCAGCACCACCCCCAGCACACCGAGATCGTGCGTGGAGATGAACATCAACTCAGCCGCGAGCACCACACCGGCGATCGAGGTCGACACTGCGGCCAGCGTGACCACGAGGATCTGCACGACGAGGCTGCGATTGGTGAGGCGTCGCAGCAACACCAACGACACGATCGCGACAGCGAGCGACGCGGTCGTCGCCATGAGCACCATCTCGAGCGTGTCGCGCCGACTCGCACCGCTGGCTGTGGCGAGCGCGACGGCGACCAAGAGCCCCACCACCAGCACCACCAGCTGGGGAACGCGCGACGAGCTCGGGCGGAGGTTCACGGCTCGAACCGGTATCCCACGCCGCGCACCGTGCACAGATGCCGCGGTTGCGATGGATCGCTCTCGGCCTTCTCCCGAAGGCGTCGCATGTGCACCGTGACGGTGGCAGCGTCGCCGACGGTCCATCCCCACACGGCAGCGAGGATGTCCTCTCGCCGCAAGGCCACGCCGGGATGGCTCATCAGATAGGCCAACAACTCGAACTCCTTGGCCGTGAGCGCCACGGGCTCACCCGAGCGCGACACTCGATGAGAAACGAGATCGACCTCGAGGTCGCCGTGGCGCAGCACAGAGCCGGACCCACCATCTGCGGTGGCCAACGCAGTCGCCGCCGAACGGCGCAGAACTGCATTGATGCGAGACACCAACTCACGCGGTGAGAACGGCTTGGGCAGATAGTCGTCGGCACCGAGGTCGAGGCCGGTGATGCGATCGTCCTCGCTGCCGCGCGCCGTCAGCAGCACGACGGGTAGCTGGGTGACGCGGCGGAGCCGCCGGAGCACCTCGAGGCCGTCGAGACCTGGCAGCATCAGATCGAGGACGACCAACGCGGGGCGATCATCGAGCGCTCGCTGCAACCCCACGGCGCCGTTGGGCTCGACTGCGACATCGAACCCCTCGCGCTGCAGGTAGCGCGCCACCACCTCGGACAGATGAGGATCGTCCTCGATCACGAGGATGTGTTGGGCGGGCGTGGTCACATCTCGCATGGTAGGGACGATCTCGGCGCTGGTGACCGACCCGAACCTCATGTTTCGTGATTCGTAAGCAAATCCACCTTGGATGGCAGATCGGTTCGGGATGGTCCAGCGTTCAGGCTGGTCGTACGGTGACGGCGAGGCCCGAGAACCGGGGCATGCCGGTCAGCGGATCGACCCCGACGGTGTCGGAGGTGAGGCGGTTCACTTCGGGGGTACCGAAGCCATGTGGGATCGACACGACACCGCGACGCATCGCCGTCGAGCGTTCGGTGACCGCGGTGGTCTCGCCGTGAGCGGACCGCACCACAGCCGGCTCCCCCTCGATGAGGTCATGTTCGTCGGCGTCATCTGGGTGGATGAGCAACGTCGGGCGGGTCGAGCGCGCGGCGGGGCGTGATGGGTCCAGCTCGCTCAGCATCGAGTTCATCTGCTGCGGCAGTCGGCGGTTCACCAGCACGAGCGAACCGTCCGGGCGTGGCCCGTTGGCGAATGCCGCCAACTGGGTCACGAACTCGACCGGCGCGAGATCGAGATGCCCGTTGGGCAACCCGTCGGGGATGAGCCACCCGACATCGGGCGCGCTCTCGGCGATCAGTCCGCTGGGCGCGGCCTTGATCGCGGCGAAATCGGCCCGCGACCGACGACAACTCGCCTCCAGCAACGCATCGTCCGCGTCAATCCCAATTGCATCGGGCTGTGATGGCAACCCGACACCCAGGCGAGTGCCGATCTGTGCGGCGATCCACCACGTCGGCCGTCGCTCCGCGACGGGAGCAACGACTCGGTTGGCGTATTGGGTGAAGACCTCGGGGAACGCTCCGTCGAAGAACGCAGGAAGATCCGCTCGCTCGAACTGGCCGGTACCCGGCAACACGTGCGTGGCCACGGCGGTGGTCGCGGTGCGACGGGTCTCACACACTGCGAGCACGTCGAGTGAACGCAATGCCCCATCGACCTTGGCGGCGTCGGGGAACACGTTGGCTGGGTTGCCTCCGAACACCAACAGTGCCTTCACCGAACCCGACGCGATCTCATCTGCCAGCACGGTGCACGGCAGCTCGCCGAACTGATGGGACAACTCCGGCCGCGACGTGGCGCTGGGACCGGTGAAGCGGGGCCGACTGGTGAGGCCGCCTTCTTGCGGCCGGAGGAACCCGGGGTTGAACACGATGCCGCCGCGGCGATCGAGGCTGCCGGTGACGGCGTTGAGCGCCCAAGCCAGCCATTCCGCAACGTTGGGCGTCGGGCCCATCGATGTACCCGTTCCGCACATCGCCGCCAGGCGCGGGGTCGAGGTGACGAGTGCGGCGAGCCGCTCGAGATCAGAGCGCTGCACGTCGCACCACACAGCAGTGGTGTCGAGATCGAACGAGGCGACCGCGGCAGTGAGTCGTTCGATCGAACCGGGCATCGCCACCGCCGCGAGATAGGCGGCATCGGGACGATGGGCGAGCGCGTGGCGCACCAGGAACGCGAGCAGCGCGGCGTCCGTGCCCGGGCGGGCGGCGAGATGCAGATCGGCGTTGGCCGCGCTCTCGGTGGTGCGCGGGTCGACGACCACCAGGGCACCGCCTCGCGCTCGCATGGAGCGGAAGTCGCTGAGCGCGGTGGGCCACGAGATGCCGTGACCGTGGGAGACGATCGGGTTCTGCCCCACCAAGATGAGCAACTGCAATTGCTCGCGGTCGGGAAGCGGCGTGAGATAGGGCGAGCCGCCCATGAGATCGGGAACCAGGAGCTTGGCCGGAGTGTCGATGGTGACCGAGCTGTAGATCTGCTTGGTGCGCAGACCGCGAGCCATCGAATCGATGAAGAAGCGGCCGGTGGAGTCGAAGGCCCACGCCACGGAGCGATACACGGCCACGGCGTCGGGTCCGTGGGTGTCGATGATGCTTCGGAGACGCTCACCGAGATCATCGAGCACCACGTCCCACGGGGCGTGCGCTCCCCGCATCTCGGGATGGTCGAGCCGGTCCGGGTGATGATGCTGGTCGCCGGCGGCGCGGCCTTTGGAGCACGTGTACCCGCGGGTGAGCGGATGATCGGGATCACCGCTCACCTTGACGACGTGCTCGCTGCCATCGGTATCGGTGCGGACGTCGACGAGGAGCCCGCAAGCAGCCTGGCAGATGCGACAGAAGGTGTGGACGGTGCGAACGTCGCTCATTGCATGTGCACGTCGCCGTTCATGGCCAACCCGCCGTCCGCGGTGATGAGGTCACCGTTGATGAACGACGAATCGGCACATGACAGGAACAACGCGGTGGTCGCGATCTGCAGCGGGTTGCCGATGGCGGCAGAGTTCTTGATCATGCCGGCGCCGGTGTCGCTCGACCCGGCAACGACGCGGCCCACGATGATGGCATTGCAGCGGATGTCGTGGGGCTGCCCCTCGACCGCCAGCGTGCGGGTGAGGCTGTTCATGCCCCCCTTGGCCGCGGCGTAGGCACCGAGGCCGGTCTGTCCCATCGTCGCCGCACCCGAGGAGATGTTGACGATGGTGGCCCCCGGCGCAGCCTGCAGATGCGGCCATGCGTACTTCGACGCCCAGAACACGTTGCCGGTGAGGGTGCCCACGAGGATCGCGTTCCACTCGTCGGTGGTGTACTCGGCGATGGGCTTGAAAGTGCTGGCCACCGTGGCGGTGGGCGCGGCGTTGTTGATGAGGGTGGTGAGAGCACCGAAGCGGTCGACCGTGGCGGCGATGACGTCGCGCACGCTCGATTCGTCCGTGACGTCGAGGGCGAAGAACTCTGCCTCGCCCCCGGCCTCTCGGATCCGTTGCACCACCTTCTGGCCCCGGTCGACGGTGCGACCGGTGACCGCCACCTTTGCTCCCTCGGCGGCGAACAACTCGGCGATCGAACGACCGATCCCCCGAGTGGAACCCGACACCAACGCGACACGACCTTCGAGACGATTCCCCATGCGTCGCACGCTACCTGCTTGCACCGGCGGCCGGTCCACCGAGGCTCGGAGCTCCGGGCAAGCGTTCAACACGGTTCGATCAGCGGGCAGCGCGCCATCGTTCGAGGATCGCCGCTTCTCGTTTCGGGTCGAGCCCGATGTGTGCCGGTCGATCGTGGGTGCGAGTCCACTCGAGCGTGTCTGCGATCGTCTCGCTCAACGGCCGGATTCGCAACCCTGCGGCGAGCGCCGCGGCCGGACTCGCTGCGCTCATCAGCGCGTCGGGTTCGTCGCCGGCCCACAGCGGCAGCGTCATGCCGTCCAGGCCTTCCTCGCGCAGCAACGACGCCGGCACCCACGACAGCGCGGTCCCTGGCGGCGCCACCTGGGCAGCGATCGTCTCGAGCAACTGACCCCAGGTGATGGGCTGTTCGGGTCCGACGGTGTGGAACACCCCTGGGGCACGTCGTTCGATCATCGACACGATCCATGTCGCCATGTCGCGGGCGTCGATCACCTGCGCAGGGTCGTCGGCCGGTCCGGGGGCGAGCACCTCACCGCCGCGGGCCAGGCGGCTCACCCACCAAGGGAATCGATACGTGTGATCGTCGGGGCCGACCACATAGGTCGGTCGCACGAGCAGGGTGTCGGCACCGAAACGTTCTGTGGCGGCACGCTCGGACAACACCTTGAGCCCGCCGTAGGTGTCATTGGTGATCGTCTCGACGGTGGGGTCGCCCAACTCGATGAGCGGGCTCTGCTCGTCGTAGCCGATGGTGGGCGCGCCGTACACCGAGACGCTGGAGATGAACACCATCTGGCCGCCGCGCTCTCCCAGCGCGTCAGCCAACGCGTGCACCTGGCGCGGCACATATGCACAGGTGTCCACGGTCGCGTCCCACTCACTGCTCGCCAGCGCGGACAGATCGCCATCGCGATCGCCGGTGAGGTGCGGGACGTCAGGGAACAGATCCGAGCCGCTACGGCCACGGTTGAACAAGGTGACCTCGTGCCCCGCGCGCAGCGCAGCGTGCACGATGTGGCGACCGACGAATCGGGTTCCGCCGACGATGAGGATGCGCATCGCCGAACGCTAAGTGATCGACCACGCTCCGTCGGCTCGCACGACGAGCACCACCGGTCCGCCCGGCACCGGCACTGTCGCGTCGAACGCACCGGTGCCCTCGGCCACCACCGCGCCAGTGCTGGTCTTGACCGAGAACGCCCCGCGCCCCGAATGGGTGACTCGAACAGAACCGGCGGCCGCGTCATCTCGGATGAAGACACCATCACCAGTTCCGGAGTTTGCTCCCGATACCCGCGGTGCGCTCGCGAGATCGGCGACATCGATGGTCCAGTTCCCCGACGACTCGATCTGCAACGAGGTGACCGATGGATCGAGGACAGCCACCGTGCCGCTGTACTTGCCCACCTTGTCGATCAGGACGTCCACCGTTCGGCCGTTGGCATCGAGTGCCGTGACGATGAACGCCCTGCTGCCGTTGCAGGTGATGGTCATCATCGACGGTGTGTGACCGCTCACGTCGACGACACCGTCGAGCTTTCCGACGAGTTGCAGGGGCGCGATCGGCGCTGCCGATGTCGGAGGAGCACTTGTCGGCACCGAGCTCGTCGAGACCGTCGTCTCGGTCGCAGCAGTCGTGGCCGGCTCAGCCACTGTGGTCTCGGGGACCGGGGCAACAGTGGTTGCCGGCAACGTCACGACGGTGGTGTCCGCATTGGTGACGGCGGGAGTGGTCGGGATCGTGTCTCCCTCTGCCACCGACGACGTCGTGCCCGTTGCTGATTTGTCCTTGCCCGTCGTGTCAGCGATGAGGATGGCAACGATGGCGGCAACGCCGAGCGCGAGCACGACCGGCAATGCCCAGTAACGCTGCAACCACGTCTGCTTTCGACTCAGCGTCAACTCGAGTGGATCAGCAGTCGTCGCGTTGGGAGGCGGCAACGGTGCGCTCCCCGCTGGAGGGGGCGGAAGAGAATTCACGATCGCCCAACTCCTTCACGCAGGCCGACGGACAGTGGCGGCGACACTACCGAGTGATTGCATGCGTTGGGAAGCGCTCAGTTCTTGAACAGGTACTCGCGCTCGTCATCAGCGATGAGCATCGACAGCTCCTCGGCAAGTAACGATCCCTCGCTCACGAGCGCGCGATCGACGAGTTCGAACGCAACCTCGCGCGCCACCGCGACCCACTTCTTGTCGCGACGCAGTGATGCCAACTTCAGGTCTGATCTGCCCGATTGACCTGAGCTCATGAGCGTCCCTTCGCCGCGCAGTTCGAGATCGACCTCGGCCAACTCGAACCCATCGGTCGATGCCACCAATGCCTCGAGCCGCGGCGATGGCTCACCCTCCTCACCGCCGAGCAGGTAACAAAACGACGCGTGTCGCCCACGCCCGACGCGGCCACGCAGCTGATGGAGCTGCGCTATGCCGAAGCGATCGGCATCCACGATGACCATGACCGTCGCGTTCGGTACGTCGACGCCGACCTCGATCACCGTGGTGGCCACGAGCGCGTGCAACTCGCCACTACGGAAGCGACCCATCACGAGGTCCTTCTCGGCCGAACTCATGCGACCGTGCAGCAACCCCAGTTGCAGTCCGCGCAACTCCACGTTCGAGAGCCGTTCGTAGGTCTCCTGTG
This sequence comes from Acidimicrobiia bacterium, assembly GCA_050246915.1. Lineage (GTDB taxonomy): Bacteria > Actinomycetota > Acidimicrobiia > Acidimicrobiales > Ilumatobacteraceae > JBFWVD01. The sequence continues at coordinate 20,868 of JBFWVD010000007.1, read as the reverse complement.
CCGATGCCACCTCGAGCTTCTCGGACTCCTCGATGAGCGGGCACACCACGTACACCTGGCGGCCCTCGTCGATCTGCTCGCGCACGTGCGCCCACATTGCCTCTTCGGCCAAGGGACCTTGCACCCAGTGCGTCACGATCGGCGTGCGACCCGGTGGCAACTCATCGAGCACGCTCACGTCGAGATCGCCGTACACGGTCATCGCCGCGGTTCGAGGGATCGGCGTCGCCGTCATCACCAACACATCGGGCACGGTGATCTGCCCGACACCCGACTTCGCCCGCAGCGCAGCGCGCTGCTCGACACCGAAGCGGTGTTGCTCGTCCACCACGACCGCGCCCAGCGATCGGAACTCGACGGCGTCTTGGATGAGGGCGTGGGTTCCGACGACCAGATCGATCGAGCCATCGGCAAGGCCCTCCATCACCCGACGCCGCTCGGGACCAGTCACGCGGTTGGTGAGCAGCGCCACCGACAGCGGCCGATCACCGAAGATGCTGCCCGGATCGGGAACCGACAGATCGGCGAGCAACGCTCGCATGCCGGCGAAGTGCTGCTCGGCGAGCACCTCGGTGGGCGCCATGAGCGCCCCCTGATGGCCACCTTCGACGGCTGAGAGCAAGGTGGTCACGGCGACCACCGTCTTGCCGGAGCCCACATCACCTTGCAGTAGACGGTGCATCGGGATCGGCGAAGCAAGGTCGGCATCGATCTCGCTGATGGCGCGAGCCTGCGCTCCGGTGAGCGGGAACGGCAAAGCGGCATGGAACCGTCGCACCAACTCACCGCCGACCGCGTGTTCGATGCCCTGGCGCCCCGCTTCGATGGCGCGCTTGCGCAACACGAGCGCCAACTGCACACGGAGCAACTCGTCGAACACGAGACGCTTGCGCGCCGCCATGGCCTCGGCCATCGACTCGGGGAGATGAATGGCTCGCACCGCGTGGTCTCGATCGACCATGTCCAAACGATCGAGCACGTCGACAGGCAACGGATCGGCCAGCCCACGCGGCCGGCATCGGTTCAATGCTTCCTCCACGAACCCGGCCAGGTCCCATGTGAACAGACCCGCCTTCTCCGACTGGGGGTACATCGGCACGATGCGCGACGTGCGATCGCCGATCAGATCGACCACCGGGTTCGTCATCTGCAACCCGCCTCGGTACACGTCCGCCTTGCCGAACAGCGCGATGGAGAGTCCCGGCTTGAGTTGCTTCTCGCGCCACGGCTGGTTGAAGAACACCAACGACAACCGACCCGAAGCATCGCCCACCTCGACGGTCACCATCGTGCGCCGGTTCGCCGTGGTGCGCTTGTTGACGCTGCGCACCGTCACCAAGACCGTGGCCTCTTCTCCAGCCACCAGGTCGCGGATGCGTGCCTCGTTGGTGCGATCGACGTATCGGCGCGGGTAGTGCGTGATGAGATCGAGCACGTTGGCAATGCCCATGTCGGCCAGACCCGCTGCGCGTTTGTCTCCCACGCCCTTGAGCACCGACACCGGCTTTGCGGCCAACTCCGCCAGCGTCAGCGGCGATGGATTGGCGACGTTCACGGCACGGCGCTCGCAGCGTGCCGGGTCATCACAGGAGCGATCATTCGACGCCGACGAGGTAGGGGTACAACGGCTGCGCGCCTTTGTGGACCTCCACCTCGATGTCGGGGAAGTGCTCGGACAACCAATCCCGGGCCGACTCGGTCACGAGATCGGACGCGCCATCGCCTTCGATGAGGGTGACGAGCGAGCTGTCGTCATCCACCAACGCCGCCAACAAGCTGCGCAGCGAGGCGACCAGATCTGGTGACACCGACACGATGCCGTCGCCGCGCACGAGTCCGATCCAATCCCCGGTGCGGACCTCGCCCACATCGCTGCGGGCATCGCGGACCGCACGGGTCAGCTCTCCGGATCGCACCCCGGACAACGCGGCCCGCATGGCCGAAGCCACCGCATCACCGTCGCCTTCGGGATCGAAGTTGATGAGCGAAGCGAGCGCCTCGGGCATCGACACCGTCGGCACGACCACCACCCGCTTGGCGGTGAGGCGATCGAGTTGCTCGGCCACGGGCACGATGTTCTTGTTGTTGGGCAGCACGATGACGAACGGCGCCGGAGCCCGCTCCACCGCCGTGAGCAACTCGGCAGTCGACGGGTTCATGGTCTGGCCGCCACCGACCACCTCGGCCACACCCAACGATCCGAACAGTTCGATGAGACCTCGTCCGGCCGCCACCGCCACGACTGCGACCGCTGAGGGCTCGACCACCGGTGCACCCAATCGAGGGGCAACTCCGATTGACGCGTCGACCCCGGCGACGCCTGCTGACCCGGACAGGCCCGCTTCGCGCGCGGCGTGCTCAGCGTCGACCTCTTCGAACAGATCGGTGACCCGGATCTTGCTGGGCCGACCACCACAGTCGAGCGCAGCCTCGATGGCTGCACCGATGTCGTTGGTGTGGACGTGGCAGTTGTAGAGACCTTCACCCCCGACGATCACGATCGAGTCCCCGATCGCCCCCCACGACTGCTTGAACGCCCCGAGTGCGCCGGCCTCGTCTGCGCCCGATTCCGCGCCCATCTCCGCGCTCGGGAGGTCGAGGAAGAACATGACCTCGTAGCGGAGATCGGCGACCGATGGCTCGTGGTCGACGTCGTGCGCATGCACACCCATGGCGTGATGCGACGGGGGCTCGCGCATGAGGGCATCGAGGGGCATGTCCACCTTGGGGGCGGCGCGACCATCGATCACCTGGAGCGCGGCGCCCAGGAGCAAGACGTATCCTGCTCCCCCGGCATCCACCACCCCGGCGTCGGCCAGCACGGGGAGCAGCTCGGGGGTGCGGGCGAGCGCCTCCTCGGCCGACGCACTGGCCGCTTCGACCACACCGAGCAGATCGGCACCGGCGGCCACCGCGGCCTTGGCGGCGAGGCCCGCGGCGCGCGCCACGGTCAAGATGGTGCCCTCGATCGGCTTGAGCACCGCCGAGTACGCGGCATCGGCCGCGGCGTCGAGACCTTCGGCCAGCACCGCGGCGTCGACCATGTCGGCGTTGCGCAAGGTGTCCGACAGCCCGCGCAGGATCTGACTCAAGATGACGCCCGAGTTGCCCCGGGCGCCCATGAGCGAGCCGTGGCTGATCGCCTTGCACACCGCCGCGAGCTCGTTGGGCACGGTGTCGAGCTCCTCGACCACCGCATCGAGCGTGCGGGCCATGTTGGTGCCGGTGTCGCCGTCAGGCACCGGGTAGACGTTCAGGCGGTTCAACGCCGCCTGGTTGGCCCGCACCGCGTCACGGAACGAGGTGACCACGGCTCGCACGAGCTGGGCATGGTCGGTCGTCGTGGTCGTCACGGCAGGCGATGCTACTGACGGGTAGGCCCACAGCTCTGAACCCGACCAAGGGCACCTGCCCCCCACAGCCATCGCATCCGCCGCGTCACGTCATCGGCCCGGCCGATGGCGGGGACCCTGTTTGGTCGCTCCGGCGATGGCGCTGGTAGCTTTTGCGGACTTCCGGTGCGTCTTGTGCGCCTTCCGGCCCTGGGTCCCGGTGACATCGATCGATGACACTCGGGTTGAGCGATCGAACAGCGAGGCAAGGCAATGGCAGCAGTGTGTGAGGTTTGCGGCAAGAAGCCGTCGTGGGGAATGTCGGTCAGCCACTCGCACCGGCGGACCAAGCGTCGCTGGAACCCGAACATCCAGCGCATCCGGGCAATGGTGGGGGCCACGCCCAAGCGCATGTACGTGTGCACCGGCTGCATCAAGGCCGGCAAAGTCGTCAAGGCCGGACGCTGAGAGCCAGGGCTGGGAGGGACACAACGTGCAAGGCGTGATCAAGTCCTACGATCCCGGCTCCGGTGACGGCGTCATCCTCCGCGACACCGATCTGAGCGAGCACGATCTCGCTCCCGGCGCGCTCGAAGGGTCGGTGTTCCGCATGCTGCGGCCCGGCCAGCGCGTCGTTTTCGATCTCGACGAATCGGGCCTGGCCACGCGCCTCCGCCTCGGTTCCGAGGTTGACATGAATACCCCTGGGTATTCCAAAGGCCCCCACTGATCGGGCGGTTCGCCGCCCTCGCACATCTGGAGCGTTCATGAGCGCGACCACCACGAACCAGCGGTTGAAGGACTGGGTCGCCCACTGGGCGGAGATCTTCCAGGCCAAGGACGTCTATTGGTGTGACGGCTCCGCAGAGGAGTACGACCGTCTGTGCAGTGAGCTCGTTGCGGCAGGCACGTTCACCAAGCTCGACGAGGCCAAGCGACCCAACTCGTACTGGGCCCACTCCGATCCGGGCGACGTCGCCCGCGTCGAGGACCGCACGTTCATCTGTTCCGCCGACGCTGCCGACGCGGGCCCCAACAACAACTGGCGCGATCCCGCCCAGATGCGGGCCGAGATGACCGAGCTGTACCGCGGTGCCATGAAGGGCCGCACGCTCTATGTCGTGCCGTTCTCCATGGGGCCCCTCGGCTCGCCCATCGCCCACATCGGCGTCGAGCTCACCGACTCGGCGTACGTGGCCGTGTCGATGCGCATCATGACCCGCATGGGTCAGGGTGCGCTCGATGTCCTCGGCAACAATGACTGGGTGCCCTGCTTGCACTCGGTCGGTGCTCCGCTCGAGCCCGGCCAGGCCGACTCGACATGGCCGTGCAACCCCGACAACAAGTACATCGTCCACTTCCCCGAGACGCGCGAGATCTGGAGCTACGGCTCGGGATACGGCGGCAATGCCCTCCTCGGCAAGAAGTGCTTCGCGTTGCGCATCGCGTCGGTGATGGCCCGTGACGACGGCTGGTTGGCCGAGCACATGCTCATCTTGAAGCTCACGTCACCCAAACACGACGTGCGCTACGTCGCCGCCGCGTTCCCCTCAGCGTGCGGCAAGACCAACCTCGCCATGTTGGTGCCGACCATCCCGGGCTGGAAGGTCGAGACCGTCGGCGACGACATCTGCTGGATGAAGTTCGGCGAGGACGGTCGGCTGTACGCCATCAACCCCGAAGCCGGGTTCTTCGGTGTGGCTCCGGGCACCGGTGTCGACACCAACCCCAACGCCATGGAGACCCTGTGGGGCAACGCGCTGTACACCAACACCGCGCTCACCCCCGACGGTGACGTTTGGTGGGAAGGTATGACGGAGAACCCGCCGGCTCGGGCCACCGACTGGAAGGGCAACCCCTGGACGCCCGAGTCGACCACCCCAGCGGCCCATCCAAATGCGCGCTTCACCGTGCCCGCCGGGCAGAACCCCTCCTGCGCCCATGAGTGGGAAGACCCCCGCGGTGTGCCGATCTCGGCCATCTTGTTCGGTGGACGTCGCGCCTCGGTGGTGCCGTTGGTGAACGAGGCCCGCTCGTGGCAGCACGGGGTGTTCCTCGGCTCGATCATGGCGTCGGAGACCACCGCAGCCGCTGCCGGCGCAGTCGGCAACCTGCGTCGCGATCCGTTCGCCATGCTCCCCTTCTGCGGCTACGACATGGGCAGCTACTTCGCCCATTGGCTCAAGGTGGGCAAGGCCACCGATGCCTCCAAGCTCCCGAAGATCTTCTACGTGAACTGGTTCCGCAAGTCGCCCGAGGGCAAGTGGCTGTGGCCCGGCTACGGCGAGAACTCCCGCGTGCTCAAGTGGGTGTTCGAGCGCACCGCCGATGGCGCAACCGCCATTGACACTCCCATCGGCCTGCTGCCCGGCACCGAGGCCATCGACACCGACGGTCTCACCAGCGTGTCCGGTGAGGACATGGCCGAGCTGCTCCGGGTCGACGTCGAGGGTTGGCGAGCCGAGCTCCCGCTCATCGAGCAGCACTTTGCCCAGTTCGGTGATCGTCTCCCGGCCGAGCTGCGCGCCGAGTTGGCCGATCTGGAGAAGCGACTCGCCAACGCCTGATCAAGGCTTGATCGGTTGCACGATCTGATGCGAGGCCCGGCCAGATGGCCGGGCCTCGGTCGTTTTCGCCGAGGGATCGCTGCGGCGCACGTCCTCACATGTGCGAGCGGAATGCCGACCGGACACGGATGCGGATGCGTCGCCCGTCGCTTCTCGCCCAGTTCGGCCTGATCAGCTTCGTGGTCATCGCTGCCCTCGGTGTGGCCTTGGGGTTCGCGCTGCGCGAGGTGGCGATCGATCGTGCCGCCGACGACGCGCGCCGGACGGCAACCGCAGCAGCCCAGCTCGGCGTGCTGCCCCTGCTCGACCCGGCGACCTTCCCCGTCAACTTCGCCCCGCTTCCCGTTGACGAACGCACGGCGTTCCAGCAGCAGCTCGCCAGCGGCACATCGCTCGCCGGTGTCACCCGGGTCAAGGTGTGGAACCGGCAGCACTGGATCGTGCTGTCGGACAACGACGCACTCACCGGTCGCTGGTTCCCTGGCACCGATCTGCTCGAGGACGCCTTCATGGGCCGACCGGGATCGGAGGTGACGTCGTTGTCCAACCCCGAGGAGATGGAAGAGCGCGACCTCGGCACCGCTCTGTCGGTGTACTTCCCGCTCGGCATCGACGTCGTCGACGGGACAGAGCAATTCACGCTGGACGGGAGCGGCGACATCGTCGGGGCCTTCGAGATCTATCTCCCCAAGCAGCCGATCGATGCCGGGATCGCCCGTGACACCCGACGCCTGGTCGCACAGTTGGCGATCGGCCTCGGGGTGCTCTACGTCGTGTTGTTCCGGTTGGTGGCGGCCGCGTCACGGCGCATCCGTCGCCAGGCGAGCGAGAACGAGCACCTCGCGCTGTTCGACTCGCTCACCGGGCTCCCCAATCGTCATCTCTTCAGCGACCGCGTCACCCAAGCCATCACCGCAGCCAACCGATCGTCAACCCGAGTTGCGGTGCTCCTGCTCGACCTCGATCGATTCAAGGTCATCAACGACACGCTCGGTCATCGACTCGGTGATCAGGTCCTCCAACTGGTCGGCGAGCGTGTCAGCGGCCGCCTGCGTCGGGTCGATTCGGTGGCCCGCCTCGGTGGCGACGAGTTCGCGGTGCTGCTCAGCGAGGTGAGCCATGACAACGACCCGGTCGCCGTCGCCGAGGAGTTGGCGGCATTGCTCGAAGAGCCGATCACCATCGGTGGCCTCGATCTGGAGGTGCACGGGTCGATCGGCGTTGCGGTATTCCCGACCGACGGACAGGACGCGGGAACGCTCCTACAACGCGCCGACGTCGCCATGTACACCGCAAAGGCGGCTCACTCGCGCGTCGAGCGCTACCGCCCCGAACGCGACAGCTACGCGGCCGAGAAGCTGGCGGTGGCCACCGATGTGCGTCGCGCCCTCGATGCCGACGAACTCCTCCTCCATTACCAACCCAAGATCGATCTACGCACCGGTCGGGTGCACTCCGTCGAGGCGCTCATCCGCTGGCAGCATCCCACCCGCGGGTTCCTCGGCCCTGGGGCGTTCATGGACGTGGTCGAGACCACAGAGCTCATCGTTCCCCTCACCAACCGGGTGCTGGGGATCGCCGCTCGCCAGGCCGCGCACTGGACGCGGGCCGGCCTCGACATCACCGTGGCGGTCAACCTGTCGGCCCGCAGCGTGCTCGACAACGATCTCGCCGAGTCCCTGACTGCATTGTGCCAACAGACCGGCATCACGCCCGAACGGCTCGAGGTGGAGCTCACCGAGACGGCGCTCGTCGACAACCCCGACAAGGCGGCGTTGGTCCTCGGTCAGGTGCGAGCAGCCGGCTTCGCCGTGTCGCTCGACGATTTCGGAACCGGCTACGCGAGCCTCGGGTATCTGGCTGCGCTCCCCTTGTCGACGCTCAAGATCGACCGCTCGTTCGTGTGCACGGCGCTCAGCGACCCGCAGTCGGCCGCGCTCATCGAGTTCACCGTGCAGCTCGCCCATCAGCTCGGCCTGAGCGTGGTCGCCGAAGGTGTGGAAGAGGTGGCTGAAGCGGAGTTGCTCACCCGACTCGGATGCGACGAGGGCCAAGGATTCTTGTGGGCCAAGCCAATGGCCGCCGACGTTTGCACGACGTGGATCGAAGAGCGCAACAGTACCGCTCACGACGCTGGCCTCGACGCTGGCATCGATGCGAAGGAACGCGCATGAACACTCGCCTCGTTCGATGGGTCGCCGTCACCGCATTGTCGATCGTCCTGGTCTCCTGCGGCGAGGAGGGGCCGACCTCATCTGGTGTGCTCGACGGAACGGAGTTGCTCCGCCTCGAACGTGACCCTGCCGACGGTGTCGCTCCGGTGGACCCCGACCGCGGCATGGTCATGTCGGCCGATCAACTCGACGAGACGTTGCGCACGTTGTTCGACGAGCACGTGGTGCTGTTGTCGGAGCTGATGCGACGAGCGGCCATCGGCGGGCTCGACGTCGATGTGGCCATCGAGGCGCTCGAACGCAACACCGATGACCTCACCGCGGCGGTGGGGTTGGTGTACGGCCCGACCGGGGCTCGGGCCGTTGCCCAGTTGTGGGCGGGTCATACGCAGTTCCTGCTCGACCATGCCAACAGTGCCCGGGCCGGCAACGACGAGGCGATGACCGCGGCTGATCGACGCCTCGGCCACTACGAGCACGACTTCGCCTGCGTGTTGTCCGACGCGACCGGGAACGGTTTGCCGACCGAGACGGTCCAGCAGCTGCTGCAGGTGCACGTGGACCAGCTCACTGCCCAAGCCGACGCGGCGTTCGACCGACGCTGGAGCGACGTCGTCGCCATCACCCTCGACGCCCAGAGCCACATGGCCGACATCGCCCATGCACTCGCCGGGGCGATCGCCGCTCAGCAGCCGAACGCGTTCCCGGGCACGCTCAGCGATCTGTCGGTCGACGATCGGGCCATCGGCGCATGGGCAGTGGCACGGGTGATGGCGACCACAGGCGCACAGACCTGGCAGGGCCCCGCCGCCGAGGCTGCGCAACATCAATTGACGCTCATGAGCCCGGCCGTGGCCGCCGACCTGGCGTCGCTCACCGACGCCACCGGGAGTCGGTTGCCGTCGAGCGCCGCAGACGTGGCGCTATCGACCCTGGCGGCTGCGCTCGTTGAACTCGATGACAGCGCCGCGACTCAGTCGCCGGCAGTGCTGTCGCCGGTGATCGCTGCGGCCAACGCGTTCAGCTCTACCCGACGAGCAACGCTCTGATGCCGAGACCCATGATGAACAGGCCACCGAAGCCGTAGAGCAGGTAGAGCTTGTGGGCCATCTGCTGTCGGTAGGAGTAGATGATGGCGATGGCGATGATGGCCACGAAGCCGTAGAACATGTGGAACTCCTTGGCCACGTACTTGTGGTTCACCAGCCACACGCCGAGACCGACCTGTACGAAGACGGTCAGCTCGGCCACCAGCGTGAACCACCACAGCGCCCGGGTGCGGAGCTGTTCGGTGCGATGGGCGGCCAGCGACCACGCTCCGGCCAAACCGTTGGAGATGATCACGAACCACGCCCAGCCGACGTGCAGGTTGCGCATCGCACAAGCCTCGCCCACCGTGGGGTGGGCAGGCCAGTTCGCCCGCTACGTTGCCCCCATGACGATCATCAAGATCAACGCCATCACCATCCCCGCTGGCGCCGGCGACGAGCTGGCTCGTCGGTTCGCTGAGCGCGCCGGCGCCGTCGACGGTTTCGACGGCTTCGAAGGCTTCGAGCTGCTGAAGCCGACCGATGACCGCACCACGTGGCTCGTGGTCACCCGCTGGCGCGACGAGGCCTCGTTCGACGTTTGGCGCAACTCCGCCCAGTTCGCCCACGGCCATCGGGGGATGGGCGCCGGCGAGGCACAGCGCCCCGTGAGCATGTCAGCCGAGCTGTGGAACTACGAGGTCACCGACCTCTCCAAAGCCTGATCTCCCGAACGCAGACCTGACCGCTGGGGCCGCGTCACTCGCCGCAGGCGATGCCACCTTCGAGATACACCACCGTGTCCCCATCGCCGGTACCGGTGGTGGTCCCGAAGATGCCCGGATTGCCGCCGACCGAGAAGGACGGCCCGAGCTGCTCGTCCTCGACGACCAGGTCGCCATCGCGATAGGTCGTTTCGACTTCGGCCACCGTCGAGCCCAACTTCAGCCCGTTGCCCAGCGCCAGTTCGGTTCGAGGTCCGTCGGGCGAGTCGGTCGACAAGCTCCAGTTGAACAGGTGACGGACGCCGCCGGGGGCGAACCCGTCGTCGCCATCGCCGAACAGCAACAGCAGATCACCCCACGACACCGCCTCCACGAACGTGCCAGGACACGTGCCGAAGCTCGAGAACGACGGCTGACGTTCGATGACCGAGGTCGGCTGACCGAGCACTGCCGACACCGCCGACACCGTGTCCTCCTTCGATGCACCCATGTCGACGACCCCCAAGCTGATGGCCGACAGAGCGATCGTCTTCGGTGCCGCGCTGGTGGTCGGCGCCAATGAGGTTGCCGTTACCGATGGGACCGAGGGCACCGATGTCGATGCCGCCCCGGAGCTCGCGTCAATCTTGATTGACGACGAGGTCTGGTTCGCTGGACTGGGTCGAGTGGTGGCGGCGGTGGTGGGGCTGGCGGTGACGGTGACGGGGTCGGTTCCGCACCCGGCCAACGCGACGCACCCGACGAGGGCGGCAGCGGTCAGCGATCGACGAGACGACATGGGCAAAGGATGGCAGACCGCCTCGGGCGAGAGCGCTCACGTCGGTTCGATCAACGGAACAAGGTGTCGGCCTGACTGCCGATCTCGATCACATCGACCCGCGTTCGCCCATCACGCGCACCGGCGACATCGAGCACGGTGATATCGAGCACGGTGACGCTGCAGTTGTCGAGCGAAGCGATGACCACGCGGTCGTCGCCGATCACCTTGCCGATGACGGCGTTGATGGCGATGTAGTGGCTCACCACGACCGTGTCGGTGCGCAGCGATGCCACATAGGCGGCGACCTGATCTCGGTAGTCGGTGTATCGCTGACCCAACTCGCGCCAGGTTCCGGCGCTGGCAGCACGGAGCCACGGCACCCGTTGGCCGAACGGCACCCCGAGCGGTGACGGGATCTCGGTGACGTCGGGAACCACTGTGGGAGTGACACCCCAGTGCTCGGCCAACGGTCGAACGGTCAGCTGGGTGCGCAACATCGGTGAGGTGACGATGGGCAGCGGACCGATGCCGCCGAGGCGGGACACCAGCGCGTCGGCCTGGGCGATACCGACCTCGTCGAGCGCGGGATCGACCTCGTCGTCCCATCCGCCGGTGGCTCGCCCGTGACGGACCAGGTACACACGGCTCACCGACGGCTCGCCGCCGTGACCGGCATCAGAGGCCACGCAACCAGTCCTCGTCGATCGGGCCGCTGGCGCCGCGGCGGATGAACCATTCGGTGCCGAACGCCGCGGCGAACATCTCGTCGGGCATCTGCAGGAAGAACGAGGTGTCGGTGATCTGGCTGCGATGCGCGGCGATGGCGGCTCGCTTGGCCGCGACGTAGTCGCGCACGTCGACCGCGGTGGTGAGCTCGTGCTCCTCCATCCCCATGGGGACCCCGTCGTCGGTGCCGTTGATGGGATCGAACTCCTCAGTCGGAGCGGTGGGATCGCCCGCCGCCTGCGCCATCTCGATGAAGCGGATCACCTCGGAGCGGTTCATGGTGGCTTCGTACACATGGGGTGTACCCGCGAGCTCGGCGGCACGATGACCGACGCGGTGCACCGCGATGTGATCGGGATGGCCATAGTTGCCGTGCCAGTCGTACACGGTGAGCACGTCGGCGGATTCCTCGCGCAAGATCGCGGCGAGGCGTTCTGCGGCCTCGTCCACCGGGGCGTTCATGAACGCCTCCGCGAGCTGGTTCTGCTCCCAACCGGTCATGCCGGAATCGGCGTAGCCGAGGAACGCCACACGGTGCACCCCGAGCGCCTCGGCCGAACGATGCACCTCTGCGGCGCGGCGCTCGGCCAGTGTCTCACCGTCGCCGAGGTCGTCGGGCTGCTCGCCCCATTCACCGCCGGTGGCCACGACCAGCACGACCCGATGGCCCTGGGCACTGGCCCTGGCCATCGTCCCGCCGGTGGATATCGCTTCGTCGTCGGGATGGGCGTGGAACGCGACAAGGGTGGCCATGGCAGCCCTTTGTAGCGGGTTTTCTCAGTTCGCCTGCCGCACAGCGCCGATTGATTCGAGTCGGGCGATCTCTGTGGCGTCGAAGCCCCAAGCAGCAAGCACCTCGCGAGTGTTCTCCCCCACACGAAACGGCATGCTGGCGATCTCGCCCGGGGTACGCGAAAAGCGAGGAGCCGGCGCCGGCTGCAACACGCCGTCGAGTTCGATGATCGAGTTGCGCGCCTTGTTGTGCGGATGCTCGAAGGCCTCGACCAGTGTCAGGATCGGTGCGTAGCAGGCGTCGGTCATCTCGAGTTCGGCGTTCCACTCGGCGAACGTCCTGGACTTGATGCGCTCGGTCAGCTTGCGCTTCATCACCGGCCACTTCGAGCGATCGTTCTGCTTGTCGAAGTCGGGATCTCCGTCGAGCCCCAGTCGCTGCACCATCTCCCGGTAGAACTGCACCTCGACGGTGCCCACAGTGACGAAGCGCCCATCGGCCGTCTCGAAGACGTTGTAGTAGGGCGCACCCGAGTCGAGCATGTTGGTTCCGGGCCGGGTGTCGTCATGGCGATCGATGGCCCGCAAGCCGTAGAAGAACGCCATCAAGGCCGACACCCCGTCCACCATTGCTGTGTCGACGATCTGCCCGACACCAGAAGTGTTCCGCTCCAACAACGCGCACACCACTCCGAAGGCCAGGAACATGCCACCGCCACCGAAGTCGCCCAGCAAGTTGTTGGGGAACGACGGCGCCTCGCCTTCACGGCGCAACTGTCCCAGCGCTCCGGCGAGGGCGATGTAGTTGATGTCGTGGCCGGCGGCGCTGGCGTATGGGCCGTCTTGCCCCCAGCCGGTCATCCGACCGATCACCAGGCGCGGGTTGCGGGCCATCAGCACGTCCGGACCGATGCCGAGACGTTCGAGCACGCCGGGCCGGAATCCCTCGAGGAGCGCGTCGGCGTTGTCCAGCAGTTTCATCAATGCCTCGGCCCCCTCGGGGTTCTTGAGGTCGATGGCGATGTTCCGGCGGCCGCGCTCGAGGATGTCGAGGTTGGCGGGCGCGCCATCGACCACGCCCTGGGGACGCTCGACACGGATCACCTCAGCACCCATGTCGGCCAACAACATCGCCGCGAACGGACCGGGTCCGAGCCCGGCGAGCTCGACGATGCGGTATCCCGTCAGTGGACCAGACATGGCTTCCCCTCAACTCCGTGTGGACGCGGCCGTGACCTGCGTATCCGAGACATTGGCTTCATCATCGCTGACCCGACAAATCCCCACTGACACTGGTCGTGGTGGAGGCAGCGTCCGCTCCCGCGGGTGAGGCGCTCGCCGCGGCGACCGTTGCCGCCGACACGACGCTGGTGATTGCCGCAGTGGCGTCGGCCCGACCGCCGACGGACATCCGCACACCGAACGACGCTTGGGTATCGAGCGCCGCAAGGGTGAACACGACACCGTTGCCCGCGTCGAAAGGCGCGCCCGACTCCGCCCACGTCGGCGGCCCCGAGACCTGTTCCACCCGCAGCAGCGGGGTGACGGTCACCGTGGACGGATCAAGGATCGGTGACCAATCGCCTCGAGCTCCGATGCGGAACCAGTCGATGGCGCCGGTCGTGTTCGTCGAGCCATCGAATCGGGCTCGAGCCACCACGGGGAACTCGCTGCGGCCATCGCGTCCGGTGAACGGGACCGACACCACACCGGCGCGTGTGGCGGCGACGTCGAGCCACAGCGGCTCCTGTCTGGTGCCCACGATGGCGAGCAGGCGTCGCCCGTCCCACTGGGCTCGCACCACACCGGCAGCGTCGACAGTTGCCGGCACTGCGACGGAGAACGCGATCGGATCGCGGGTAGTGGTCGAACCCGATGATGCCCCCGATCCCACCGGCACCTCGGTCGATGTCGTGGATGTCGTGGGCCCGGCGGCTGCGGTCGTGGCGCCGATCAGCGCAGTGGCAACGCCGGCGCGGGGCACACTGTCAGTGGTCAACGAGGCCGAGAACAGGTACGGCGGTGGGGCGGGGGTGGCCGACAGCGTCGAGTCGGCGGCGAAGCTGGGGGCCGATGGCGTGAGACGTCCCAACGCGTCGACAACCGCACGCCAGCCGCCGGCGGGTTCCATGGAACTGTATGAGCTCACCACCGGGGAGCGAACGGGCACATAGAGGGACAAGCCGCCCGTCGCGTCGAGCGGATCGGGCGCAGTGCGATCCACCACCGCCCGCAGCTCGGCCACCACATTGGCACCGAGTGCGTCGAGCTCAGGGCTCACGTTGGCGAGCGCAGAGGTGAGCTCGACCAGATCCACCGCACCCGAGTCACCACCTGCTCCCGGCGACCACGCCAACGGTGCCGGCGACGAAGCCGCTCGCAGGAAGAGCTGACTTTGTCGATCCACCAGTGCGGCTGCGGCCACGCTCCATTGGTCCACCGCAGTGCGCAGGGCTCCGAAACGCGAAAGATCGATGATGGACGGAGCCGGCGAAGGGGTTCCTGCGGCAGGGGAACTCAACAGTGCCCGCGCCAGTTGGCGCCCATCGAGCACGTCGGTGCCGGCGACTGCCCGTAATCCAGCGAGATCCACGATGGAGTTCACGCTGGCGCCTTCGGCTGCCGCGAGCACCGCGGCCGATCCGGTGAGCGCCGAGGCCACTTCGTAACCAGCCATCAAGTTGCCGTCGAGAGCCACGAGGTCGAGCGGTGCATGCGTTCGATCGGACAAGCCCTGGCTGATCTCGTCGGCCAGTTCGGGAACCGAGAGCTGATCGACCGCGCTGGCAGTGGTGTCGGTACTCATGCCTTGCCATCCGGCCCCGGGCCCGACCACGATCAGGGCCACCCGCTGGGAGGGGAACAGTTCGACGCCATTGGCGACGAACTCTCGCAACGCTCCCGGCTGCCCCATGGCCACCGGACCGAAGTCGGCCAACTCGGCCAGCGTGCCACCGCCGTCGACCGCGAGGAGCTTCACCGAGTTGAACGGTTGCAGGCCGCCACCGTTGCGCCCGCTCGCGCCCGTCCGACCGGCGAGCGTCACGATGTTCACCGATCCGGGGTTGGGTTGCAGCTGCGCCAGCTGGTCGAGGGCGGCGGCGGCACGACCATCGAGATCGTTGCGCCCGTTGAGGTACACCAACACCGTCCACGTTGCCGCCGGCGCCACGGGGACGTCCCGGTCGGCCTGCAGTACAGCGACGTCGGTAGCGCCCGGCGTCACCGACGGGGTCACCGACGTCGTGGGCGAGTTGGGCAGCGGCTCGTTCGGGCTGTCATCGGTGCACCCGGCCGCCAGCAGCACCATGGCGCACATCGCGGCGCACACCGCCATGAGCGCACGGGACACGGGTCGAGCTGACAGCGTGACTCAGCTCCCGAGGAGCTTGGCCTTGGAGGCGTCGAACTCGGCCTGCGTGAGCACACCTTTTTGACGCAGCTCCTCGAGCCGTTCGATCTGTGCCACGACGTCGGCCGGTGCGGCCGCTGGAGGAGGTGGCGGAGCCAGGTTGGATGCCTGCGGTTGACGCAGGCGATCCATCTTGCGGGTCTCGTTGCCTTCCATCTGTGCGTGGATGATGTTCTGCACCGTCTCGGGATGGCGGATGTCGCTGAAGCGACTCTGGCCGTCCTTGCCGGCCGATTCGATGACGAGGTCGCCGGCACCGACGATGCGCTCGAAGATGGTCTGACGGAAGTTGACGTTGTTGATGCGCTCCAGCGGGATCTCGATGCCCGCCTTGGCGATGATGCCGTGACGGAAGATGACACGGTCGGTGGTGATGACGAAGTTCGTCGTGACCCACTTGAGATAGCGAACGGCCAGCCAACCGGCCACCGCCAACACGATCACGACCCCGACGAGCGTGACGTTCGACGAATCGAGCATGACGGCCAGGGCGATGGCGAGCGCGATGGCTCCGATCAGCGAAGCGACTGGCTCGGCGAAGTACATCCAATGGGGGTGGAGATCGACGGCGATCTCCTCATAGGAATTCAGGAACTTCCGCGGGAACGGCATGCGCACAGCGTACGGCCCGCGCCGAGCCCTGTCGGACCATCGTGAAACTACGATGCCGGAGTGGACATCGGTGATCTCCTCGAGGGGCTCGATGGGCCCCAGCGCAACGCTGTGATGATCGATGCCGGCCCGCTCGCCATCATCGCTCCAGCCGGGTCCGGCAAGACCCGTGTGCTCACCCGCCGCATCGCCCGGCGGATCATGGACGAGAGCGCGCAAGGGTCACATGTACTGGTGCTCACGTTCACCAAGCGGGCGGCGCGCGAGCTGCGATCCCGATTGGAGCAGCTGACCTTTCGCGAGCAGGTCACTGCGGGCACCTTCCACGCTGTCGCGCTCGGCTCGCTCCAGCGGTACTGGGAGGACCGAAACCGACGCGCCCTCACGCTCGTGGAACGACCCGCGCAGATGCTCGAAGAGCTCGTCGCCACCAACAGCCGCTGGCGTCGGATCAACCCGCACGGACTCGCCGGGGACATCTCGTGGGCGCAGGCCCAATGCGTGAGCCCCGAGTCGTTCCTCGAGACGGTCCAGAGCGATCACCGCCGCTGCTCCGCGCCGCCCGAGGTGGTCGGCGAAGTGTTCGGGGCGTATCAGGCCCTCAAGGCGAAGCGTCGACTCATCGACTTCGGGGACCTGCTGACCATCACGACCGAGTTGCTGCGCAATGATCGGCAGTTCGCCGACGTGGAGCGCTGGAAGTATCGACATCTCTTCGTCGACGAGTTCCAGGACCTGAACCCCGCGCAACACCGTCTGCTCGAAGCGTGGCGCAACGGTCGATCAGATCTGTGCGTCGTCGGTGACCCCAATCAAGCCATCTACAGCTGGAACGGTGCCGACCCCGGGTTCCTGCACCGCTTTGCCGAACTGCACCGACCGGCCACGGTCGTGCAGCTCGCGACCAACTACCGCACACCAGCATCGGTGGTCGAGGCAGCGGCCCGCGTGCTCGGACCGGAGGTCATCGCTCCGGAGGCGTTCCGCGAGACCGGCGATGAGCCGACCGTGACGAGCTATGCCGACGAGACCGCCGAGGCGCTCGGCATCGCTTCGATCCTGCGCAGCGAGCACGTGCCCCAGATGCCATGGTCTGCCATGGCAGTGCTGGCCCGGACCAACGCGCAACTCCAATTGCTGGCACGCGTGCTCGAGGCCCATCGCATTCCTCACCGCATCCGACGCGACGAGCCCGAGCCGATCGAAGCGGCTCGCTGGTGGGCGCAGCGGCGGCGGCGGACCATCACCGAGGTCATGGCCGAGCTGGGTTGGCTCCCGGAACAGAACGACGAGGACCTCGACGACGAGCTCGAGGCGTTGCTCGACAACGGCGACACCGACGACACCCCGGTCGAGGCAACAACAATTGACATCCGCGATGATCGCATGAACCGGGGTTCTGGTCCCCACGCCCGCCGCGCCCGCCGAGCGCAGCTGCGTCGCGCCGCCGGCGGTGACGAGGTGCGAGAACTGGCCGAGACGTTCATGAGCCGCCAACGCGACGCACAGGTCGACGCGTTCTTGCCGTGGCTGGCGTCGGTGGTGACCGACGAGCTCAATGGCGACAGTGTCGATCTGGTCACGTTCCACGCGGCAAAGGGACTCGAGTGGCCCGTCGTCATCGTGGCCGGGGTGGAGGACGGATTGGTACCCCTCACCGGAACGTTCGGCGCGTCACGCGACGAGGAGCGTCGTTTGCTCTACGTGGCCATGACGAGAACGCGTCGACGGCTGCATCTCACCTGGGCGCTGTCCCGCAACGATCAGCGACGGAGCCGGACCCCATGGCTCGATGGTCTCGGGCGCCCGATCGAGTTGGTCGCTCCTCCACCGCAGTTGCTGCACACCGTCCATCACGAAGGTCACAGTGATCTCGAGGGCGAGGCCGCCATCACGGCGACCATCAGCGGCGCCCTCGAGCAATGGCGACGCGACACCGCCCGCGCTGGCCGGGCCGATCCGCGAGCCGTGCTCGATGACGCCACGCTGGCGCGGATCGCCCAGACCCGCCCGACGAGCGTGGCGGACGTCAACGCCATCATCGGTCCAGTGAAGGGCAGCCGGTTCGCCGGGCCGATCCTGGCCGTGATCGGGTCAGCCCACGGTGGCTCGAATCGACGATGACGTCCTCGACCTGCGGCTCACAGAGGTGGACGCAGCAGGTCACGGCCAATCGGTGTCGATGAGCACCGGGGCGTGGTCGGACGGTTGCTGTCCCTTGCGAGCGTTGCGATCGATCACGGCGTACGTCACCTTGTCCGCCAACGGCTTCGACGCCAACACCAGATCGATGCGCATACCCCGGCCCTGATGGAAGTCACCGCCGCGGTAGTCCCACCACGAGAAGATCTTGTCGTTCCGGTAACGCTCGCGCACGACGTCCACCAGGCCCCAATCACACAGCGACGCAAGACGCTCGCGCTCAGGTGGGCTGCCGTGGGTGGCGCCTTCGAGAGCGGAGGGCTTCCATACGTCGATGTCGGTCGGCGCGATGTTGAAGTCACCGCACACCACCACCGGCGCATCGGGGGTGGATTCGGCCTCGACGTGTTGGCGAAGGCGGTCCATCCAGCTGAGCTTGTACTGATAGTGCTCATGGTCGAGTGAGCGACCATTGGGGACGTACACGCTGGTGATGCGCACGCCGCCGCAGGTCGCGCTCAGGATGCGGGCCTCGCCATCGGGTTCGATGCCTGGTGCGAAGTTGGCGACCACATCGGTCATGGGCAACTTCGAGATGATGGCCACGCCGTTCCATTGGCCTTGACCGAAGTGGGCGCTCGAGTAGCCGAGTGCTTCGAACGACAACGCGGGAAACGCGCTGTCGGCGAGCTTGGTCTCCTGCAGGCACAGCACATCGGGCTGGACCTCGGTGAGCCACTCCTCCACCCGGAACAGGCGGACCTTGAGCGAGTTGATGTTCCATGTGGCGATTCGCACGCATCGACCGTAGCGAACCAGCGCCGAGTTGTTGCCGCTCCGCAACGCAGGCGATGAGGGAACGACTCGTCAGCGAGCAGGGTTGGTACGCGGCCGCGAGGAGCGATCCATCGTCGGGGGCATAGCGACCGACAATGGAGCAGCCGGAGCCTTCTTGGCGATGACGGCCTTCTTCGCCGCATTCTTCGTGGCCAGTGCCTTCGTTTCTGGTGCCTTCGTTTCTGGTGTCTTCTTTTCTGGTGTCTTCGCGGCGGGTGACTTCGTGGCCGCCGCCTTCTTCGCCGCTGTCTTCTTCGCTGGTGCCTTCTCGACGGCAGCCTTCTTGGCGGGTGACTTGGCCGCCTTGGTCGCCTTGACCAGCGGGGCAGCCGCCACCGGATCGACCACTTGCTTGCTCGCTTTGCGCGACTTCTTGGCAACGGGAGTCTCGGCGACCTTCGTCGCGGCGAGCTTCGCGACCGCTGGCTTGCTGGCGGGCGACTTCGCCGGCGCAGCCTTCTTGGCCCCGCGCTTCGTTGCGGCGACCTTCGCCGTTGGCGCCTCTGGCGCAGGTGACTTCGGTGTGGCGACGCTCGCTGACGCGGCTTTGCGTGTCGACGTCTTCGATCCAGCGGCTTTCAGGTCTGGCCCAGCATCAGCGGCCTCGACCGTCGGCACGGTCGCAGGAGCGACGGCGGCACGGCCGCGGCCACGTTTGGTCGACTTCTCCACCGTCTTGGCGGCGACAGTCTCGACGACGGTCGTCGACTCCACCGGCGCCACAACATCGGCCGACGTTCCACCACCGCGCTTGCGCGAACCACGCGAGCGACCCGACCCGGCACCGGCACTGGCGCCGGCACTGGCCACGACACCGAGCAGCGACACGTCCACGCCTCGTCGACCGGCGTTGAACGACGACACGCTCACCGTGCGGGACTCACCGATCTTCACCATCTCGCGCGCGCTGCGCGGCGCTGGTTCGGCCATGAGCCGCAACGGCAAGTACACCCGCACCGGTCCGGCCATGGCGTAGGCCCCATGCGAGGAGAACGACTCGATGACCGCTTCCACCGTGGAACCGACCGGATGCTTCTCGACGAACTCGAGGAACGGCAGGAGATCGTTGATCGGACCATGACGCGGCGGTTGAGGTGCCCCGTTCGAGGCGGCCGCCGTTGCGCCCTGCGGTTTCGCTGGCGTCGCAACTGGGGTCTCGCTGTGGCCCTTGGCCGGCGTGGCCGGCGACTGCTGCACCTTGCGCGCCCGGGGCGGGGGGAGCTTCGGCACCGGCATGGGGGCCATCGCTTCCTTGGACACGCGCCCGGCCGCCAGTTCGGCGGCCGCAGCCTGGCCGGTACGGCCACGCCGCTTGGCGACCTGCACGCTCTTGCGACTCAGTGGCCCGCGAACTGGGGTGCGATACACGAACACCCAACCGATGAATGGCACCGGCTTGCCGCCCATGAGGCGGTTCTCGTCGAAAAGCCACGGGTAGGTGCCGTGGAACTCCTGGAACGAGTCGTTGGACAAGATGAGCGCATCGGCCTTGTCGGCGATGGTGAGCACGAAGGCATCACCTCGGCCGACGGCACCGGCCGGAGGACACACGATCTGGCCGGTCTCGACCATGGCATCGAACTCGCCCACCTCGGAGGGGTCGATCCGATGGCCGAAGGTGGCATCAGCGACGACGATGAGGACGTGGTCGGGGTGCTCCGCCCGGTAGGCAGCGGTGGCCTCATTGAGTTGCTTCAGGCTCGGCAGCGCCCGGCCTTCAGTGGCGAGGTTCGAGCCGTCGACGACGACGTGTTTGGACATGACCTGTCCAGTCAAGCACTCCGGAGGTCCGAACCCGCGGAGGGCGCCGTGTGGAACACC
>JBFWVD010000006.1:0-93528 GCA_050246915.1 Acidimicrobiia bacterium | reverse complement strand
AGCGGTGTGAACCTCTCGCTCGGCCCCGATGAGACCCTCGGACTGGTGGGCGAGTCGGGGTGCGGTAAGTCCACCGTCGGCCGTCTACTCATCAACCTGCTTCGTCCCACGTCGGGTTCGGTGAACTTCGAGGGGCACGAGATCTCGTCGCTGGGCGAGAAGCAGATGCGGCCGCTGCGTCAGCGGATCCAGATGGTCTTCCAGGATCCCTACGCGTCGCTACAGCCGCGTATGACGATCGGTCGCGCGTTGGCGGAGCCGCTCGAGGTGCATCACGGCATGAAGGGCGCCGATGCGATGAACCGCGTGCACGAGTTGCTCCGGCTCGTGGGCCTGTCAACCGAACATGCCGCCCGCTTCCCGCATGAGTTCTCCGGTGGTCAGCGTCAGCGCGTCGGCATCGCCCGAGCGATCGCGCTCAGCCCGCGGGTGGTCGTGCTCGATGAGCCGGTGTCGGCCCTCGACGTGTCCATCCAGGCCGGTGTGGTGAACCTGTTGCGCCGGCTCCAGGGCGAGCTCGGATTGTCGTATGTGTTCATCGCCCACGATCTGTCGGTGGTGCGGCACATCTCCGACCGGGTGGCGGTCATGTACCTCGGCAAGATCGTCGAGTCGGGAACTCGCGAACAGGTGTACCAGCAGCCGTCGCACCCGTACACCCAGGCGCTGCTGTCGGCCGTGCCGTTGCCCGATCCGCGCAAGGAGCGCGACCGTAAGCGGATCGTGCTGGAAGGCGACGTACCCAGTCCCATCGATCCGCCGTCGGGTTGTCGCTTCCGGACCCGGTGTTGGAAGGCCCAGGAGATCTGCGCCCAGCAGGAGCCAGCGCTGGAGGATCGGGGTCAGGGCCATCCGGTTGCGTGCCACTTCGCCGAGATGCTGACTACCGTCTGAGGCGTGCCCAACCCGACGTCCGTGACGCGCGCGCTTGCCGGCGTGCTTGCCCTGGCGCTGATCGCTGCCTCGTGCACGGGCGGCGAAAGTGGCGGCGACGACACCGTCGCCCCGACGGTGTCGTCATCCGAGGTGGCCGCCTCCTCGACGGTCAGCAGCGGCGCCACGACGCCTGACGGGTCGACGACGGTGCCCGAGAAAGTCCCCCAGGAGCTGGTCGACGGGGCATTCTTCGCCGACGGGCCGCCCGTTCACATCGACCCGTACCAAGCGGTGAGCATCGGTGAGGTCGAAGTGGCGTCGCTGATGTTCAACGGACTCACCGACGTAGTCACGAACAACGGTGTGACGACGGTGGTCCCTGCCGTGGCGGAGAGTTGGACAGCATCAGAGGACTCCAAGCAGTTCACGTTCACCCTCCGCAACAACCTCACGTTCTCCAATAGCGAGCGGGTCCTGCCGTCAGCCTTCTTGCGTGGATGGGACATGGCGGCCGACCCCGAGCGCGTCGCCCCGTTCGCGCATCTGCTGTCGATCATCGACGGATACGACGAGGTCGAGGCGGGCCGCGCCGAACACCTCTTGGGCGTGCAGGTCGACGACGGAGCCATGACCATCACGGTTCGGTTGTCGCAGCCGTATGCCGACTTTCCGACCCGGGTCAGCCATGTGGCCTTCTCCCCGATGCCAGAAGCTCGTACCGCTGCTGAGGAGGCAGGCACATGGGAGACGGGCATGCTCATCGGCAACGGGCCGTACGTACTCTCCGGCGGCTTCGACCCCAAGCAATTCACATTGACACTGCGCACCGACCGTACCGAGGTCGGGGGCCTGGCCAAGGTGACCTTCCGATCGTTCGATGATGCCGAAGCCTCGGCCAAGGCCTTCGGCGCCGGTGAGGTGCAGACCACGTTGGCGTTCTCGTCGGACGACCTTGCCGGCGGTGCGCTGTCACCACTGCTGCAGACGTACTCGTGGGTCTTCGGCATGGGTGATGGTTCGGCCCTGGCTGGAGCGGACAAGGCGCTCCTGCGCCAGGCCATCGCCATGTCGATCGATCGCTCGGCCATCGTGTCCGAGGCGATGGACGGACTGGGGATCGTTGCCGCTGGTCTCACCCCGCCCGGTGCGGTCGGGTACGCGCCCTCGACGTGCACGACCTGTCGGTTCGACATCGATGCCGCGAAGTCGTTGCTCGAGCAGTACCGCAGCGGTGGGGGAGAGGTGCCCGACTCGATCGTCGTCGTGTCGGCGGAGGACAACGACACCGACGAACGGGCAGCGAAGATCGTGGTGGAGGGACTGAAGGACTTGGGCCTGAAGACCGACGTGCAGTCGCTCCCCAGCAGCGAGTTGGCATCGGAGCTGGCTACCGGTTCGTGCCCTGGGTTGTGTCGGGCGGGGTGGATCTGGGACGAGGCCAGCTACGACAACGGTCTGGTAGAGCCGTTCGGCTCGGCGGGCATCGGCGCCACCAACATCGGTCACTACGAGTCGGCGGCGTTCGACGCGGCCATAGCGGCCGCTCGAGGGGTTGCCGACCCCGCCGCACGCGCCGCGGCATATCGGGCGGCCGAGGCGCTCGTGGTGGAGCAGGACGCCGCCGTGGTGCCCCTGGCATGGTCGGTGAACGAACTGGTGGCCGCCCCTCAGGTCCAGGGACTCACTGTGGACGCACTGGGCCGGGTGGCCTTCGATGTGGTGACGATCGCTGCCACGGCCCGATGAGCTGTTAGCCTGTCCGTCCTGTGACAGTCTTTCTCGGCATCCTCGACGTCATCGTGATGTTGCTCCTCATCGCCCTGGTGCTCATGCACAGCGGTAAGGGCGGCGGCTTGTCCGACATGCTCGGTGGTGGTGCTGGCGCTACGGCCATGGGGTCGACGGCGGCGGAGCGGAACCTCAACCGCATCACCTTCATCGTGGCGCTGGCGTTCGTGTTCCTCACCGTGGGACTCGGCTTGCTGATGGATTGACCGCTCGGTTGAACCGAGTGGCCTCGGCACCGTAAGGTGCCGGTCTCGCAACAACAGTTGCAACCACGTCGAAGTGGCGGAATAGGCAGACGCGCTAGGTTGAGGGCCTAGTGTCCGAAAGGACATGGGGGTTCAAGTCCCCCCTTCGACACCACGTTTCCCCTGATCTGTTTTCCCTGATCTCAGGGTTGAGACAGGCAGCGAGGTGACAAGCCCTGAACCTCGGGCATCAATGCGGGCTCCCCGTGGCTACGGGTCCTCACGTTCGACATGGAACCCGATGCGGTAGGCGAGCGTGTCGTCGTGGACGAGGTCACCGCGCCGGTCGCTTCGCCGGGACCCAGCTAGCGCAGTTCGAGTTGACGCCCCTCGCCCCAGACCGGTCACAGGCCTGCGACCGGGGGGACCGAATGCAGGGCGATCGCTACCGAAGCAGCGCGATACGTCGGGCTTGTCTTCGGTGAAGCGGCCGAGTCGTGAGAACTCGACCTGCGCTGAGCGAGGCAAGGCGATGAGAGCGCCATACGGCGCCAGGCTGGTGACGGTTGGCTGCTTGCCGACGGGCGGACTGAGCGCGACTGTGGAGCCATGGGCGCAACCGGTCGATCAACGATGGCGCTTCTTCTGGCGATTGCGACACTTGCGGCATGCACCGCAAGTGAGGATGCCGATCCACCGACCACGCCCGAAACCGTGAGCGTGACGAGCACCGCCGACACGTCGACCAGCGCATCTGCGCTACCACCGAGTGCTACGACGACGACATCGGTGGTGACGATCTCCGACATCGTCGCCGCCTCGACAGGACGTCCGTCCCCGGTGCAGACGATTGCCGGGGTGGGTAGGTTCCCGTATCACGTCGTCTCCGCGTTCGGTTCCATCTGGATACTGGCCAAATCATCGAGTCAGGTGACCCGGATCGACGCAGTAACCGGTGACGTGCAAGCAATCATCGGTGTCGATGACAAGGGGTCGTCGTCAATGGACCGGCTGGCTGCGTCAAGCGACGCGATCTACGTCACGGCGAGACCACTGGTTCGCATCGACCCGACCGACAACCACACGACCGTCATCGATGACGGGACATTCAGCACCGCGGTCATCGCACAAGGCAACGATGTGTGGACCGCGAATCTGCGCGGTGTCATCGACCATGTCGCCGCCGATGGGACCATCACGAAGCTTGATCTGCCCAACGAACGCTGGATGGATCTCGCAATCTCGAACAACCTGGTGTGGGCACTGAACCAACAGCAAGGAGTCGTGACCCTCATCTCGTTCGATCCCTCCACGTCGAAACTGGTCCAGCGCCTCGACCTTCCCATTGACGAAAAGACGATGGGCGTCCGGCTTGTCGCCGACGAACGCAACGTCATTGTCGGCCTCGACACCAGCGGAGGTGGTGGACGCACCGGAGCGATCGTGATCGTCGACCCGACCACCGCCACGATCACCGACACAGTCACCCTCGAGTCGCGGCCTGAAGGAATCGTCCTGACCGACCATTACATCTGGACGAGCAAAGCAGTGATCGACCGAACCACACTCGACGTGACTGCCGTGACCCTCGGGTTCACCATCGCCCAAGGGCCCGATGGATCGATCTGGGCTGTGTCGAACGCGGGAGGCGCAGTCCGCTACGCCCCCGGCGATTTCAAGGACTGATCATCACCGCCAAACCTGGAGCGAACTGCGGATCGTGACCCGAGGTGGCCCTTGGTTTCGCAACTCGAGTGCCGGGTTCGGTGACGTGTGCCTATCGGTACACGGGGTTGTCGGCTCTGTCGGTGAACTCGCCTTCGGAGATTGGTCCTGTGCCGTCCACTCCGGTGTTCACCAAGATCACCCCGATCTTGACGGGATAGGTCGGATCGAGCTGTTGTAGCTCGGCGACGTATCGCGTGCCGTTCACCACGACCCCGACGAGCGGGGCAGGATGTTGGAGTGACGCCGCAGCGACGATGAACGTCCAACCGTCCTCGCCGCTCAATGACATAGCGCTGCCATCGAGCGAGCCGACGTCGAGCTGCTCGGTCTGTTGCTCTCCCGGAAGATCAAGCGTGTCAACGTGCATTGACCGTCCTCGGAACCGGATGATCAGCGTCTGGCTTGGTCCGTCTGGGGTGGCGACCGTCATTCGGTAGTCGCCTTCGGCAGTCGTCTCGACCGTCGTGGCGAGCTCTATGCGTTGCGTGGCGACCGGTGATGGCGGTCGTGTCGTCTCGGGGCTCACCAGCGTGGCGGCGGTGGGTGTCAGCTTTTCGCGGTCGACCTTGGCCTGTTCGGCAAGTTGTTGCCATCGTCCTCGCGAGACTGGTGCTAGGGAGTTGAGCAACTGCCGCATGGCCTCGACGTGTGCAGAAGGACCGGCGACGAAGTACGCGAGGCCTTCGCGTTCTCGATACAACGCGCTCTGATCATCGTTCCCGGTTTGCCCCGACGCGAGGCCGTCGACCCCGGCGCTGGGTCCGATGCGCAGTCCGAGCGAGGCTTGATCGAATGGGTTGATTGGATAGATCGCGATGGTGATCGGATCGCCCACCTGTGGTGATCGGTAGACCGTGAGCGTCATGCCATCAGGCATGGAACCAGGATCTGCTTCGGCGCCGACGTCGAATGGCGCGATGAGGTCGAACCTGGTTCCTGCAAGTCGAAGACCAGCTTTCGTGGCCGCGGCGTCGGAGAGCCTCGCCTCACCGAGGTCGTCAAGTTCGATTGCAGTTGCGAGTTCTTGAAGAGCGCTGTCGCTGACGTGGCGGCTGTGGAGCCCTACCCATACGCCCGGTGACATCTCGACGTCCAGCCAAGACCGCTCGCCCGGTCCGTTTGTCAGGAAGGCTCGACGACCATTGCTCAGCGTGAGATCCGTTCCCTTGGTCGGGTCGCCGCTACCAGTACCAGCAGCTCGACGTGTTCCGGTGACCGCCACGATCGGGCCGTACGGTGACTGGTCACTCGCGTACAAGCTGACCGACACGCCCGGGACGGGCTCATCGACGAGCGTTCCGGGCCCAAAGGCGCCGACCGCCGTCCAACCGTCGGTATCGGCGGCCACCTGCTCGAGACCAGCCCTACTTGACGCCGACCCATCGCCGCGGCGAACGGCGACGACCACGAGCACCGGAACGATGACGCTCATCACGACAGCGATCGGAACGATGATCGACAGGCGCCGACGGGTCGGCATCGCTACGCGGACGTACGCACGGTCGCGCTCGATGATCGATTCGAACGTGGGCGCCATTGGCGTCGTGTCGCTCAGCCGGTTCATCAGCGTGTGGATCCGGTCATCGAGATCGATGGTCATGTGAGCACTTCCTCCAGGCGGCGTTTCGCGGCGGCCAGCTCGCGTTCGACCGTTCGTTGCGACGTGGACAAGGTGATGGCGACCTCACTCGGTGGGAGGTCGCCCCAGTAGGTGAGGAACACGACGGCGCGCTGGCGTACGGACAGCTTCAACAGTGCTGCAATGAGGTCCCGATCGGCGACGACACTCTCGAACGATTCGCTTGTTGCGGCCCTCACCTCACGTGCCATGCGGCGCCGGGCGTCGCGACGTGAACGCATCGCCTCGTTGAACACCACCCGATAGAGGTATGCCCGCTTGTTCTCCGCCGAGCCCCAACTGGCAGCGGACAGTGCACGCAGCACCGATGTGGCCAACAGATCCTCGGCGCCCGAGGGGCCGACGAGCGCCGACGCGAACCGCATCAACTCATCGGCATGCTTGCGGTACACCTCGGCGTCGTCGGCTTCGCCCATCACACGTTGTAACCCCGCCGAGCCCGATCGGCCGCCAACAATTCTTGAAACGCAAGGTGTCCCGGGCGCGCTCGCTCCGATGCACCCGACCTCATCCTGGGGTCACTTCGTGGCGAGCCCGGGCGCGTTCGGGACACACCACTTCTGGAACTCGTCGTCGAACCCACCAGTGTTGGAGGCATCGAGCCCCTGGAGGGTGAACCGCTCGTAACAGACGACGCCGGCGAGTTGCTCGGGGGTGAATGTGCCGCTCCACGCGATCATCTGGCCTCCGCGGGTCCCGCTGATGCGACCGCGATCTGGTGCGCCGTATAGCTGGCCGAGTGCCGGGCTCCCGTTCGTGACGAAGTCGAGTTGGTCCTCGAAATGGGGGAAGGTCTTACGGACCTCACCGGCGGCGAGCGGATACCCCGTACCCCCGCCGCCGGTTGGGCCATGGCATCCAGCGCATGTCGCCCATACCTGCTCCCCGATCGCCAACGGCCCGTCGAGCTGTTGCTTGGATGGGCTCATGGACTCGGCGTAGATGAACAGCCACACAGGCAGCAACGCCAGCACGGGCATCGCCCACATCGGGATGCGATGTCGAGTACGAGCAGCGCGGACCTCGACGCGCTCCCACAGGTCGGGTGCCGGTGTGAACCCGTCAGCAGCGTGGGTGAGATCGTCGTGCAGTCGTCGTTCGAGTTCACTCATCGCGGGCCTCTCGCAGCAGCGGCTCAAGCGCGGACAGGCCGCGGGACAGGGCGGACTTCACCGAGCCAAGCGGGATGCCCAGTACATCGGCGATACCTACGAGCGTGAGGTCTTCGTAGTAGCGGAGCACGATGACGCGACGTTGGTACTCCGGCAGCCGATTCAGCGCGGTTCGCACACGGTCCCGATCGCCGCTGAGCTCGCCCGTGCCGTGCGGACCTACGTCGGCGCGTGATCGGGCTTCGCGACGTAGCCGGGCACGGGATCTTCGGCTCATCCCGCCCAACTCGTTGATGACCGCCTTGCGAAGGTAGGCGGTCAGGTCGTCCACACCGGCCACCGATGCGGGTCGTCGCAGCAGCCGTGCGAACACCTCGGCGACGGCATCTTCGGCCACGGCCCGATCGCCGCACAGGAGCCCAGCGAGACGAACGAGCCGTTCGTGATGTGCGGCGAAGAGAACGGCGATGGTCTGCGGGCCCGCACCCGGAGCATCCATGAGTTCGCCCGTCGCTTCCTGCCGCTCGAGTGCCGATGCCGTCACCATCACCCCCTAGATGCAGCTGCCCTCACGAAAGGTTCCCATTCTGTTCAATGGCCGGGCCGCCTGACTCCGTCACCGTGCAGCTTCGCGCTCATGCCACTAACAGGCATGCCTCCCAGCAGTTGGCGCGTGTACTCAGGGTTGAAGTCCCGCTTCGACACTCTCGTCAGTCCACGCGTTTGGTGCTGCTTTCACCTGCAGACGACCGTCGGTGTGATCGCGGATGGACATGTTGAGTGCCGCACCCGGTGGCGCGGTGGATACCGCGGGGGCAGGCACACTGGTTGAATCGTGGCTTCGCTCGTCCATCTCCTGCCGCCTGTCGGCTCCGATCCCTCACTGGTGCTCGACGCGTTCGCAGCGTGGGCTGCGGACGGTGCGCGGCCGCTGTATCCGCACCAGGAGGAGGCCGCTCTGGGACTCGCCTCCGGCGAGCACGTGGTGCTCGCGACGCCCACGGGGTCGGGCAAGAGCCTGGTCGCGGTCGCGGGCATCCTGCTGGCGCTGAACGAGGGGCGGCGCTCGGTGTGGACAGCACCGATCAAGGCGCTGGTCGCCGAGAAGTTCTTCGACCTGGTCGACCTACTCGGCGCCCACCAGGTCGGCTTGGCCACCGGCGACGCGTCGATCAACCCCGATGCGCCGGTGTTGGTGTGCACGGCCGAGGTGTTCGCCAACCACGCATTGTCGACAGGTCCCGACAGCCAGTTCGGCTTCGCGTGCCTGGACGAGTTCCACTACTACGGCGACCCCGAGCGCGGTTGGGCGTGGCAGGTGCCGTTGCTGGAACTGACCGGCTGCCAGTTCTTGCTCGCATCGGCGACGTTGGGCGACATGACCGCCATCTCCACCGACCTCGAACTGCGATCGGGCAGGTCGGTGACCGAGGTGACGTCGGTGCACCGGCCCACTCCGCTCTACCACCAGTGGCGGATGTCGACAGTCGCCGACAGCGTCCTCGAAGCAGTGCGCGAATCGTTGAGCCCGGTGTACGTCGTGCACGCCAACCAGGCCGCCGCCATCGAACGGGCGTCGTCATTGGTCAGCCTGAACGTCACCACCCGAGCACAGCGCGAGGCGATCGCCGCGGCGATGTCGGGCGTGAAGATGGGCCGGGGATTCGGCGAGACGTTGGGGCGGTTGATCCGCAACGGCGTCGGCGTGCACCACGCGGGCATGCTGCCCAGGTATCGGCGTCTGGTCGAGCGGCTGGCAGCCGACGGCCTGCTGCCGGTCATCTGTGGCACCGACACGTTGGGCGTGGGCGTCAACGTTCCCATCCGCACCGTGCTCATGACGGCGCTGACCAAGTTCGACGGAACGAGGGTGCGTCGCTTCACCGTCCGGGAGTTCCACCAACTCGCAGGCCGCGCCGGTCGACCTGGGTTCGACCCCGATGGCCACGTATGGGTGCAGGCGCCCGATCACGTCATCGAGAACGCCAAGGCAATGTCGCGTGCCGGCGACGACCCGAAGGCGCGTCGCAAGGCCACCAAGGCGAAGGCGCCCGACGGGTTTGTCCACTACGACGAAGCGACCCTGCAGCGATTGATAGCGGCGCAGCCCGAACCACTGACATCACGGTTCCGGGTCACTGCAGATCTCGTCGCATCGATGCTCGGCCGGCCCGACGGACCGGCCGCCCTGAAGAACCTCTTGCGCATCAACCATGACACCGAGTTGCGACGACGTCAGCACAAGCGTCGAGCCATCGCCGTCTATCGAAGCCTCGAGGCGGCCGGTGTCGCCGAGCGGTTACGCGACCCCAGCGGCGCGTGCCTTGGTGTGCGCGTCGGCTCGCTGGTCGACGGTGACGACCAGCGCAGTGCATTGCGCTTGTCGGCGCCGCTGATGCCGTTCGCCATCGAAGTGCTGGCCACTTTCGATCGCGATGACCCCTCGTACGCCGTCGACGCGATCAGTGTCGTCGAGTCGGTGCTGGACGATCCTCGCCAGATCCTGAACGCGCAGTTGTTTGCCGCAAAGGGTGTCGAAGTGGCACGGCTGAAGTCCGAGGGTGTCGAGTACGAGCAGCGAATGGAACTGCTGGACGCAGTCACCTGGCCCAAGCCACTCGCTGAACTGCTGGATGGATGTTTCGCGGAGTACCGATCGCACCACCCCTGGGTCGAGTCAGAGCCGTCGCCGAAGTCGATCCTGCGCGAGATGTTGGAAGGCGGTGACACGTTCGCGACGTTCGTGCGTCGATACCGTCTCGAACGCAGCGAGGGTTTGGTCTTGCGATACCTGACCGATGCATGGCGGACGCTCGATCGCTCGCTGCCCGATGATGTCTACACCGCCACGCTCGAGGACGTGGTCGAGTGGCTGGGTGCGCTGGTGCGTGCCACCGACGCGACGTTGTTGGACGAGTGGGCGGTGCTGGCCGGTCAGCCGGTGCATGACCACCTCACCCTCGAAGCCCCGGCCGCGACCCGCGTCGGTCCACCCGCCGCGTGGCGTACCGCCGTGCGCACCGCTGCTTTCGGATGGGTCGAGCTGTTGGCGTCGCGTTCGTATGAGGTGCTCGCCGAACGCAGTGGATGGACCGCACCGCAACTGTTCGAGGCCATGACGCCGTACTGGGCCGAGTACGACCGCATCATCATCGACGCCGACGCTCGCTCGGCGCAGCAGTTCCAACTCGTCGAAGAGCCCGGCCGATGGGTCATCACCCAACGCCTGGCCGACCCGAGCGGGGACGGCGAGTGGAGGTTCACAGCCTTCGTCGACTTGGATGGGGCGATGAGCGAGGGCGCGCCCACGCTGGTGCTCGATCAGCTCGGCCGATACTGAGCCGCTGGCGCCGGGAGAAGCCCGCGACCTCAGCTGACGGTGAATCCCTCGTTCGACACCACGATCCGCTCTCGTCGCCTTGACGTCGGACCTGGGCGTCCGATAGGTCGGGCATGTCCGTTTTGGCTACCGACCGCAACCGACGTCCGTGGCTCATCTCGTGGGCATTCGTATGGCTCGCGCTGATCAGCGTTGAAACCACCGCAGCGCTCTTGCCGGGGACGACACCGTGGTGGACCAGCCCGATCGCCCTGTTCGTTCTTGTCGTCGTTGCCGCGTCGCTGTGTGCCATTGCCGCGGTGGTGGTGCTGGTCGTGGCGTGTCGTCAAGATCTCGCCGAGCTGGGGCTGATCGGCGCGTTCGCGTTTGCTGTGTCGGTCCTTCCCTTGGTCCACGGAATCACGACCCCGGGAGTGGTCTACGGCCCGAACGCAGCCACGATGTCGTCGGTGTTCTGGGCGCTCCCGCTGGCCAGCTTGGCTGCGGCACCGCTCACAGCGCCGAACGCCCGATGGTCGCGGTCGATCATGCGCCGGTGGCGCCTCTTGGTGTTCACCCACGTGGCGGCCGCCATCGCAGTGGCGACCCTGCTCCTTGTCCGGCCGTCGGCACTTCCGTTCCCAGCGATGGGCACTGCGACCGCCGTGCTTGCCGCCGTCATGTCACTGTCGGTGTGCCTGGCACTGTCGGTTCGCCAACTGCGCTTCGCATGGATCGCTCGTTCACGACAGCCATTCCTCGTGTCGATCGGCTTCGCCTTCGTTGGCGTGTCGAGCCTCGTGTGGGTTGGTCGGGCTCCGTGGACTATCGGCTTCTGGCTGGCGCACGCGCTCGACGTCATTGGCGTGTTCCTGCTGACGATCGGCGCCGTAGTCGCCTTCCGACAGCGGCCGAGCCTTCGCGAGATCGTGCGACCCCTTACCGTGCACACCCCTCTCTCTGCGTTCGAGCTCGGGCTCGAGCCGCTCGTTCACCAGTTCGTCGCGGCCCTCGATGCCAAGGACTCGATCACCCGCGACCACGTGGTGCGGTCCGCTGAGCTTGCCATCCGCGTCGGCACCTCTCTCGGCATGTCCGCATCAGATCTGCACACCCTGGGACTGGGCGCGTTGCTCCACGACATCGGCAAGCTCACGGTGCCGACCGAGATCATCAACAAACCCGGGAAGCTCGACGACAACGAGTATGCGCTGATGCGCAGTCACGCTGTCGCAGGGGAGCGTCTCGTCCTCGGTTCTCGGGTGTTGGCACCGATCGCGCCGATCGTGCGCGGCCATCATGAGCGGGTCGATGGCCGTGGCTATCCAGATGGTCTCCCGTCGCACGAGCTTCCCTTGGCCGTGCGCGTGGTCAGCGTGTGTGACGCCTTCGACGCGATGGCCAACACGCGTCAATACCGTGAAGGCATGGGCATCGAACGTGCCGTGGCCATCTTGCGTGAGCATGCCGGTGCGCAATGGGACAGTGCCGTGGTCGAGGCTCTGGTGACAGCGATCGAGGAACATCCACCGTCGTATGCGACGCTCAGCCGGGTCGGCCGCAACGCTGACGCGGTACCGGTACTCGACTGGTGCGGCTGCGGTGATGCCCTGCCCGACGAGGTTCTCGCCGAAGTCAGCTAGGTCGGCGCGGTTCCGCACGACCGCGAAGCAAGCGCCCGGGGAGTGTCAGTCCGGATACCACGCGAGCACTTCTTCGAGGTGCTTGGGCGGGGCGAGCTTCTCGGGATCCCAATCTGGAGACATCACATCGGCGACCGACGTGAAGAACTCCTCGGCCCGGGCTTCGACCTGCGCATCACGCTCTTGCGACTGCGCCACTTCCTCCGGGGTCATGTGGGCGCGATCCACCGACAACAAGTAGAGCCGAAGTGGGTCGACGACGGTGGGGAGATGCTCCAGGAAGAAGGCGAGGCCGCTGACCCGCTTGTTGTAGACGTCGTCAGGCGAGCCCGAGACAAGCCGGTGGAACAACCGGTGCACGACGGTGCGGTGTTCGTATTCCTCGGCGAGGTGCCAGCGCCAGAGCTCGATCATCCGGGGATCGGCACCATCGAGGTACGAACCCCAGCCGTAGTCGACCCACTGCTCTGCACCCCCGGCGACGAGCGACTCGAAAGCCTCGCAATAGCTGAGGAGCCACTCGAGGTCCTTCTCCCGGAACCATTGGTTGTATTGGTCCTTCAACGCCTGGTCATGATCCCGGATACCTGGGTAACCGTTCGACGCCACCATTTCGTTGAACAACTCGTGCTTCTTGTAGTGCTGGGCCTCTTGGCGGTTGAACAGATCGACGTCGGCGATCAGTTCGGCGTCAGCGACAGGGTCGAGCTCCGTCTTGGCCCGGCGCAACACCTTGATGAGGAACGGCTCGATCGCGGACGGGATGATGCCGATCGAGTTGACCCGGTGAGCGAACTCCCGGTGTGGCGACCACAGAGGTGTGAGATCTGAGACGTCGAAGTTCGGGACGCGAACGCGCATGGTGTGGACCTCCTCGGACTGCCAACACTAGGCGTCGGGTGTTGCGCCCACCCTGGCCCTCGGCACCATCGTGATCGGGTTCCTTACGAAGCGCGAAACAAGCGCCGATACAGGCACCCCTGTGCGCGGGTCGTTCTTACCATGCCCTGGTGTCCAGTCGTGTGGGACGACGATGAAGGGAGCCCGACCATGAGTAGATCGCCGCGGATTGTTCTCCTCGTGAGTTTGGTGCTGTTCGCCTCGGTGGCCGTCGTCTTCGCCAATCGGCGGAGCAGCGACGTGATATCCGAGAGTGCCGCACAGGCAGGCGCAGAGACCACACCGGTCGACCTGCCAGTGATCAGCGGCGGTGCACCGGCCATCGTCTCTCCGACCTGGATCAACAGCGCGCCGCTCGCCCCGGCGGACCTCGCCGGCAAGGTCGTGCTCTACGACTTCTGGACCTTCGGCTGCATCAACTGTCAACACACGTTGCCATGGGTGAAGAGCTGGAACGATCGCTACGGTTCTGACGGCTTGGTCGTGTTGTCGATCCATCGACCCGAGTTCGACTACGAGCGCGACGTCGACGCAGTCCGTTCCTACGTGCAGGACAACGCGATCACCTTCCCGGTCGCCATCGACAACGACGCGGTGAACTGGAAAGCGTTCGACAACCACTACTGGCCGGCGTTCTATCTGCATGACCGCCAGGGCGACCGACGGCTGGTCCATTTCGGCGAAGGGCGCTACCAGCAGACCGAGGACGCGATTCGCACGTTGCTCGGGGTTGACCCCACTTCGCCTCGGGCGGCCGTTCAGTGATCTCCCTGAGCGAGCAGCTCGCAGTGTTCGGTGCTGGCGTTGCATCTTCCGTATCGCCGTGTGTTGCACCACTTGTTCCTGCCTACGTGGCGATGATCTCCTCGAGCCCCGCCCGCAGAGGTGATGACGATGGAGCAACCAGCGTTGCGACAACGGTGTTGCTCGACAACCGAGCTGGCATGGTCCGCGACGCGATCATCTTCGTGGCGGGGTTCAGCGCAGTGTTCGCGTCGTTCGGGGCGCTCGTCGCCGTGGCCAGTGGAGCGGTGGATCGCTCACGCGAGCTCGTTTCGCGGCTCGGTGGCGGCCTTCTGGTCGTGTTCGGCGTCGCTCTCGTGTTGTCCTCGGCCGGCTTGGCGCGGCTCCCCGCATTGCGACCGCTCGGCAACCTTGCTGTACCTGCGCACGGGGTCGCCCGCCCATTGCTGTTCGGCGTCACCTTCGGCGCGGCGTGGACGCCGTGCGCAGGTCCACTCCTCGGAGCAGCGCTTGTGGCCTCTGCCCAGGTCGACACGGCGGCGAGCGGCGCCTTCACTCTGTTGATCTACAGCTTCGGCGTCGGTCTGCCCTTCGTCGCCATCGCACTGGCGGTCAGCGTCGCTCCGACGCGACCGATCCGTCTCGGGCGCGCGTCGCAACGACTGCAGCTGGCATCGGCGATGGTCATGACCGTTGTCGGACTCCTCGTGATCTCGGGCCGAGTCGATTGGCTCACCGGTCGAACCGCCCAACTCATCGACGCCGTCGTCTGACGGCGCTCGTCCCCCAACCATCAATGGAGACACTCATGTACAGACAACGACTTGCCGCTGCGTCAATTGCGATTGCCGCGGTCTTCACACTCGCCGCCTGCGGCGACGACGGCGGGAACACCAACACACCCGCCGCGCCGACCGAGACCACCGTCATGGAAGAGAAGGCCACCGATGGCTCGATGATGGAAGAGAAGACCACCGACGGTTCGATGATGGAAGAGAAGACCACCGACGGTTCGATGATGGAAGAGAAGACCACCGACGGTTCGATGATGGAAGAGACCACCACGACCCACGAGGCGATGACTGAGACGACCAAGAAGTAGGCGTGTCGCTGGCGCTCGAGACTCGCCCGTTTCCCGGCGAGCAACCGCCTGGGTAAGGATCCTCCCATCGTCCGCGCGCAGCGGGCAGGCGGGGAGGGTCCGATGGGAGTGTTGGAGCAGCGTGTGGCGATCGTGTCCGGCGGTGCGCGTGGCCAGGGTTTGGCCCACGCTCAGCGCTTCGTGGCCGAAGGAGCCTCCGTCGTGATCATCGATCTGCTCGCCGAGGAAGGCGAGCGCGCCGCAGGCGAGCTGGGTGAGGCTGCCCGGTTCGTCTGCGGCAACGTCGCTGACGCGATGTGCTGGGCTGAGGCTGTGGAGACGGCGGTCTCGGCGTTCGGGGGACTCGACATCCTCGTCAACAACGCCGGTAAGCACGTCAACCGTTCGTTCGATGACACCGATGAGGCCGTCTTTCGTTCGATGCTCGACAACAACCTGATGGGGGCCTTTCTCGGCACGCGTGCGGTGGTACCCGAGATGCGTCGTCGTGGCGGTGGAGCGATCGTGAACATCTCTTCGGCCTCAGGCTTCAAGGCGATCATGATGAGCACGGGCTATGTCACCGCCAAGTTCGCAGTGCGTGGACTCACGCGGGCCACCGCGCTGGAGTTGGCCGACGACGGCATCCGGGTGAACTGCGTCGGCCCAGGCCTCATCCGCACCGAGATGTCGAGGGCATTGCTCAAGTGGCATGCCGACGATGTCCTTCCCAAGATCCCGTTGAAGCGCGCCGCGGAGCCCGAAGAAGTGAGTGAGCTGGTTCTGTTCCTCGTGAGCGACGCATCTCGCTACATCACCGGTGGCGAGTACCTCATCGACGGAGGTTCGTTGGCCTGAGCGTCTGTTGTGCGTTGTCGTTGTGCCGGTTCAACGGCCCTTGTAGTCCGGGCGGCGCTTCTCGTTGAATGCAGCGATTCCCTCGTGCACGTCTTCCCAAGCGCCCGAGGCATAGCCCGCCCACTTCTCCAGCACCATGCCGGTGGTGAAGTCGGCCTGCATGCCGTGGTCGACGAGCTCTTTGATCATGGCGGTCACCAAGGGACTCTTGTCGGCGATGCTCCGGGCGAAGTCCTCGACCGCGGCATCGAACTGATCGACGGGCACCGATCGATTGACGAGACCGATCGCCGCGGCCTCTTTGCCCGTGATGGAGATGCCCGTCATCAACAGCTCCATGGCCTTGCGAGCGCCGACGAGGCGCGGCAGGCGTTGCGTGGACGAACCGACGGGAGGAAGGCCGAAGTTGGCATGTTGATCGCTGAGCTGGCAGTCGTCGGTGGCGATGGCGAGATCGCAGGTCATCATGATCTCGAGGCTGCCAGCGAAGGCCAGCCCGCTGACCGCGGCGATGCTCACCTTCGGGCAGTTGTCGATCGACGCTTGTAGACGTCGCATCGTCTTGATGAGCAGCCGCCCGAACGTGGGGTCCTTGGCATGCTCGTACTGCTCCTTGAGGTCCGCTCCCGCTCCGAAGCCTCGGCCTGCACCACGGATGACAGCCACTCGCACTGCATCATCCTCGGCGATGTCGTTCATCACGTCGGTGAGCTCGTTCATGAGCTCGAGGTTGAGGGCGTTGAGCCGCTCGGGGCGATTGAGCGTGATCCAGGCGATGTAGTCCCTGCGATCGACCAGCAAGGTCGCGTACGTCATACGGCCGAACGTAGCAGTGGGTGCTCTTCACGCCGTGCGCTGCCCCTCACCTATCCTCGCTCCCATGATCGTGGAACCCGATAGCAGCGCGGTTCGAACGGCCCTCTGGCGTGCGCTCCACGTCGAGCTCGACGCCCCGCCGCATCTCATCGACGATGTGATCGGGCTCGAACTGGCAGCGCCTCCGTCGAACTGGCGTGACCGCCCCGACATGCATCCGATGGGCACACGGCCCTATCGGGTGGGGATCGTCGCCCGCACCCGCTTCGTCGAAGAATTGCTGGCCGATGAGCACATCGGTCAATACGTCCTGCTCGGCGCCGGACTCGACACGTACGCCCAACGTCATCTGGACAGAAGCGTCGTCGTGTTCGAGATCGATCAGCCCGGACCGCAGGCGTGGAAGCGTCAGCGCCTCGAGGCCCTCGGCTACGGCGTTCCAGATCGGCTGCGACGGATCCCCGTTGACTTCGAGACCGATGCTGATTGGTGGCGTGCACTGCTGGCCGAAGGATTCGACACGACGGCATCGGCGCTGGTGTCCTCGAGCGGTGTGTCGATGTACATCTCCAAAGACGCGACCGCGGCGACGCTCCGGCTGCTGTCAAGCCTCGCACCGGGCTCGGTCGTTGACATGTCGTTCATGCTTCCCTTCGAGCTCGTCGATGAAGCCGAACGACCGGGACTGGAGGGCGCGGCGCGAGGGGCACAGGCCTCGGGCACACCGTGGATCAGCTTCTATACCCCCGACGAGATCGTGGCGTTGGCGCTGGAGGCAGGCTTCTCCACGGCGCAAGCCGTGCCGACCGTCGATATCGCCCGACCCTTTCTGGACGGCCGCCCCGACGGCCTGCGCGCTGCCAACGGTGAGGGTGTGCTCATCGCTCGCGTCTGACGCAATCGGTCATCACGACGGATCGACGCGACGGTTCCGGAGCGGGCGAGGTTGCGAAGCGGTCGGATCGGGCACAACCGTGACATGGCTGTCAGCGAGCAACAGTTCTCCTCCACCGTGAGCGAGGTGTTCGAGGTGTTGGTCACCCCGGAGAGCTATCCACGCTGGCTCGTGGGCGCGCGCCGCATCCGCGCGGTGTCGCCCGACTGGCCGCAGCCGGGGAGTTCGTTCCAACACGTCGTGGGCTTCGGTCCGATCGCCATCGCCGATCGCAGCACCGTCCGAGCGGCGGAGGCTCCTCGAATGCTCGAGATGCAGGTTCGGGCGCGGCCGCTCATCGAAGCGACGGTGCGATTCGAGATCACGGATTCGCCCACCGGCTGCACCGTGCGGATGACGGAGACCCCGAGCGGGGTCCACAAGCTCGCGTCGACGATCGCGCAGCCACTGATCGCGCACGCAACGAGCGTTCGATGAAGCGCTTGAAAGGGTTGATCGACTGAACCCTCCGACGAAGGATTCACCTCGTTGTGGCCTCTCGCGTTTGTCGCAGGCTACCTGAGGGAATGCACCAGATACCTGACCCATGGAGCGCACATGCCCACCAGCGACACATCCCCGCACAGCCGCCCACTCGGTGAGCTCATGCCTGATGGCCATCTGGTCATGATGGTGACGACGGCAATCGGAGACGAACTGACGGCGCGGCCGGTGACCTGTCTCGAGACTTCTGGGGCGCGGCTGTCTTTCTTGGTGAGCATGGGAACGGACTGGGTCGGCGACATCGCCGCCAGTCGCGCGCTGGTGCATGTGTCGAGCGCCGACGACAAGCACGGGACGTATCTCGCGTTGCAAGGGACCGCATCGATCTCGAGAGATGTCGACGAACGTCATCGGCTCTGGAATCCCATCGCCGGTGCATGGTTCGACGGACCCGACGATCCCGATCTCGCCGTGTTGCGTTTCGACGTGGACTCAGGTGAGTATTGGGACGGCCCGGGATCTGCGGCGGGGAAGATCGTCGGGTTGGTGAGAGCGATCCTCGGCCACGATGAGGCAGCCCTCGGCGAAAAGGGAACGGTCGAGCCGCGTTCATGACGTGATCGTTCGGTCGCGTGCACCGCACGCGATCGTCGAGCGGCCGACGAGTGTGT
Organism: Acidimicrobiia bacterium; assembly: GCA_050246915.1. Taxonomy (GTDB): domain Bacteria; phylum Actinomycetota; class Acidimicrobiia; order Acidimicrobiales; family Ilumatobacteraceae; genus JBFWVD01. The sequence goes on along the minus strand of JBFWVD010000006.1, from coordinate 74,790 downwards.
CAGCTGGCCCCGAACACGAGGTTACGAAGGTTGTCTCGCATGATCATCTTCTGCTCGCGCTCGGAGAACGACTTCAGATCACCGATGTAGTCCTGTGGGTCGGCGAAACCCTCGGGGTGGGGCCAGTCCGAGCCGTAGACGATGTGTTCGACCGGGAAGTACTTCACCAAGTCGGTGAGATCGTCTTCGAAGAACGGCATCACCCAAACGTGCTCGAGGAACTGCTCGATCGGGTCGCCGGTGAACAGCTGCGGCGTCTTGCCGTAGGCGATCTTCATCCGGGCCACGAGTTCGCGGATCCACAGAGAGCCGAGTTCCAAGACGGCGACCTTCAACTTCGGTTGACGCGCGAACAGGCCGTGGGCGACGAACGCGGCCATGGTGTCACTCACCGGACGAACCGTGTGGATGCCCATGATCTCCGCCAGGGGAGAGGGCTTGTGCCCGATCCACACTCCCGACTCACCCCATTCGGCCGGATGGCGGCTGTAGGTCGTGTCGGCCGAGTGCATGCCGAGTACCAGCCCGGCCTCGGTGAAGCGCGACCAGAACCGGTCGTAGATGGGATCGGCTGGCGACCGCCACACGCCCGGCAGTTGGATCGGCCCCGAGCGCATGCCGATGACCTTGCAGCCCTGCTCGATGAGGATCTCGAGTTCCTTCTCCGCGGCGACCGGATCGATGAGGCTGACGATGCCGGTGGTGAAGACGCGGTTGTCGATGTTCCACGTCCAGTTCTCGTGCGTCCATCGATTGAGCGCCCGCACGCAGTTCACCATCGCGGCAGGGTCTTCCCACAGCATGATCTCGAGACCGAGCACCTGGGTCGGCAGCATGATGCACAGGTCAACGCCTTGCTCATCGAGCACTTGGAGTCTCGGCTCCGGATAGCGCATCGATGGTTCGAGCGTGATCGGACGACCGGCTATCTGTCCCAGCGTCTTGCCATCGGGGTTGTTGCCCCGGAAGTACTGCTCCATCGAACCCGGTGCGCTGACCTTCGAGTACGTCGGATCTGGGATGAGCTTGTACAGCCGGTCGTTCAACAGCAGTTGCGTACGACCGTCGACCTCGATGTAGCGGAACTTGTGGCGGTGCTCCGGATCGAGGTACGGGACGATGGTGTCCGGCCCCTCGTAGAAGTGCTGGTCGGCATCGCTGATGCCGTAGCCGAGCTTCGAAGCAATGATGGGTCCTTCGGTGACGCTCATGTACAACCCCCGGGACGTGAGCAGATCGCGTTGCTCGGACCATACGAATTCAGCAGGTCGCGTAGTAGGGGACAACGTCCCGTGCGTTCAGCTGTGGGCCACGTGAGGGACCACGATGAAAGGTGGTCGACCCGGGTGCAGATGTGCTCGGGGTAACGTGCGCAGATCCGCGAGGTCCCAATTGGCGACCACTGTGGATCGGGGGGAATCACATGAACTTCTGGCAGTCGGTCTCGTTCACCGAGACCGAGCAGATCGTCGACATCGCCAAGGCGGCCGAAGCGGCCGGGTACTACGGGATCTCGTTCTCGGAGCACCTCATCACGCCGGCCAATATCGGGTCGAGGTATCCCTACACCGAAGACGGTGCAGTCTGGTGGGATCCCGCCGCCCATTGGCCGGACGTCTGGGGGATGGCGACCGCGGTGGCCAGCCACACGTCGCGGATCCACCTCACCGCGGGCATCTACATCCTGCCCCTGCATGATCCCTTCACCTCGGCGAAGGCCATCTCCACTGCTGCCTATCTGTCGAACAATCGGGTCATCAACGGCATCGGCGTCGGGTGGATGGAGGAAGAGTTCCGGCTCACCGGGCAGGACTTCCACACCCGTGGACGCCGCACCGACGAGATGCTCGAGGTGATGGCCAAACTGTGCACCGGCGAGATGGTCGAGCATCACGGTGAGTTCTACGACTTCGGTCCGATCCAGATGTCGCCGGCCCCGACACAGCGCGTGCCGGTGTGGGTCGGGGGTGACTCTCCGGCGGCGTTGCGCCGAGCGGCGCGCAACGACGGGTGGATCGGTGGTGGCCCGCATCCGGTCGACGTGCTCGTGGAGCACATGGCGAGGCTCGACGCTGCCTTGGCAGCTGAGGGCAACACCAACGCGTCCTATCGCCGGATGAGCAGTGTTGCATCGGCGCTCGATCTCGACACGATAAAGCTCTTGCAGGACAAGGGTCTCACCGACTACGTGGTTCCACCGTTCTACTTCCAGGGGACGCCGGCATCGACGATCGAATGGAAGCGGGAGCAGATGGAACGGTTCGCCGAGCAGTACATCTCGCCCCTCGGAGGCAACTGACATGGCCCGCATCGACGCACTTCCGTTCGCCGAGTTCGACTTCGCCCACGAACACCTGGGCGCGACGATGGATCTGCACGTCCAATTGGCTCGCTGGCGTGAGCAGAGCCCGATGTGGGAGGTGCAACTGTTCGGTCAACCAGCTGTGTTGTTGCTGTCCTATGAGGTGGTCAGCGCCGCATTCAAGGACGAGCAGAACCTGCCGGGTCGGACCATCCACCTCGGCGGATCGGCCATGGCGCTCGGCAACTTCGTGTCGACCTACGAGGGGTCGGAGCACCGCATTCGTCGAGCGATCCTGTCGCCGCCGTTTCGACGCTCGGTGATCCCCACGTACCTGGAACTCATGCGCCAAGTAGCGCATGAACTCATCGACGAATTCGCCGCCGACGGTCACGCCGAGTTGGTGAGCCAGTTCACCCATCGCTACCCGTTGCGCATCATCACGCGGCTGCTCGAACTGCCGTCCACCGATGATGCCCGCACCGCGAAGTTGGCAGGAGATCTCATCCGTTACGACTTCGACCCCGAAGGCGCTCTCGAGGCGAAGGCCTGGTTCGTCGAGATGGTCACGCCGCTCATCGAGGCGCGTCGGTCCAAGCCCGGTGACGACTTGATCTCTGTGGTGATCCACTCCGAATTCGAGGGCGAACGACTCGACGACGAAGATTGCCAATCCTTCGTCCGGCACCTGTTCCCGGCAGCCGCGGACACGACCTTGTTGGGGATGGGCAACCTCTTGTCGGCGTTGCTGACACAGCCTGAGCTCATGGCCGCCGCCCGTGAACGGCCCGAGGTGCGCACCACGATGGTCGAGGAGGCGATGCGGTTCGACGCGCCGGTGGCCAACTTGCCGCGCAAGTCACCGGAGGACCGCGCCGTCGATTGGCGCGGTGTCCACCTCGAGCCCGGGACGTTCATGATCCACTCGATCCAATCGGCCAATCGGGACCCTGCCGTTTACAGCGATCCGGATCGCTTCATGCCCGATCGCAAGTTCGCGGCAGCACCGTTGACGTTCGGTTTCGGTACCCATCTGTGCGTCGGGAACCATCTGGCCCTGGCGGAGATCCGCACCGGTCTCGATGCATTGCTGGAGCGATTGCCCGACATCGCGCTGGCCGAGGGTACCGACGCCAAGGTCGGTGGCACGATCCTGCGTGGACCGGCCCAGCTCGAAGTGACGTTCTGAGCAGCCACAAGATGGGCGCAACCTCGGTTGCGGTCAGGGGGTGTTGGTACCGCCGGCATCCACCGGGAGTTGGATGCCGGTGATGTAGCGAGCCTCATCGGACGCCAGGAACAACACGGCGTTGGAGATGTCGACCGGTTCGACGGTGGGCAACGGCGCGTACACGACGTTGGGGTCGGTGACGGCCGGATCGCGCATGGTGTTCATGCCGACCATCAACGTCAACATGTCGCCCTTGGCCTGTGCTTCGGTGAACACATCGATGAACGCCGGGTTGCGGGTGGAGATGAAGCTGTCGGCGTTGCTGCGATCGTTGTTGAACGTGTGGTCCTCGCCGACACCACCGGGGTGGATGGTGTTGACCCGGATGCTGTAGCGGGCCAGTTCGTTGGAGCAGGTCTTCATCAAACCCACCAGACCGAACTTGGCCGCGCTGTAATGCGCGAACAACATCTGACCGCGCAGACCAGCCGACGAACTGGTGATGATGATGGAGCCACCGCGCTTGGCCTCGATCATCGACGGCACCACCGCCTTGATGGTGTTGAACGGGCCCTTGAGGTTGGTGTCGATCATGTCGTCCCACGCGTCGTCGGGGATCTCCCAACAGTTGTGGAAGCCGAAGATCCCGGCGTTGGCCACGACGATGTCGATGTGGCCGAACTCGGCAAGACCTTGCGCGACGGCGGCCTGCATCTGGCCGATGTCCCGCACGTCGGCCTTCGCACCCACGGCACGACGATCGAACTCCTCGACGCGTCGGACGGTCTCGGCCAGATCGGCGTCATCAGCCATCGGATAGAGGATGTGCTTGCTGATCGGCGCGCACGCGTCGATGGCAATGATGTCGGCACCCTCCTGCGCCAGGCGCAGGGCATGTGACCGTCCCTGTCCGTGGCCGGCGCCCGTGATGAGCGCCACCTTGCCCGCCAGTCTTCCCGTCATCGCAACCCCCTTCGACCGTGTCAGCCCGGCGATGTTACGGGAGCGAACAACGTTGAACGCGCCGCTGCTGCGCTGGATACTCTCGTCACCGTCCGCTGGGGAGCTGTGCGACGTCGAGAAGGGATGGGTCCATGACCGAGATATCCGACGTCGTGCCCGAACCGTTCGAAGCTGGGCCCAAGCCGGTCGATCCGTGGTTGGCCGCCGTGCCGGTGATCGCTGGCATCGTCCTGGTCACCTTGGACACCACCATCGTGAACGTGGCGTTGCGCGACATCGGACACGACCTGGGTGTGGGAACGTCGATCGCGTGGGTGGCCACCGCGTATTTTCTCGGGACCTGCGGTTCGCAGCCGGTGGCGGGTTGGCTGGCCGGACGACTCGGGCAGAAGGGCGTGTTCCTCACGGCGTTCATCGGCTTCTGTCTGGCATCGGTGGGGTGTGCCGCGTCGCCGAACCTCGGCGCTCTCGTGGCCATGCGCGTCGTGCAGGGGAGCGCGGGCGGGGTGATGGCGCCCGTTGGCATGGCGATGATGCTCAGCTTGTTCCCACGCGAGATGCACGGGCGGGCCATGGGCATTGCCAGCATGGCGCTCATGCTCACGCCCGCCGTTGGCCCCACCGCGGGCGGTCTCATCGTCGACAACGTGAGTTGGCATTGGCTCTTCCTCGTCAACGTTCCGATCGGCGCGTTGGCCATCGTGGCCGGACGGCGCCTGATCCCTGTGGTGGGCGTTCGATCGGATCGGGCGTTCGACGGAGTCGGTCTGTTGCTCGGTTCTGGTGGGTTGAGCCTCGCCGCGCTCGGACTCATGCAAGGCAATGACTGGGGCTGGACCTCGACCGCCACGGTGACGAGCCTCGCCATCGGTGTTGCGGCGCTGGCGGCGTTCGTCGCGTACGAACTCAAGATCCCGCACCCGCTGGTCGAGCTGCGGATGCTGTCGCTGTCGAACTTCCGCTCGGCTCTGATCATCATGATGCTGGTGGCCATGGCCCAGTTCGGCCGCCTGGTGTTCGTACCGTTGGCGCTCGAATCGTTGCGTGGCTACAGCGCCCTCGAGGCCGGAGCGCTCCTAGCCCCCGGCGCACTGGTGGGTATGGCGGCCAGCTTCGCCAGTGGTCGACTCATCGAGCGGGTCGGGCCCCGTCTGCCGATCGTCGCCGGTTGCGTGCTCTCGCTCGTCGGGACCCTGGGTCTCACGAGGTTGCAGCTCGACACCCCCGTCTTCGTCGTCGGGGCGATCCTCAGCGTCCAGAGCGCTGGGATGGGGCTGGTCATCGCGCCGGCCATGGTGGCGGGTATCAGCGAACTCCCCGCCCATCTGATACCGCAAGGCACCGGCATGCGGTCACTCGGTGGGCAGGTCTCGGGTGCTCTGGCGGTCGCCATACTCGGAGCGGTCGTGTCGACGCGCATGGGAGTCGATCCCACACCGGCGCACGCCCAGGCCACCTACAACTCGGCGTTCTACGCCGCCGCGCTGGGCGTCGTCATCGCGCTGGTGTTGGCGCTCCGGATGCCCCCGCAGGTGTCACGTCACGACGACGGACCGATGTTGCTGTCGCCCGAGTGAGGCGCGAGCAGCACGGCGGATCGCCACGGGCGAATTGGGTGGTGGTACCACTGCGATCCGCTCGGTCTCCGGATCGAGTTCATCGAGGCAAGTACATCTGCTTGACCATATATATGCCAGGCCGTATGTTCGCCCTGTGCCGGTTGGGTTCGAAGTTCTCGATGCGATAGCCGATCCGACGCGTCGACGGATCCTCGACGCCGTGCGTGAGCGGGAATGTTCGGTGACCGACCTGGTCACCCAGGTCGACATGCATCAACCCGGGGTGTCGCGCCATCTCAAGGTCCTGCGCGACGTCGGCCTGGTCGAGGTTCGACGAGACGCCCAGCGCCGCATGTATCGATTGCGTCCCGAGCCGCTCATGGACCTGGACGCTTGGCTCGAGCCGTATCGGGCCTTTTGGGCTGAGCGTCTCGACGCTCTCGAACGCCATCTTGCACAGACCGCCTCGCCAGTCGCCTCGAAACGATCCGCAGTCCCGAAGGAGCCTCGATGACCGACCGAGAGACGCCCGAATACGACGGCGTCATCGAACGCACGCCAGACGGTGGGGTGATCCGCTTCGAGCGTCACCTCGGCTACGCCATCGACGACGTGTGGGATGCCATCACCGATCCGGCACGCCTGGCGCAGTGGTGGCTTCCGTTCGATGCCGACATCACCATCGATCTGCGCGAGGGTGGCCTGATGGTGATGACCGCCTCAGGTGATGAGCCGATGGTGATGACGTGCACCATCTTGCGGGTCGAGCGGCCGAGGTTGCTCGAGCACACCCACATCGACCCTGGGTCGCTCATGCGCTGGGAGCTCGAAGCGGTGGACACAGGATGTGTGCTGCGCTTGAGCCACTTCGTCACCGATACCTCCACCGCCATCGACAACTGCTACGTCGTCGGGCTCCACGCGTCGCTGGCGCGACTGGAGCCATGCCTGGCTGGCCAGCCGATCGCGTGGGACTGGGACGGTTTCGCCATCGCACAGCAGCACTACGCATCACTCGGCTTCGCACCACAAGGAGACCCGTCATGAACGATTGCGGACAAAAGCTCGTGGCCCGCTGCCTCTTCGTCTCGCTCGACGGCTTCATGGCCGGTGACAACCAACGGCTCGACCAACCCTTCGGCGATCATGTCGAGGGATTCCACGATTGGTTCTTCGCCACGAAGACCGGTGCGCAGATGATCGGCCGAGACGGCGGCGAAGAGGGTCTCGACAACTCGTTCCTGGCCGCGGCATTCGACAACATCGGCGCGTCGATCATGGGGCGCAACATGTTCGCCCCGTCGCGTGGACCGTGGACCGACGACGACTGGACAGGGTGGTGGGGTCCGAACCCGCCGTACCACAGCGACGTCTTCGTCCTCACCCACCATCCACGCGCCTCCATCCCGAAGGAAGGCGGGACGACGTTCCACTTCGTCACCGACGGCATCGCCAGCGCACTCGAGCGAGCGTTCGATGCCGCCGACGGCAAGGACGTACGCCTGAACGGTGGAGCCGACGTGGTCCGTCAGTACCTGCGCGCCGGACTGGTCGACGAACTGCATCTCGTCATCGTGCCCGTGCTCATCGGTGCCGGTGCGCGCTTGCTCGACGGAGTCGAGATCGCCGACAACTATCGGTGCGTCGAACACAGCGCCAGCCCGGCGGTCACCCACGTTCGGCTGGAGCGCGTCAAAGAAGGTTGACGCCAACCAGGCTGGCCTCGATCGAGCAACGGCGACTGATGGGCGCCGTCGCGGGGTAGGAGCACGCGATGGGATCAGCGAAACGCGTTGGCGAGATCGACGATCCGTCGTCCGGTGGGCCGATGGCCAGCTGGGCGGTGCCCAAGGCCCCGTCGCTCGATCCCGGGGTGCGTTCGCTGGCCATCGAGGTCGAGGACCATCCGTACTACTACAGCTACTTCGAAGGGGTGATCGTCGATGGGTACGGCAAGGGCGATGTCGTGCTGTGGGACGACGGCTGGTGGGAACCCGACCCCGACGAGATGGCGCGCCTGCCGTGTGGACTCCACCGAGCGACTCCGAGCTGAGCGCCTTGCGCGCCTTGCGCGGCGAGGGGGATTGGCAGCTTGACGGGCGCGTGGTCCACCTGACGAACCTCGACAAGCAGATGCTCCCCGGGCGTGACGGCGAAGCCCCGCTGACGAAACGTGATCTGATCGAGTACTACGCGCGCGTCGCCCCGTGGATCGGACCGTATCTGTGGGGCCGGCCGGTCAACCTCCACCGATTCCCGAACGGCACCGAGCAACCGGGGTTCTGGAACAAAGCAGTGCCGTCCCATGCACCGGAGTGGATCCGGCGGTGGCCGAGTCCGTTCTCATCAGGTGCCGAGCGGGACTACTTCGTCCTCGACGGAGCGGTGTCGTTGGCGTGGGTGGCGAACTACGGCGCGTTTGAACTGCACCCGTGGACGTCGACCGCCGCAGTTCCCGACGTTCCGTCGTTCGCGCTCATCGACATCGACCCGGGCCCGGACACGACCTGGGACGAGACGTTGGTGCTCGCTCGGCTGTTCCGTACGGCGATCGAGCATCTGGGTCTCATCGCCCGACCCAAGGTGACCGGCCAACGTGGTGTGCAGATTTGGATACCGGTCGACGGTGTAGGCAGTTTTGACGACACGCGCCGCCTCGTCGAGGCGCTGTCGAGAACAGTCGGGGCAACGGTTCCGACCATGGTGAGCTGGAAGTGGCACAAGGCTGATCGGCACGGCAAGGCCCGCTTGGACTACACACAGAACGCTCTCAACAAGACATTGGTGGCGCCGTTCAGCATCCGTCCTGCGCCAGGAGGGCCGGTGTCGATACCGATCGAGTGGGACGAACTCGACGACGACGAATTGCGACCGGACCGATGGACGGCTCGATCGGTGTGGGAGCGCGTCTCGGCACATGGCGATCCGTTCCGGGCGATGATCGGAGTGCGTCAGCGTCTCCCAGAACTGTGATCGCGGAGGTGCGCCCGATCGCCGTGCGCTGTCGGCGCAGGTCACCCGTACGAGTGGTGTTCCCCGGGCGTGGGTTCACCGGCTGCCCATCTGGGTAGGCCGGATGAACACACCGAGCGAGGAGATGCGCCATGTCACCGACGACGTTGCGACGCAATCGCACCCCGAGGTTCGCCCCCGTCCCCAACTGCAACTGTTCGCCGGCCTGTCCGGTGCCATGGCCTGACCCACGCGGTCCGCTCTCCCACTGGGTGCTGCGACAGCTCTCGAGGTCGCCCTCATCGAGTTCGAGGCATGGTGACCCCGCGCCGCCCGTGCAGGCCGATGGGTGGAGTGACGATCTCCATATGGCGTTGTACCTCTGCCACGATCTTCACCTCGCAGGACTTCCCGGCGTCGATCCCGAACACGAGTGGTCACCATCGCTCCTCGCGTTCCGCGCGCAACTCGAGACGGCGTTCATCGGAGCGCTGCGGTCGGCAACAGGCGTCTCGAACGGTCCGCGTCCCGGCGCTGTGCGACGAGCGGTGATCCAGATGTTGGACGACGATCACTCGCCATCGCTGTCGGCGTTCATGCTCGAGCGTGGCACGCTCGACCAGATGCGGCGGATCGTCGTCCATCGGTCGGGCTATCAGCTCGCGGAGGGCGACTTCCATTCCTTTGCGATCCCACGACTTGCGGGCGAGGCAAAGCGAAATCTCGTGCGCATCCAAGCCGGTGAGTACGGCTGTGATGCCCCCGACCGCGAGATGCACAGCGTGTTGTTCGCGCGCGCGATGCGCAGTCTCGGGCTCGACGACCGGCGACATGCCCATCTCGACGTGCTGCCGGCGAGCGCGCTCGCCGTCAGCAACATGATCTCGACGTTCGGTCTGCGGCGCCGCTGGCGCGGTGCCCTCGCCGGACAACTGGCGGCGTTCGAGTTGACGTCCGTCGAGCCCATGCGACGATACGGGTCGGCGTTGCGCCGTCTCGGGGCTGCCCCCGATGCGTGCCGCTTCTACGACGTGCACGTGCTCGCCGACGCTGAACACGAGCAGTGGGGCCTCGACATGATCGAGGGCCTGGCCCGTTCCGCCCCCGATCTCACTGGGGACATCATGTTCGGCGTCGCCAGCACCATCGAGGTGGAACGGCGCTTCGCGCTCGATCTGTTCGAGTGCTGGGGTGACGACGTTTCTGCGAACAGTGTTTGAGGGGTCGACCGGCGGGGTATCGCGCGTCGATGTCGCTTGGCGAGGCGGGGCGGGTCACCCGGAGGAGGGACGACACGCAGGTGAGTGTTGTCGAGCGCCGGGGTTACCCTGGATCCGACCGCTTGCCCGAGGAGGTCGACGTGCGGAACGAAGGCGTTTGGCCGTCAGTGCGCGTCGGCGGGGCGCGCCGGTTGCCACGTGCCGTGGCCCTGGTGCTCGCCGCGGTCGGTCCATGGTCTGTTGCCGTCGGATTGGCCCTCGCCAGCGACAACCCCGGTCGATATCGACCCTCGGCTCTCCTCATCGTCTGGGTTGCGTTGTGCGCATTGTTCGGCGGTCGCGGCGCCGCTCGGGTTGGGGCGATCGCTTCCCCGATGGCGGTGTGGTTCTGCCTCATCCCGCCGACGTGGTCGTTCCGCATCGGCTCCTCCACCGACCTGGTGTCGCTGGGCGTGTACGTGGTGGCCGTCGCCACGGTGCTCGTGCTGGTGTCGGCTTGGGACGAGGCGGTCTCACGAGAGAGCCGGTTGCGCCGAGATACCGACGCAGTGATCGACAACGCTCCCCTCGGCCTGGCGCTGTTCGACGGCGCGCTCCGATTCCGTCGTGTGAACCGTGCGCTCGCGGCAATCGACTCGATCGCGCCGTCTGACCACATCGGCCGGCGTCCCGGAGAGCTCCCCGGGATGGCCTCGGCGGTGATCGAACCGATGCTCGCCAAGGTCCGAGATCGTGGCGAGCCCATGGAGGTCATCGTCAGTCCTGAGGTGATCGGTTCGCCGTCGTTCCGAGTGCACTACTACCCAGTGCCTGCTGAGGCAGGCGAGCCGCGAAACGTCGCGGCCATCGTCGAGGACATCACCGCATCCACGAGGGCGCAGCAACGAGCGGAGTCGATCGCCGCATGCGCCAGTGATCTATCAGCGGCGATGACCGTGGAGGAGGTCGGCTCCTCGGTGTTGGCGCTCATCGCCAAGGAGTTGTCGGCTCGTTGCGTACTCGCCATCGTGAGCCTGGCCGGCGACCAGCTCGAGGTCCGATCGGTCGAGGGCTACGACGCGATCGTCGAGTCCGTGTGGCGACGGCACCGCTGGTCGCTCGACGAGAAGAACCCCTTGGTCGACGCCGCACGTCGCGTCGAATGGGTGGAGATCCCGGATGGGTCATCGTTCGACACCGTGTATCCGTCGTTGAGCAATCGGCGACGGGCTGCGGGCGACGAACAGACCCTCTCGGTGCCACTGCGCGATGTGATCGGTGCGAGCAAGATGGCTTGCGCCGTGGTCCATCTGGCCTGGCCCCATCCGCACGCCGTCGAGCCGCTCGATCGGCAGCTGATCGCCATCGTGGCGTCCCTGTCGGAACTGGCCCTCTCGCGTATCCGGCTGCAGGAGCAACGCGAGCAGGACCGCTTTCGTTCGGCCCTCGACGCCATGCTCGATCATGTGGCGGTTGCCTCGGCAGTACGCGACAAAGCCGGAGCGATCGTGGACTTCGAGATCATCTTCGCCAACCAGGCATCCAACGACGGGGCGGGGCGCTCGGCCGATGATCTCGTCGGCGCGCGCGTACTGCAGCTGTACCCGAGCTGGATCGCCTCGGGAATGTTCGCTCGATTCATCGACGTCGTCGAGACGGGGGAGCCGCTCGTGCTCGACGCCGCCCCGTACTCCGATGTCCTGCCTGATGGGCGGGTCATCGAAGGCTTCTGGAGCTTGCAGGTGTCACGGCTCGGCGACGGCTACATCGCAGCGTCGCGTGACGTGACCGCTCAAGTTCAGACCGCGAAACGCGCCGTGGCTGATCGCGAGGCGCGCCTTGCCGCTCGCGTCGCCATCGATGTCCTGCAAGAAGCCGCATTGCCGACCAGGTTCCCCGCCGTCGAGTGGGCTTCGTTCGCCGCTCGGTACACGCCGGCGTCCGAAGCGCCGATCGGAGGCGATTGGTACGACGCATTCGATCTCCCGCAGGGCCGGGTCGGAGCGGTCATCGCCGATGTCGCCGGCCATGGCTCTCCCGCCGCGGCGGCCATGGTGCAACTGCGCAACAAGCTGCGGGGCGCGTCCTTCGACGAGCCCGACACCGCGGTGGTGATGACGCGTCTGAACAAGATGGCGGTCCGCTCCCACGCCTTGGCGTCGCGCTGCTACCTCGTCCTCGATCCGACCCACAGCACAGTGACATGGACCCTCGCTGGGCATCCGCCACCGCTGCTGGTCCGACCGAACGGCGAGACGCTCTGGCTCGACGGTCCGATCGACTCGATGCTCGGCATCGAGCCCAGACTCGCCTATCGCCACGGCTCCACGGCGGTCTCCGCGGGAGATGTGCTGGTGCTCTATACCGACGGCCTCATCGAGCGTCGCACCGAGAGCATCGATGCCGGACTCGATCGATTGGCGCGGACGGTGCAGCGCTCCGAACGCGACGACCTCGAGGCGTTCTGCGATGTGCTGGTCTCGATGATCAGTACCGACACACGAGCCGACGACACGTGTGTGCTCGTGATCGCTTTGCGCTGACGCGCCGGAGCCCCGACCATCATGGCCGGGGCTCCGGTGGACACGCCGTTCGTTGTGACCCGTCCAGCGTGCCGGCTGCACCGTGAGCGGGCGGAGGCCTACGGTGATGCTGTCGTGATACCCCCAACCACGGTGTCTCAAACACAATTCACGCCCACACTGTTCACGCCGTTGTGTCGGGACTGTGCAGTGCTGCTCGATGTGGCGTGCGCCGGTGTCACGACGGGGATGGCACAATCGGCCCCATGATCTCCGTGACGATCCTCTACCCCCGCACCGACGACTCCACGTTCGACATGGAGTACTACCGCTCCACGCACATGCCGATGTTCGCCGACGCGCTCGGCGGCGCATGCAAGAGCTGGACAGCGTCCTTCGTGGCCAAGGGTCCGTGGGCGGCGTCGGGATTCGTGCTCATCGAGAACAAAAAAGCGTTCGACGCGGCCATGGCCAACCACGGCGCCAAGATCGCAGCCGACGTGGCCAACTACACCAACGTCGTACCGACGATGGTCATCGGCCAGGTCGTCTGACCCTCTCGGGTTGGTCGGCCACCACGCAGCGTCGAGCGGCCCCTCATCACCAGATTGATCTCTATGATCGGGACAGTCTGCAGGGGGTGTAGCGATGAAGGTCCCGTTCACATGGCGTCCGACCGGATGGTTCCAGGTCGCCTGGTCGGCTGACATCCCGCTGGCCACCGTGCGACCCATGAAGTACTTCGGTCGCCACATGGTGGGCTATCGCGACGAAAGCGGCGAGGTCCACGTCCTCGATGCCCATTGCCCGCACCTCGGTGCCCATCTCGGACACGGGGGAAAGGTCGTCGGTGACTGTGTCGTGTGCCCGTATCACGGGTGGGGTTTTGGTCCCGATGGCGTGAACCGGTTCATCCCGTACGAAGATCGCCCGAACCCGAGCCATCCCATCCGACCGTGGGTCACCAAGGAGCTCAACGGCTGCATCTTCGTGTGGCATCACCCGACCGGTGAGCCACCGAGCTGGGATCTGCCGAGCGTGTTCGACGCCTTTCCCGAACAGCCCGCCAATGCGGACGACTACTACCGGTGCTACCCCGAGTTGTCAGCGGTGTGGCGCAACGAGCCGTTGCACCCGCAGATCCCGATGGAGAACGCGCCCGACGGAATCCACTTCCGGTATGTGCACGCGGCAACGGTCGATCCGGTACTGATGAACTTCGACATGACCCATCATGAGTTCCGGACCCGAACCGGCTGGCCGGTTCCGGACGGCGACGGTGAGCGGATGGCTCTCATCTTGGACTCGGTCAACTTCGGTGTCGGCGGGACCTACTCCATCTTCACCGGGACGTACACCTATCGCCTCGCACTGTTCACCACGCCGGTCGATGACACCTGCTCGGACATGCACTACTCGATCTGGTGGCCGAAGGAAGATGGGGACACTGGCGAGATCGTGCCCGACAGGACGAGATCGTTCGTCGAGCGGCGCTATCTCGTCACGCCGGAGGAAGACTTCGTCATCTGGCGCAATCAGATCTACATCGAGCACCCTGCGCTCGCGCAGCGAGATGCCAAGCCGTATGGCGCGCTGCGCAAGTGGGCGCGGAACTTCTACGACGAACCGCCGTTGGTCGCTTGATCGCTGGCGAGGAGACCGCGCTCGGCGAACACGTTGACGGCCTCGTCGGCGACGTGGGCGTATTGACGGTGGTATGCGGTCGCGGCGGCGTCGATGTCACCGGCGGCGATGGCCTTGGCCACCTGCTGCAAACCCCGCCGAACCGCCGGCATGGCCGCGGGAACGGACGTGAAGAAGTCCCCAGGCACGATCCCGGACAGTGATTGCAGCAATGTCTTCACTCGAGCCGAACGTGAAGCGCGCACCACCGTCTGGTTGAACTGCACGGCCAGTCGCGTGAATTCGGCGGTGTCGTCGGTCGCCTTCAACGCGGCGAGCACGGCGCGAAGATCACTCGACAGGCTGGACCGGTCGGACCGCTCGATGGCGCGCCTCGCGGCGAAGGCGAAGGTGAGCCCGTACAGCGCATAGTGATCGATGATGGTGTCGGCATCGATGGGCGTCACGAACGCCCCCCGATACAACTCGATGGTGACGAGCCCATCGCGCTCGAGGCCGATCAACGCTTCACGCACGGGGATGCGACTGATGCCGAGCGCCTCCGCGACCTCGTCCTGGGGGATGCGCGCGCCCGGGGCCACATCACCGTTGAAGATCATGCGCCGGATGTGTCGAGCCGCTTCGTCGCTCGTGCTCAGGCGCTTGTCAGCGGCCGTGTTCATGGCCTCACCGGCTTGTCGAGGGCACCCCACAGTGCGGCCTTCACCTGACGCAGCACCTCGGGGTCGTGGCGAGCGATCGTCTCCGCCAGTTGCTGAGCGTGGGCGCGCAGCGTCTCCGCGGGGACGACCTCGGACAAGATGCCGAGGGAGCGAGCGCGATGTGCACCGATGCGCTCGTATCGGCCCAACAGCGCCATACGCAAGATGGCTTCCGCGCGGGCCTTGGCCACCAGGCCGATGGTCTCGTAGGCCGAGACCTGTCCCACCGACACATGCGGATCGAGGAACGTCGCCGTGTCCGCGGCGACGACGATGTCGGCGTCGGCAACGAAGTGGAGTCCGCCACCCGCGCAGGTTCCATTGACAGCGGCGATCACCGGCTTTCCGACACCGCAGTGCCAGCCGGTCATGCGGAGCGTGAAGTCACGGGTCTGGCGAGAGCTCTTCCGCAGGGCTTCCTTGTTGCGGGCCAACTCGATGACGTCCAACCCCGTCTGGAACGCCGAGCCGTTGCCGGTGTTGACGATGACCCGCACGGACGGGTCACGATCGAGTTCGGCCCATGCGCGTTCGAGATCTTCGAACATGACGGAGTTGATGGCGTTCCCGGACGACGGGCGGTTGAAGACCAACCAGCCCACCGGCCCGTCGACGAACACCTCGAGGGTCTCATAGACGGCGGGCGGCGTTGTCGCTGCTCCCTTGTTCATGTCATCAGCTCGGCTCGTGCAAATCTCGACGTAGCACCTTGCCGACCTCACTGCGAGGGATGGCGTCGACCCGGTGGAAACGGACCGGGACCTTGTACGCGACGAGATGGGCGCGACACGCCGCCTCGAGTTCGGCGTCGCTCACCGGTTGGTGTTCGACGACGAAGGCGACAGGCACCTGGCCGAGCCGATCGTCGGGTACCGCCACGACGACCGCCTCGCGCACCGACGCAACGGCGGTCAGGACCTCTTCCACTTCCTCCGGAACGATCTTGTTCCCGCCTCGATTGATGAGATCGGTGAGGCGACCCTCGATCCACACGAATCCCGCCTCGTCGATGCGCGCAAGATCACCGGATCGGACGTGATCGTCATCGGTCAGGCGACCGGCCAACGTCGCCCGCACCGCGTCGGCGTACGGCGCAGGTGGACGGATGAGCAGTTCGCCCACACCGTTGGCATCAGGATCATCGATGCGAACCGACACTCCCGGATGTGGCCGACCTGCCGCCCCCAGGCGTTCGGGATGATCCTTGGCGTCGGCCGCGGTCCATCCGACGACCTCTCCGATCTCTGCTTGGCCGTAGCCGTTCAGCACGGTTACCCCATAGCGGTCCATGAACCGGCGGGCTTGGAACGGCGAGAGGGGAGCGGTGATGGATCGGACATAGCGCAGCGGTTCGAGCGTGTCGATGTCGGGATCGTCGGCGAGCATCACCATCGCCGCCGGTGGGAGGATGGTCGAGCGGATCTGATGGCGATGCACGAGCGTGGCGAAGTCCTGGTTGGACCATCCGTCCATGAGCACCAGGGGTGCTCCAGCGCGCAGACCGAACAGCGCGTTGTAGATGCCGGCATTGAGCGCCATCGACACAGGGATCAGGTTCGGCGATGGCGGCTTGGTCGGTGTCGATGATCCGGCGGCATCGGTGGCCTTCGCCCGAAGCGGCCCGAGCACACGGTCGATGAACTCGAGATAGCCGACATGCCCCTGGAGCACCGGTTTGGGTCGGCCGGTGGTGCCTGAGGTCCACAACACGAACGCACTGCCCGGCTCGTAAACGGTGGGCTCATGATCGAGTCGACGGATTCCGGCGGCGGTGATGATCGCCGCCGGCCGCAGTTGATCGAGCAACTCATCGACGGCTGCTGACGGCAAGCGCGGGTTGACCGGGATGAAGACCGAACCGGCGTGCCAGATGGCGTTCATGGCGAGTACCACGTCGACGCCGCCGTCGAGGTTCACCGCAACCCCGCGTCCACCCAGATCGAGTTCGATGATCTGCGCCGCCAGGGCGCACACCGCATCGCGGGCTTCGCCCGCAGTCCACGATCGATGCAGATCGTGCAACAGAGGTTGCTCATCGGTGAAGGGATGGTCGATGAGCAGATCGGCGAGGTTCATCGGGTCTCTCCCTCGAGTTCCAGCCACACCGGCGCCCGCTTCTCGGCAAACGCTCGTGGTCCTTCGGCCTGATCGGCGTGACCCCACAAGCTCACGAGATGGGCGGCGCCCGCTCGGCAGGCATCAGTGAGGCCGAGATCGAATGCACCCCACAGTGCCTTCTTCGTGGCGGCCATGGCAGCCGGTGAGTTCCTCGCGATGGTCTCGGCCAGGACTTGGGCTCGATCTCGCAGCTCGGCCGGAGGATCGACGACCTCGGAGATGAGCCCGATCTCGAGTGCCCGCAACGCGTCGATGCGTTCATGCGCACCCATGAACGCCATGCGCATCACGGCTTCCGCGGGGATGCGCTTGATCAACGCAACCGCCTCGAGTGACGCATTCCCGAGGGTGACCTGCGGATCGTAGAAGTGCGCGTCGGATGCGGCGATAACGACGTCGGCGCCAGCGATGAAGCGCAGTGCCTCCCCCGCGCAATTCCCATTGACAGCAGCGATGACCGGCTTCCACACGGGGGGATACGTCGCATCGAACTGCCTGCGTCCATTGCCCTCGGAGGCGGGATCATCGACGTCGGCTCCGACGCTGAAGTCGTTGCCGACGCCGGTGTGCACGATGACCCGGACGTCTCGATCAGCCGCCAGCTCTCGCCAAGCAACGGCAATCTCGTCGGCCATGGCGCGGTTCATGGCGTTGTCCGATTCGGGTCGAGCGTTGAGGAGCCAGCCGACCGGACCCTGGCGCTCGATGCGGATGTGGTCGTAGGCGCTCATCGCTCTCCTTGTGCCATCCTCGCTCAACCGTTGCGAGGGATGTCCTGCCACGGCTGCCCGTGGAACTGGTCGGGCTCGCGAGGAAGCCCGAGGATCTGCTCACCGAGGACGTTCTTGTTGACCTCGGTGGTGCCGCCTTCGATGGTGTTGGCGATGCTGCGGAACATCCCCTTCACCGTGAGCGGCATCGAATTGGTCCAGTCCGAGTCTGCCCCGGTCGGCCACGCGATGGCGTCGAGGCCGAGCAGGTCGGTGGCCGTGCGTTGGATGGCCTGATTCAGTGAGCCTTGATGGACCTTGCCGATGGACGCGGCGGGACCCGGAGTTCCGCCCGCTTTCACGGTGGCACGCACCCGATCGTTGGTCCAACGTCGGATGCGCTCCTCGATGTAGACCCGCATGATCTGTTGACGCACGATCGGCGATGGGGCGGTGTCCCGCACCCGATCGATCAGATGATCGGCCCCCATACCCCCGATGCGCTCCATACCGCCGGAACCCGAGCCCGCAGACATCTGACGTTCCCCCGACAAGGTGGCCGCCGCGACACGCCATCCGTCACCCACCGCGCCGATGCGATGGAAGTCGGGGATGCGGACCTCGTCGAGCCATACCTCGTTGAATTCGACCAACCCGCCCATGTGTCGCAGCGGTCGCACCTCGACTCCGGGTGCTCGCAGATCGACGATGAAGTAGGTGATGCCCTGGCGCTTGGGAACACTGGGATCGGTGCGGGCGAGACAGATGGCGAACTCCGACGCGTGCGCCCACGTGCTCCACACCTTCTGTCCGGTGAGAATCCACTCATCGCCGTCGCGCTCGGCACGCATGGCCAACGACGCCAGATCGGAGCCGGCGTTCGGCTCGCTGAACATCTGGCACCAACGCTCCACGTTGGCCACCATCGGCGGGAGGAAACGCAACCGCTGATCCTCGGTGCCGTGGGCGAACAGAGCCGACGCCGCATTGTGGAGTCCGAGCGGGTTCAGACGCCCGAGGTTGAACGGCGCGATGACCATTTCGGCCAGGCGCGCCTGGCGCGGTGTGAGTCCCAGTCCGCCGTAGGGGACCGGCCAGGTCGCCATCACCAGACCTGAGGCGGCGAACACCGGGTACCACGCGTTGTACGCCTCTCGGGAGCGCACGGCGCGGATGGCATCGTGACCGATGGTTGCCGCCTGGCGCCACGTCTCGGGGATGTTGTCCTCCACCCAGTGACGCACGGCCGCTTCGATCTCGTCGTCGCCGGACGTCGCAGTGATCGCGAGCCGCTCGCTGTCTGCCACGGAACTCCCCCTCTCCGTACTGATCGTCCCCACGCCGACCCAACAACACTTGGGCGATCGGTCGCTGCCGACGCCGGACGTGTATATCGTATACGAAGCAATCGAGGTCTCCGGCGGTCCGATGGTGTTCGGAAGCTGCGCCACCGAGGCACGGGGGATGAACATGGGGATGGAGGACGTCATGAGCGAACGCCCGTCGGCGATCAACGATGAGGCCGTGGCTCGGCTGCGGGCTCGCATCGGGATCGCCCAGCCACATCCCCAGCCGCCGTGGTATCTCGAGCCCGGTACCGACGCGTTCCGTCACATCGCCGAGGCCTGTGGCGACGACAACCCGCTGTGGTGCGATCCGTCGTATGCCGCCGGCACGGTGTGGGGTGGGCCCATCGCACCGCCCCAGCTCAATGGTGGCGACACGCTGGTGGGCGAGAACGAGGTCGTGGAGCTCGATGCCGACTCTCGGGCCCTGCTGAAAGGTGATCCGCTCAAGGGAGCGCACGCCTATTACTCGGGGGGCTATCGCGAATGGTGGGCTCCCATCCGCCCGGGCATGCGGATATCCCGTCGCAACGCCCTGGTCGGAGTGCACGACAAGTCGAGTGAGTTCGCCGATCGGGTCGTGCACGAGTGGACCGGTGAGGTGTTCGCAACGCCGGGCACGGTGCTGTCGGCCCAGTATCGATTGATGATCCGCACCGATCGCCAGTCCGTGGCGGCCAAGGTCGAATCCGGCGTCGACAAGTACGCCGGCGTGAAGATCGAGCCGTACACCGATGATCAGATCGCGGAGATCGACGACGCCATCCGCGGCGAGTCGGCCCGTCGACGCGGTGCTCAGACGCGTTGGTGGGAAGACGTGAACGAGGGCGATGAGCTGCCGCAGTTGGTGAAGGGTCCGTTCCGGGTCA
Source organism: Acidimicrobiia bacterium (assembly GCA_050246915.1). Lineage (GTDB taxonomy): Bacteria > Actinomycetota > Acidimicrobiia > Acidimicrobiales > Ilumatobacteraceae > JBFWVD01. The sequence goes on along the minus strand of JBFWVD010000006.1, from coordinate 54,734 downwards.
CCGACATCGTGGTGTGGCACACCGGTATGGGCATGGGTCTCTACGGGGTGAAGGCGCTACGTCTCGGGTTCGATCAGCGTCAACGGGTGCCGGGCTTCTTCCGCCGAGACGATCTGAATGTGCCGGATGTGCAGCAGCGGGTGCACTGGGACCAGGAGTGGGCGCGTCGTGCCGGTAGCCCGGCGATCTACGACTACGGCCGCATGCGCGAGACCTGGCTCATCCATCTCTGCACCGATTGGATGGGAGACGACGCGTGGCTGTCGTCGCTCAACGTGGAGTTCCGGCGCTTCAACTACGTCGGTGACACACACTGGATGCGCGGCAAGGTTGTGCACAAGTACATCGATGAGCAGGGGAGCCCTGCGGTCGATCTCGAGGTGTGGGGCGAGAACCAGCGCGGCGAGATGACCTGCCCCGGTCACGCCAAGATCTTGTTGCCCAGTCACGAGCACGGACCGGTCCGCCTGCCCACACCACCCGGCGGCGCCACCAATGCACAGGAGTGCCTCGAGGCGCTCGTCCACCGCTTTGCCGACATCAAGGGCGATCCGAAGGACCACGGCTGATGATCCGCGAGTACCCGCCTGATACCGATGGCTTGGTGGTGGCCCACGATGGTGGGGTGCTGCGCTTGCGTCTCGATCGGCCAGAGCGTCGCAACGCCATCACTGACGAGATGGTGCAGGCACTCAACGCGTGCATCGAAGCAGCCGGTTCCGACGAGTCGGTGAGGGTCATTCATCTCAGCGGCACCGGCGAGAACTTCACGTCGGGGTTCGACCTCGGCCAACGCGGTGGTGGCACCGACAAGCCCCGTGCCGGGTCGACACAACGTCGGATGCGTTGGCAGGTGAACCGCCTCGTGCCCACGATGCTCGAGACGCAGGTCCCGATCGTGTGCGCTGTGCAGGGGTGGGCGATGGGCTTGGGGCTGAGTTTGGCGCTGGCATCGGACTTCGTGGTCGCCGCCGAAGATGCGCGGTTCAAAGCGCCCTTCACCGGTGTCGGCTTCACGCCCGACAGCGGCGTTGCATGGATGTTGTCGCATCTTGTGGGTGTCGCGCGGGCCAAGCAAATGGTCATGCTGGGCCGGACCATCTCGGGAGTCGAGGCCGCGCAATGGGGAATGATCCATACTGCAGTCCCGTCAAGCGAGGTTGACGCGACGGCTGAAGCCTTGACGCAGGAGTTGGCGACGGCGGCCACCGTGGCGGTGGGGCTGGCGAAGCTGCTGGTGCATCGTTCGTTGACGGTGGACCTCACCCGTCATCTGGAGGACGAGGGAATGGCCATCGAGGTCTCGAGCCGTTCCGACGACTTCAAGGAGGCCAGTCGGGCTGGACGCGAGAAGCGGAAGCCCGGGTTCACCGGCCGCTGAGTCTGGACGCAATGAGATGGAGATCTGATGCAGTGGTGGTTGATGGCGGGATCGGTCGAGGTGGAGCACCTGGTGCCCATCGCTGTGGCTGCGCAGGAGGCAGGCTTCGGCGGGATCGCACTCGGTGACCATCTGGTCTTCCCGCAGCAGATCTCGTCGCCCTATCCCTACACCAGTGACGGCAGCATCAAGTGGGAGCCCGAGACCCCCTGGCCCGATCCGTGGGTCACCATCGCAGCGATGGCCACCGCGACGACGACGCTTCGGTTCACCACCGCGGTGTACATCGCCCCGCTGCGAGATCCCATCAGTCTGGCCAAACTGACCAGCACCGCCTCGATCCTGTCGCGGGGTCGGATGTCCTGTGGCTTCGGCACCGGATGGATGTCCGAGGAGTTCGAACTGGTCGGGCAGCAGTTCGCACAGCGAGGCAGACGGTTCGATGAGATGCTCGAGGTGTTGCGCCTGCTGTGGACCGGAGAGATGGTCGAGTACCACGGGCAGCACTACGACTTCGCCCCGGTCCAGATGAGCCCCGCCGCGTTTGGCGGGCGGATTCCGGTGCTACTCGGCGGCAACACTCCCCAGGCGATGGAGCGCGCGGTACGGCACGACGGCTGGATCGGCGTACACCGTGACGTCGACACAACTGCGGAGCGGGTGGAGCGGCTCCGATCGCTGCGCGCCGCGAGTGCACGCGCTGAGGAACCCTTCGAGATCGCCACGGTGGTCCTGCGGGGCGCTCGGGCTGCATTGCCTCTGCAGGAGTTGGGCGTCGACACCGCGATCATCCCGGTGTTGGGCCTCGGAGTCGGGCCCGATCTGGCGAGCCGGATCGACGCGGTGCATCGGTTCGGTGACGAGATGATCGAGCGCGGCCCCTGATGCCGCGTGGCCAGTGGTGGCGTCGATGTTGACGCTGCACCGCGTTTGATGGACTCGGGGTTTGATGGACTCGGCCCAGGGGTATGTGCGGGCCATGACCGAGCCCACCTCACCCGCGCCCACGCCGGATCCGGAGAAGCCGACACTGCGTCAGAAGCTGCACTGGGCCACCGGCGACCGCGATGCGGAGGCGAAAGCACTTGCCGATCGATCGACGAGCGAGATCGACGAGGACGATGCGCAGTTGGCCGTTCGTCGTGCTCACGGCGAGATTCGTGATGGTGCACAGGACACAGTGGACGGATCGGACATCGCGTCGACCGAAGATGCCGAGCACGCGGCGAAAGACCGCCAGGACTGAACGACATCACCCCTGGGTGCCTGCGCCGGGTGACATGGCCGGGCATCAATGGGTGAGCACCGAGTAGCCGTGCGAGACTGAGCCCGGAGCGATCGTGGGGATCGTCACAGGGAGGGGACCGTCGTGCTGGAGTTCTCGCGAGCAGATCTGGACGTCGGGATGGTGGCCCACGATGTGCCCGCCATGTTGCACTTCTACGGTGAGGTCATCGGGCTTTCCCGAGCAGGCGAGATGAGGCTCCCGGGCAAGGGAACCATCCACAAGTTCCTGGTGGGCACGAACCTCGTGAAGGTGTTCGAGGCCGAGGTGTCGCTGCCCAAGGCTCCGCCCACCATCTACCCATGGGTCAAGACCGGTCTGCAGTACTGGACCGTGCACGTGGTCGACCTGGACCCCATCGTTGCCCGACTCGCTGAGCACGGCTTCGCCCCGGACACCGGCGTCATCGACACCGGCCACGGCATCCGATACATGCTGCTCGCCGACCCCGACGGAAACATGGTCGAGTTCGTCGAGGGCGACGGCAAGTTCGTGCCCAAACCGCTGTCCTGACGCACGTCGTCAGTGATTGTGCAGTCCCTACCCGAGAGCTCGCTGTCGTGAGCACGGTGGTCATCACCGGATGCTCGAGCGGCGTCGGTCTCGCCACCGCGGTCCATTTCGCCAGTCGAGGTTGGACCGTGGTTGCCACCATGCGCGATCTGTCGCGGTCGGGCTCACTGGAGAGCGCGCTCGTGTCAACGGGATCATTTGCCGATGTCCGGGCGCTCGACGTGGCCAGCGACTCCTCGGTCACGAACGCGATGGCGGCGATCATCGCCGACCACGGCGCTCCCGACGTCGTCATCAACAATGCCGGCGTCGGCAGCGATGGGACGACGGAGGAGGTACCGCTCGACGAGTTCCGATCCGTGATCGAGACGAACCTGTTCGGGAACGTCCGTCTCCTGCACGCGTTGATGCCGTCGTGGCGCGCACGCGGTCGAGGCCGCTACATCTCGGTGGGAAGCGTCTGCGGCGCCATCGGGCAACCGTTCCAGGACGCGTACAGCGCCTCGAAGTTCGCGGTCGAGGGCATGCTCGAGTCGCTTCGCCCGGTGGCGTCGCAGTTCGGCATCGATGTGACCGTCGTCGAGCCGGGGCCCGTCAGCACCGGGTTCGTCACGACGTTCACCAACGTCGATCGTGCACTCGATGGGCCCTATGCCGTTGCGCGCGGCGCGCTGCAAGCGATCCAAGAGCGGGGCCATGCCGCGGGTCAGACACCCGAGGAGATCGGGGCGCTGCTGTGGGAGGTCGCCAATGCCGAGCGTCCCGCTCTGCGATATCAGAGCTGCGAGGCGGTCACCAAGATGGTGGCCCAGAAGCTCAAGGACCTCAGTGGCGCTCGTCTCGTCGCCATGACCGAGCGTTGGATCGTCCCGAAAGAGGAGTGACATGACAACGACAGCCCAGCCACTGACCGAGGCTCGCCGGTTCCTCCATGTCAATTACAATTGCGTGGACGCCGAGCGACTCGAACACTTCTATCACCAGGTCTTCGGGCTCAAGACCGTGATGCGATCGGTGAGCGGGCCGGGGGAGGGGCCGCCGTTCGGTCTCTACGAGGAGATCGAGTGCCGCGTGACCTTCCTGTACGACCATCGAGGTGGCCGCCGTTCGTGCTCGTTGGAGCTCATCAACTGGCGGGCACCGGCGCCGACATCAGGGGCGCTGTACCCCGAGCCTTGGTATGCGGGGATCCAGTCGATCGCGTACTCGGCACCTGATCTCGACATCGTTGCCACGACTGCCACCGAACTGGGCGGCTCGGTGGAGCGACGGGGCGACGGGTGGCTCGTGCTGCGGGATCCCGAGCACCTGCCGATCGAGGTCTTCGCGTCCCCAGGGCCGAGCGAGTTCCGATACATCCGCGTCGTCTGCACCGATGTCGGGCGAACGGCCGCGTGGTGGTCGAAGCTCGGCTTCACGCCGGGCGACCTGGTGATCGCACCCGGAGTACAACTGTGGCCCGGCGACGAAGACCACCGCATCATCGACGAACGGTCGATGGTCGGCACCGACGACCCGTCGTTCGGCGTCGTGTTCACCACGTGGACGGGGTCGCAGGCGAACGGGACCACCTACGGGACGCCGTATCACCAGGGTCTCTACCGCATGGCAACCGCAGTTGACGACATCCACGGGTCGTACGCCGCGTTGCACGCAGCTGGACTCACCAACCAAACGCCGCACACCTTCCAGCTGACCGGCAGCAAGCTGGTGGACGGCCTCACCATCTTGTTCCTGCGCGATCCCGACAACATCACGGTCGAGTTGGTCGACCGACCCCGAATCGGGGCCTGAGCGCGATGGACGAACGCCTTCGTGAGCTCGCAGCGTCGCGCTATCGCGATGGCCAGCGCTCGCTTCCCCGATGGAAGGGCTCGACGTCGGTGCCGGCCGGTCCCCATGATGAGCGTGAGACATGGTTCGCCATGGTCGAGCGCCGTCGCTCGCTGGTGATGCCCGTGCCCGCCGAGGTCCCCGGCCCGCCCGCCGGCGTGGATGTGACCGAGGTGCGCATCCCGGTGACCGGCGGCGACTGTGGCAATTCCAGTTGCACCCAGTGTCGCCGCGGGTCGATCCTGGCTCGGGTGTATCGCGCCCATGGAGCCGTTGGACGCCGCCCTCTGCACATCAACTTCCATGGTGGAGCCTTCTGGCTCGGCGGCGGCGAGGAGATGATCCGGTCGAATGCGTGGCGACACGCCCCTCGCTCCCTGGCGATCGACGGTGTGTGCATCGACGTCGACTATCGCATGGCTCCGGAGCACAAGTACCCTGTGCCGGGACGCGACTGCTACCAGGCCCTGTGCTGGATCGTGGACAACGCGTCCACGTTGGGTGTCGACGTCGATCGCGTCGCCATCGGCGGTGCGTCGGCGGGAGGAGCGCTCAGCGCTGCGGTGGCATTGATGGCGAGAGACGAGGGCGGTCCGCCGATCGCTGCCCAGGTGCTCGAGATTCCGGTGATCGAGTCCGCGTGCAACACGTTGTCGATGCACCGGTACTCGTCGGGATTCGTGTTCGAACGCGGGGCGGCGATGGACATGTGGTCGCTGTACCTCAGCGCACCGTCGGATGCCTTCGAGCAGTATGCGTCGCCGGGACACGCCACCGATCTGTCGCGGCTCCCTCCGGCCATCGTGACGATCGGCGAGTACGACCCGTTGCGTGACGAGGGGTTGGCATACGCGTCGAGGCTGGAGGCCGCTGGGGTACCGGTGGCAGCCGAGGTGTTCCCCATGTGCCACGGGGCCGCCCTGCCCGAGACGGCCGAGCAGGTGGAGCAGTTCGTGTGCGCTCATCTCGAACGACTGTTGACGGGGTTCTGACAAGGGGCTGCCGAACAGCGTTGTCTCACGACTACATGGCGCGCCGACCCGCATCGCTACCATGGCCTGATTCCGGCGCGGGGGATTGCCGGGCCGACCTGGGGAGTTCGTATGGAGTTCGGAATCAACCTGTTCAGCCACGTTCCGGCGCGCCGATCGGCCGTCGATCCCGACGCCGAGCACCAGGCCATCATGAACGATCTGCGCATCGCGCAGGCTGCCGACAAGGCCGGATTCAAGTACGTGCTGACTGCCGAGCACCACTTCCTCGAGGAGTACTCGCACATGTCGGCCAACGACGTCGTGCTCGGGTACCTGGCCCACGCCACGGAGCGCATACATCTCGTGTCGGGCATCTTCAATCCGCTACCGACGGTGAACCATCCCGCCAAGGTCGCTGAACGCGTCGCGATGTTGGACCACATCTCGCAGGGCCGCTTCGAGTTCGGCACCGGTCGCGGTGCCGGGAGCCACGAGATCCTCGCCTTCTTGCCCGGTGTCACCGATCTGTCGAGCACCCGCGAGATCTGGGAGGACGTCATTGCCGAGTTCCCGAAGATGTGGCTGCAGGACACGTACGAGGGATATGACGGCAAGTACTGGTCGATGCCGCCGCGCAAGATCCTCCCCAAGCCGTGGGCCAAGCCGCATCCACCCATGTGGTACGCAGCCGGCAACCCGTCAAGCTACGAGATGGCGGCGCGTAAGGGACTCGGTGTGTTGGGGTTCTCGATCGGTGACCTCGCCGATCTCGAGCGGATCGTGGGCGTGTACAAGAAGGCCGTCGCGCAAGCCGAGCCCATCGGCGCCTTCGTCAACGACAACATCCTCGTCGCTTCGATGGGCTTCGTGGCGGAGGACAGCGATGCCGCGGCGCGCTCGGCCGCCGCTGCTGGTATCCATGATCTACAGACGCTCACGTTCCGCTATCACGACACGTTCCCCCGTCCCGAGGGAATTCCGGCGTGGCCCGAGCGGCTGCCACCGTTCGAGGCGGACATGCTCAAGGCGATGGCAGAAGCGGGCGCACTCATCATCGGAAATCCCGACGAGGCCTTGGCGCAATGCCGACGATGGGAAGCGGCGGGCGCCGATCAGCTGGTGTTCAGCGTTGGATGTGCACCGGTCGAGGACACGCTCGAGACGATCCGGCTCATGGGCGAGTACGTCATCCCCAAGATCGACACCGACCCGGTTCATCGCACGAGCCGCTTCCGGAACGGGAAAACCGCGACGGGCGCACGCGTCTGATCTGCGACAGTTCCGGGCATGCCCGGTGCGCCCTCGCCTTTCCTTTCCGCCGCGCTCGAATGGCTCGGTGGCGGTAGCCCCGATGGACGCTGTGTCCGTTGCGGATTCGACTGGTCGATAGGTCCCAACCAGACACTCGATGTCATCGCTGTATCACCGATGATCATCGAAGCGACCCTCAGCGGTCGCGACGCCATGGCGAAGGTTGCTGATGGCGGCTGGAACGCTACGGCGTACATCTGCCATCTCACCGACATGGCGCGAGGGTGGTCCGAGCGTTGGGTCCAACTGCAGCACTCGCCCGGATCGCTGCTCGTCGGTTGGGACCTCGGCATGCTGGCCATGGCTCGCAACTACATGTCGCTCCCGACGGCTCCGGCGCTGTGGGCGCTCAGGACGAGTATCACCACCTTCGTCGAGTTGAGCGAGGCACTGCCGGTCGATACCGCCTTCCTCCACGGTGACTGGGGCCTGGGCACCGTTGGTGACGTGCTCGTGTGGCTGGCGCATGAGCACGTGCACCATCAGCTGGACATCGATGAGCGGGCGGCGAATCCCCCGAGGGGGTGATCGATGGACGCCATGCGCTGGTCGATCATGCGATGGTGAGACGACTCATCGGTGCCAACAACCGCAGCCTTCCCGAACTCTTGAGGGCTCGGCGGCCGGGTGCGGTCGATCGAGCTCGCAGTGCGGTGACGTTGTGCATCTCGCCGGGATGTTGGGGTTCGATCCGCGCCGACACCGACGACAACGGTGAGCCACTCGACCATGTGGGACACTGCGAGCGATGCGGCCTCTGCTATCGCCGGCACAGTTGGGTCGAAGGTTGGACAGAGGTGGTCGGACCGGTCGAAGTGCAACTGTGCGCTCCGGCAGCGGAGATGACCGCCGAACGCAACTTCGGCGCCGATCTACTGGTGATGCACGGACAGGAGTTCGCTGTGGCATATGCCGGTGAACGTTCGCCTCGTCTGGTGCGTTTGACGGACGTGGCATGGGTCCGTGGCGGGCACGTCGGAGACCTCGTTTGACCCCATCGGATCGATCGGCGCGAGCATGGCGCCGCATCGTCGATGGGGAGGCTGGACATGGGGTTGCTCGAGGGGAAGATAGCGATCGTCACCGGAGCGGGGCGCGGCATCGGACGCGAGCATGCGCTGTTGCTGGCACGCGAGGGCGCGTCGGTGATCGTGAACGACGCAGGTGGTGGGCCTCACGGTGAAGGAGCTGACCTGGCGCCCGCGCAGGAGGTGGTGCGCGACATCGAAGCGGCTGGAGGTCGTGCCATTGCCAATGGCGACAGCGTCGCGGTGTGGGATGGGGCGCGTCGACTGGTCGATCAGGCTGTCGAGGTGTTCGGTGGCTTGGACATCGTGATCAACAATGCGGGCATCTCGCGTGATCGCATGGCCCACAAGCTCACCGAAGACGACTGGGACAGCGTGGTCGACGTCCACCTCAAGGGAACGTTCGCTGTGTGCCACTTCGCGGCGATCCGCTGGCGCGACCTGGCCAAGCAGTCCGGTCAACGCGTTGACGCATCGATCGTGAACACCTCCTCAGCGTCGGGACTGTTCGGGAGCCTGGCCCAAGTGAACTACGTCGCGGCAAAGGCGGGTGTCGCCGCGCTGACGGTGTCGCTCGCTCGTGAGCTCGAGTCGACCGGAGCTCGGGTCAATGCCGTGGCGCCGGTTGCGGCGACGCGCTTGTTCAAGCTGGTGCTTCCCGACACCCCGGAGATGCCGGCAGGACAGCATGATCCGCTCGGCGTGCATCAGATCTCTCCGCTCGTGGCATGGCTGTGCAGTGATCTGTCGAGGGACGTGTCGGGTCAGGTCTTCGAGGTGAACGGGACACGCATCCGGCTCGTCAAGGGATGGCACGGCGTCAGCCAGATCAACGCGGATGGCCACGATTGGTCGATCGAGCGGATCGAAGCGATGCGCGCCGAGATGCTCGGGGGACAGGACACATCTCCAGGGAAGTTCACCATCGAGGTCTGAGAAAACCCCAACTCTCCCTTGCGCGATCGTGTGATGCGCAACCGGACGGAAAGAAATTCTTCTTGCATCCAAGGTGGCGATCACCTGCGTACATCGCACAACGTCCCACCTCACCAAGGAGATCCGAAATGCGAATCATGCGAGCCGCGCTGGCCGGAGCAGTAGTGCTCTCGACCGCTGCCATCTTCGTTCCCGGCGCCTCAGCCCAGAGCGCCTCGGCCCGAATTCATCTCATCCACGGGATCCCCGCCACCGATGTCGACGTCGAAGTCGGCGGTCAGAACGTCTTCACCGGGTTCAAGTTCGGTGAGACCAAGGATCTGTCGTCGTTCGCGGGACAGACGCTCACGGGGCTCAAGGTCAAGGCCGCCGGCACGAGCACCGTGGCGATCGATGCCGGCAACGTGGCGCTCCCCGCCAGCGGCAACTACACCGTGTTGGCGAACCTCGACGCGTCGGGCACACCGAAGCTGTCGGTGTTCCAGAACGACACGTCGGCCATCGCCGCCGGCAAGGGACGACTGGTGGTTCGCCACACCGCAGCAGCGCCGGGCGTTGACATCCGTGCCAACGGCGCCGTTGCCTTTGCCGGGGTGGTCAATGGTCAAGAGGGCAAGGCCGACCTCGATGCTGGAACGGTGTCAGCTGATGTCGTCGCTGCGGGCACGTCCGGCCCGGCGGTCATCGGACCAGCCAACCTCTCGGTGAAGAACGGTGAGTCCCTCATTGTCTACGCCGTCGGTGCGTTGGCCAACAACAGCCTCACCGTGCTCACCGAGTCGATCACGGGCCTCGGCGCTACGCCGGCCGCGGTGCAGACCGGCAACTCCCCGGTCGATAACGGCGGCTCCTCGCTTCCGCTGGCTGCCGCGGTCTTCGGATCGCTCATCATCGCTGGCTCTGCGACGCTGTTGGTCCGTCGTCAGAAGGCGTGATGACGCTGCGAGCGACGAGGGGTCGTTGCTCGCAGGCCGTGGCGTACGCGGCCGTCGCACTGGCGGCGGTCGCGTGCGGCGCGTCTGCCACGTCGACGAACCAGGCGGATGCACCTCGTGATTCGTCGGCAGTGGAGCGCAGCGTTGCTCCTGACACGACCCCGCTGACCCCTCTTGTGTCGGCCAATGCCTCGGCGTCCAGCGACCTGGGCCCGACGGTCCCTGACAAGCCGGTGGTGACTTCGCCGTCGCCGTTGGCAACGGTGCCCGATCTCGGTTCCGCACTGCTCGATCCCGACGAGCAGGATCCAGGTATCGCCCCGCTGCGCCTCGACGTGCCGTCGATATCTGTTCGAGATGCACGGATCGTTCCCGTCGGCTTCGCCGACAACGGCGATCTCGAGGTCCCCGGTGTCGATGCCGTGGGTTGGTATCAGTTCGGAGCCGCGCTGACGCGGCCGGGTTCGCTGGTCCTCGCTGCTCACATCGCATTCGATGGCAAGGACGGCATCTTCCGACACCTGGACGATCTCGAACAGGGCGATGAGGTGAGCGTGCACGGTGCTGACGGCATGGAACGTCGCTATCGCATCGAGTCGGTCGAACGATTTCGCAAGGACGCGCTCCCCGAGGACCGGATCTGGTCGACGAGTGGCCCGTCGCAGCTGGTCCTGATCACCTGTGGTGGTCGCTTCGATCGCTCTGTCGGCCACTACGAGGACAATGTCGTGGCCTTCGCCACCCCGTTGTGAACGGCGTCTTCGCCGTGGAGTCCCATCAGACGGGCGACAGAGAGCTGTAACCGGCGCTTCGCTGCCAGAGCGATCCCCTGAAGCATCGGTGCCCTACGGTCGGCCAAGCGAACGCCGGTCCCGATGGCCGGATCTGCGTCGTCGAATCGGGAGGATCAGCGATGAGCGGACTCGGGGGCCTCAACAAGGGGCCCGGCGGAATGGTTGTCGGCGTCTGTCAATTCCAATTGCCAACGGTCGACACCCCTGCGCAACTGGAGTCCACCGCGCAACGCATCTGCGACACGGTCCGGCGTACGAAGGCGGGTCTGTCGACGCTCGATCTGATCGTGTTCCCCGAGTACTCGTTGCACGGCCTGTCCATGAACATCGACGATCGCCTCATGTGCACGATGGACGGACCCGAGGTCGCATCGTTCCAGGCCGTGTGTCGCGAGACATCAACATGGGGCTGCTTCTCGATCATGGAACGGAACCCGAATGGCTATCCATGGAACTCGGGCATGATCATCGACGCTTCGGGCGACATCGTCCTGTACTACCGAAAGCTCCATCCATGGGTTCCGGTCGAACCATGGCATCCAGGAGACCTCGGCATCCCGGTGTGCGATGGACCCGCCGGTTCCAAGATCGCCCTCATCATCTGCCACGACGGGATGTTCCCGGAGATGGCGCGTGAATGTGCGTACAAGGGTGCCAACGTGATGTTGCGCACCGCCGGGTACACCGCTCCCATCCGCCATGGCTGGCGTATCTCCAACCAGCACAATGCGTTCTCGAACCTCATGTACACCGTCAACGTGTGCCTCGCCGGCACCGACGGGACCTTCCGATCGATGGGGGAGGGCATGATCTGCTCGTTCGATGGGACGATCGTCGCCGAGGGGGGCGGATTCCCCGACGAGGTGATCACCGCAGAAATCGTTCCCGCTCGCGCCGATGAGGCCCGGTTGCACTGGGGCGTGGAGAACAACATCTACCAACTCGCCCATCGTGGCTATGCCGCGGTTGCCGGCGGGGCCGATGATTGCCCCTACACGTTCATGCAGGACATGGTGAAAGGCGACTTCCGGTTGCCGTGGGAAGACGACGTGCGGGTCACCGACGGTCGAGCCTTCGGTTTCGAACCGCTGCCACGCTGAGCGTCGAACGGCCGACCGTCGCCGGTGATACCGGGCATGTCGCCCGACTAACGTCGGCTCAGTTGGGGTCAGCGGGGGAGGGGTCCGACGGTGACCGATCAGAATGCTCGTCCGGTGGTGTTCGATCCGAACTCGATCGAGTTCTTCGAAGATCCGTTTCCCACCTATGCGCATCTCCAAGGCCGTTTCACCACCAAGGACGTGACCTTGCACGGAGTCACCATCCCGAAGGACCAGCCGGTGTTCCTCATCACCGGCTCAGCCAACCGCGACCCACGCGTCCACACCGACCCGGACCGCTTCGGCATCACTCGCACCAACACCGTCGCACCGCTGGGCTTCGGCCGCGGCGTGCACTACTGCATCGGCGCTGCGCTGACGCGGACCGAGAGTCGAATCGCCATCGAGGAGTTCCTCACTCGATGGCCGAGCTTCGAAGTGGACGAGGATGGCCTGCAGCGGGTGCACATGGCCAACGTCGCCGGTTTCAGCAACGTGCCGGTCTGTGTCACGAATTCGGTTGTGTGATGGTCACCCTGCCGGTCGCGGACCTCTATCACACCGGTGTCGTCGTGCCCGACCTCGCCGTGGCCAAAGCCGAGTACGCCAGGTTGGGTTTCTCGTTCGGATTCGGATCTGAGGCCATGCCACCCGATACGCCGTCGGAGATGCCGGTCATCTTCGAAACCGGTCTGGCCATGGTGAAGTTCGTGTTCTCGTGCACCACACCGGGTCCGCATCGCATCGAGCTGGCGCAAGCCATTGCGGGCACCATCTGGGAGGTCCTTCCGGGACGATCAGGGCATCACATCGGCTACTGGTGCGACGACGTTGCCCGCACGTCGGCGCAACTCGAACGCATGGGCTTCCCGTGTGCCGCGCGTATCGGTGTGACATCGCTCGACGCGGCGCCCGCCGCGGTCATGCACCGCACCGATTCGGGCATGTACATCGAGCTCGTCGCTCGGGCCAACCGGAGTTTGATGTTCCCGGAGGACTGAACGTCGCGGCGAACGCGTGGACGTTGTTCGCCCTCGGTCGTCGGTCGACCGTCTGGCCGACGCGATTGCCGGAGCGCTCTGACGGGGCTGGCTCAGGTCGGCTGCCGAAGGTACGCGATGAGCGCGTCGGTCTCGCTCGATGAGAAGCGGAAGCCCGGCATCTGACCCTTGCCCGACTCGATGGTCATCCGCAGTCGTTGGTCCCCAAGGCTGGCCAGGCGAACGGCGTCGATAGCTGGGTTCGCTCCCTTCCCCTCGAGGGCGGCACCGTGACAGCGAGCGCAGTAGTTGGAATAGAGGTCGTGTCCGGGCGAGGTCAGGGGAGCTGGGGTCGTCGCCGGAGAGCTCTCTGCCACGGCTCCACCACATGCACCGGCCAATGCTGCGACGCCCAGCGACGCGATGAGCCCCAGCGAGATTCGGTCAGCGATCCAAGATCCGAGTCGGGTCAGTGAGACGAGCACGATCCCATTGTGGTACCCGAGGGGGTATCTACCAAGGGTCGGAGGTCCTCGTTTGTTGGCCAGCCAGCAGGACGTGGTCAGGTCCGGGCGTCCGGTCCCGCTGTGCGGTCCCGCTGTCGGATCACAAGCGCTTGGGTTCGAGATTGCGCAGTTCTGCCATGGCCGGTCCGAACGTGGTCTCGAGCCACTGGGCCGGTTGTGCGCCGATGGCGCCGGTGACAAGCGTCGAGACACCGATCTCGGCAAATGCTCGAGCGCCGCGGATGACGTCGGCAACGCTCGCTCCTGTCGGGATGTCGCGATACATCGCAGTCACCTCGATGTCGTTCGGATCGCGCCCGATGTCGTCACAGTGGCGGCGGAGCACGTCGACCTTGTACGCAACTTCGGTTGCGTCCCCGAAGATGTTGCACGCGTCGGCATACTGGGCCACGAGACGCAGCGTCTTTCGCTCACCCGATCCTCCGATCATGATCCTCGGTCGCGGGCTGCTCACTGGTCTGGGACTGCAGAGCGTCTCGGCCAGCGTGTAGTGACGCCCCTGGTACGGGCCATCGTCGTCACTCCACATCTGGAGGCAGATCTGCAGGGCTTCTTCGAGTCTCTCGAATCGTTCGCTCGTGGGTGGAAACGGGACCCCGAGTCCGATGTGCTCGCGTTCATACCAAGCGGCGCCGATGCCGAGTTCCGCACGGCCCGCCGACACCACGTCGAGCGTTGTCACCGTCTTGGCCAACAGGCCAGGGTGACGATAGGTGACCCCGGTGACGAGGAGTCGAAGACGCAGCCGTTCGGTCCGTCCGGCGATGAACCCCAACGCGGTGTAGCCCTCGAGCATGGGATCTTCAGCCGGAGCCATCCAGTCCATCTGGAAGAAGTGGTCCATGAACGACAAGGTCTTGACGCCGATGGACTCTGCGGTCCGTGCCAGATCGGAGATGCCCGAGCCGATGCCGGCCGGGCCGCCCGCCCAGTCGAATCGCGAGACGTGGAGATCGAGATGCATGTGGTGGTTCTATCGCGTGCTCGGCGTGTTCCCACGCGGTGCACGCGACCTTCACTAGGGCGATCCGATCACGAGAAGGGATGCCAGCGTTCGAGGTCGAGGAACATCGTCGGGGTCTGCGTGGTGCACGTGATCGACTGGAGGTTCGATCGACGCGGTCGCGTCCGCACCGGCACGGGCTCACGTCCCCAGTCAGCCCATCGGGCGAGCACGATCCACACGTGGCGGGTGTCGAGGTACTCGCGTGTTTGGATGATCTTGCCGTGACGGATCTCGTGAACCACGGCGTGCCAGTTGTTGTAGACGGTCCCGTCATCGAGTCGAGCGAAGATGTCCATCTCCTCGAACACGACGTCACCGTCAGCGATCGGCGGGCCGTAGCGAACCGAGATCGGCGACGCGAGATGATCGACCAACGGCTGGTAGATCTGTTCGAGCGGGAGATGATCCCATCCGAACGGATACTCACCGGCCAGGAAGTGGCGATACCCAGGCGCGAAGAACGTGTTCACGAGCGAGGCGTCGCCTGACGCTCGTGCGCGGCGCAAGGCGCGCACGAGCGCCTTGTTCGCATCGAGTCCCGACTCGTCGCCGAGTGGCGGCGGTCCGCTCGTGGGGTGCACATCGGCGAGTAGGCGAGGATCGAGATCGAACGCGTCGACGACCTCGAACCCGGTCTCGAGCTCTTCGTCGGCCAACACTGCGGGTGCGCCCCCGATGGCGTGATGCTGCCGACGCGGGCCGGTGGGTGGTTGCAGCGCCGGCCAGCCCCCATGGCGGCTGAAGATGAGCCAGGCGTGATGGCTGTCGTTGTACTCACGCACCGTACGCAACTGCTCGCCGTCGAAGCGCAGGATCCAGCAGTACTGGTTGTTGTACAGGCTCCCGTCGCTGCCGAAGATGAACGACTCCCACTCCTCGATGACCGCGTCGCCCTCGGCGATCGCCGGTCCGTAGGACAAGAACGTCGGTCCCATGGCCTGCGACGGGAATCCCATGGCCTGGGCCATGAGCTCGGCGGGATCGTGTCCGGCCGGTTCACCCACCACCGTCAGCCGCTGAGGCATGAAGCCGCTGAGCGGATTCGGCGGCACGTAGGGCCCGGCCTCGGGCAGGGCACTGGGCAGTGCCTCTCGTTGCGATCGAGCTCGCTGCTCTCGCAGCAGCTGCTTGTTGCGTTCCGATGTGCTCATCGTGCGTCCCCGAACGTCGTGGCCACCTGGGCCGACATGGCGTTCTAGCACTGGGGAGACCACGCTTCAACACTGTTGAAGCATCAGTTCCACCGAGGATCGGGCAGAGCCACCAATTGCCGCTCGCCGCGCACCATCGCCATCTCGGTGCCGGTCGACGAGGTGCACGACGGTGACAACACGATCGAGTTCGCGTCATCCGACGACGTCGTGGCGTCGAACGTCGACGTGATCCTGGTGGCTGGGAGTCCGGTTCCCACCTGAGATCCACACGTTCGGTGTCGCGCCGCGCCCCGGCATACGCTGGCCGTTCCAGTGGGAGACAGGTGGGGGCTATGAGACTGCAGGGCAAGGTTGCGATCGTGACGGGGGCTACGAAGGGGATCGGTCGTGTCACGGCGGCGTTCCTCGCCGCGGAGGGGGCGAAGGTGGTCATCACCGGTCGCACCGTGAAGCGTGGTGAAGAGGTCGTGGCCAACATCACCGCAGCCGGCGGAGAGGCGATGTTCATCGCCGCCGATGTGGGTTCCGAGCAGTCGACCAAGTCGGTCATCGCCCAGACGGTGGCTGCCTACGGATCTCTGACGACCGTGGTGAACAACGCCGCTCCTACTGATCTGCTGCAGAAAGGCGATCTCATCGGGGACACCGAGTTGGATCACTGGGATGCTGTGCTGCGCGGCACGCTCACCGGAGCAATGTTGATGAGCAAGTACGCCATTCCTCATCTCACCGCGGCGGGCGGTGGGACGATCATCAACATCTCGTCCGATGCCGGAGCACGAGCCACCATCGGCATGGCCGCGTACTGCGCGTCCAAGGCTGCGATGAACTCGCTCACGCGTTCCCTCTCGGTCGAGTACGCCCCGGCGAACATCCGTGCCAATTCCATCCAGGTCGGACAGATCCTCCCGCCTGCCGCCATCGGGATGGTCAGCAATCACCCGGTGATGGGCCCCAAGCTGGCGGCCGCACATCGGCTGCGACTCGGTCAGCGTGAGGACATCGCCGCAGCGGTGGTGTACCTCGCCTCGGACGAGGCGAGTTTCGTGAGCGGGGTGACGCTGCCCGTCGACGGCGGTGCATCGGTGATGACGAACTTGCTGGCGATGGAGTTGTTCGGCGGCTGAGGTCTCCGGCTCCGCGGTGGGTGCTCCGAATCACGCCGGCGGAGCACGGTCACTGTCGACGGGGTTGGCCAACGACGCCATTGATCGCGTTCGCCTTGGGATCACGGATCGACGAGTCCGTAGAGTCGCCGAGAACGGGGATCGAAGGGGAGTGCTGTGGACCTGAACGGCAAAGTGGCTGTGATCACTGGGGGAGCGAGCGGCATCGGGTTGGCCACGGCCAAGGCCCTTGCCGCCCAAGGATGCCGGCTCGTGCTGGCCGATGTCGAGGTGGCTGTGCTCGATCGCGTGGTGGCAGAGCTGAGTGCGGTCACCGAGGTGGTCGGTGTCCCGACGGACGTGTCGGTGAAGGCGGCCGTCGACCATCTGGCCGACGTCACCGAAGAGCGCTTCGGCGAAGCGGACATCGTGTTCCTGAACGCCGGCGTGGGCACATCGTTGCCGGTGGTCGAGCTGACGCACGCCGACTGGGAGTGGGTGCTCGGTGTCGACCTGTGGGGTGTGGTCCACGGCGTCGAGGCGTTCCTCCCCAAGCTGGTGTCGAGTGGCAGAGGCGGACACCTCGTGTTCACCGCGTCGTTCGCGGGTCTGGTGCCAAACGTGAACATGGGTCCCTACTGCGTGGCCAAGTACGGCGTCGTCGCTCTGGCCGAGGTACTGCAGAAGGAGCTGCGCGGTACTGGTATCGGGGTCACCGTGCTGTGCCCGATGCTGGTGGCGACCAACGTCGGTCGCTCGGCTCGCAACCGGCCCGATTCACTCGGAGGACCCGGTGAGCTCGCCGATGTGGACGCCATCGCCGATCCCAACTTGGCCGGCAACATCATCGATCCGTCGGTCATCGCCAACCGGGTCGTTGCCGCCATCGGGACCGACGAGCTGTACGTGGTGACCCATCCCGAGAGCCGGCGCTCGATCGCCCGGCGATTCGAGCGGATCGACAAGGCGTTCGAGACCGCCGGCTTGGGCTGATCGATTCCTGCCGACGTATTCGGATCATCGGCCCCGGCCAATCGACTGGACACACTTGATGTTTGGGAGTTGGCGCCGGCGGGTAGCCAACTGTTTCAACCATGGCCGATCCCGATCGTCGCGAACCAACAGCGGATGCATCGCCTGCGCCGGACAGGGCGGGCGATGTCGTCGTGGCGCAATCTGAGTCGATGCCGGCGCCGCCGCCCGACCAACTGGCCATCGATGACGGCGCGGCCGTCTCGGAAGAGAGATGGCTGAGCACGCGAGCAGCGGCCAGATCGGCTGGATCGACATGACGAGCGATCCTCTGACGCCGTCGGTCATCGAGTTGATCGGCGACCTCGACCTCACCAACGCCGATGCGCTGCGTGTCTCCGTCGACACAGCACTCAGCTCGTCGACGCGGCTGGTGTTCGACATGACCCAGCTGACGTTCATGGACAGCTCGGGGCTCGCCGTACTCATCGATGCAGCGCTGCGAGCGGAGTCGGTGTCGCTGAGATCGGTGCCATCACTGGTGAGCCGTGTCATCGAGCTGTCAGGAGTCGGCGGTGTGTTCAGGATCGAGCCATGAGGCGGCGACAGAACTTTCCCGGTGAAGCGTCATCGGTCGTCGAGGCCCGTCGCTTCGTCAGCGATCTGCTTGCGTCGCTTCCACATGAGCGGCGCGACGAGGTGGTGCTCATGACCTCGGAGCTCGCCGCCAACGCGGTGCGACACGCCGGAACGGGCTACACCGTGACGGTCTCGCGTCGTTGGCGCTCGGTAAAGATCGTGGTCACCGACGCCGGTCACGGCGTCCCCACCCTGCGGAGGCCATCCCGGTTCGATGCCAGCGGTCGCGGCCTGTTGATCGTGTCGTCCCTCAGTCATCGTTGGGGGACGCGACAACCTCGTCGCGGTGGCAGCGCGGTGTGGTTCGTCGCGTGGACCGGGAATCGGCGACCGTCGAAGAGGCAACCGTGGCGCCGGCTACACAGAGCCGACGCGAGCTCGTCAGCGGTCCGGTTCGAACAACGGGACGGCCACGTCTTCGAGCGGCTCGAACACGACACGGACAGCCATGCCGATGAACACCTCGCGAATACCGCAGTTCACGATGTTGGTGGTCTGGCGCAAATTCGCCTGTTCGGGGAGCTCCACGATGGCGATGATGTACGGATCGGCCGTCGCCGTCGGACTCCACTGCTGATGATTGATGGTGAACGCGGCGACGGTGCCCTTACCGCTCACCGCCTCGGCAGCAATGTCGGTTGACAGGCACTCACGGCAGATACTGGTCGGCGGGTGCAACCAATGGCCACAGGCTTGGCAGCGCAAGATGCGCAGCTCGCCCGAGAGGCCACCTGTCCAATAGTCGCGGTTGAGCTCGGTGAGCAGCGGTGGCACACGCATCGGTCCCAATTGGTCAGCCATCGTCAGCTCCTCGTCACCAGCATCGCACCGGCATAGATGCCGCCGCCCGATGCAACCACTGCCACCTCAGGATCGTTGGGCACCTGTCGATCGCCGCCCTCACCCCACAGCTGCTTGCAGGCTTCGGGCAGATAACCCCAACCATGCATGCGCCCGGAGGACAGCTGGCCCCCGTTGGTGTTGATGGGGAGTTCGCCATCGAGCGAGATGCGCGAGCCGCCTTCGATGAACGCTCCGCTCTCCCCCTTGCCGCAGAAGCCGAGGGCCTCGAGCCATGCCATGGCGATGAACGTGAACCCGTCGTAGAGCTGGGCGACGTCGACGTCGGCGGGACGCAGATCGGTGTGACGCCACAGATCAGCGCCGACGTCCCGCAGGACCATGGTGGTGAGATCGTCGAACTGGTCCCACGACATCCGCGATCGCATCGCGTGGCTGGTGGCGTTGACGTCGAGGGGCTTCTTGCGAAGCCCACTCGTGGCATCGGCGGCCGAGACGATGACGGCTTGGCAGAAGTCGATCGGGATGTCGCAGTCGTAGAGGCAGAACGGTTCGGAGATCATGCGGGCGTTGAGATAGTCGTCCATGGTCAGCGGATCGCGGTAGATGCCCTTCTCGTAGCGCCCGGCGTTGGCGCGCTGCACGAGGGGGATCTGCCCCATCTGCTCACGGGTCGTGCCGAACTCATGGAAGTGGCGCTGTGCGTACATGGCGATGTGGTTCCCGGCGGAAGGTGCGCCGAATGGCAGCCACCACTCCGGTGGCCCGCTGACGCGCTCGGGTGTTGCGGTTGCCGAGCCGGGCATGGTGCCGCCGCGGCCGAGCTGCTGACGAACGGTGCCTTCGCACGAGGAGTGGAACGCGAGCACATGCCTGGCGCGTCCGGTCTGTACCGCCATGATCGCTTCGAAGATGGCGCTGATCTGCGATGGACCGATACTGCAATCAGCGAACCAGTTCACCTTCAGACCGAGTGCATCCATGATCTGCACCGCGCTGGCCGAGCCCTCGATGTGGAAGGCCGCGATGCCATCGATGTCCTCGCGGGTGAGGCCCGCGTCGCGGATGGCATCGAGGCACCCTTCGATGGCCAGATCGGCAGGATCCCGGAACAGTGCCCGACCGACAGCCGACGAGCCGACCCCTGTGATGCACACCCCCATGCTCACGTGCTCTCCCCTCGTTCGCCTGCTCGATCGCCCCGGGCAATCTGTGTTCGTACATCGTACGTTGCTCGGCATCGTGGCTGTCGAAAGCGGGCGCACGGTGTCGGCGTGTCCGGTCTGTTACGAGGCCGTGAACGCTGCTCACACCCCTATTCCTCGGGCTCGATCGTCCGCGAGGCTCGTGAGGTGACAGGAAACGGGTCGATGGATCGTCGTCGTCTGATCGATACCGCTCTCGGCGCGAGGTCACCGGATCTGTTGCTGCGGGGCGGCCGGGTGCTCAGCGTCCACACCCGCGAGATCCACACTGCCGATGTGGTGATCGTCGGTGATCGCATCGCAGCGCTGGCCAGTCCGGGCACGGTCGAAGTGGGCGATGCTGCAGTCGTCGATCTCGACGGGCGCATCGTCGTGCCCGGTCTCATCGATCCTCACGTGCACGTCGAGAGTTCGAACGTCACCGTGAGCGAACTGGCACGAGCCATCGTTCCGCGTGGGGTGCTCACGCTGTGTGCCGACCCTCACGAGATCGCCAACGTGCTCGGCGTGGCAGGGATCGAGATGCTGCTCGACGAGGCGGCGTCGCTTCCACTGTCGCTCTTGCTGCGTGTGCCGGGCCGAGTGCCTGCGCTCGCCGCCCATCTCGAGACCTCGGGATACGAGATGGACATGGATGCCACGATGGCGTTGCTCGATCGCACCGACGCGGTGTGCTTGGGCGGCGACATCAACCCTGCGTTGCTGCTCGGCGCCGACGATGATCAGCTGCGCAAGATCGAGGCGACCATCTCGCGAGGCAAGACCGTCGGTGGCCAGCTCCCTGGATTCCTGGGGGAGGTTCTCGATGCGTCGGTGTGCTCCGGCATCGAGGACACCCATGTGGCCGAGAGCGTCGAGGAGGTCCTCGAACAACTACGCCGGGGCTTGCGCGTGCTGCTCACGCCGCGCATCGATCGGCTGCCCGCCGAGCAATGGCCGGAGTTGGCCGACGCGATGGTGCGCGGTGGCATCGATACACGAAACCTGGTGCTGTGCACCGATGATGTGCACCCGAACATGCTGCGACGCGAAGGCCATCTCGATCATCGGGTACGTCTCGCCATCGAGTCGGGCTTCGATCCGATGCAAGCGGTGCAGATGGCGACGATCAACGCCGCGGATCTGATGCGGCTCGATCGAGATCGCGGCAGCGTGACCCCAGGAAAGGTCGCCGATCTGGTCATCGTCGACGATCTCGCCGAGTTCACCGCGTCGATGGTCGTGAGATCGGGCGTGATCGTCGCGATCGACGGGGAGTTGGTCGATGATCCGCCGCCGTTCGCGGTGCCTGGCTCCGCCGTGGGCACTATCCATCTCCCGAGAGCGATCGTTGCCGCTGATCTGGCGGTGGCCAGCGACGTCGTTGGATCGGTCGAGGTGAACGTAGTGGTCTTCGGCGGTCCCAAGACCATGCGCCAGGCCACACTCGAGGTCATCGACGGAATCGTCGAACCGGACGCGTCGCTCGATGTGGTGTCCATCGCCGTGCTCGAACGCCATCGTGCCACCGGACTCGTCGGCAAGGGTTTCGTGGGCGGGTTGGGCATCCGCGGTGGAGCGGTCGCCTGCACGGTCAACCACGATTCGCACAATCTGTTCGTGGTCGGCGATTCGCGAGAGTCGATGGCCATCGCCGCCAATGCTCTGGCAGACGCGGGAGGTGGCTACTGCGTGGTCGTCGGAACGCAGGTGCGTGCGTTGGTGCCGCTGCCGGTGGCGGGGTTGTTGTCGTTGCGTCCCCTCGCCGAGGTGGCCGACGGGTTGGATGACGTGGAGCGACTCCTCGTCGATGAGCTGTCGATGTCGATCCCGCATCGCCCCATCTACGCACTGAACTTCCTGTGCCTGCCCAACATCCCCGACGTCGGCGTCACCGACCGCGGGATCATCGAGACCGCGACCATGTCCCTCGTACCGACGGTGGTCGGATCGGCGCACGGCTCACCGGCCGTCGTGTCGGTCCCGGCTCCGTGATCCGTTCCGGGAGGAACCCACATGAACATGCACGACTTCTTGAAGGCGATGCCGAAGGTGAGCCTCCACGTCCACCTCATGGGATCGTTGCAGGCGGCGACGGTCGTCGACCTGGCCACCAAGCATGGGGTGCCACTACCGGCGTTCGACGTGCCCGAAGATCTCTACGACTATCCCGACATCTACGCGTTCTTGCACATGTACGACAACAGCGCCTTGGCAATCTTGGACCACGAAGACTTCTACCGGATCGCGTACGAGACCTTGAGCGACGCGGCGAAGCACAACGTCCGCTATCGGGAGATGTCGTTCAACCCGACCACCCACATGGCCGCCGGTGCGTCCTACGAAACCTGTGTTGACGGCCTCATCGCCGGCATCCGCGATGCCAAGGTCGACCACGGCATCGACTGCAAGCTGATCGCCGCGGTGAATCGCATGGAGACCCCCGATCTTGCGGTGTCGATGATGGAGACCGTCCTGGCCAACCCCCGCGACGAGGTGATCGGGATCGGCATGGACTACGCCGAGGCCGAGTTCCCGCCGGAGCGCTTCTGGAAGGCGTATCGGATGGCCGAGCGCGCCGGCCTGCGCCGCACTGCGCACGCCTGCGAGGACGCACCGCCGCGCAACATCGAGACCTGCCTCGATCTGCTCGGCTGCGAGCGCATCGATCACGGCTATCACGTCATCGAGTCCGAGGCGATCGTTGCTCGCTGCCGCGACGAGGGTGTGGTGTTCACCTGCACACCGGTCTCGACGGCCTGGGTGTACTTCGGCCCGGACTACACGACCCATCCCATCAAAGAGATGGCGGCGCGTGGCCTCAAGATCACCATCGACTGCGACGACCCGCCGATGTTCCGCACCGATCCAACGACGGACTTCGTCGTGGCCGCCGATCACATGGGGTTCGGTGTCGACGACTTCCGTCAGTTCCTCCACAACGGCATCGACGGCGCGTTCGTCGACGAGCCGACGAAGCGTCAATGGCGAAAGGATCTGACCGCACAGTTCGACGCGCTCGCCGCGACCATCGCGTAGCGCGAGCGCTACCGTCCCCGCAGTCGCCACGGGGCGACACGGTCATCGGCTCGGGGGAAGCGCGAATGATGGAGACACAGGGTCGAGCGCTCGATCGGGTCGGGTTCGTCGGCCTCGGCAACCAAGGTGGGCCGATGGCGCATCGGATCGTTCGGGGCGGGTTCGACGTGTCGGTGTGGGCCCGTCGGCCGAACGCCCTCGACGAGTTCCGCGAAAGCGGGTGTGATGTAGCCACGTCGCTGCGTGAGCTGGCCGAGACGTGCCCGATGATCGCCGTGTGCGTCACGACCGATGACGATGTGCGCTCGGTAACGCTGAGCCACGGCGGCCTGGTCGAGTCGATGCCGCCAGGTTCGACTCTTGCGGTTCACAGCACGGTGCATCCCGACACGGTTCGAGAGGTACATGACGTTGCTACCGCTCGTGGTGTGGCAGTGCTCGACGCTCCGGTGAGCGGGGGCAACGCCGCCGCGATCGCGGGTCGGATGACCGTGCTGTGCGGAGGGGCCACGGCGCTGGTGGACCGCTGGAGGCCGGTGTTCGCCACACACGCGGCCATCATCGAACGACTCGGTGGCATCGGGGCAGGGCAGGTCGGGAAGCTGCTCAGCAACGCGCTCTCGTCCCTGACGTTGGGAGCATCGATGTGGGCGCTGGACTCGGCCTCGACCCTCGGCCTCGACCGCGACGTCGCGTTCCGACTGCTGCTCGCGTCGAGTGGGGACAACTTCATGTTGCATCACGTCCCCGCCATCGAGGCCGGAGGTGCCGCGATGGCGGCGTCGTTGTTGCGCAAGGACCTCGATCTGTACGCAGCGATCGTGCGCAATGGTGACGGCGCTGGTGCGACGATGGCCCGTGTCGCCGACGAGGCGCTGCGACTCGTCGAGGAACTGGCCAGCCGCCAAAGAGACGGTCAGTCGTCGAACACGTAGCGGTTCGTGCCCACCTCGGTCGGGATGAACGGTGCGCAGAACTGCAGCGTGCCGAGTCCGGACGACTCGAGTGTCCGTCCATGTGTCGCGAACGTCTGGGCCCAGTGCTCGAGCGGGTCGCCGTGGAGGAAATGGAGGAGGACGAGACGTTGCTCGATACCGCTCACGTCGACGACGTCGTTGAAGGTGCGCGGCAGCGGCTGCGGTCGGAACCGGAGACTCTGACCAACGCCATCGTGCGCCCGATGCAGCGCCGGAATGTGCTCGTTGGCCAGCCAATGGTCGAACTCCTCGATCGACTCGGCGCTGCATGCATCGACGATCTCCACGACCAGACCGTCATATCGATGATCGAGTGCATGGATGTCACGTGGTCCCTCGTCGCTGCGGTACACCGGACCGAGATAGTCGGCGAAGGTGGTGAACACATGCGTGCGTTCCTCGAAGCCGCGACCGTCGGCCCGCAGCCGCTTGTTGGTGGCCGTGGTCCAGGCGATGTGATCGGCCATGCGCCCGTCGGTGATCCAGTACAGCGAGATGTAGCGGCCGTTGGTGACTGGATTTGCCACGGCCGACGACGCCGGATGGCGTACGGCGCGGTGCGACGCCAGCGCCACCCATCGACGGCCGGCGAACATCCAGGGCATGGCCAGAGCACCGGCGTAGAAGTGATCGTCCTCGTACCAGCGGTTGTATGCGATCTCGTGCCCTGGGTTCGGCTGCACCATGGTGATGAGGGCGCCACCGATGGCCGGGGCATATGGCCCCTCGGCGGCCAGCTCGCTGTAGCGGGGATCAGCAGTGGTCATGAGACGCTCACTTTCGCTATGGGTGAACGGCGTTGAACATACGTCGCATGCCATCGCGCCAACCGACGTTGCACGGCCCGGTGATCGATCGGCGTTTCGTGGTGTCGAGCACGCATCCGAGCTGCGCGCCGGGCGCTTCCTGCACGATGAGTCGCGCTTCCACCCCGGCCAGATCAGCGAGGTAGGGGCACCACTGCTGAGGGCCGACCGGCTCGTCGCCTCCCCAGTTGACGATGTTGGCAGGCGTGGAAGCGGCGCTGAGCATCGCTTCGAGTTGGCTGACGATGTCGTCGGTGTGGATGGGGCTGTAGGGGCAGGGGTCGTTGCGCACGACGACGGGGTCGCCGGCCAGCATCGTTGCCAGTTGCATGGCCGGTAGGCCTCCCGTATCGCCATACGCGGCGTTCATGCGGGCGATGACCACCGGCAGGTCGAACGCCCGAGCGGCGTAGCGGGCGACAGCTTCTTCGGCGATCTTGATGATGCTGTAGCTGGGCTGGGCGGGCAGTTGGCTCACGCCGAGTGCGTCGGTCTCGATGAATGGGTGCATCGGATCGGTATGGGGCTTGTACACCGACCCCGTCGACATCACCAGCGCGGCCTTGGCTCTGCGGCAGTGCTGCAGCAACAAGCCGGTTCCCTCTGCGTTGACGCGCATCCCGAAGTCGAAGTCGTTCGAGAGTCCGAGGTCGGCGGCGATGTGCAAGACGATGGTGAAGTCGTCGGGCAGATGACTGAAGTCGCCAG
The DNA here is from genome assembly GCA_050246915.1 of Acidimicrobiia bacterium. Lineage (GTDB taxonomy): Bacteria > Actinomycetota > Acidimicrobiia > Acidimicrobiales > Ilumatobacteraceae > JBFWVD01. Next base: position 28,745 of record JBFWVD010000006.1, on the reverse strand, counting down.
TGGCGAGATCGACGACGCGTGTCGTGACGCCGTGGGCATCGATGCGTGCCCGCGCTCCTTCGTCGGAGAATCGGGCAACACCCCACACGTCGTTGTCCGCGGCGAGGGCCTTGCACAGCGGCTCGGCGATGCGCCCCGCCGGTCCGGTTATGAGGATCTTCTCTCCGGTGAGCATGTACCGATCTTCGCATGGTGGATGCACCCAGCGGTACGACGGCGTAGGGTCAACACGTTTCAACGGATCGGGGGGATCACGTGAGGACCGGACGACGGATGGTGTACGTGGGGCCGCGACGACCACTGGAGTGTCGTGTCGAGGATGTCGCTGATCCACGTCCGGGTGGCGTTCTGCTCAAGGTGGCGTTCGCCGGTGTGTGCGGGACTGACGCCCACCGGCTCGATGGTGACCTTCCCGAGCCGGGCCATCCGATCAACTTCGGACACGAGGGCATCGGCGTCATCGAGGCGCTCGGAGCAGGGGTCACCACCGATCATGCCGGTACCCCGGTGCGAACTGGGGACCTCGTGTACTGGGCGCCGTCAGGGCCGAGCGTCGATGTGCCGCCCGCGCACGGTTGGCCACCGCCGGCCGACATCCCGAACCCTGCGGGCTTCCAGGACTACGCGAGCCTGATCGACACCAACGTGTTCTACAAGATCCCCGAAGGAACTGCACCGGAGTCGGTCATCGCCTTCGGTTGCGCGATGCCGACGGCACTGGGCGCGATGGCGCGCCTCGGTGGCATCCAATCCGGCCAGAGCGTGGTCATCCAGGGGTGCGGTCCCGTGGGCCTGGCCGCGACGTTCCTCGCGTCGCTGAGTGCGGCCCGCCAGGTCATCGTCATCGGGGCCCCGGATGAGCGGCTGCGCGTGGCTGAACGCCTCGGGGCCACGACGATCATCCCGCTCGAGGGGACCGATATCGCCGAGCGGCGCGCCGCGGTCTTGGATCTCACCGATGGCCGCGGCGCCGAGGTGGTCATCGAGGCCGCTGGTCGGATGGCCGCCTTCGCCGAGGGCATGGGGCTACTGGCCAATAACGGGCGCTACGCGATCGTCGGGATCTATTCGGGCCATGGCACGGTGGAGCTCGATCCCATTGCGGTGAACAACCGGAACCTCACGATCTTGGGGAGCCTTGGCGGGGTTCATCTCAACGACTATCGCACTGCCGTGTTGCTGGCAGCGCGTCACGGTCAGCGGTTGGGATTTGCTGATCTCATCACCCATCGCTTCGGGCTCGAGCAGACGGAGTCGGCCATCGACGCGGCGCGAAGCGGTCGGGCCGTGAAGGCAGTGGTGATCCCCGGCCTCGACGCTCGCTGACGCGCGGGCATCGCTGGCTGAACAGCCCAGTCGTGTCCGCGGTCGGGCATGGCGTTGGGTGCGATCGTTAGAGTCCTGGGGCCGCCCAGCGTGGACGGCGTCCCGTAGCGGTGACTTTTCGAGGAGGATCGTGGCTCGACCAGCGCTCGCCGCATCGCGTGCCACACAGGTCCTCGACCTCATGGTGGCCCATCCGACCGAGCGGTTCACCCTGGCGGAGATCCAGCGACGCACTGGTATCAACGCAGCGTCAGCACATGCGCTGCTGGCGGTGCTGACCGACAGCGGGTACGTCCAGCGCCATCCAAGTGCACGCACCTTCTCGCTCGGTCCGGCTCTGGTGGCAGCCGGAGTGGTCGCCGCTCAGCAGCAACCAGCATTGCGCGAGGGGCAAGAAGCCGTCGAACGACTCAGCGAGCAGCTCGAGTTGGAGGTGGTGCTCACTGCGGCGACCGACGACGAGATCGTGGTGGTAGCACGCTCCTCGGGCAGCTCGGGGTTCGGCGAGGTGATCCATGTGGGACAGCGCATGCCGTTGCGCCCTCCGCTCGGCACGATCTTCTTGGCATGGGCGCCCGACGAGACGGTCGACTCGTGGCTCGAACGCGCTCGGCCCAGCCTCACCGACGACGAGCGCGACGCTCAGCGCCGTGCCCTGCGTGCCGTCCGGTCGCGCGGCTATGCGGTGGGGCTCGAGTCGATGAAGCGGCGAGACCTTGGTCGGTTCGTGGCCGAGATGGCCGACAGTGCCGATGCCGCAGACGCTCTGGAGCGCCTCGTGGCCGAACTGGCCCACGAGCCCTATCACCTCGACGAGGTGGACGAACGTAGGACATACGACGTCGGGCTCGTCGCCGGGGCTGTCTTCGACAGTCACGGAAGGGTGTGTGCGGCGCTGACGGTGAACGGCCTGCGGCCCGGCATGTCCGGTGGCGACGTCGACCAGATCGGCCAGCTCGTGTTGGCCGAGGTGACACGAATCACCAAGGCGACCCATGGGCGCCCGCCCGATCACCATCGTTGACGCACGGGTCTGCCGCGACCTAGGGTTTCGACATGGCGAGGGGTAATTCGCCATTGCAAATTCTCGGAGTTCGCAGGGGTGCCGCTCCGATGTCGAGAATGCATCGCGTCGCTCCTACAAGACCGCGCTGCTCAACAAGGTTTCCGGATCATGTCAATGTGAGTTGACACACCACGTCGATGGACGCAACCGACGTTGCGTCGAAGGGGGACTGTCCACCGTGAAGCTCGATCTCCTCTACGAGTTCCAGCCCAAGATCGGCCCGTACGACAAGCCGTTCCCGTACGGCCAGAAGGCGGCCGAACAGGCGACATACCGAGAAGCGTTCGAAGAGGTCAAGGTCGCCGACAAGCTCGGCTTCCAGACGGTCTGGGTGGTCGAGCACCACTTCCGCGACGGACGCTCGGCCTCCCCTTGCAACGAGACGATCCTGGGCGCCCTATCGCAGGTGACCGAGAACATCCGGCTCGGCTTCGGCGTGGTGCTGATGCCACCCGGCTTCCAGCATCCGGTGCGCGTGGCCGAGAAGGTGGCCACCGTCGATCTCCTCAGTGGTGGACGGGTGGAGTGGGGGACTGGACGCTCCACGCCGAATGAGCAGCTGGCTTTCGGCGTGCCCGCCGACGATCGGTCCCGTGGCATGTGGAAGGAGGGATTCGAGTTCGTCATCGCCGCATGGGAGAACGAGATCCTCGAGTGGAAGAGCGAGAACATCGACTTCCCGAAGCGCTTCATCTGCCCTCGTCCGTTCCAGGACCCGCATCCGCCGCCGTGGCTCGCCGCCGCGAGTGAGGTCTCGGCCTACAACGCCGGTAAGGCCGGCGTGGGCCTACTCTCGTTCGCGCTGATGCAGCCGGTGGAGAAGATGGCATCGCACATCCGCGAGTACCGCCGAGGTCAAGCGGAGTGCGTCACCCCGCTCGGACGTTTCAAGAACGATCGGGTCGGGGCCTACACGTTGGTGCATTGCACCGAGGATCCCGAGCGCGCTGCCTCATACGGCCTGTGGGACTCGGTGAAGTGGTGGTACAAGAACCTGGCCGAGTTCACGTTGGAGTGGGAGCTGTCGCATCTGCCCCAAGAAGAGAAGGACCTGGTCTTCCCGCTGCTGGAGCCGACGCTCAACGGCAACATCGACGTGAAGCAGTACCTCGATCAGGACATGATCATCATCGGAACCCCCGAGGAGTGCCTCGAGAAGATCATCCGTTGGGAAGAGGCCGGTGTCGATCAGCTGCTGTGCTACTGCCAGTTCGGCTATTTGCCGCACGAGGAAGTGGTGAAGAATCTCGAACTCCTCGGCACGCGAGTCATCCCCGAACTCGAAAAGCGCGGGCATCGCATCGACTACAAGGCCCTGTTCAACGGATCTGGGTTCAACGGCGCCGGGACCAATGGTGCTGGTGCCAATGGAGTCCAGGCCGGAGCACGCTGACATGGACATGATCTCCGGGCTCCGCTACGCCGCCGCGGAGCAGAAGGCCAAGAAGGAAGCAGAGGAGGCCGAGGCGAAGGCCAAGCTGCTGGCCGACGCGGCAACCGCAATTGACACCAGCGCCGTGCCTCGCTACGACGAGATGTTCCGTCTCGATGGCAAAGTGTTCATCGTCGTGGGCGGTGGCAACGGGATGGGTCGCCAGACCACGCACGGGCTGTCCCAGCTGGGGGCCAAGGTGGTCTGTGTCGACATCCTTCCCGACCGTGCCGCCGCGGTGGCGGCAGAGACGGGGGCCCTGGCCCTCGAGGCAGATCCTCGGGAGCGTTCCGAAGCTGTCCGCATCGTCGACACCACGGCGGCCGAGTACGGGCGCGTCGATGGTGTCGTGGACATCGTCGGCATCGCCCGCTGGGCCAAGCTCCTCGAGACGACCGAGGACGATTGGGATTTCGTCCACGGCATGTGCCTCAAGCACGCGTATCAGATGATCTACGCCGCCGCGCCGGTGATGGCCAAGACCGGTGGTGGGCCCATGACATTCGTGGCGTCGATCGACGGCACGATCGCGGCGGCGATGCATGCTCCGTACGGCGCTGCCAAGGCCGGACTGCTCAACCTGGTGCGCACTGCTGCCATCGAACTGGGCCCTCTGAAGATCCGCGTCAACGCCGTGTGCCCCGGACCTACGGCAACGCCGCGTGTGCTCGCCATGAGCGGCGGCAAGATGGCGGCCAGTCCAGCAGAAGGTGGTTCGTTCTACATCCCGATGGGCGAGGTGAACGCCACGTCCGACATTGCGTCGGCGCTGCTGTTCTTGTCCTCACCGTTGTCTCGCCTCATCAGCGGGCAAGCAATCACGGTTGACGGTGGCGGGACCAATCTGGTCTACGACATCGACAAGATCCCTGGGATGTAACAGGTCGGGCTGGGGGGCCCGCTCGTCGGGCCCGGGTCCTAGAACCGGGCCCGTACGAACCGGCCCATCTCCGCGCGGGTGGGGATGCTGCGCGGATCGTCAGGCGTGATCGACGGCCACGCATGGAAGGTCCCCGTCTGGAGCGACATCGTGGCGTCGACGCGCCCGCGGCCGAGCCCTGAGGCCAAGGTGATGGTGTCGTTGACGAGGGCCTCATCGGTTGCCGCATACGCCAATGTCGGCGGGAACTGCTCGAGGGGGGCGAACAACGGCGAAGCGAGCGGATCACGCGGGTCGTGGCCTTGGAGATACATCTCGGCGGCCTGTTGCGCGGACGTCAGCGGGAACAGCTTCTCGGTCTCGGCACGCGACGCAAACGTCGGTGACTCACACGTCAGATCCAGCCACGGGGACAGCAACACCAAAGCGATCGGCGTCTGCACTCCGGATGCGATGCACGCGGCGGCGAGTGCTGCCGCGAGTCCACCACCGGCGGAGTCGCCAGCCGCCACGATGCCGGCTGCCCTGGAATCGAGCAGCGCGTCGTACACAGCGACGACATCGGTGAGGCCCGCAGGGAACGGATGCTCAGGCGCGAGGCGGTATGTGGGCACGACCACCTCGGCTCCCGTGGCCGCCGCAAGGCGAGTGGCGAACGGTGTCGACCCCTTGGGTGAGCCGAGCCGGTAGCCACCGCCGTGGAGGTACACGATCGTTCCGTGCGCGTCCGGCGGGCTGCACACCACGCACTCGACGCCGCCGATCTCGCTGTTGGTGACGACCACCCCGGGCGCTCGCTCGACTCCGGGCATACCCGCAGACATGGCGCGTCGCTGCGCGAGGTCCTCCGGTGTCGGGTAGGTCGAGTCACGCAACTCGGGAAGCCGCCAGGCGCGCTGTGCCATTGGTTGTCTCCTGTCCATCGGTCGGACGCCCCACCGCCCGCCAGGACCATTGCTAGCGCATCACGGGCAACTGCCGGAAGACCACCGCGCTGTGTGCCCGGCCGATGCGGTAGAACGGCGTTCAGCGCGGCGGTGTCGATGACCCGCCGCGGGTTCCAGATCGACGGGGGAGCGTGATGGGGAGCATCAACGGGGCAGACGCAGGCCGTGTCGTGATCGTTACCGGCGGCGGCAACGGCATCGGTGCCGCGACTTGCTGGGAGTTGGCGCGCCGTGGCGCGAATGTCGTAGTTGTCGACCCTGGTGTCGGGGTGCGGGGCGAGGCGAGGGATCCCGACGCCGCGGCGACGCTGGCCGCCCAGATCACCAGTAGCGGTGGCACAGCGCGGGCATCCACGGCGTCGGTCACCGATCGACAAGGAATCGCCACACTGTTCGCTGAAACAGCGGAGGAGTTCGGCCGACTCGACGCGGTGGTGAACCCGGCCGGCATCTTGCGATTCGAGCAGCTGCGCGCCTCCACACTCGATGACTGGTGTGCGGTGCTCGATGTGCACGTGAACGGCTATTTGAACGTGCTCGAGGCGGCATTACCCATCATGGGTGCTGCCGGGCACGGCCGAGTGGTCGGGTTCACCTCGGGCGCAGGCCTGGCCCGCACATCGGTGGACGGTCCGGCCTATGGATGTTCGAAACGCACGGTGGCCGCGTTGACGTGGCAGCTCGCACCGTTGCTCCCCACCGGTGTGCAGGTGAACGCTCTGTCGCCGATCGCCGCGACGCGAATGGTCCGGGAGGGCCTCATCGCCATCGGCGTGCCCGGTGCCAGCGGACTGGATCTGACCGCCATGCCCCAAGCGCACGACATGGCGCCCGCCGCGGCTCTGCTTTCCAACGCGCCGCAGTGGTGCAACGGCCGGGTGATCTACTCCGCGGGCTCGGAGATGTGTGTGATGTCGCCACCGCGCGTCATTGAGATCGTTCGCACACGCGACGTGGCCGACATGGCGAGCGCGCTGGGGACCATCAGCCCCGTGGTGCTCGCGCCCGCAGAGGCGGCGCAGCGCACGGCGGGAGGCTCCAATCCGCGGTTCGGCAATGTGTTCACGAGGCCGCCGGATGCTGCCGCGTCGGCGCCTGGCGATGATGCCCCTGTGTGCGTCATCGTGTGTGACGATCGCAGCATGGTAGGTGTGCTCGCCGAGGCGATGCGAGGTTGGGGGCTCGCGCCGATCTCGATCGAGCCGCCGTCGGTGGGTGAGGTGTTCTCCGATGGCGCCGCGCTCGTGGCCCGAGTCGCGGGTGCAAGAGAGGTTGACGCAGTCATCGTCGCGCTGACAGGGGCGGGAGACGGCGGTGACGCCGACAGCTGGCGGTCGATGCTGGAGACCCACCGAGCCGTGCCGGATCACATCGCCGCCAATGCCGCGTGGGCGCGGGCCGCAGCACTGCACGCCGCGGCGTCCGGCCGCTCGGTGCGTTCCGTGCACGTCACCAGAGCGGTCACTGCCGCTGGCCGAAGCGCCGCGCAGGCCGTCGCTCAGATGAGCCGCTCCATCAACGAAACGTCCGGTGATGTCCCGGTGCACTGCTTCACAGTGGCGCTCGAGACCCTCGACCGAGATGCTGATCGACCGGTGGCCGAGCTCGTGGCTCGACTGGCCCGCGCAGACGACACGCTTGCTCTGCGCGGCGCCGAACTGTTCGCCGACGCGAATTGGATCGGCATTCGTAGCCATCCGGCGCCGATGGCCACGGTGTCGTTCGGCGGTCCGGAGATTCCGGGCTGGATCGACGGAGCGTTGCAGCGCATCATCGCGTGAAGGGCACGGCCCCGCACGAGTGCAGGACCGTGCCCCTCGAGCTCGAGAAGTCGGGTTGGATCAGGCGTGTGCCGCCGCTCCGTCACGCATGCGGCTCGTGCGATGGACCGGATCGGTGTCGATCTTCGGCATCACGTACTTGCCGATGGTCTCGATGGTCTCGGTGGCGATGTCGTGCGGCATCGAGAACGTGGTGAGGCACAGCTGATCGGGACCACTTGACTCGATGCGCTTCAGCTGTGCGGTCACCTCGTCGGGATCACCGCAAATGAGCAGATCCTGTTGGATCATCATCTCGAGTGCTTCCTCATCGAACGGTGGCAACAACTCGGGCCAGTACGGGATCCCTTCGGGGCGGGGGAATGTGTCGTGATAGTGGAACACCAACGACATCATGTAGTGGGGCTGGCTCTTGAGCAGTTCGGCACGGGCACGCTTGCCGTCCTCGAGGCATACACATTGTCCGGCCGACAGCATCACGTTGTCGTTCACGTAGTCGCCGACCGGTTCTGCGTTGGCGATCGCCTTCTTGTAGACCTTGATGTTCTCCTCCATGCCCGCGGCGCCAGACATCGAGAAGCCGAGGATGCCCAATCCCTTTCGGGCGGCCATCTCCCATGTGGCGGGGTTGCCGGCCGCCTGCCACATCGGCGGATGTGGCTTCTTCCATGGCTTGGGCAGCACATTGCGGGGAGGGATGACGAACTGATCGCTGTTGTGCGAGTACGAGGTCTCGCGCCACATCTTGGCGAACTCCGGCGCCACCTCTTCGAAGATGGCGCGTGTCGACTCGGTGCTCTCCACCCCGAAACCCGTGACTTCGTGGCTTCCCGCGCCGCGTCCGATGCCGAACTCGAAGCGTCCGTCGGAGAGATGATCGAGCATTGCTACGCGCTCGGCGACCTTGGCGGGATGGTTCACCTTGGGGAGCGGATTGAAGATGCCGGCTCCGACGTGGATCTTCTGCGTGGTGGCCAGCGCGTACGAGATGAACACCTCGCTGGAGGAGAGGTGCGAGTACTCCTCGAGGAAGTGGTGCTCCGACACCCACGCGTATTTGAAGCCGGCCTTGTCAGCCGTCTGGATGGCAGCCAACTCGTTGATCAGAGCGTGATGCTCGGCGTCCGGATCGGCATCCACCCGAAACTGCGGTACGTAACCCTGGGCAAAGATTGCCAGCTCCATCGAAACCCCCATTGCGCTATGCGAACACTTGCGGCTGTGGGCCGAGCGTGTTCGCTCCCTGGTGCGATAGTAGCGACCTGGCCGACGCGGGATCTGCTCAGAGGAGGTTGAACGGGTCGGCCACGACCGCTCCACCGTCGACGACCAACGTCTGGCCAGTGATGAATGACGACTGGGCGCTGGTGAGGAACAGCGCGGCCGAGGCGATGTCGGAGGTCTTGCCCATCACATTCAGGACCGAGGCCGCAGCGGCCTTGGCCCGGGTCGCGTCGTCGAGCGCGATCTCCATACGCGGCGTGAGGATGCTCCCCGGGGCGACGGCGTTGGCCCGGATGCCGTCTGGGCCCATCTCCTCGGCGATGGTCTTCACGAGCGAGATGAGGCCCGCTTTCGCCGCGCCATAGGCGGCGTGGCGGACCGACGCGGTCATACCGTGCACCGAAGCGATGAACACCATGGTCCCGGGTACCTTGTTGGCCTGCATGTGGCCGCCGACGTGCTTGGCGAGCAAGAACGCATGGCGGATGCACATGTCGAACTGGCGGTCCCACATCGCCTCGGGCGTGGCGACGATCGCCTCCCATTCGGCGATGCCGATGATGTCCACGAAACCGTGGATGGGGCCACCGAACGCCGCGGAGGCTTCAGTGACGAGCCGCTCGATGTTCGCTTCTTTCGTCATGTCTCCTACCACGGCGGTCCCGCCGACCTCTTCGGCGATCTCGCGGGCGAGTTGCTCATCGATGTCGGCGCACACGACGCGCGCACCGCACTGCTTGAGCGCGTGCGAGGTCTGGCGGCCCATGCCCTGGCCCGCACCGATGACGATCAGGTTGCGTCCGTCGAGCCGCATGAACGACGGATAGTGGGGGATGGGATGGGAGTCCTTGTAGGTCATGGCGAGCTCCTTGGATTTGGTATCGATGATGCCGTACCAGTGTTGCTCGCGACGGACGAGGGAGCCAGCGTGTCGAACAGCGTTGACTGCGGTTGATCGACTCAGTCGTGGGTGCCAGCGGCGCGAAGGCGCGAGCTCGGGCGTCGACCGGCCTTCATGGCGTACAGGGACTCATCGGCCAACAACATCGCGGAGTCGACCGTGGCCAGGCTGTCGACCGAGCGCAAGCCGAGGCTGGCGGCGACCCGATGACCTGGATGGATCTCGAACGGAGCGCACGCGGCGTGGAGGGCGTCGGTGACAACGTCCACCTGGCCCTCGGGCACCACCAAGAACAGTCCGAACTCATCGCCGCCGAGACGCCCGGCCACACCGTAGGCCCCGACGGCGTGTCGCAACCGTGCCGCCAGCATCGACAACGCCGAGTCGCCGGTGGCATGCCCGTGTCGGTCGTTGAGGCTCTTGAAATCGTCGATGTCGACCATGCCGGCCATGGTGAGTGCTCCGCTGCGCGGTGCAGCGAGCAAACGCTGGGCGTCGTCGAAGAACCGGCGACGGTTGGCCAGACCCGTGAGTGAGTCGGTCGTTGCCACCAGGTGCAACTCGTCGTATGCCTCGGCCAAGGCATGGATCAACGACACGACCAATGTGCTGGCCAGCGGAGCGACGATCAGGGGAACGACCGTGGCGATGATCAACGAGGTGATCACGGTCTCGCGATCGCTCGGGCCGAACAAGAAGGTCGCCGCGGTGGCGCTCAGCGAAAGTGCCAACGACGCCGCCGTGATCAGCCCGACCACACCCCGTGTGCCGTGGGCGCGACTCAGCGTCAACAGCCGTTGCTGATAGGCAGGGAGCTCCGAATGTGACCGCACGATGGTCTATCGGCGTCGCCGTCGGGCAGATGAAGGCCGGATCGCTCAGCGATCAGGCGACGGGAGCGCCACGAGCGAGGCCAGGTGGGATCGGAGGCCGCCGAACATGCGATCGATCACATGGGTCCGTTTCACGATGAGATGCGCTGGGTGCTCGACGGTGAACCCCATGCCCCCATGGATCTGGACAGTGGTGCGGCCGCAGTAGATGGCCGTCTCCGTCGCGAACACCAGTGCCGACAGTGCTTCGAAGCGGGCATTGGCTTCCTCGCTCCCCACACTGAGGGCCGCGAAGCACAGTTGGGCCAAAGCGCCCTCACAGCGCGTGGCCATGTCGGCACACGGATGCTTGATGGCTTGGTTGACGCCGATCGGATGACCGAACTGCACCCGATTGCCGGCGTGGGCCACCGAGAGATCCCGGCCTTGCTCGGACATCCCGACCAACGCACCCGCGGCCAGGACGAGGGCCCGGGACCAGAGATCGGTGCCGGTGGCCGTGCAGCGGGGGGCACCCGTCACGACCCCCTCGGTCAAGGTCGTGGTCTCGTCGATGCATCCGAGGCTGGCGCGCTCGGTGAGCTGTGACATGTCGAAGATCGAGGCCGAGTGATCGTCGAGCGCCAACAGCGCATCAGCGATATCACCGTCGAACACCAGTCGCTGAACGCCGCCAATTGGAATTGACATGGCTACCGTGGTGTTACCGCCGAGGATCGACTGGGCCAACGCCTGGTCGCCGGCAAGGGCGGCGGCACGGGCGCCGATGATGGATGCGAGGACGGGGCCTGACGCGAGCTGGCGACCGACCTCGCGCATGAGGAGTGCCTCCTCGGCCAGGCCGTAGCCCACCCCGCCCAACGACTCCGGCAGCCCCAGGCCGAACCATCCGAGCTCGGCGCACTGAATCCAACGCTGCCGTGTTCGCAGCGATGGCTCCTCGGTGAGGAACGATCGCACCGAGGCGATGATCTCGTCCTGCTCGTCGGAGGTGAGGAGATCGATGGTCATCGCGGGAGCCCGAGGACCTTCTCAGCGACGATGTTTCGCTGGATCTCCGACGTGCCGCCGCCGATGGTCGCGGCGTAGGAATACAGATAGTCGCGAACCCAGGTGTTCCCCGGATGGCGGAGCAGCTCGTCGCCGTGCAGATCGGCGAGGAGGCGGAAGACCCGTTGCTCGAGATCGCCGAACGCGATCTTCAGCATCGAACCCTCCGGTCCCGGCATCGGGGAGCGCAGGTTGCGCGAGATGCCCATGTAGGTCATCGAGCGCAACGCAGCAGCATCGGCTCGCACGCGAGCCAGATCGCGTGCGAACTCGTCATCGTCGATGGCACGGCCACCACCCCCGGGTGCGGGGAGGCGTTTCGCATCATCGATGAGGCGTTCGACGATGGCGCTCAGCTTCACCTGGTTCACCGTGAACGCCGTGCCCCGCTCGAAGGCCAGTGTCGACATGGCCACACTCCAACCGTCGTGTAGTCGGCCCACGATGTTGCCGATCGGGATGCGGACCTCGTCGTAGAAGACCTCCGAGAAGTCACTCCCACCGTCCATCGTCTTGATGGGGCGCACCTCGATACCGGGGGAGTGCATGTCGCAGATGATCCAGGTGAGCCCCTTGTGCTTGGATCCGTCGAGGTCGGTGCGTACCAGCAACTCCTGCCAGTCACCGATGTCGGCGAAGCTGGTCCACACCTTCTGCCCGGTGACCACCAACTCGTCGCCGTCGACGACGCCACGGGTACGCAGCGAGGCGAGATCGGAGCCCGCTTCGGGTTCGCTGAACCCCTGGCACCACACCACGTCGCCGCGAAGGATCGGCGCGAGATGCGCGGCCTTCTGCTCGTCGGTGGCGCGCGCGATGAGCGTGGGGCCCGCGTGGCGGAGTCCGACGAACGTCGAATCGATCACGGGCAGGTCGAGTTGGCCATATTCCTCGAACCAGATGAGCTGTTGGACGAGCGATAGGCCGCGACCACCGAACTGTGCCGGCCACGAGATGCCAGCCCAGCCGCCGTCCCATTGGGTGCGCTGCCAGGCGAGGTCGAACTCGCGCATGGAATGTCCGTTCAACGGACGCGGCTCGCTCGGCGCGTTCTCACGCAGCCACGTACGCACTTCGTCGCGGAACTCGAGGTCCGCCCGATCCCATTCGATCTTCATCCCATCCCCGTGGTCATTGCACCTACGTCAGCCGACCGGCGGCGAGCATAGGGCCGACCGGCGCGGCACGCGTCGAGGGGGCCACGCCATGCGACGTGACCCCCTCGAACTCGCGAGTGGTGGTGGTCTCAGCTCGCCTGAGGCGTGCCCTTCGAGGCAACCGCCGCGAGGGCCGCAGTGAGCGAGCCGCCGCCGGCTTCGGTCTTGCGCCGTCCCATCGACTTGATGGACGTGTCAACTCCGGTTGCCTCCGAGCGGAGGGCGGCCACGGTGGCACGCTCCTTGGCTCGATGGCGGAACGGATCGAACGAGAACGCCTGCATGGCATTGAGGTGTGTGATCTTGTCGATCTCGGCGGGCGGAATGTCCTTGAGGTTCTCCCACAGCTGCTCTGGAGCGTTCGGCCATGTGCAGTCGGAGTGCGGATAGTCGCACTCCCACATGATGCGATCGACCCCGACCTTGTGGCGCATCTCGATGCCCGCGCGATCATCGATGAAGCAGGTCCAGAAGTGCTCGGCGAAGATCTCGCTGGGCAACTTGCCGCCCAGGTCGGTGTGGGTCCAGGCCTTGTGGTGTTTGTGTACGTAGTCGGCCCGCTCGAGAGCGTACGGGATCCAGCCGATGCCGCCCTCGCTCATGGCGATCTGCAGGCCGGGGAAGCGATTGAAGGTTCCCGAGAACAAGATGTCGGTGAGCGCCTGCAGGCTGTTGGTCGGCGTCAGCGAGATCATCACGTCGGGCGGAGCATCCGGGGCGGTGATGGTCATCGACGACGACGATCCGATGTGCAAGCAGACGGTCACGTCATTGTCGAGACATGCCGAGAAGAACGGGTCCCAGTGATCGGTGTGATAGCTGGGCAGTCCGAGCTTCGACGGGTTCTCTGAGAACGTGACGGCGTGGCATCCCTTCGAGGCCACACGCCGGATCTCCGCGGCCATGAGGTTCACATCCCACAGCGGGGTGATGGCACAGGGGATGAACCGATCGGGGTAGCTCCCGGCCCACTCGTCGATGTGCCAGTCGTTGTACGCCTGCACGGCGGTGAGGGCGATGTCCTTGTCCTCGATTCGGCCGAAGTACTGGCCGCAGAAGTGAGGGAACGTCGGGAAGTTCAAGCTCGCCAAGATGCCGGCCGCACTCATGTCGGCGATGCGATCAGCCCCGATGAAGCAGCCTGGACGCATCTGGGTGTACTCGGTGGGGTCGAGGTTGTACTCATCGGGCGGGCAGCCGGCGACGGCGTTCAGACCGACGTTCGGGGCCCGAACACCCTCGAACTCCCACAGGTCGCCGCCGTCGGGCGTCTTGACGACCTTGGGCTTACGGTCCTTGAGCTTCTCGGGCCAGTGAGCGTCGAACATGGTGGGGGGCTCGATCACATGGTCGTCCACGCTGACCAGGATCATGTCGTCGGGGGTCATCTGTCCTCCTGCTGTGGGCTGCTGGTGCGGGCCGGGCCCTGGGGCACAGCGTCTGCCGCCATGATGACACCGGGCGGTCACCACTGTCCCACCGTGGCTCGGTTTTCGGGTCCCCGTCCTGGCGTCCCTGATGGGCACGTTCTGACTCTCGCGGGAGCTGGACCATGAGCGCTCAGAGCCCATCAGTCATCTGATGGCAGATGCTCCAAGACCGTACGCGCTATCTCGTCGAGGGTGCCGAGCTGCTGAGGGGTGAGGAGGTCGATGAAGTGACGCCGCACCGCGGCGACGTGAGCGGGCGCAGCGGCCTCGATGCTCGCCCGACCGTTGTCCGTCATCATCACGAACCAGCCGCGTTGGTCGGTCGGGCACTTGACCCGCTGCACCAACGAGCGACTCTCCATTCTCGTGATGTGGTGGGACACGCGACTCTTCTCCCAGCCCAACTCGCGTCCGATGTCGGTGAGGCGGGCCTGATTGTCAGGTCGATCACTCAAAGAGGCCAACACGAGGTAGTCCTGATACGACAGACCGTCGCCGGTGAGCTCTCGTCCCAGCAGAGCATGCAATTGGAGTTGCATGAGCGAGAGGTTGCGCCAGGCCTGGCGCTCGGGTTCGCTGAGCCATCGGGTTCGAGCCATGGGGAGAAGAGTAGCGCCGAGGTTGACATATCATCTTTCCACCCTATGCTGGTTATTGAATGTTCAACCAGTAGCGGGTGGCACGCGACTGGCTCGATGCACGACATGAGGAACTGCGATGAGCGATATCACGATGCCGGCTGTCTTCGTCGGCCATGGCAGCCCGATGAACACCCTCGAGAGCAACGGCTACACCAGGGCGTGGCGCGCCCTCGGACGCTCGATAGCGCGACCTCGCGCCATCCTGGCCATCTCTGCGCACTGGTACATCAATGCCACTGCGGTCACTGCCATGGCCCGACCCAAGACCATCCATGACTTCTACGGATTCCCCGATGAGCTCTTCGCCTTCGAGTACCCCGCACCGGGCAGCGTCGAGCTGGCGTCGGAGATCGCCGAACTCGTGCGGCCCATGTGGGTCGGCCAGGACCACGACAGCTGGGGTCTTGACCATGGCACCTGGTCCGTGCTGGCCCACATGTTCCCCGATGCCGATGTGCCCGTCGTCCAGCTGTCGATCGATGCCAGCAAGAGCTTCGACCATCACGTGCAACTCGGTGCTGCGCTTGCCCCGCTGCGAGATCGCGGTGTTCTCATCGTCGGGAGCGGCAACGTCGTGCACAACCTCGGTCGCATCCAGTGGAGCAGCCCGGAGGGTGCATTCGACTGGAACCGTGAGTTCGATCTCGCTGCGCAAGCTGTGTTGACAGAGCGCCCAGGAGATGTCGCTGAGTTGACCACGCATCGGCACTATCGCTCCGCTGCACCGACCCCGGACCATCTCCTCCCGTTCTTCTACCTCGGAGGCCTGGCGACAGAGGCCGAACAACCGGCCGAGGTGCTGTTCGAGGGATATGCGATGGGCTCGCTGTCGATGACGACCTACGTGCTGCCCGGCTCTTGAGCTGAGCTGACCCCGCGACACGAGACATCGCTATTGGCGCGCTTTGGCCTCGGCCGAGGTGGCAACCACAATGGCGCCTCATGTCTCAGACGCCGCCCGACGACCTCATCGACCCGACCCACGTCGACGAGGTGTTCGCGGCGGACTGTGCGCTGATGGCCATCACCGCCACAGGGCCGGACACGTTCTCAGTCGCCCTCGAGCGGCGGCTGTGCCGTCCCGACGCGATGATGTACGGAGGACACGCCGCGGCCATCGCGGCAGTGGCGCTGGAGCGCACAAGCGGGCGGCAGTTGGTGTGGTGCACATCGCAGTTCCTGTCCTCAGCGTCAGCGGGAGTGGATGTGACGGTGCAGGTCACCGAAGCAGTCCGCGGGCGGCGTAGCTCGCAGCTCACCGTGGCCACCACCGACCCCGACGGCACGTTGCTCTTCACGGCCATGGGCGCCACGGTCGATCGCCACGCGTTCGTGGGGGGACTCACCGGTCAGTTCTCGACGATGCCGCAGGTGACCGAGCCGGAGACCTGCCGGCGGCTGTTCCCCGTCGAGATCGTCGGCGAGCTCGGTTGGCACACCACCCTCGACATCCGCCTGGCCACCGTCGCGGCCGACGGCGATCCGTCACGTCTCTGCTTCTGGATCCGGTTCGCCGATGGCGGGTCGATGACCGCAGCACGTATCGCCTACGCCGTCGACATGGTGCCCATGGCAGTGGCCCGAGCGGCGGGTGCGTTCCGCGGCCGGAGCCTCGACAACACCTTCCGACCGATCAACGTCGTGCCGTGCGAGTGGGTCCTCGCCGATTTCCGGCCCCACGCGGTGTGGGGCGGCTACGGCTCTGGTGAGGTGCTCGTGTGGTCGCGAGACGGCATGCTCCTGGCGATCGAGAGCCAGTCGACGTTCGTGTTCGAAGGCGGGTCCGATCCGTTCGGTTGATTGGTTCAGATGAGTCCGGTTGCTTCGCAGCTGGGGTCGAATGTGCCGTTTTGGGGGTCGATGCAGATGTCGATTGCGTCGGGTCCGCCGTTGAGGGTGTCGGTTCCGGTGCTGCCCCAGAGGTAGTCGGCTCCGGTTCCGCCGTTGAGGGTGTCGTTGCCGCCCCATCCGATGAGGAGGTCGTCGCCGGCGTCGCCGTTCATGGTTTCTCCGGCGTTCTCTCCTGTGTCGTTGCCGTCGAGGTAGTCGGCTCCGTCGCCGCCGTTGTAGGTGTCGATGCCGAGGCCGCCCCACATGTAGTCGGAACCGAGGCCGCCGTTGAGGGTGTCGGTGCCGCCCCATCCGATGAGGAGGTCGTCGCCGTCGTCACCGTTCATGACTTCGCCGTTGTCGTCGCCTTCGAGGTGGTCTCGTTCGGTTCCGCCGTTGAAGGTGTCGACGCCGGTGCCGCCCCAGAGGTAGTCGGAGCCGGCTCCGCCGTTGATGGTGTCGTTGCCTCCGTAGCCGAGGATGTCGTCGTCGCCGCCGTCACCGTTCATGACTTCGCCGGCGTTCTCGGTGCCGTCGTTACCGTCGAGGGTGTCTCGGTCGGCTCCGCCGTTGAAGGTGTCGGTGCCGAGGCCGCCCCAGAGGTAGTCGAGTCCGGTGCCGCCGTTGAGGGTGTCGGCTCCGTCTCTGGCCAAGATGACGTCGTCGCCGGCGTCACCGTTCATGGTTTCGGCTTCGTCGCCGCCGTCGAGCCAGTCGTTACCGGCACCGCCGTTGTAGGTGTCGATGCCGAGACCGCCCCAGAGGTAGTCGGGTTCGCCGAGTACGACGCCGACGGCTTCGCCGTTGAGGGTGTCGTCGCCGCCGTAGCCGAACAGCTGATCGCCGCCGCGTCCACCGTTGAGGGTGTCGTTGTTGTCGCCACCGTCGAGGTAGTCGTCGCCGTTGTCGCCGTTGAGGGTGTCGTTGCCGGCGGCTCCGACGAGGTAGTCGGCGTCTTCGCCGCCGTTGAGGGTGTCGTCGTTGGCGTCGCCGTAGAGCTGGTCGCTGCCGATGCCACCGGTGAGGATGTCGTTGCCGTCGCCGCCGTAGAGGCTGTCGTTGCCTTCGGCACCGTTGATGGTGTCGATGCCACCGTTACCGCACACGGTGTCGTTACCGCCAAGAGCGTTGATCACATCAGCACCAGCAGTACCCATGATCACGTCATCACCAGCAGTGGGAACACCACCCAAACCAAGATCCACCGTCACCGCCAACCCAGCACACAACGCCGCTGGTGCGCCAGGAGCCGCCACGGTGGAGTGTGTGCGCGTGGTGACGTGGCCTTCGAAGCTCGACGCGCCGACGGCGGAATCGAGCGTGGTTTCATCGGCGAGCCGGACGTCGTCGACATACCAGCCAGCGCCACCGACGCTGGCGTCGGATCCCATGCGGAAGCGCAGGCGAATCGATGAGCCGTCGAACGAGCTCAGGTCGATGGCCGAGCGGACGAACCCGTGACTGCTGCCGCTGAAGGCGCGTTGATTCGCCAGTGGGTTCGCGCCTGGCTCGATGGTGGAGTTGTACCCGTTCTCGAAGAAGTGAGCATCGAGTCCACTCCAATTGACGCCATCGGTGGACGCCTCTACGACACCTCCGTCGAAGGGATGCTCGGTGTCGTAGCGATGCGTGAACCGCAGCACTGAACCAGCGGTGATTGCCAGCGGGGCTGCGGTGGTGAGACGGAGATCGGAGGGTACGACAGGGTCGGGTGCGAACATGGCATGGGTCGCGCTGGCGTACTGGTTCGACGCCAGTGACCAATCGGTCACTCCGAGGCCATGATCGATCTGCCAGGCAGCGACTCCCTGTTCGAAGTCATCAGCGAACAGCACCGTGGAGGCGACACCGGCGTCGACGACGACCGTGAACGCGCATGTCGTCGATTGCCCAGGTGCCAGCGCGCCGATCGCGAACTCGACGATTCCTGACACGGCAGTGCCGTTGCAGGTGATGCTGCCCGCCTGCAGCGACGTCTGTGGCGGAATCACGGCGGTCGCTGTCACGGACGACATCGCGCTGCTGCTGGTGTTGGTGACCGCGATGTTGTACGTGAGCGGCGCGCCACCGACGGCTTCTGCTGGGTCGGTCTCGACCGTGAGCATCAGCGGTGCGCACTGGGGCGGAAGGTCGAACGCCTCGGTGCCATCGGTGGCGCTGAAGGGGCTTCCCTGTGCCGCACTCCAACCGAGTCCCCGCTTGGCGAATGCATCCCACAGCAGGCATTGGTTCGCCCCGTCATAGCGCAGTTCGTCGGCAAGAAGAATTGCGTCGCGGGCATCGATGAAACCGGGGTTGCACGGCTGCAGCTTCAACCCGTCGACCATCAACTGGAGCGCCATGGTGTTTCCGGCGTTGCCGTGCTGCAGATCCGAGGTGAATCCGTAGCGATCGATGAGTCCCCAGGACATCTCCCACAGCATCGTGGCGAAGGTGGATCCGATGGCGTGGGTACCGCTCGCCGTCTTGATGGAGTCGTACGTCCGTGGATCGACACCGAGGTCAGTGCTGTAGCGGTAGGCACGCAAGCCGGGGCCGGACGTGGGCTGTCCGAGGAGATAGGTGGCAAAGCCGCGTGGTTGCGGACCGGTGTCGGTTGGTTGCATGGTGAGCATCAGCCCCAACCAGTCGCTCCATCCTTCGCCAGCTTCTTCCCCGTTCTGCAGGCAACTCACGGTGGACGGGCCGCCGGTCAGCCGGTTGGTCAACCCATGTCCGTACTCGTGGATGACCACAGAGCTGTCGAGGGAGCCGGAACGATCGGGGTTGGCCGGGTCGAACAGGTACATCTGCATGCGAGGGGCGAAGCCATCCGGGAACGTGGTGAAGTTGGCGTTGTTCACGCTCCCGCCGTTT
The DNA here is from genome assembly GCA_050246915.1 of Acidimicrobiia bacterium. Taxonomy (GTDB): domain Bacteria; phylum Actinomycetota; class Acidimicrobiia; order Acidimicrobiales; family Ilumatobacteraceae; genus JBFWVD01. The sequence continues at coordinate 9,391 of JBFWVD010000006.1, read as the reverse complement.
TGCGCCTCGGCCTTCACCGCGTCTCCGCCGAGTCCACCTCGTCCATAGTTGTTGACCTGGAAGTTCCCGCTCGCCTCGTCGAAGCCGAACCGGTAGAGGACATCGTGGATGTGATTGGTGAGGTAGAAGAGGTTCACGACGTCGGCGTCGCGATATGTCAACGGAGCTTGCGCCAGGTCGAGCGGCCTATCGAAGTCCAGCGACGGCCCACCATCGGGCTGACTGGCAGGGTCGATGATGTTGTTGTTGTCCACGTCGGTGTAGGCCGACGCGTTGTTCCCTTCGGTCAACGTCGACTCGGCGCCCGCCACACCATTGGTGTCGTGCCAACCGAACGGCGACGCCGTTGGATCGGCAGGGTTCGTGACGATGCTGCGACCACCAACCGAGGGTGACTCGATCGGGGCTGCGAACACGTTGTACGAGTCGGCCGAGTTGAGGCTGACGCGGTCGAGCTCCTCACCGGTCTTGGCGTCGACACGAACCTGCCACCACGAATCCTCGACGGCTTCGTGAACGGTCACTTCCCACGCCAGTCGCAGATCGCCCGAGACATCGGGTTGCAGGACGAGTTTGGGTGGCACCGGTTCGTCGACGTCGATCGATGGAACATCGCCGGCATCGGGCTGCGGGGTCTCATCGCCGCGCGCCGCCGTTGCTGCCTCGGTCGCGGTGATCGCCGGAGCGGTTGGTCGCTTCTGATGGTCGAGGTCATTGGCCAGTCGACTGGCGACTCGTCGCACGTGACCTGATGGCTCCACGACGACTGTGGCGATCGCGTCAGCGACGGGCACGCCGCCGTGGCGTTGCTGGAGATACACGATGCTCGAACCCGCCGACGGGACCACGTCGGTCACGACCAGGTCGGCGACGTCAGTCGGGGAAAGGCCGAACTCCGGGGCGTGGGCCACGACGTGGGCGATGGCCGCTGCCCGCGGCTCGGTGGGTGCCGGATCGATCGCTGCAGCAGGGACGATGGAGGAGGTGTCGGCATCGGTGAGCGACGCGAGCGCGGCCAACGCCACCGTCACGGCCGATGCCGCAGTGAGGAGCCGGCGGATCGAACGTCGCCGATGCGTCCAGCGGGGGGAGTGGAACGTCACTTCAGTGGTCCTCAGGAACTCTGCACGAGTGCGACGTCAAGACAGACGATGCCCAAAACGACCGGCGGGGAGGAAGAACTGGTCTTCCTCCCCACCGTTCGGTTGATTGGTTCAGATGAGTCCGGTTGCTTCGCAGCTGGGGTCGAATGTGCCGTTTTGGGGGTCGATGCAGATGTCGATTGCGTCGGGTCCGCCGTTGAGGGTGTCGGTTCCGGTGCTGCCCCAGAGGTAGTCGGCTCCGGTTCCGCCGTTGAGGGTGTCGTTGCCGCCCCATCCGATGAGGAGGTCGTCGCCGGCGTCGCCGTTCATGGTTTCTCCGGCGTTCTCTCCTGTGTCGTTGCCGTCGAGGTAGTCGGCTCCGTCGCCGCCGTTGTAGGTGTCGATGCCGAGGCCGCCCCACATGTAGTCGGAACCGAGGCCGCCGTTGAGGGTGTCGGTGCCGCCCCATCCGATGAGGAGGTCGTCGCCGTCGTCACCGTTCATGACTTCGCCGTTGTCGTCGCCTTCGAGGTGGTCTCGTTCGGTTCCGCCGTTGAAGGTGTCGACGCCGGTGCCGCCCCAGAGGTAGTCGGAGCCGGCTCCGCCGTTGATGGTGTCGTTGCCTCCGTAGCCGAGGATGTCGTCGTCGCCGCCGTCACCGTTCATGACTTCGCCGGCGTTCTCGGTGCCGTCGTTACCGTCGAGGGTGTCTCGGTCGGCTCCGCCGTTGAAGGTGTCGGTGCCGAGGCCGCCCCAGAGGTAGTCGAGTCCGGTGCCGCCGTTGAGGGTGTCGGCTCCGTCTCTGGCCAAGATGACGTCGTCGCCGGCGTCACCGTTCATGGTTTCGGCTTCGTCGCCGCCGTCGAGCCAGTCGTTACCGGCACCGCCGTTGTAGGTGTCGATGCCGAGACCGCCCCAGAGGTAGTCGGGTTCGCCGAGTACGACGCCGACGGCTTCGCCGTTGAGGGTGTCGTCGCCGCCGTAGCCGAACAGCTGATCGCCGCCGCGTCCACCGTTGAGGGTGTCGTTGTTGTCGCCACCGTCGAGGTAGTCGTCGCCGTTGTCGCCGTTGAGGGTGTCGTTGCCGGCGGCTCCGACGAGGTAGTCGGCGTCTTCGCCGCCGTTGAGGGTGTCGTCGTTGGCGTCGCCGTAGAGCTGGTCGCTGCCGATGCCACCGGTGAGGATGTCGTTGCCGTCGCCGCCGTAGAGGCTGTCGTTGCCTTCGGCACCGTTGATGGTGTCGATGCCACCGTTACCGCACACGGTGTCGTTACCGCCAAGAGCGTTGATCACATCAGCACCAGCAGTACCCATGATCACGTCATCACCAGCAGTGGGAACACCACCCAAACCAAGATCCACCGTCACCGCCAACCCAGCACACAGCTGAGCGCCGAGCACCAAGGTCTGGTCGGAGAACTGGAGCTGCTCGATGTTGTTGAGCAGATCCGATCCGTCGTTGAGGACATCGGGGACCGGTCCGCCGGTGCCACGAGCATGGGTGACCCGCACACCGTCGGGAGTGAAGGTGATGTCGTAGTCGGCACGGGGACCCTGGAACAGTGCCGTGTCGATGTCGCTGCCCGGTGTGCCCGGAAGGATCTCACGCACGATGGAGATCGTGCCCGGATCGATGGTTCCGGCGAACACCGCCGCCTGCAGCTGGCTGAGCGTGTCGTAGCGAATGCCATTGTGCTCGAGCTGCACCCGGAGCCAAGCGTCGCCGTCGATGATGTCATCGTCGGCGCGACCTTCGATCAGGTCGCTCCCGGCGCCGCCGAGGATGATGTTGCCGCTCACGAAGCCGGTGGCACCGGCCGGGAGCACATCGGCGAGGCCGGGGATCAAGGCAATCCCATCAGCGGTCAGATCGTTACCGCCGATGTCGAGTGGGTTGGCACCATCGCCACGCAGGATGTCGTTCTGGTTGTAGCCCGAGAGCGCCTCGATGAGGTTGAAGCGGTCCCGCAGCGGATCGATGGGCGCTGGCACCAACTCACCGACGGCGAGGTCGGAGTCACCGGGCAGCGGATCGCCGTAGTGGGTGTAGAAGTCGAACCCGAGGCCACCGTCGTTGTCGTCGGTGCCGGAGTCGTGGACGAAGATGTCCGTGCCGCCTTCACCGACGCCGATATCGGCGCTGGCGCCGCCGAGCAGCACGTCGTCGCCACCGGCCGGGTCGTTGAGGAACGGGTTGCCTGCGTCACCGGTGAGCGCATCGGCGTCGGCTCCGCCTTCCATCCAGTCGTCACCGAAGTCGCCCGTCACGATGTCGGCTGCGCTTCCGGCGTAGATGAAGTCGTTGCCTTCGCCGGCGAGGGTCGTGGTGCCGTCGTTGCCACCGACGATGAAGTCGTGGCCGTTACCGCCCTGCAGCAGATCGCCGAGGCCGGGACCGCCGGCCAGGGCGTCGTTGCCGGGTCCACCCTTGAGGGTGTCGATACCGAAGGAGTCGGTGAGGATGTCGTTGCCCTCGCCACCGATGATGTCGTCGTTGCCGATGCCACCCTCGAGACGGTCGTTGGCGTTGTTGCCCCGCACGGTGTCGTCGCCGTCACCCGAGGAGAGACGATCAGCGTTGGGCGAACCGATCCAGTTGACGTGCTCCTCGCCGGGGTAGCGGATGGTCCCGTTGGGGAGACGCACCAACAGCACGGACTCGTTGTACCCGGTGGCCGGGTCGTCGAGGACCGGGCCGGTCGTGCCGAGGGCAGCAACGTTGAACGTGTACGTGGGGCGGGTGAACACCTGGGCGGGGAGGCCCTCGGCGTCGGTGTTGCGCATCACCAGTTCGCTGAAGGAGTTGCCTTCGAGGGCTGCGAGCAGATCCTCGCCAGCGAGGCGGCCGAGGTAGTAGAAGCGGTCGCCGCTCTGGAGGTCCTCGAGCTGCTTCTCGAACACGTAGTTGAACGTGGTTCCGAGCATGCCGCCGAACGCCTGCTTCTTCTCGGCGAGGCCGCCGACCCACAGGTCGATGTTCTCGAGGCCGGTGGTGGGCAGGCCGGCGACGTTCTGCCAGGCTCCCGTGCCGACCATGAAGTCGGCGGCATCGGGAGTGATGTTGTTCACGATGTTCTGGGCCGCGAGCCGGCGAGCCGGGAAGTTGTTGCCGGCGCTGGCGATCGTGGGATGGGTGCCGTAGGCGGCGATGAAGTTGACCAGCGACTCTTGGTGCTTGATCTCGAAGGAGAAGTCGAGCCAGCTGTCGTAGGGCCGCAGGGACGGGTCGTTGTTGGTCTGTGCGTAGAAGTCGCGTCGGGCCTGGTTCAGGCGCGGCACGCCGGTGTCACGACCACGGGCCATGTTGAGGGCCGGAAGGTCGAGCGGGAGGCCGAGCAGCTGGTTGCGGAGTGCTTCGACGACGAACTCGTCGATCTCACTTCCCTGCTGGGCGACGCCACCGCGGAACACCGCACCAGCGGCCTCCTCAGCAGTTGCATAGGTGCCGTCCAACCACGCAGGCGGGTTCAGGAAGGCATCGAACAAGGCGATGTCATCGTTGGTCCCCGAAGCGGTGAAGCGAGCCACATCGGTGTTCAGCATCGAGTGGCCGAAGCGGTAGACGGAGTGGGCGAACTCGGCGTTGATGGCCGCGTTGATGGTCGAGTCGTAGGCCACGAAGGCGTTGATGTTGGGCTGGATGAAGCGGGCGAACTCCTCGAACACGAGGTGCTGGTACTCCATCTCGGTGACGAGCTTGGCGGCCTGGAAGAGGCGCTGCCCGTTCCAATCGGTGCCGATCTGCCACTCGGCGCGGAACGCCGGGGTGATGTCCGGATTGGTGAGCAAGGTGTTGACGATGTCGTCGGCAACTCGGTTGTGCTCGGAGTGGAACACGTGGTGCACCGAGATGAGGGCGATGTTCTCGTTCACTCGACCGTCACCGGCCATGTAGTGGGCGTCGAGCATCTCGTTGTCGTACAACGTCGCGCCCGGGTTCGGTGTGTAGGCCGCGCCGAGCGGAAGCGGGTTCACGATCGCGTCGGCGTCTTTGCTCAGGCCGGGAGCAACGTTGGCGGCGTGAGCGATGTCGTCGAGGAAGGAGTGGCCCGAGGGGATGATGTCGTTGGGCACGAGGACGCCGAGCCCGCCATTGGCAGCAGGGTTGCCCTCGACGAGGCCGGAGCCGGTCACCAACTGCGGGAAGCCGTTGGGACCGGGGATGAAGTTGCCGTACGGATCGGTGAGGATCATCGGCACGCTGTGCACGTCCATGTCGACGAGCTGGATGCCGAGCAACGTGGCCGTCGCTGTCTTGAGCTCGCCCCAGGTGGCCATGCCACCGGAGACGCCCTCGATGAGCTTGCCGGTCGACACCGGCTGGCCGAGGCCGTTGAGGGCGTACTGACGGAGGAACACCTGCTTCGACGGATGCGACGAGTAGGTCTGGTTCTGATCCACGTAGGGGGTCGTGGCGTTCACGCCGGCATCGCTGGCGGTGGTGACCGTGCGGTTCAGCAGCATGAAGTTCGGTGCGCCGGGCGCCGGGTTGTACAGCGGGTCGCTCGGATCCAGCGCCATGACGACGAGCTCGGACCCGTTCTTCTTCACCAGGTCGAGGCCGTGGTCGAAGAACTGCCCGAAGAACGTCAACATCGAGTTGTACGGGGCCGAGAGGCCGGCGTCGGGTGCGGTGTTGAGGATCTCGACTTCAGTCCCGGGGTTGAGGGGATCGGGATCGCCGCCCGCTGCGGCAACGGCCGCGGCGTTGGTGTCGGTCTGATCGACGATCAGGTTGCTGGCGACGCGGGGTTCGGGATCGTTGATGTTCCCGGACGGGTTCGTGTAGTCGCCGCGGAAGTCGGCTGGTGCCAGGCGCGGGAACACTTGATCGGCAGCACCCCACGTCTCCTGGCCGGGCAGCAGGTTGTTGCACTCGCCGCTGACCGTCCGGATGCCGAACGGGAACTCGTGAGCGTTGCCACCCTCGGGGATCTGGTTCGGGCCGGGACCGATGAGCGTGCTGCACGGCTCCAGCGGCGTGCGCGATGCCGCATGGGCCTCGCCGATCTTGATCTGCTCCAAGATGAACTCGAGGTCACGGGGAGTGACGTCGAATCCCATACCGATGGGGGCCAGCGAGGAACCGGGATCCTCCAGGCCTTCCCAGGGGGCTCTTGGCGCGGCGTCGGTGGGGAGGGCCGAGGCGATGGCCAGCGCGGCGATCGAGCTCGAGGCCAAAACGGCCAAACGGGTGCGGGAACGAGACCGGGGACGCTGACCCGGATCCCTTCGAAGTCGTGCCGTCATTCCCTTTGCCATCTGTCGCACCCCTTGGTGTGTGACTCGACACGCCTGCCCGGCGCGCCGACTCCGCTGTTTGTGGTTGCACAGCTTTACCAAGGCGACCTTTGGGGAAACTTGAGGTGCAGATGACGCTTTGTCCATTGCACCTGCTGCATCGGAGCTCGCCAATCGAGGTCGTACGAGCGCCGCGAGGAGCCGGCCGTTGCAGGTGAGGGGCAGCACCTGGTGGGGGGGGTGACGAGGAGGGGGGAATCCCTCGCCGTTGTGGGGACCCTCGACCGTCGCCCTTCAGAAACGGCCACTGATGACCGATGCAATGGGGTGCAGGCCAGTGGCGACCACCATCGAGCTGCGCCGTCGATCGGCTCGTCGGCGTGGTACCCGCTGCGACAGCTGCATCGCGAGCTTGTCGCCGTCCGGGACCGATTCGCGTTCGGACGAGCCGGGATGACGATTCTCGACTTCGGTGCAGGCGAGGTGCCCTATCGGCACCTCTTTGCGCGCGACGCGATCTATCTCGCGGCCGACATCGGCGACGACGCCGAGATCGCGGTGTTCGAGGACGGCACCGTGGACCTGGCCGACAACACCGTCGATCTGGTGACGTCCTTCCAGGTGCTCGAGCACGTGAGCGACGTCACGGTGTACCTGAAAGAGGCCGTGCGAGTCCTTCGTCCTGGTGGATATCTGCTGCTGACGACCCACGGAGTGTGGCCGTTTCATCCGCATCCCACGGACTACTGGCGCTGGACGCAAGACGGACTGACACGGGTCGTCACCGCTGCCGGCTTCCAGATCGAGCATCAGCGTGGCCTGGTCGGCCCGCTCGGTTGGACCGACCAGATCCGCATGGCCGCACTGCGGCGCCTGCTGATGGAGACACCCGGACTGCGGATCGCGGCACCCCTGCTCGCCGTGCTCTACAACGCGAAGATCGCCGTTCTCGATGGTCTGACGCCGGATCGCCATCGCCAGCGCGATCCATCGATCATCGTCGTCGTGGCCCGAGTCGGCTCGAGCGTCCAGGGAGCCTGAGTGCGTCGCCCACCCGACGATCCGTCCAGCCTGGCACGGCACATTGTCCATGGACATTTGACCTCAATTGGGGTGGAAGCACCCATAGCGGAGCGTGTCGGCACGCCTACCTTCAGTGTGGGTCGAGAGGGGGCGAAGCCCCTCAGGAGGGTCGGAAGCGGGCATGACGGAACGAACGGCGCAGGGGGATGACGTTCGGATCTCGATGCTCGGGTCCTTCCTGGTCGAGTCACGGTCCGGCACCTTCTCGGAGTCCTCGTTCGGCGGCCACAAGCCGCGGACCCTCTTGCAGTATCTGGTCCTCGCCCGCGACATGGCGGTGTCGAAGGAGACCCTTGCCGAGGTCCTGTGGCCCGACAAGCCGCCGCGAGCCACGGCCGCCACGCTCGAGAGCTATATCAGTGGACTCCGCAAGCGCCTGTTCGTCGACAAGGACCTGGCACGCCGGGCGCTGTCGACATCACCGGGCGGCTATCGACTCAGCACCGAGGAGGTCACGGTCGACCTCGACGTGTTCGACTCGCTCGTCCGCAAGGCCGAGACGACTGCCTCGTTGCGGCACAGCCTCGGACATCGGATCGATGCCGCGCGCCTTGCTCGCGGGGAGTTGCTCGACGGTGAGCCCAACGCACCGTGGGCCGATGACGATCGCCGGCTCTATCAGGCGCGTGTTCTGAAGAACTTTCTGATGCTCGCCGAATCCCAGCTGACCATCGGTGAGTACGAGGAAGCGATAGCCAGCGCCAGTGCGGCGCTGCGAGTACAGCCCTACGCCGAAGAGGCGTATCGGATCCAGATGCTGTCCCACTATGCGATGGGTCACGAGCACTGTGCCCGGCAGGTGTTCGACACGTGCCGAAACCGTCTCGCCGCCGACTGCACATCGGTCACCGAGGATCTCGCGGCGGCAATCGATGCCGGCGAACCACTGTCGTTGTTGGTCTGGAGCAACGCAGGACGGCGCCCCATCGTCACGACGGCGACGGGCACCCCGAGCGATCATCCCCGCGAGCGACGCGACCCCAAGCTGGTGATGCCCTTCCTCGGTCGTGTCGCCGAGCTCGACTGCCTGACGACGATGGTCGAGCGTTCGATGCAACACGAGTTGACGTTGAGTCTCGTGACCGGAAGATATGGCATCGGCAAGACGATGCTGCTCGAACGGTTGCGTGAGCGCTTCTGGAACGTGTGTGGGATCGTGGCGCTCTCACCGACGGGTGCGGCGTCACGTCGGCTGCCACTGGCAGACGCACTCGTCGGCGCGCTCGAGGGACGTGGTGCGTCGGGCGCGGCCACGCGATATTGCTGCGGCCCCTACCTGCGCGGCGATCACGACGCCTACACCACGCTCAGCGCGATCATCCGGGACAACGGACCGTTGCTTTTCGTGCTCGACGACCTCGACCTTGCCGATGCCGCCACGATCGAGGCACTCGTCTGGCTGCGTCGTCATGAGCCGAACCTTCCCTTGGCCATCGTGATGTCTGCATATCCGACGAGTCGGCTCACCGACTTCGGCACCCACCTCTCCTTCGACACCCTCATCGCCCTGCAGCCCCTGGAAGCGACGGAGGTCGAGGCGCTCGGGTCCGATGGTGAAGAGGTGCGTCATCGCTGTGGTGGCCATCCGCTGCTCATGACCGACTTGTGGCGTTGGCGTGCCACGGGCGCCGATGGCGACCCACCCTCGCTCCATGAGTTGGTGAAGGGGCAGACCCGAGAGCTCGCCGCTCCCACGATCGCGGTGCTCGAGGCCTTGGCCTCGATACCCGAACCAGTACCGATCTCGGCATTGGCTCGCACTCTCAACGCACCGGTACGTGAGATCGAGCGATCGGTCTTGACCTTGTCACGCGCCGGTCTCGCTCGCATGGATGCGGACGGCATTCGAACTACTCAGCCCGTCCTGCGACACGTCATCAACGAGACCGTGGCGGCCCGGGGCCGAGGGAACGCCACAACCCGACAAGACACCGTCCTCACTGGAGGCACGCGATGAACACCGTCCCCCGACTCCAATCGCCCGT
>JBFWVD010000005.1:0-140953 GCA_050246915.1 Acidimicrobiia bacterium | reverse complement strand
GCTCTTCCGATCTCTCGACGTAGTCGCTCGACCCGCCGAGGCGTTGCAGCCGCTCGGTGATCTCGATCTGTTGATACGTCGGATAGAGCACGTCGCTCGAGATGCCGACGGTGCGCACCGGACACCGGACACGGGACAGCGCAGCGTCCACACCGCCGCGTCCACGACCGATGTCGTGGAGATCCATCGCCTTGCCGATGATCAGATAGCTGTTGGCGTCGAAGCGGCGCACGAGCTTCACGCCGTGATGATCGAGGTAGCGCTCGATCTCGAAGCGCTGCCACAGACCGAAGCCCTCTTGTTGGTCAGCGAACTCACGACCGAACCGCGCGGTGAACACATCATCGGAGCGGAACATGATCTGCGCGAGCTCACGGGCCACGATGAGGCCTTCATGCGGACCATCACCGGGGTCAGCGTCGTAGTAGTCGCCGCCTCGCCACCGCGGGTCCATGGCGATGGCCCGCCGACCGACGGCACCGAGCGCTATCTGCTGCGCCGACGATTGAGCGCACGACGCAATGACGATGAGCGAGCGCACACGATGCGGATAGGCCACCGCCCATTCGAGCGCCTGCATCCCCCCCATCGAACCACCGACCACACTCGCCCACTGCTCGACCCCGAGATGATCGGCCAGCGCGGCTTGAACGCGCACCATGTCACGGATGGTCACCACTGGAAAGCGGCTGCCGTAGGGACGGCCGTCGATCGGATCGGGCGACGCCGGACCGGTGGAGCCCTGACAGCCGCCGAGCACGTTGGCGCACACCACGAAACACCGATCAGTGTCGATGGCCAAGCCGGGACCGACGACCCCTTCCCACCACCCCCCGGACGGATGACCACGACCGACATGGCCCAGGACGTGGCTGTCGCCGGTCCACGCATGGCAGATCAGCACCGCGTTGGAGCCGTCGGCGTCGAGCTGACCCCACGTCTCGTACGCGATCTGCACGTCGCGCAGCTGCCCGCCGCCTTCGAGAGCGAGCGGCCGCTGCGCGGCGATGGTCAGGAACTGGCGATGCCCAGAATCGTCGCCGGGACGCCAAGCGCCAGTGACGGGCAACGGTTTGATCACTCGACACCTCCTGCGCTCTGGTCCTGGTGCGACCGACCCTCATCGGGCTGGTCTGGGTCGGACGGGTTGCGTATCAGGAGGTCGTTTTTGTTGCCGGGTGTCCGGCCACATCCCCAGCGAACTGGGAGGCACCGTGGGTTGTCCGATCCCCGGTTGCCGGACTCGGGTCGTCGTGACCGGCGAGCCGGGCACGCTGACAGGAGCCACTCCTGATGCGTATGACGTACAACTCTATTCGGCCCGATCGGCCGCTGAGCAAAGCGATTTAGGCGCGGGGTTTGGCCCCAGCGCCGATGCCCTCTTCGAGTCCGGGCTCCCAAGCGGCCAGATCGGCCAATCGAGCGTCGTTGGAGAACACCGTGACGAGGGGAAGGTTGAGACCGATGCGCTTCTGCAGGCGACGGATCTCCAGCTCCTCGTTCCACAACACGAGGCTGACCACGACACCAGCCTCACCGGCGCGAGCGGTACGGCCCGAGCGATGGAGATAGGCCTTGTGATCTTCCGGCGGGTCGTAGTGCACGACGATGCCGATGTCATCGATGTGGATGCCTCGCGCCGCCACGTCGGTGGCGACGAGCACGCGAATCGAGCCGTCGGTGAACCCCGCCAGCGCCCGCTCGCGATCTTTCTGGCGGAGATCACCGTGGATCGCCGCGGCCTTGGTGCCTTCGTCCACGAGCTTGCGCACCAACTGGTCGGCACCGCGCTTGGTACGCACGAACACGAGGGTACGGTCGTTGTTGCGGGCGATGGAGGCCAGCACCTTCACCTTGTCCATCTCGTGCACGAGCAGGAACCGATGGGCCATCTCTTCGACGGTCACGGTCTTGCTGGTCAGCTCATGGCGCACCGGGTCGGTCTGGTACGTCTTCACCACGTGATCGATGGCGCCGTCGAGCGTGGCCGAGAACAGCAACGTCTGATGACTACGACCGATGTGGCGCAACAGCCATTCGACCTGTGGGAGGAATCCCATGTCGGCCATGCGGTCGGCCTCGTCGAGCACCACGATCGACACGTCGTTGAGGCTCACCTCGTTGGAATCGACGAGATCGATGAGCCGCCCTGGGGTGGCCACCACCACTTCGGCCCCTTCGCTGAGCGCGGCGATCTGCTTGGCCATGTTGGCTCCGCCGTAGACGGCGACCACGCGCTTACCGATGGACTCGCCCAGCGGCTCGAGCACTTCGAACACCTGTAGTGCCAGCTCACGAGTGGGCACGAGCACCATGGCGGTGGGGCGCTTGGGTTGTGCGGCTTCGCACCGGGACAACACCGGCAGCCCGAACGCCAGCGTCTTGCCCGAGCCGGTCTGGGCCTTGCCACAGATATCCCGGCCGGCCATGGCGTCTTCGATGGTGAGCGTCTGAATGGGGAAGGGGTGGGTGATGCCCTTTGCTGCCAGAGCCTCCACCAGGGGGGCGGCAACGCCGAGGGCGTCGAACGTGACGGTCATCGAGTTTCACTTTCGGTTGGGGCCCGCCAGCGAACGAAAGCGAACCCGAGCACCATCGACGATGGCGCGAATCTCTTGCCAGGGTAGCCGCAGGACCAGGCAAAACGCAGGATCACCGCTCTGGGGCCTCGGGCGCCGACGACACAGCGTCCCGGAGCATCACTAGGGTCCCGGCCCCAAGAGCCGGGGATGCGGCCCTGGGTGGCGAGGTGCTCGTGTGTGACCACAGCTTCGATCGACGGCGGTTCCTGTCGGGCACCGCTACGACAGCGGCCGCCGCCGGCGTGGCGGCTCTCGTCGGCCGCAGCCCCACTGCCGCCGCACTTCCCGCCCCGTCGGATCTGTTCGAGTCGGACGGCATGGGTGAGGACCCGTGGCCGGCACCGGGCCTGGTCGCGGCAGGGCTGAGATCCGCCGATGCGCTGACCGCTGCCGGGCTCCCCCGCGTCGCGGTCAGTCCCCCGCCGATCATCACTCGTGCCCAATGGGGCGCCGATGAATCGCTGCGCACGATCCCTCGCTCGTTTGCGCCGCTCACCAAGTTCGTCATCCACCACACCGCCGGTCCCAACGATCCGATCGACCCTGCGGCCCAGGTCCGAGCCGCCTACGCCTTCCACACCGAGGGTCGTGACTTCGCCGACATCGGTTACCACTTCCTCATCGATCACAACGGTTCGATCTATGAAGGTCGCTGGGCCCGCGACTACGCGCCTGGCGAGGTGCACTCCGGCGAGGACCAGTCGGGCAACCTCGTCATCGGCGCTCACACCCTCGGCCACAACACCGGCGCGTGCGGCATCGCGCTGCTGGGCACGTTCACTGACGCGAACCCGACGCCCAAGGCCATCGAGTCGCTGGTGCGCCTCATCGCTTGGAAGGCCGGACCGCGGGGCATCGACCCCCTGGGCAGCGATCCCTATCTGCGCGTGGGCGACCAGACGACGATCACGTTCGGCAACATCGTCGGCCATCGTGATCTGGCGGCCACCGCGTGCCCGGGCGCCACCTTCCACCCACAGCTCGCGCAACTCCGGTTGACAGTGGCCGCTCGACTGCGCCGCGGTCTCATCGGCTATCGCATCTTGACCAGCGACGGGAGCGTGTTGCCCTTCGGGGCCATCGGCGACGTCGGCGACCCGCGCCGCTTCGGTGTGCGCAACTCGGTTGCCATCGCGGCGGCCCCCGATCCCGACGGCTACTACGCGCTCGGCCCCGACGGTGGAGTGTTCGCATTCGGGTCGGCGGCGTTCCGGGGGTCCGCGGTCGGCAAGACGACAGCCAGAGCGGTGGACCTCGCCGTGGCGCCGGACGGTTCGGGCTACTGGGTGTGTACCGCCGACGGCGGCATCGTGCCCGTCGGCGTCCCCGATCTCGGTTCCCTCACCGCCATCGGGGTGCGCAACACCGCGCTGCGCATCCGCCCCACACCGAGCGGACGGGGCTACTGGATCCTCGGCCTCGACGGCGGGGTGTTCTGCTTCGGCGACGCTCAGTACTACGGGTCGGTGCCGGGGCTGGGCATCCGCACGCAGGTGGTCGACATCGCCCCGACGCCGACCGGTGCCGGGTATTGGATCCTCGGTCGCGACGGCGGCGTGTTCTGCTTCGGCGACGCCGCGTTCTGGGGATCGCTCGGAGGTGGCCCGATCCCGTGGCAGCGTCCGGCCATGGCGATGATGGCGAGCCCCGAGGGCACCGGCTACCACCTACTCGCCGCCGACGGTGGGGTGTTCTCGTTCGGTTCCGTTCCGTTCTTCGGGTCCTCCGTCGGCCGCACCACTGCGGCCCCGATCGCCATCGCCCAAGCGCTGTCGACCGCGCCGATCGACCCGTGACGGAACCGATCCTCCATCGCTGCCTCATCTCTGGCATCGGTCGCGCCGAATGTCCTTGTGTCCGTTGGTTCTTACTGGCTGACGGATCAGTTCGTGCTGACGCATCAGTAAGTAGACATCTGCCGTATTTGTCGGCAGACTTCGCCGGCTAGCCGCTGGCTCAGCGCAGAGTTCCGCGGAAGGGGGTTTCGACATGTTGGTGAACTACGTCGCAACGAAGGCCGAAGCCCGAACTGTGTCGCCCTCGCGTGAGGGCGTGTTCGCAGTGGCTCCCATCCGCTCCGGTGAGACCGTCGCCGTTTTCGGCGGCACCGTGGCCGACCGTGTCGCCATTGACAAGCTCACACCGGTGCAGCGCAGCCGCTCCCTCCAGATCGATGACGATCTGTTCCTCGTCGGGCCCGAGACGGTCGATGGCGATGCCGTCGGGTTCAGTGTCAACCACAGTTGCGATCCGAACTGCGGCATCGTGGGCAGTGTGATGTTGGTGGCCATGCGGGACATCACCGAAGGCGAAGAGATCACCTTCGACTACGCCATGACCGACTCCCAGGATTACGACGAGTTCGACTGCACCTGTGGCACCGAGTTGTGCCGCCATCAGGTGAGTGGCTCCGACTGGCTGCTCCCTGGTCTGCAGCAGCGCTACCGCGGCTGGTTCAGCGCCTACCTGGCTCGCCGCATCGCCCGCCTGGTTCCCATGGGGGCCGAGCGCCGGGTGTTCGCCTACGCCGACGGCGGCGTCAAGGGCGTGCGAGCCAGCGCTTTCGCCCGGCGCTGAGGGTCCCGCAAGGCCCCCACGGCCGCTGGATCGACAACATCGTGCTTTCGCGCACATCCTGACGATCCGGTCCTCGCTGACTGATCAGTCAGGCTGTAACGTCGTCCCATGCGCATTCTCGTCGTCGGAGCCGGCGGAGTGGGTGCGTCGATCGCCGCCATCGCTGCTCGAAGATCGTTCTTCGAGCACCTCGTGCTCGCCGACCTCGACGTCGCCCGCGCCCAACGAACTGTTCGCTCGCTCGAGGACCCTGGCCGCTTCTCGGCGGCCATGGTCGACGCCAGCGATCCTGACGACATCGTGCGCCTCGCCCGCGAGCACCGCATCGACGTGATCATGAATGCCTGCGACCCGCGGATGAACCCGCCGATCTTCGACGCGGCCGCCGCGTCGGGGTGCACCTACATCGACATGGCGATGCACATGAGCGAACCGCATCCCGATCGACCCTTCGAGGTCCCGGGCGTGAAACTCGGCGATGCCCAGTTCGCCGTGGCCGACCAGTGGGCCGAGCGTGGACAACTGGCCCTCGTCGGCATGGGCGTCGAGTCGGGGTTGTCGGATGTGTTCGCCCGATACGCCGCCGATCATCTGTTCTCCGAAGTGCACGAGATCGGCGTTCGTGACGGCTCGAACCTGCGGATCGAGGGCTACAGCTTCGCTCCGACGTTCAGCATCTGGACCACGATCGAGGAGTGCCTGAACCCGCCCATCATCTGGGAGCGCGAACGCGGATGGTTCACGACTGCGCCGTTCTCCGAGCCCGAGGTGTTCCACTTCCCCGCCGGCATCGGCCCGGTCGAGTGCGTCAACGTAGAGCACGAGGAAGTGCTCCTCATGCCTCGCTGGTTGACCTGCGAGCGGGTCACGTTCAAGTACGGGCTGGGGCAGGACTTCATCGACGTGCTCCAGTTCTTGCATCGCTTGGGTCTCGACTCGAAAGACCCTGTACTGGTCCGCGATCAGCTCGTGTCACCTCGCGACCTCGTGGCTGCGGTGCTGCCCAACCCCGCTGGCCTCGGGCACCTGATGACGGGCAAGACGTGCGCCGGCACGTGGGTGCGCGGTGTCGGACTCGATGGGCGCCCGCGTTCCACCTATCTGCACCACGTCGTGGACAACGAGACGGTCATGGCCGACTACGGACATCAGGCGGTGGTGTGGCAAACGGCCATCAACCCGGTGATCGCCATGGAGTTGCTCGCCGAGGGCGCGTGGTCCGGGGCTGGCGTGCTGGGCCCTGAGGCGTTCGATGCGGTGCCGTTCCTCGAGAAGTTGGGCCGCTACGGCGCCCCGTGGGCCATGACCGAGATGACATTCGACGGTCAACCGGCAGCCGAGCCGGTGTTGGCGACATGATCGAGGGTTGATGGCACGCCTTCGCAAGAACGACGTCGAGGTGTTGTTCGACCGCTACGACACCGATCCGATCGGCGCTCTCACGGCGGCCCTGCAGCGGGTACTCGATCAGCCCGATGGCTCATGGCAACAATTATTGACAGCAGCGCCGATCGATGACGAGCGACGTGGGTTGCTCGCCAGCGGGGACACCCGGGCACTCGACGAGCTCGCCCGTGAACTCAACGAGCAACGGACGCTGTGACCGAGCCCTGAGGTCCCGGGTCGCAAGCAGCACGACCGCCGATCCAAACGCAAAAGTCGAGTTGTCTGGTCAGGATTAGCCGGTTAGCGTTCCGCTCGTGAAGCGACTGCTGGGGTTCCCCAATCCGGTGAACGAGGTGGCGGCCCGTCTGGTCGCCGCTGGCGCGCTCATCATGAGCCTGCTCGTAGCCGTGGGCCATCAGTGGTGGGTACTGCCCATCCTCGCCTACGGGTTCGTCGCACGAGTCCTCACCGGGCCGAAGCTGAGCCCGCTCGGTGCCATCGTCACCAAGGTCATCGTTCCCCGGCTGCGCGTCGAGCCCAAGCTGGTGGCCGGACCGCCCAAGCGGTTCGCCCAGGGGATGGGCGCCACCATGTCGGTCGGCGCGCTCATCGGCTACCTGGCCGGCAGCCACAGCGTTCCCGTCGTGCTCACCGCGATGATCGCGGTAGCCGCCACCTTGGAGTCGGTGTTCGCCTTCTGCCTCGGGTGCAAGGTCTTCGCGTTGTTGATGAAGGTCGGGATCATCCCCGAGTCGGTGTGCGCGGAGTGCAACGACATCTCGGCTCGCCTCGCCCGCGCCAGTTCCTGAGCCCGTCCTTCGGGAGCACAAGCGCTGTAGCGTCGCCGGACGGTGTACCGCTTCCTCCTCAAACCCCGCTGGATCGCGTTCACGCTGTTGATCGCCGCGCTGATGGTCTCGATGCTCGGCCTGGCCAAGTGGCAGGTGAGCCGCTATCACACCAAGGTCGACCGACGCGATCTCGTCGAGGCCAGGCTCGCCCAGCCAGCCGTCGACGTGACCACGGTGATCGATCCGACGATGTCGACCAAGGACGCGGATACCCACGAGTGGACGATCGTGACCGCCTCTGGCCGTTACGACCCAGCCGGTCAGGTACTCATCAGGAACCGGTCGCAGGGCGGTTTCCCCGGCTACCACGTGGTGACGCCATTGGTGCTCGACTCCGGTGCGCTCGTGCTCGTCAACCGTGGCTTCATCCCGCTGTCGTCGCAGAGCGCTCCACCTACTCCCCCATCAGGGCCGGTGTCGTTGAACGGTCGGCTGCACAACAGCCAGACCCGTGGGTCCTTCGGTCCCACCGACCCGGCCACCGGGGTGCTCACGGAACTTGCTCGGGTGGACGTGGCTCGCATCGCCCAGCAACTCGACGGACAGGTGCTGCCCTCCTACATCGAGCTGGTGTCACAACAGCCAGCGGTGACTGATGGCGATCCCAAGATCGTGGACCCACCCGACATCGATCTCGGTCCCCATCTGTCCTATGCCGGCCAGTGGGTGATCTTCACCTTGTGCGCGCTGGCGGGCTGGATCATCGTGGTACGCCGCACCGCCCGCAAGTCGATGAGCGCCAAGGAGATCGTGAGTGCTCCCGTTGCGTCCACTGATCCCACTACGCCCTCGCCCGAGGATGTCAACCTACATTGACACCGTTGCCACAGGCGGTCTGACGGGTCAGGGCTCGAGCACGACCTTGATCGCACCGGCCTGACGATCTCGGGCGACGGCGAAGGCCTCAGCGGCAGCGTCGAGGGGAAAGCGATGGGTGATGATGGCGTCCGCAATCTCGGGTCGTTCGGCGAGGATCGACGCGGCCACGTCGATGTCGCGGGTGTCACCGGTGCGGGAGTACATGAACGACGGGATCAGGTTGATCTCCTTCAGGGCCATGTCCATGCCCACGGGCCCCATGTTCCCGTCCCAGTACGAGCCGACGATGACGACCCGGCCACCAGGTCGGCAGACCTCGATCGCCTGCGCCAAGGCGCTCGGCGTGCCGGCCGATTCGATCACGACGTCGTAGCCATCGGAGACCTCGAGCGAGGCGCCGAGTCGCTGAGCCGATTCTCGCTGACGATCATGACGGACTGCAGCATCGAGCGACGTCACACCCCGGGCGATCGAGGCGGCGATGACGGCCTGTCCGAGCGCTCCGCCGCCGATGACGGCGACGCGCTCGTCGGGTCGCACGTCGCCGCGCCGAAGCCCGTGCGCCGCCACGGCCAAGGGCTCGACGAGGCTGGCGTCGGTGAGCGCAACCGAGTCCGACAGCGGCACCAACGAACGGGTCGGCACGAGGCACTTGTCGGCCATCCCCCCGTCGCGGCCCACACCGAAAATGGCCGCCACCCCGATGACACATCGGTGGTAGTCACCAGCGACGCAGCCGGCGCACACCCCACACGGCTGGAGTGGCTCGATGGCCACCGGTGTGCCATCAGCCAAGCGGCCCGCCAGTTCGTGTCCGAAGGTCAAAGGGGCGTCGAAGAGATCGATCATGTGGAGATCGGACCCACAGATGCCGGCCGATGCGATGGACACCACGACGCTGTCGGCGGTGGCCATCGGCTCGGGCACATCGGCAACGGTGATCTGATGGGACACCCCACGCACTGCTCGCATGGCCCGACCGTATCGGTCCGCACGCCGTGTCGAATACGCCGTGTCGGATATGGCCGTGTCGGATACGTGCGTGTCGGATATGGGCCGGACATTGGCTACCGTCGAGCGTGTGGATGTGACCTTCTCGATCGTTGATGCCAGCTCACCCCAAGCTCGCTGGGCGCTGACCCAGTATTTCGACGAACTCGCCGAGCGGTTCCCGAGCGGATTCGATCCCGGTGACGGCGTCGAAACCGCTGCGGTCGACTTCAATCCGCCAAGAGGTCTGTTCGTGATCGCCGAACGCGACGGCAACACCATCGGCTGCGGCGCGCTCCACTATCACGATGCCGTCACCGCCGAGATCAAGCGCATGTGGGTCAATCCCAGCAGCAGGGGCATCGGCCTGGGCAAGCGACTGCTGACCCAGCTCGAGGACCGCGCCGCGCAAGCTGGTCGCACCCGGATCGTGCTGGACACCAACACGACGCTCACCGAAGCGATCGGTCTGTACCGGACGTTCGGCTACATGCCCACCGACCGCTACAACGACAACCCCTACGCCGAGGAATGGTTCGAGAAGGCGCTCAGCCCGAGCATCGACTTCTACTTCGATCCGGCGTGCCCGTGGACGTGGATCGCCTCGCGTTGGGTTGCCGAGGTCGCCGCGGCGCGCGGCCTCGACGTGCGCTGGCGCACCTTCTCGCTCAAACTCAAGAACGCCGGCGTCACCCTTTCGCCCGAGCTGGACGCCAAGCTCACCGCGCTGTTCCGTGCCTTGCGCGTCATCGAGGCCGCCCGCGCCGAACACGGCGAGGCCGCTGTCGGGGATCTGTACCGCGAGTTCGGCGCGCGCATCCATCACGACGGCGATGTCGCGCTCGTCGGTCTCACCGACGCCATCACCACCGTCGGGTTGCCGGCCAGCCTGGCCGCCGCGGCCGACGACGCCACCTGGGACAAGGCCATCGCTGAATCGACCGATGCCGCACGAGCTCTCGTGGGCGACGACGTGGGTGTCCCGATCATCTCCCTCGGCGGTGACCGTCCCGTGTTCTTCGGCCCGGTCATGTCACCGGCCCCCACCGGACAAGCGGCGCTCGATCTGTGGGACGCCTACGTGACCATCACCCGTTGCCAAGGGCTGTACGAGATCAAACGCTCCCGCCACGTCGGGCCGATCTTCGGCGCGCGTCCCACAACCCCCTGAGCTCCCCGCGTCGCAGCGCCCGCCGCGTCGATCGATCGACCGTGCGGTACATGCCGCCCATCAAGCGAGCTGTCTCACCCGGTGTGATGGCTCCGGACAGGTACCGATCCCACTCCGCCTGAGCGAAGAACGCTGCGAAGAAGTCACGATGAGCGGCGGCGTCCATGCGCAACAAAGCCCCGAGGCCATAGCGCTGCATCTGCCACACCACTCGTCTCGACCTCGGCCAGATGGCATCGAACGCGCTCTGGGCGATGAGCGTTCCGGTGTCGCGTGCGCGCACGCCCTCGCCCACCGTCACGGCGAGTCGTGGTGCTTCGCGCAGCGACGCTGCCACCGAGTATCCGGTCACCGGGTTCACCATCCCACCGGCCGCGCCGAAGGCGAGCACGGCGGCGTGGGGCCGCAGCGGTGCGATACCCATGGGGATGCGCACCTGCTCGGTGCCGACCACGTCACCGCGGCGCACCAGGTCATCGAATTGTCCGTCCCATCCCAATCGATGGAGCAGGCGGGCCCGTAACGGCTCTTCGGCGAGCGCCGGACGCGATGCCAACGCGGTCTCCTCGACCAAGGAGATGCCATCGGCGATCTCGAGGGCGTAGGCGAACGTCGCACCGGTTGCGCCACCTGCGAGTTCAGCGCCGCCCGCGCTTCGCCAATCCATCAGCATCGGCTCTCGCATACGCCATCGTTCGGGGAGCGCATCGGTGCGGACCATCACGCCCCAGGCGCTCTGCCATGCCACCGCATCGCCACGTCCAGACCCCGACACCGACGGCCAACCGGACGCATCGATCACCAGCACCGCATCGATCTCGGGCCCTCCACGAAGCATCACCCGAGCCAGGCCACCGCGATCGTGGATCGATGTCACCTCGCCTCGTTGCAGGGTGACACCGGCGGCGATGGCGCGCCGCGTGAGCTGGTCGCGCAGCGCGGCGTTGTCGAACACGACATAGCCGCGATCGACCCGATGGGACACCTCGTCGGTGACGGTCACGCCCGACCACCGCATCGATGTCAACTCGGGTTGCGCATCGATGTCGATGAGGGAGCCGACCAGCTCATCGACCCACGCGCAATACGTGGCGGCCCACGGTCGTTCGTGATCGGCGGCGATCCACGTGACTTCGATGCCACGTTCCGCGAGAGCGACGGCAGCGGCCGAGCCGGCCGGGCCGGATCCGATGACGGCGACCGACCTGTGCATCGCAGAGGTCGGGTTCATCGGCATGCAAGGGCGGCCCCGACGATGCCGGCATCGTTGCCGAGCGTCGCCGCGATCACCGGGGTGCGGACCGCGGTCATGAGCGGGACGAACTGCGCAGCATCACGGCTGATCCCTCCACCCAGGATGATGAGGCGGGGCCACAACACGGCCTCCACCAACAGCAGGTATCGCTCGAGCCGCCCGGCGTACTGCCCCCACGTCAACGACTCGACGGTCCGGACGCGCGCGGACGCCAGCTTCTCGGCGTCCACCCCTCCGAGCTCGAGATGGCCAAGCTCGGAGTTGGGCAGCATGACCCCGTCATGGAACAGCGCTGATCCGATACCGGTGCCGAGGGTGAGCATGATGACGACGCCGTGCCGATCGTGACCACCGAATGTCATCTCGGCCACGCCCGCGGCATCGGCATCGTTGAGCACGGTCACGGGACGACCGAGCAACTCGGTGAACAGCTCGGTCGCGTTGCAGCCGATCCACTCCGGAGCGAAGTTGGCGGCTGTGCGGATGACACCGCTCTGCACGACCCCGGGGAACGTGACGCCGATGGGCTCACGATGTTGTGAGTCGTCGGCGTCGAGCGTCTCGGCCAGTTGACGGACGACTTCGCCGACGGCAGCAACCGAGGCTGACGGCGGGGTCTCGAGCATGCGTCGAGGACCGACCAACGCGCCCGACACGAGATCGACGACCGCTCCCTTGACGCCGCTGCCACCGATGTCGATGCCGATCGCCGTGGCACTGGTGGCCCCGGATGTGGTCCCTGATCGCTCGTTCACATCACACGATTACCAGACCCACTAGAGACGCGGGGTCACTGCAGGCAAAGATGCTGTCATGAGTGGCATCGAGCAGTCCCGGGCGTGGCAACAGCTGACCGAACACCATCGTGAGATCGAGCAGCGTCACCTGCGTGATCTGTTCGCCGACGATCCCCATCGCGCCCATCGCTTCACCGTCTCCGTCGGCGACCTCGTGGTCGATCTGTCCAAGCAGCGCATCACCGCTCGCACCATCGAGCTGCTCTGCGACCTCGCCATCGAGGCGGGGGTCACCGATCGACGCGACGCCATGTTCCGTGGTGATCACATCAACTCCACCGAGGACCGCGCCGTGCTCCACACCGCGCTGCGTCGTCCCGCCGGCGATCCACTCGTCGTCGACGACGTGGATGTGACCAGCGAAGTGTCCTACGTGCTCGGTCAGATGGCCGGGTTCGCGAACCGCCTGCGCGACGACCAGTGGCGTGGGCATACCGGCCGACCCATTCGCAACATCATCAACATCGGCATCGGGGGCAGTGACCTGGGCCCGGCCATGGCCACGTTGGCGTTGCGCAGCTTCGCTGATCGCCGCTTCACCAATCGGTTCGTCTCCAACGTCGACCCGGCTGATCTGGCCGAGGCCGTCCACGGCCTGGATGCCGCCGAGACGCTGTTCATCGTGGCGTCGAAGACGTTCACCACCCTCGAGACCATCACCAACGCCACCGCGGCGCGCAGCTGGCTCCTCGGACAGCTCGGAGCCGATGCCGATGTGGCCAAGCACTTCGTCGCTGTGTCAACCAATGCTGCCAAGGTCGCTGAGTTCGGCATCGACACCGACAACATGTTCGGGTTCTGGGATTGGGTGGGTGGTCGCTATTCGATGGACTCCGCCATCGGCCTCTCGCTCATGGTGGCCATCGGCCCGGACCAGTTCACCGAGATGCTGCGGGGGTTCCATCTCGTCGATCGGCACTTCATTGGAGCGCCCCTGGCCGTCAACGTGCCGGCGCTGCTCGGTCTCGTCGGCATCTGGAACCGCAACTTCTTCGGATGGGCATCGCACGCGGTGCTGCCGTACGTGCAGAACCTCGACAAGTTCGCCGACTACCTCCAGCAGCTCGACATGGAGTCCAACGGGAAGTCGGTTCGCCTCGACGGCCAGGCCGTGGCGTACGACACCGGTCCGATCGTGTGGGGCACTCCTGGCACCAACGGCCAGCACGCCTACTACCAACTCCTCCACCAGGGCACCACGATCGTGCCTGCCGATCTCATCGGCATGGCTCGACCGGCCGCAGCCCACGCCGCGATCGGCAAGCCCAGCATCGATGGTGCCCCCGATCAACACGATCTGCTGATGGCCAACCTGTTCGCGCAGGGCGAAGCGTTGGCGTTCGGGAAGACAGCAGCAGAGGTGCTCGACGAAGGCACATCATCGGGGCTCGTCCCCCATCGCACGTTCGCCGGCAATCGGCCCACCACCACCATCCTCGCCCCGGCACTCAGCCCATCTGTGCTCGGTCAGCTCATCGCGCTCTACGAGCACAAGGTGTTCACCCAGGGCGCGGTGTGGGGCGTGAACTCCTTCGACCAGTGGGGCGTGGAGCTGGGCAAGCAATTGGCATTGCGCATCGCCCCCGAGCTGACGGGGCCACCGCCGAGCGGCGACCACGACAGCTCGACCTCAGCCTTGATCGCCCGCTACCGGGCCATGCGCGGCCGCTGAAGTCGAACTCACTGTTGCCAGCTCATTGTTGGTAGTAGCCGACCATCTCCCGAGGGCGTTCGGTGGCGTTGTCCGGGTCGAGACCGGCGCGCCGACGCGCCCGACGCTGGCGCAGCAGGTCCCAGGACTGGTCGAGCTCGGCCTCGATCTGGTGCAGTCGCCGGAGCTGCTCGGGTCCGAGGCGCCGCCCGCGCTGCTCGAGCTCGTGCTCCTCGGCAACCAGACTCTGGATGTGACTGAGGATCTGACGATCTTCCACGATCGGCCTCCTGCGGTCGCCGCCCGTGCTGGATGCACGCGGGCGGTGCTGAGTTGATGATGCGCCCGCGAGCCGAACGTGGAAAGGGACATCGGTCCCACATCCTCACCCCAGGGCCGCCGCGTCAGCTCCCCGCTTGCTCGCCCATGGCGTCAGCCACGTGCTCAGCCAGCATCGCCACCGTCGACATCGGCGGGGCGTGCACCGGCTCCGGGATCAGCGAAGCGTCAGCGATCCACAAGTGCTCGTGACCGATCACCGCGCCCCGCCCGTCGGTGACCGCCTGCTCGTCACCGGCTGCACCCATGCGACACGTGCCACCGGCATGGAAGATGTTGGCCGGATGGTTACGAGCCCACTCGATCAGCTCGTCATCGGCACGATCGAGCAGTTGCGTCTCGGGCACTCCGATGTTGTCCATGGTGCCGAGCACGCCGCTGGTGAACTCCGCTGCCCGCACCAAGAGCTCACGATCGAACGGATCGCTGAACAGGTTGCGGGTGATCGACCCGTCAGGCTCGACACGCCCGCGTGATCGACTGGACAACAGCACCAGCATCACCGCCCCGTGCTCGCGCTCACCGATGCTCTGACCGAGATGATCGAGGGGGAACAACAACGTGTCGAGCGGCTCGAGGAGCGACGCGCGCACCACACAGCCCATCACCATGGCGTCGGGCTCGCCGGCGCGCGCCGACTCCGACAGGGCGATCGGTATCGCGACCACCGGATGATCGTGCAGATTGCCGCCGATGCCCGGGCTATCGATGCCGCTGGCCCGCAGCAGGAGCGGATCGGCCAACGCACCGGCGGCGAGGACCACATCACCAGCCTCGACCAAGGTGCCATCGACGAGCTCCACGCCCACGGCGCGATTCGCGTCGAGGACCACCCGTCGAACCGTGGCCTCGACTCCGACGGTGAGGTTCGATCGGGTTCGGGCCGGTTCGAGGTAGGCCTCGACGAACAGATGCCGGCGACCGTCACGGGCGCCGAGGTGGACCGATCCCACGCCGGGTTCGCCGGTGTTGTGATCACCCACGGCGCGCAGCCCCGTAGCCTTGGCCCCCGCGGCGAGCGAGCGACTCACCGAACCCCATCGTGAGCGACCGGCGAGCACCGGCGCGATCGTCTCCTGCACACGGTGCATGGCTCGTTGACGGGCGCTCACGTTCCATCCGACGGCGCCGTAATGCTCGAACCATCGGTCGTAGTCGGCCACTGAGCCCCACATCATCACCATGCCGTTGACGGCCGATGATCCGCCGATCCCCCGACCGCCCAGATACGGCACCGGCCCGTCGGTCCCGATGTGCACCCATCGATCCTCCAGCTGCTGGGTGCGCAGATGGTTCATGCCGGTGAGCTCCTCGCTGGCGCGCGCCGGCCGGAGATCGGGCCCGGCTTCGAGCAACAACACAGAGCGATCGGCGGCCTCGCTCAGACGCGACGCCACCACGCAACCGGCGACCCCGCCGCCCACCACGACGACATCGAACCGGTCGGCGCTCATGGGCAAGGGCTCATCGGTCGAGGGCTCATGGGTCGGGGCTCATGTGGGCTGGCTCATCCCTCGCTCGTGACCCGCACTGGTTCGCTGTGCAGGCCGTGCAAATGGGCTGCGTCGTTGTAGCGGACCAGCTTCCACATCGACGGACGCCAACCCAACTCGGTGACCGAGGCATTGAACGTGTGCAATTCGAATTGACCGACCATCGGCACACCGAGCAGATGGCGCAGCGAGGCATCGATCACCCCGCCATGGCAGGCGACGACCACCCGCTTGCCGTGATGTCGGGCCAGCAACGCGTCGAGCCCATCGGCGACGCGTCGATGGAACGCCCGAACGGTCTCTCCGCCCGGGAACACAACCGCATCGGGATCTCCACCCCAATCCGGCGTCCCGAACTGCTTCACATAGTCGTCGAACGTCATGCCGTCACAGTCGCCCGGGTCCTGCTCGCACATCGTCGGGTCCTGCTCGAAGCTCGTGGCGCCCGCAGCAGCGGCCAGGATCTCGGCGGTCTGGATGGCACGGGGCATCGTCGAGGACACCAGCACATCGCAGACGAGCTCGCCGGTGTGGGCGGCCCGCTCGGCCAAAGCCGTGACCTGCGCACGCCCGAGTTCGGTGAGACCTGAGCAGGTGCGCAGTCCGCCGATGCGACGCTGCACCGTCACCACCGATTCGCCGTGGCGGATGAGCACGAGCGTGGTCATGTCAACTCCGCTTGCTGTGCAGCCGGAACTCTGTGCGGCACGAGTACCCTCCGCAGACGTGCTCGCGACCGGAGCGTTCGCGACCCGACGGGCGAGGTGCGCTCAAGCAAGGTTCTCGACGAACGATTCGAGCTGACGCAGGTTGCGGCATTCGAACACGCCGTCAGCGAAGTTGCCGTACTCACCCACGATGGAGTCACCGGTGTTCCAGTAGCTGCGCGGTTCGGGGTTGAGCCAGTAGATGTGACGGGCCTTCTTGCTCATCTCCTTGATCACCCAGGACTGCGACGCGTGGTAGTTGTTGCGGGCATCGCCGAGGAGCACGACGGTGGTCTTGGCCGTGACCTCCTTGCCCCAACGCTCCCAGAACACCTCGAAGGCGTGGCCGTAGTCGCTGTGCCCATCGACCCACACCACGTCGGCCTCGGTGTTCACCCGATGCACCGCCTCGGTCACGTCCTCGACCCCGCGGAAGAACTCGGTGACCTCGTCGATGCCGTCGATGAACACGAACGATCGAACCTTGGAGAACTGACCCTGGATGGCGTACACGAGCATCAAGGTGAAGCGGGCGAAGGCGGCTACCGATCCGGAGATGTCGGCCACCACCATGAGCTCCGGCTTGGCCGGGCGGGGGTACTTGAACTTCGGCTCAGCCGGAGTGCCGCCATAGCTGAGCGAGTGGCGGACCGTGTTGCGGAAATCGAGTGGACCCTTGCGCCCGTGCCGACGCTTGCGGGCCAATCGGACCGCGAGACGACGGGTGAGCGGCTGCAGTGCCTTACGGAGATCGACCATCTCCTCGCGGCTGGCGTGCATGAAGTCCACGTCTTCCGGCAGCGGCTTACGCAGCGTCTTGGCCATGGCTGCGGCACCGCGATCGGCTACCAGCCGACGGCGGATCTCTGCCTCGACTTCTTTCTTCAACCGGTCGATGCGGGCCTCGTACTCGTCGCGCTCGAGTCGCTCCTCGAGCGGGGTGAGGCCGCCGGTTGCCTCCTGGCGGGCCTTCTCCATGAGCTGTTCCATGACCGCGTCGAGGTTCAGGTTCCGCAGCGTGCGGTAGAGGTAGTACGTGCCGCCCACCGGGCGGCCTGGCTCCATGCCGGCATAACGCTGAACTGCCTGGCGAGCGATGGCACGCATGACGGCGTCGTCACCGTTCATGAGCGCGTTCATCAACATCGCCGCCAGCTCTTCGGCACTGAGCTGGTCCATGGCGCCACCCGCGCTGCCGCGGTTGTCGCCCTCTTGCCCCTCGGCTTCCTGCATCTCCCGCCACAGCTCTTCGAGGTTGCCGTCCTTCAAGTTGTACTGCGGACCGCGAAGGCTGAAGTACACCTCGAAGATCGTCTCGAAGCTCCGCCAATGGGAGTTGTTCTTCACCAACGTCGCAGCGAGCGCGTACTTGAACGCCTCGCGATCCTCGAGCGGGATGTGCTTGATCGCCGCCATGGCATCGAGGTTCTCCGTCAGGCTCACGGGGAGCCCGGCGTTGCGCAGTTCGGTGATGAAGCCGTTCAGCAGGTCGAGCATCAGGCCGAAAGTTCTTTCGCGGCCTTGGTGATGTCGGTCTGGTACTTGAGCAGGACGTGCAATGTCTCTTTCGCCTGCTGTGCGTCGATCGAGTCGAGGCCGAGCAACACCAACGTGCGCGCCCAATCGAGGGTCTCGGAAACGCTCGGGCTCTTCTTCAGATCCAGCTGGCGCAACGAGCGCACGATGCGGGCGACCTGATCGGCGAGGTGCTCGGTGATGCCCTCGACCTTGGCCAGCACGATCTCCTTCTCGCGCTCCATCGTCGGATAGTCGACGTGGAGGAAGAGGCAACGACGCTTGAGCGCTTCGGACAGCTCACGGGTGTTGTTGGAGGTGAGGAACACGAGCGGGATCTGCTTGGCGGTGACCGTGCCGAGCTCGGGGATGGACACCTGGTATTCGGACAAGATCTCGAGCAGCAACGCCTCGGTCTCGACCTCGACGCGATCGACTTCGTCGATGAGCAGCACGACGGGGTCCTCGGCGCGGATCGCCTCGAGCAACGGGCGAGCGAGCAGGAACTCCTCGGAGAAGATGTCGTCGTGCACCTCACTCCATGAGTCGCTGTTGCGGTCGGCCTGGATGCGCAACAACTGCTTCTTGTAGTTCCACTCGTACAACGCCCGGGACTCGTCGAGCCCCTCGTAGCACTGGAGTCGGATCAGGCGTGCGCCGGTCATCTCGGCGACGCTCTTGGCGAGCTGGGTCTTGCCGGTGCCCGCGGGACCCTCCACGAGGATCGGCTTGCCGAGGCGATCGGCCAGGAACACCACTCCGGCAATGCCCTCGTCGGCCAGATAATTGACGTCACGCAGTCCCTCGCGGACGGCGGGCACGGTCTCGAAGCGATGTGTCATGTGACCACCGTAACGGGCGGCGCAACCAGATCTGCAACCAGTTCCTACGCCGTACAGGTCGCCAGTCACCGATCCCCACACATCCCCCGGCCGCGTCGGGGCGTGGCACGCGGCGGGAGCCACGGCGATTGCCCCGGCCGTCACCGACCCGCACCGTAGGCTCACCGATCGTGAGCGCGAGCGACGACCGGGCGAAGGCCATGCTCCGCTCGAACGCAGCTGTGGCGCTCGGTACCGGCCTCAGCCGCATCACCGGCCTCGTCCGGGTACTGGCGCTCGCATCCGCCATCGGCAAGCAGCGTCTGTCCGACACCTACAACATGGCCAACAACACCCCCAACGTGGTGTACGAGCTGCTGCTCGGTGGGGTGCTGACGGCGTCGCTGGTGCCGATGTTCGTCCAACAGCACGAGGACGAGGACTCCGAGGGCACCGACGCCATCATCTCGGTGGCGCTCATCGTGCTCTTGGCCGTCACGATCGCCGCGGTGTTGTGCGCCCCGCTCATCATCCGACTGCTCACGCTGCAGGTGGAAGGTGACGTCACTCAGATGCGGGAGGTAGGCACTCGGCTGTCGCGGTTGTTCCTCCCCCAGATCTTCTTCTACGGGATGACGGCGCTGGCCACATCGTTGCTCAATGCCCGACGGCGGTTCATGGCGCCGGCCTTCACCCCGGTGTTCAACAACCTGATCGTCATCGCTGTGGTGCTGTCCGCCCCCACGCTCATCTCCGGACCGCTCGACATCACCAATGCCGCCGGATCGAGTTCGATCGTGTGGCTCCTCGGCTTGGGCACCACCGCAGGAGTCGCCGTCACCGCCATCGCTTTGCTGCCGGCGCTGAGCCGATCGGGGGTGACCATCCGATGGAATCCCGATTTCCGACACCCCGCCGTGAAACGTGTGGTGACCATGTCGGGTTGGACGCTCGGCTACGTCGCCGCCAACCAGGTGGCGTGGTCCATCATCACCATCCTCGCCAACCGCAACGAAGGTGACTACACCGCGTACACCTACGCCTTCACGTTGTTCGTGTTGCCCCATGGGCTGTTGGCGGTGAGCCTCATGACGACCTTCGCTCCCGAACTGGCCTCGAGCGCCCACCATGGGAACTTCGCCAGGTTCCGCTCGCAGATGAACCTCGGCATGCGCGCCCTCGCGCTGTTGGTGATCCCCGCCTCGGTCGGCTTTATGACGCTCGGCAAACCGTTGGTGTCGATCATGTTCCGCCGTGGTGAGTTCAGCGCCGATGACGCCCTCCTCACCGGCAAGGTGCTCATCGCATTCGCCGCAGGACTGTTCGGGTTCTCGGTGTACCTGTTCGTCCTGCGCGGGTTCTACGCGATGCGCGATGCCAAGACGCCGTTCATCTTGAACGTCGGCGAGAACGCGGTGAACGTGATCTTGGCTGTCGCGTTCGTGGAGCGTTGGGGAGCGATCGGACTCGCCGCGTCATACGGGATCGCGTACCTCGCGTCCGCCGCTCTGGCCTATGCGGTATTGGTACAGCGCGTCGGTCGACTCGGCGGACTCACGCTGCCAGTGACGTTGCTGCGTTACATCGTGTCCGCCGCGGTGATGGCTCTGGTGATCGTGAGCCTCACCTCACAACTGTCCGGAGCGTGGACCAAGACGATCGTCGGCGTGGTCGTCGGGGCGATCGTGTACTTCGCCGCAGTCGTGTTCAGTCATCCGGTCGCCAAAGGCATGATCGCTCTGTCGCGCCATCGTGCTGCGGTCGACGACCGATCCTTCTGAGGGGCAATCGCGGCCGGGCAGAGGCGAACTACGAGGATGCTCCACCCGCCAGGTCGAGTGTGCGGATCGGCTGCCCAGTCAATGTGCCGATATCAACGATGGGACTGCCGAACATCACCACAGCGACGTTCCCGTTTGCGAGCACGAAGACATCCGGCGGATACAGCGCCTGGCGCCAACTCGGGTTGCTCGCCATCGTCAACGACGCCTCGAGCAGATCGACCACGACGACTGCACCACTGAAGCCCGCGCCTTTGGCTTGATCGGTGTAGGTCAGGCCCACGAACCGCGAGTCGGCGGACCAGTCGGTGAACGTCACCAATAGGCCAGCAACGGGCAAGGCGACTCGCCTGCCAACGGCGCCGGTTGCCAAGTCGATCTCTTGTACGGCACCACGCGAGTGCACGAGCATGCGCCCGGTGGCAAGATCGATCCCGCCGATGCGATCCTCACTCGAGACGTGGCCGACGATGCGGTCGCGGCGATCAACGGGATCGACCACGTGGATCTCGTTGGTCGAGCCGATCGTTGTTCGATACCAGAAGAACGATCCATCGTGCGTGCGAGCTGCCGGCGCGCCCGATGGGTCGACGACCTTAACCGCCGGTTCGAAACCGTGGGTCCGCCCGCAACGTTCTGGGCCATTGCTCACGCCGCTGGCCACCACACCCGTCTCGGTGTCGAGCCGGGTGAGTGCCGGACGGAACAAGATCAATGTCCTCCTGCACTCGGGACCCGGCACGGCAGGGGAACCAAGGTCGCTCGCCCCTCCGAATCCGAACACCTGCCCAGATTGCGTCAGCATTCGATATCCATCACCTTGAGGCCGCGCTGTGATCGCAACAACAGGGCTCGCCGGTGGAGAAGAACCCAGACTCCCGAAGAACGGACGATCGGAGAACACAAACGCGCCGCCGTCGCTCCCCACCAGCACATAACCATCACCGAACGGGACCATGCCCTCTACGGGAGAGTTGAGAGCCACAGACGCCATCGAGCCATGGAACACCGCGTCGAACGCGAAGACGCCACCGTCAGAGGCGACGAGCCAGTATCCCGAGCCATCGGGATCGGGCACCAACGATTCAACCGGCGCGTTCAAGGGCGTCGCACCCATCGACCCGCTGAAGCGAGCGTCGCCGAAGGTGAACACGCCGCCATCCGACGCGACCATGAAGTAGCCCCGTCCGGATGCCGTCGCGATCGAATCCCGGATCGGTCCGACCAGCGCAAGGGCCGACGCGTCGCCGTATGAGACAGCGTCACCACGCGCTATCACCCGACCCCGGTCGGTGAACACCCAATACCCATTGCCGGTGGTCGTGGCGGACATCGACACTGCGACCTCTCCGCCGAGCAATGTCCCCGTGCCACCGAGGCTCGTCGCGTCTCCGAACCCCTGCACTGCGCCGCTGGCGGCGAGGACCCAGTAGCCATCGCCCGACGGAGTCGACTCGAGATCGGCCCAACCTGTTGGGAGCCAAAGCCCCCGGACGACACTCACCGATGCCGCGGCCGGGCCCGCACTCGCAACGAAGGAAGTCGCCGCTACGAGCGCGATCAAAGCAGCTTCACGCCAACGTCTCGATCGCATCGTTCGCCCCCGGATCGGCTCGGCGCCGCGGCACGCAGCGCAACATCCGGGAATGTACCGGCACTGAAACCCGGCGCTGAGGCCGGCGGTCCCGCGACGCAGCCGGCCCTCAGCCGAACTTGGGAGTCAGATTATGGAATTTCCGCAATCTGACTCCACTGTGGCATGGGCGCCACAGTGGCGCGTACCCCCCCCGAACTCTGGAGTTTCCGTACACAATGCGTGTCCAGAGACTCCAGACTGGCGCCGGCGCCAGTCTGGTGTCAGGTGAGGAGGACGAGGTCGTCGCGATGGAGCACCTCGGGCGGCGCCCCGGGTGGCAGGTCGGCGGTGCGCCGCCCGACGCACCCGCGCAGCGTGCCTGCCGCCGCTGACGCCAGGCCTCGGGCGAAGCGCACACCGGCCTCGTCGACCACGTCGACCGCATCGCCTTCGTCGAACTCGCCACGCACCTCGCGCACACCGGCGGCCAGCAAAGACCGTCCCTGTGACTCCACTGCGGCACGAGCTCCGTTGTCAACCACAATTGCACCGGCCGGAGCCAACGCGAAAGCGATCCACAACTTGCGGGCGCTGAGCCGCCGGTTGTGCGGGGCGAAGATGGTGCCCACGCCACGAACCGAAGCCACCGCCTCGGCCAGAACATCGGGCCGCTGGGCCTTGGCGATCACCGCGGTCACGCCCGACCAGCTGGCCATGCGGGCCGCCGCGAGCTTCGATGCCATGCCACCGCTGCCCCGATCGCTGCCCGCTCCTCCGACATCGACGTCGAGGTCGTCGGGCTCGTCGACGAACTCCACCAACCGCGCGGTCGGATCAGTTCGCGGATCGGCGGTGTAGAGACCCGGAGTGTCAGTGAGCAGCACGAGGCGGTCAGCGCCCAATGCCTGGGCCACCAACGCGGCAAGCCGATCGTTGTCCCCGAAGCGCAACTCGTCGTTGGCGATGGCGTCGTTCTCGTTGATGATCGGCACGGTGCCGAGTTCCAGCAGTCGAAGCAACGTGGCTCGCGCGTGCAAGTACTGACGCCGGTCGAAGAAATCGTTGGGCACGAGCAACACCTGCGCGCCGATGAGACCGTGTGCCGCGAGTGCCTCGTTGTAGACCGCCATCAGCCGGCTCTGACCCACGGCGGACAACGCCTGCAAGGTGCCCATGTCCGAGGGCCGTTGCGCCAGGCCCAACGCCGCGACCCCCGATGCCACAGCGCCACTCGACACGACGCACACCTGATGGCCGGCGGCACGCAACGCAGCAGCCTCGTCGCACAGCTTGGTGATGGCCTCGACGCGAATCGCACCGGTGTCGTCGGTCAGCGAGGAGCTGCCGATCTTGACCACGACCAATTCGACAGCGTCGCGCGACCCGGCAACCTGCCCAGTCCCCGTGATCGACGACATTTCAGTGCTCGGGCTCGTAGGAGAACGTGAACGCTCCCACTCGCACCTCATCGCCGTCGCGTGCCCCGGCCTTGGCCAGGGCCTTGCCGACGCCGAGCTTGCGCAAACGGCCGTCGGCATAGGCGAGTGCCTCGGGGTTGGTGAGATCGCTGAGGGCCACGGCCCGCTCCGCCGATCGACCGATGACGCGGAAGATGCCGTCGCCTTCCTTTTCGACTCGGATGCCGTCGGCCACCGGGCGGTGCAGCACGAATCCCTCGCCCGTCGGCTCTGCATTTCGGGTCTCGGCCACGACCTTGGCCAGAGCGCTGACCACCGGCTTGAGGCCTTCGCCGGTGACGGCGCTCATGCACAGCCCGTCGAAGGTCGCTTCGGCAACGTCGGATTTGGAGCCGATGACCACGCGTGGCCGCTCCAGCAACTCGGGCCGATACGCACCGAGCTCGTGCAACAGCACCGCCTCTTGATCCTCGGGCGAGGTGCCGTCGGCGGCGGCCAGATCGACAAGGACGCACAACGCTCGCGCTCGTTCGATGTGGCGGAGGAACTGATGACCGAGACCTTTGCCCTCGCTCGCCCCTTCGATGAGACCGGGGATGTCGGCCACGACCATCTCGAACTCGTCATCGACCCGCACGACGCCGAGGTGCGGTTCGAGCGTGGTGAAGGGATAGTCGGCGATCTTCGGCTTGGCCGCCGAGATGCGGCTGATGAAGGTGCTCTTGCCCGCATTGGGGAAGCCCACCAATGCCACGTCGGCCATCAGGCGCAATTCGAGTTTCAGCCATCGCTCCTCGCCCGGCTCGCCCTGCTCGGCGAACGATGGCGCGCGCAGCCGGTTGGAGAGGAAACGTGCATTGCCCTTGCCGCCGCGCCCGCCGGCGGCTGCGAGCCACCGATCTCCGTGACGCGTCAGGTCGGCGAGGATCTCACCGGTATAGAGATCGCGTACGGTTGTGCCAACGGGCACCTTGGCGACGAGATCGGTGCCGCGAGAACCGTGCATGGTCTTGGAGGTTCCGTGCTTGCCATCGGTGCCACGGCGATGCGGATGGTTGGCGTAGGCGAGCAGTGACGCGACATTGTGATCTGCCACCAGCCACACATCACCGCCCTTGCCCCCGTCCCCGCCATCGGGCCCGCCCATGGCAACATGCGCTTCACGACGCGTCGAGACACAGCCGGCACCGCCGTCCCCGCCACGCACATTCAGTCCACACTCGTCCACGAAGCCAGCCACAACGGAACAAGATAGGCGTCGGCTCGCCCGCCGACACCGCCGACGCCTGATCTGACACCCGATCTACCGACGGAGACTGCATGACGAACGTCGTGGGAGAAACCGATTCCGCGCTCATCTGGGTGCGCAAGCACGCCGACGCCGTGGTCAACGTCGGCGTGCTCGCTGCCTGCACGTTGCTGATGCTCCGGGTTCTGCACCCGTCGCTGCTGTTCGACGACACCACCCCGACCGGGGGCGACATGGGCGCCCACGTGTGGGCACCGGCCTATCTCAGAGATCATCTCCTGCCCAACTGGCGCCTGTCGGGTTGGGCGCCGTCGTGGTACGCGGGGTTCCCGCTGTACGAGTTCTACATGGTCATCCCGCCGCTGCTCATCGTCATCCTCGATGTGCTGCTCCCCTACAACGTGGCGTTCAAGCTGGTCAGCGTGTCCGGGCTGCTCACGCTGCCACTGGCCGCCTGGGCGATGGGCCGCCTCGCCAGGCTTCCCCATCCCCTCCCGGCGATGCTCGCCATCGGGACGCTGCCCTTCCTGTTCGACCGGGGCTTCAGCATCTACGGCGGCAACATCGCCTCGACGATGGCCGGCGAGTTCAACTTCTCCGTGGCCCTGTCGCTCTGCCTGCTCTACATCGGTCTGCTCATCCGAGCCTGCAGCGAGCAACGAGGCCGGGCCATCACGGCGGTGGTGCTCGCCCTCACCGTGCTCAGTCATCTGCTCGTCGGCTTCTTCGCAGTTGCCGCGACGATCGTGGTGATCGCGGTGTACTCGTATCGGAACCTCACGGGCTTGAAGTACGTGTGGCCCGCCCCGGTCGTCGCCCTCGCCATCAGTGGCTTTTGGACCGTGCCGTTCGTGGTGAACCGTCATCACACCATCGACATGGGGTGGATGAAGCTCACCGACTACTGGCATCAACTCCTCGCACCTCGCATGGTGTGGGCGTTGATGCTTGCCGTACTGGCCGTCGTGAAGCTGCTGCGGGACCGTCAACGTGCGTTGCTGGCCATCTTGTTGTGGACCATCGTGATGGGACTGGTGTTCCGCTTCCTCCCAGCCACCGATGACGGACACAGCGAACGACTGTGGAATGCCCGCATGGTGCAGTTCGCCTGGCTCGGCATCTACCTCATGGCCGCCATCGGAGCGGTCGAGCTGGTGCATCAGATCACCGTTGCAACCCGCTGGAACCGACCCAAGCTCGTTGCCGCTCTCACCCCGACCATCGCCGGCATCATCTGCATCATCTACGTCGGCCTCCCGATGGGTGCCCTCGGCCTCACGGGGCGCACGAACAACTCCGGCGACAGCGAGCATTGGTTCGGCCTGTCGGCCAAGACCAGCTACCTCGCCCCATGGATCGAGCAGAACTATCGCGGCTATGAACGCCGATCACAGTGGCCCGAGTACAAGGCCATCAACGACACCATGGCCGACCTCGGCGTCAAGCGAGGTTGCGGACGCGCCATGTGGGAGTACGACTCGGACCGCCTCGGCGGCTACGGCACACCGCTGTCGATGATGCTGCTGCCGTATTGGACCGATGGCTGCATCGACTCGATGGAAGGCCTGTACTTCGAGTCATCGCCGACCACCCCCTTCCACTTCCTCATGGCCGCGGAGGTCACGCAGAAGCCATCGAACCCGGTGACGTTCCCCGATCCGAGCGTCTATCGATCGCTCGATCTCACCCATGGCATCGAACACATGCAGCTGTATGGGATCAAGTACTACATGGCGCTGTCCCCAGAGGCCATCGCCCAGGCCGACCAACGCAGTGAGCTGACCCGTGTCGCCACCTCCGATCCCTGGGTGGTCTACGAACTCTCGGGCAGCGACCTGGTGGTGGGCATCGACCGCATGCCATATGTCGAGCCGGGTTCCGGGTCCACCTGGGAGCGCTGGCGCGACACCGGCCTGGCCACGTGGGATCTCCTCAACGATCATCGTTACTACGCCGCCACCGATGGCCCGGCGAACTGGCCGCGCATCCGTCGGGGTGATCCGGTTCCCAACATGGTGATCGACAGCCCGGCGGTGGTGAGCAACATCGTGTCCACCGAGGATTCGATCAGCTTCGATGTCGATCAGGTCGGAAAGCCGGTGTTGGTGAAGATCAACTACTTCCCGAACTGGAACGCCGACGGTGCCGACGGGCCGTATCGGGTCACACCCAACCTCATGATCGTGGTGCCCACCAGCAGCAGCGTTCGGCTGCAGTACGGCCGTACGTCGGCCGACATCGTCGGCACGGCGGCCAGTGTGCTCGGCATCGCCGCGGCGATCACGATCTCTCTGGCGGATCGACGGCGAACGCCGATGCGCGTCCCGTTGACACCGCCGGCGATCGCCCTGCCACGAGTGCCGGCGGCGTGGACCCCCCGCAACGGCACCATGGTCTCCGACGACTCCTGGCTCACCAGCGACACCTGGGCCTCGAGGCCAGATCCTTGGTCATCGCCGCCGGACCGGGCGCCTGACACCGACGGTCGGTGGCTTCCAACCGGCGAGATCCCCGTCACCGATATCGCCCCGTCAACCCATATTGACGACTTCGCGCCGATGGTCGAGGAGCCTTCTACGTCGCAGCGACCGATCGACGAACGCAGCGACCGGCAAGAGCCGAGCACGCTCGAGGGACCGTCACACGACTGGCCATTGCAGCCGCCGGAGCCACCGAGCGATCCCGGCGGCCAGCGGGGCTGATCACTGCGTGACGGGCTCGTCGATGATCACTGGAACGCCATCGATGCGGCGCCGCCGGCGCCGGTCGTGCACCGCCAAGGCGCCGAGTGCGGCGACGGCGAAGCCTGACACGCCCATGCCGGCGATCTCCGCGGTGCTGCGGTCGTAGGTCAGCTCGACGTGCGTGGCACGCGGGATCACCACCATCAGGTTCGGCGTCAGCCGGTACGGACCGTCAGCACCACTCGCGGTCCAGTTCGGGAAGTAGCTGACGCGAACCACGACCGGCTTGCCGATCTGATCGACGTCGAAGGTGATGTGATTGCCGACGCGATTGGTCTGCACGTTGGTGACCTTCGTCGGCTCGATGTACTGCGTCGGCAAGGTTCCGTCGGCGCCGATGCGCGGCCACTCCTTCGGCCCGCGGTCGGAGATGTAGAACTGCTGATCGCTGATCGTGTCCCACACCCGCAGCGCACCCTTGTTCCAGTTCTCGTAGTTCGCCTTGTACAGGCTGTCGTCGACGATGGGGATGATGTTGAGCCCCTCGACGAGCTTGGCATCGCGGACCATGTAGATGTGCCAACGCTGGAACGAGGCCACCTCCACCAGATCGGGGCGGGCATTGGCCTGCTCGATCAACTCCGGTGAGAACGTCATGTAGTACTTCACGCCCAGCAGGCGCATGTGGGGCACGGCGTAGTTGAGATCGTACGAGCGGTACGGGATGCCGAAGACGGGAGTCGATGGGGCCTTGCTCGCCTCCGAGGCAAGGAGGAAGTGGAACGGTGATGTGGGCGACGCCTCGATGAACAGACCCTCCAACGAGCCGACACACCCACCGTTCCAGTAGGACAAGATGTCGAGGGCCATCGGCGAGCCGAAACGGGTCTGGTCGGCCTCGTACTCGTACAGCGCACGTCCGCAGCCGTACTGCTTGCCGACCTCGGCCATCGTGTCGTTGAGGCCCGCATATTCGGGCCAGGCGTTCTTCTTCTCGTATCCCTCGTAGTTCCACTGCGACCAGTTCCGCAGCCCGGCGTCCTTGGCCCCGACGCCGAGGAAGTTCCGCTCCGCGTGCGCGACGTCGAGTGAGGACAACGGAACGATGCCGATGGGAAGGCCTTGGTGGACGAACACCACCGCAGCGCACAACATGGCACCACCGACCTGATGGCGCAGGCGCAACGGAGTTGTCACGTCACGTTGACGCCAGGAGCGAGCGGTGCGGACCACCCAGTTCACCACCTCGATGGCGCCGAAGGCTGCGAGCAGGAAAGTGCACAGGTAGAAGCACGGAACGATGCGCCCGTTCCACAACCGCGTGCGGGGGATGAAGCGGAACAACGCAGCGATCGACAGTGCGAAGAGCCCGAGTGCGATGACCGGCCGCTGGCGACGTTGCACCCCAGCTGCGAGGCCCAGCATCGCCAGACCGGCGGCCCAGAAATTCCGGGTGGGGAAGAGCATGTTGACGTAATCGGTGATCTTCTCGAACCCACCATCAGCGGTGTAGTGATGAGCGTCGAGGAACGGCAGCGACCAGAAAGACGTGATGAGCCCGCCCAGCAAGATCGCCGGCAGCACATGACCGACCAGACGTCGTGCGCCTGGTCGATACACGGCCAGGACCACCACCGTGGCGATGACCGCGAAGACGGCAACGATGAGATGGGTCAACACCAAGGCCGCGGCCAGCACGCCGAGCAGGGCGCGTCCCTTGCGTTCGGTGCACACCCGCACCAGCACGCCGAGGTACACGAGCATGAGGGACAGCGCGATCGAATAGTGGTACTCCCCGACCAACGTGCTGCCGAGGTTGCCGCCGTAGATCACGTACCCGCGGTCGAACATGAACGGGATGGTGGCGAGCGCCAGCAACGGTGGCGCAGGGAACGGGAGCTTGGCCGATCGACCCAAGAACCATGCGGAGACCGGCATGGTGACGACACCGAGCGCGGTCACGATCTTGAACGCGACGCCATAGGGAACGACCACGTCGAGCAGCACCACCAGCAACGGCGGCAACGGGAAGTAGAACTGCAGGATCGGGAACCCGCCGTAGTTGTCCGGCATCCAGCCGAACAGTCGGCCTTGTGGGAGCAGATAGTCACGCAGATACGCCGCTGTCGGCACATGTGCCCCGTTGTCACCACCGGTTGGTGTGGACGGGCTGAGGATCAGCTCGGGGTGCAAGGTCCACAGCACCATGAACACCGAGCCGGCCACGATCACGAACGACGTCAGACCCACGGCGTGCGCCGCGACCCACGACGCGATGCGCTGCGAGCGGCGCGGCTGCGGAGCCCCGTCGGCATCGACCTCGGGCTGTTCCGCAACGATGGTTGACGACTCGACCGGCGAGCCGCTCAGATCGAGACCCAATCGTTCGGCGTCGGTGAGTGCCACATCGAGGACGACGAGGTCAGCGGTCGCCACCGCGCCGTCGTTCGTTTCCTCGAGATCTTGGCGATCCTCGGCCGGACTCATCATGGACAGCCTCCTGATGGTCAATCGGCCGAAACGGACTCGATCTGAGCCGGCGGCTGGCCCCAACCGTGATCGCGCATGTGATCAGACAGACGCCGGGACCGGCGACATCACTCTCGGATGAGGTGAACCGGGTCGCCGACCAGCTTCACGGTCCACGTCGTGCGGTCCTGAACCTGTCCGATTCCGGCGTCGGCGGTGTATCGGATCTTCCACCAACCGGAGAACCCGGGCGTCTCGGTGACACCATCGGCTTCCAGGCCGTAGTCGCTCGGCACCGAGATCGTGAGCATGACATGGCGGTCGCTGTACTTGGCGTTGCGGTTGCGACCCGAGCTCCACGCCCACGGCGTGGGCGGTGAAGTGCCGCTTACATCGAGCAGGTTCGTATTGCCACTGGCCCCGCCGCTGGACGCCCCATCGGAGCTGCAGCACAGCAGACCTGGCGAGATGAGCTCGTAGTGGAACGGCACCTCGTTGCCCGAGGGGTCGAGGATCTCGACCGACTCCATGTAGTCACCGAGGTCCCACATCTTCATGGTGACCTGCTTGCCGCGGAACTCCTTGGCCGGAGCCATACGGGACAAGAACATCTCGGAGACCAAAGCGCTCGAATCGGCCTTGATGGACATCGACGAGTTGCCCGACACGCCGGGACAGGTGTCGGCATCGACGCGGGCGTCACAGATGGCCGTGCCGAACGACGCCCCCACCCGGGCCCGGAGGCCGAAGGCGTTGTGGCCGAACGAGTTGGCCTCAGCGCGGGTGGTGTACACCTGCACCTTCCAGCGCCCTGCCGTGGTGATCGTCGGGAAGATCGCGCTCCAACCGGTATCCGATGCGGTGCACAGCGCCGGAGCCGGGACGACACCAGCAGTGGCTGTGTCGGTGGTGCACGTGCCCATGGTGACCTCGCCACCGGTGACCACCGGGTCCCATCGATTGGGATCGGTGAGGTTCGGCTTGAAGAGCTTGTACATCGTGGTCACACGAGTGCTCTGAACCTTGTAGGGGAAGGTTCCCGGCGCCGGTGTGGGTGCGGTCTCCGACGGGGTTCCTTCGATGGCCAGCGCCAATCGGTCGATGCCGCCGGTGTAGTCGGCCCCTTGGTCGTACGCTCCGTTGTAGACCTCGATCTGCACGCCGCCACCAGGGGCCGCCGCGGTCGGATCGCACGGGATCGATGGATCGGTGCGTCCGGTGCACGGCACATCGATGATGTACTCGTAACCATCGGGCACGCCGCTGTCGCGATCACCGGTGCTCGTGGTGTAGTCGGTGTTCTCGGTGACGTTGGTGCCAGTCGCCGCAGTGCCACAGGTGTAGACGTCGTTGGTGCCGGTGCCGATGTTGGGATGCGTGCCGTCGTAGCGCGACAGCTTGAGATCGCCGTCTTCCTTGGCGGTGCAGTAGCCGCTCACCGCCAGCCAGAAGTTCTGCTTGCCGGCAGCCACGGTGTTGTCGACGTACTTGACCCCACCGTTGAGGGTGTCGAGGTTTCCCGTGCCCAGCGCGTTGTACGGGCTGCCGAGCGGGATGTTGCTCACGTACTCGGCAGTGGACGAACGGCCGATGCTGATCGAGTCCATCACGACCTTGCCGAACACCGTCGACACCTTCGGATCGGAGATGGACACTCGCAAGCGACGGGGCGTATCGCCTCGCTCCACAGAGACCACCGGAGCGTTGGGATCGAGGGGGTTGTTCTCGAACCCGTTCGACCGCGCTGCTTCGAAGGCGGCCGTGCGAGCCCGATCGAGGTTGGGCAGATACACGACGCCGGCCAGAGCGGCCGAGTCAGCGGCGCGCTGCACCTGGTTGGCACGGGCATAGAAGCGCCCGACATCCACGGTGAACGCGGCGAAGATCATGAGCACGACCAGCGACAAGGTGAGGAACACCAGCACGTAGCCCGTGTCGTCGTTGGTCGCCGCGCTGGAGGTCGCCTCGTCCTGAGCCGCTGCGCTCGTGCGAGTCGCGTGCCGGGGAGCAGGCTGGCTGTGGATCATCCGGTTGAGCAGCGCGCGGTACATCAGGCGGTCCTCGACTCGATACGCAAGATGGTCGTGCTCTCGAGCACGGTCGGTGTCGGCACGGCGCGGGTGATCGGGGCGTAGCTCGCCTTCACGTACACCCCGATGTACTCCACCACGCCGCTGCGACTCTGCTGGCGTTGCAGCGCCGGGTAGTACTGATCGTTCTTCGGGTCCACGCCCGCATACCCGAAGTCAGCCCGGTCGGCCTCGTCGAGACCCGCGATGTAGCCGCCGCTGTACACGTTGCACTTATCGGCAGCCGATCCGCCAACTCCACCACTCAGCGCAACGGTCTTACATG
Organism: Acidimicrobiia bacterium; assembly: GCA_050246915.1. Lineage (GTDB taxonomy): Bacteria > Actinomycetota > Acidimicrobiia > Acidimicrobiales > Ilumatobacteraceae > JBFWVD01. The sequence goes on along the minus strand of JBFWVD010000005.1, from coordinate 108,467 downwards.
CCGCCGGGACGGTCGAGTTGAGGTTCGTCGCTTTGAAGATCACCACGCGATCGACGCCGTCGGAGATGGTCGACAGCGACTTGCGGGTTTGGAGAAGCACGTTGTAGTCGGCGTCGTACTGAGCGCCTGATGCGCTGGCCTCACGACCGCCGATCTGCGCAGAGTTCTTCACGCTCATGGAGTCCTTGAACAGGTTCGAGTACTCCATGAACCCCATCATGATGAGCAGCAGCACTGGCATCACGAGCACGGCCTCGACGAGGATCGCACCGCTGTCGTCGCCCGCCGCGTTGCGACGGTGATGGATGAGTCGGTTCAGTCGCGTACGCATCAGAACGGCGCCCGTGTGGTGGTGGAACCAACAGCGGCACGACTCGACGAACTCGACGAGGAACTCGACCGCGACGATCCGTAGGACGACGATGACACCGAGCCCGAGATCGAGCCGTATCGAGAGCTGCTCGATGACGCGTTGTACGACGAGGCGTAGTACGACGAGGCGTAGTACGACGAGGCCGACGACGAGGACGACGAACGCCTCGACGACGACGAACTGCTCGACACCGGGAAGTAGCTCGACGCACTCGACGAGGCCGAGCCGCTCGACGACGCCGACGACGACGAACGAGATGACGACGAACTGCTCGAGATCGGGAAGTAGCTCGACGACGACGAGGCCGACGACGACGCTCTCGATGACGTCGACGACGCTCTCGACGACGACCTCGACGACGCACGAGAAGACGACGAGCTGCTCGAGATCGGGAAGTAGCTCGATGCGCTCGACGACGATGACGAGGACGACGAACGCCTCGACGACGACGAGCTGCTCGAGATCGGGAAGTAGCTCGATGCGCTCGACGACGCCGACGACGACGAGCGAGACGACGAGCTCGACGACACCGGGTAGTAGCTCGACGACGAGGACGACGCCGACGACGAGCCCGATGAGGAGGCTCTCGACGATGCGCTCGACGACACCGGGTAATAGCTCGATGACGAGGACGAGTAGCTGGACGCGTACGACGAGCCGCTCGACGAGCCCGATGAGGAGGCGAACTCCTCATAGGAGGACGACGCGCTCGATGACGAGTTGTAGTAGCTCACCGAGCTGGAGCTGCTCGACGACGCCGACGACGACGCCCGAGACGACGAGGAGCTCGACGACGACGAGTCGGGGTACAGGCTGGTGGCGCCGGCGTTGGGTGCGCCCGGCACCAACTCGGCCACGTAGATCGTCCGGTCAACGATGGTGCGACTGGTTCCGAAGAACCGGGTCACGTAGTTGTGCGACAAGTGGATGTAGACCCCGATGAAATCCTGGGCCAACTCGCCGCGTGCTCGCGATGCCGGCGGCCAGTTGTTGGAGCTGCCCGACCATCCCGATCCGTTGCGGGTGAAGACGTTGCAGTTGCCGTTCTCAGCCACCCCCAGTTCGCAGGCATCGCTCATGGTGCCGCTCTGCGAGCGGAAGATGACGACGTAGTCGACCTGGGTCCAGTACTTGCTGCCCAGGCCGCCCTTCACCGCTTCGAGGATGATCTCGTCGTCACGACGGATGCCGTCGTTGGCGAGGTCCTTGTTGCGGTTGCCGTAGGCATCGCACTCGTCATCGGTCCCGATGTTGGAGTTCGGGGTGCACGCGGTCGCGGCCACACGGGCTCCGGCCTGCGTTGCCGCCTCAGCGGCGTGGTACTTCTGGAAGATGAAGCCGTACTCGAGCACCCCGAACACGAACGGGATGAGGAACAGCGGCCCGACCAGAGCGAACTCGATCAGGACTGCGCCACGCTCGCGGTGATCCCGCCGGCGCTGCTGCCACCTTGTCGTCCACCCCCTGATGTTCATGTGCCCGTCCCGTCCACGATCGCTGGTGTCGTCCGAGTGGACATCGGCATCGACGGAGGAGGACCAAAGGAACAACTGACCAGACGCGGAGAAACTTGACAGTTCCCTGAGACGAGTAGGCGGCCGTCCGCGCCGACACTCGCCCGCTCCTGGGCCCGGCGGCCTCGGTGAGCAGCACCGCGACCCATCACAGCCACCCGGTAGGTTCGAGTCGATGTCCGAACGAACGCTGCGATGGGCCGGGACCATGGCTGGCCACGACAGTGGCGAGATCCGCCTCGCCCACGCCGACTCCCATGCCGCAATCACCCGTGGCGACGGATCGCACCGAGAGGCCCGCGAAGAGCGGGAGCACAACGAGCTGGCCGCGGGGGCCACCGTGTCCGAGGGAGCGGGAAATCGGGCCATCGAGGAGACGCCCGATGCATGGCGCACCTGCTTCGAACGCGACCGAGATCGCATCTTGCACGCAACGGCGTTCCGCCGGTTGGCCGGCAAGACCCAGGTGTTCGTGTTCCCCGAAGATCATCAGCGCACCCGTCTGACCCACGCCCTCGAGGTCGCTCAAGTGGCAACCGCGGTGGCCCGCGCCCTGCGCCTCAACGTCGCGCTCACCGATGCCATCGCTCTCGGGCACGACTGCGGTCACGGCCCGGGTGGGCACGCCAGCGAGGACGCGCTGTCGCCCTACATCGAAGGCGGCTACGACCACGCCACGTGGGGCGCTGATGTGGTCCTGTCGCCGTTGAACCTGTGCGCCGAGACGCTCGATGGCATCCGCAACCACTCATGGTCACGCCCGGCGCCGACGACCCCCGAGGGCGAGGTGGTGTCGTGGGCCGATCGCATCGCCTATGTGTGCCATGACTTCGAGGACGCGGTCGACGCTGCCGTGGTGGATGCCGCCTCGCTACCCGATGCCGTGGCCGAGCATTGTGGCCGGCGGCGGAGCGCCCAGCTGCGAGCGTTCATCAACGATCTCGTCATCGGCACGCTGGCCACCGGCAAGGTGGCGATGACCCGCGAGGGCGCCGAAGCCCTCGCCGCGTTCCGAGCGTTCAACTACGAGCACATCTATTTGCGACCGGCGTCGGTCGAACAAGGCCAAGCAGTCATTCGTCTGTTGCGTTCGCTCACCGATCGATACCTCGCGCAACCCGAATTGCTGCCGGCCAGCCATCGACCCGCCGAGCTGATGGCAAGTTCAATTGACGCAGCGCGCGCCGCGGTCACCTACGTCGGCGGCATGACCGATCGGTTCGCCTTCCGCAACGCCATCGATCTGCTCGGTTGGAAGCCATCGCAACTCCCTCAGGGCATCGACATCCGCTGACCTAGGACCGCCACCTATTCGCCCAACCGGGTCTTCGGCCTGACCGATCTCGCCGGCCTCGCCCGAAGCTTCGAAGCGAAAGATCGCTCAGCGATCACAAGCCTCGAAACCTCAGGCGAGCGGGAGCGAAACCTCGTGCGGGAGGCGGAAGCGGACCCTCGGGCGGGGGCGGAGTCGGTAGCGAGTCGAACCACAAAACGCGAAGGAGCCCGCCGATCACTCGGCGGGCTCCTTCAGTTCTGCGTTGGTGTGGAGCGAGCGCTCAGTCGGCGGCCGGCGGGACGATGTCCACCAGCTTCTTGCCCTGACGCTGGCCGAACTTCACGTGACCGTCCGCCGTGGCGAACAGCGTGTCGTCCTTGCCGATGCCGACGTTGATGCCCGGGTAGAACCGGGTGCCACGCTGGCGGACGAGAATGGATCCGGCGGACACCAGCGTGCCGTCGAACGCCTTCACGCCGAGGCGCTGGGCGTTGGAGTCACGACCGTTGCGGGTTGAACCGCCACCTTTGGTCTTCGACATGTGGGGCTCTCCTCACTTGGTGATCGAGGTGATCTCGATCACGGAGTACTTCTGACGATGTCCGTACCGCTTGCGCTGGTTCGTGCGGCGCTTGTAGGTGAAACCGTTGATCTTCGGACCCTTGGCGGAGCCGACGACCCGAGCGGTCACCGATGCGGTGGAGAGTTGGGCGGGAGTCGACAAGACGTTGGCGCCGTCGACGACGAGCACCGGTCGCAGGTTCACTTCGGCGCCATCTTCAGCACCGAGGAGTTCCACCTGCAGCCGTTGTCCTTCGGCGACCCGCTCCTGCTTGCCGCCGGTTGCGATCACTGCGTACATAGGGCACACAAGCTACCCCGCCGAACCCCAGATCGACCAATCATGGGGTGGGTACTCAGATGCCGGGTCTGCTTCGCCGGGTCTGCTTCGCCGGGTCTGCCTCGCCGAGTCCGCTCCGCTTCCTCGGCTCGGGATGGGGTCCGCTTCGCTTCCCCGGCTCAAATGCGGTCGTGGTGGACGACGACGCCCCGGCCCTCGCACACCTCGCAGAAGTCGGCGAAGGCCGTCAGGAGGCCCTCCCCGATTCGCTTGCGGGTCATCTCCACCAGGCCCAGATCGCTGATGTCGAACACCTGGGTCCGGGTCTTGTCCCGGGCCAGGGCATCGCGGAACACCTCGATGACCCGGCGGCGGTTCTCCCGGATCTCCATGTCGATGAAGTCGATCACGATGATGCCGCCGATGTCGCGCAACCGCAGTTGACGGGCGATCTCCTCGGCCGCCTCCAGGTTGTTGCGGTACACGGTCTCTTCGAGGCTGGAGGACCCGACGTTGCGGCCGGTGTTCACATCGATGACCGTGAGCGCCTCGGTGTGCTCGATGATGAGCGATCCGCCACTGGGGAGCCACACCTTGCGATCGAGCGCCTTGTGGACCTGCTCGTGCACCCGCTCGGACTCGAACAGGGGCAAGCCCTCGGCCTCGGGGTCGTAGTAGCGGATCCGATCGGCCAGCTCGGGGTTGAGCGACTCGACGTAGCCACGAACATCTTCGTACAGGGCTCGGTCGTCGATGATCACGCCGCGGTAGTCCTTGTTGAACTCCTCGCGGATGACCCGCACGGCAAGCGACGGTTCGCGGTAGATGAGCTTGGGCGCTTGTGAACGCGCCGCGAGCTCTTCGATCTGGCTCCACTGGTCGAGCAGCCGCTGCACATCGCGTCGCAGCTCCTCGCTCGTCACTCCCTCGGCCGCGGTCCGCACGATCACGCCGTGCTGGGCCGGCTTCACCTTGTCCAAGATGGCTCGCAGGCGCTTGCGCTCATCGTCGGGCAGGCGCTTGGAGATGCCGTAGGTCTTCGAGTTGGGCACCAGCACCACGAATCGGCCGGGCAGGCTCACCTCTTGGGTGAGTCGAGCGCCCTTGACCCCAATCGGGTTCTTGGTGACCTGGGTGAGGATGGTCTGCTTGTTGCGCAGCATCTGTTCGATGCGCACGTCCTGGCCGCGCTCGATGATGTCCTCGGACTCGTACTGCACATCGCCGCGGTACAGCACCGCGTTCTTCGGCGTGCCGATATCGACGAACGCTGCCTCCATGCCGGGGAGCACGTTGGTGACCTTGCCGAGGTACACGTTGCCGTGGATCTGGTTCACGTCATCGGCGGGGCGGCTCACGTAGTGCTCGATGAGGTTGCGACCTTCGAGCACGGCGATCTGCGTGAAGCGATCCGACACGTGGACGCACATGAGATAGCGGCCGACCGGCTTGCCGTTGCGCTCACGACCGCGGCGCGACTCGCGGGTCGCGTCATCGACCGCGACGGGCGCCGACTTGGTGACTGCCTCCACGACCTTCACGCCACCGCTGCCGCGACCCTTGCCACCGCGACGGCGCTTCTTGGTCTTGCCCTCACCATCGGCCGTAGGACCTGCGGTGTCGTCGTTGGCAGCCACGCCATCGGCCTTCGCTTCATTCGATCGGGGCGTTCCGTTGGTGCCCCCACCCGACTTCGCTCCGCCGGACTTAGCGGCGGTCGAGCCACGGCCGCGGCCTCCCGAGGCCGATGCAGATGCCGGCACCGGTGCCCCTGCCACGGCAGGGGCGGGCCGGCTGTCACCGATGGATGGGCGGCTGTCACCGATCTGCGGCCGGCGCACCAGCGCCCGTTCGGCGATCTCGGTCGACTGGATCTTGCCTTCGATGGGGCGGTCGGGCAGTTCTTCGGGTTCGCCATCGACGACTGGGCGAGTTGCGATTGGACGGGCAGCTGCCGGGCGAGGTGCCGATCGAGGCAACGCGGGCTCCTCCGAGCCCTCGTCGCCCTCACCAACGCCCCCGGACGACTCGTCGACGTCATCGCCATCGGAGGATCCCGCTCCTGCCGGACGCGGCCCACGGCCGCGCCCGCCTCGCGAGCCGCGGCGTCGGCGCGCACCGGCGGGCCGAGGAGCACCCGCGTCCGCCCCTTCCAAGCCAATCGCCGACCCCTCGCCGGCAGGTTCGACGGAGGCCTCGCCACTCGGGGCGGGGGCGTCGATCCGAGCCGTCAGATCGGGGCGACCGAACGTCGAATTGGGCCCATCACCAGGATGGACGGTCACAGGGGGCTCACCGATGGAGTCCGTCATGGTCGGTCCTTTGCGTTCATGCTGCCGCCATGTGCGGCGCGGCCCGGAGCGTGTGTCGCTCACCGGCTCGTTCGATCAGTTGTGCGACGCGGAGCGATCGACGCTCCACGACGTTGTCGTTGCCGGGGAACAGCCCGGTGATGAGATCACCGGGACGGATCCCGCGAGGCTTGGTGCCGAGCACCGCTCGCACCAGGACGCTCTTTCCATCGGCACTGAGACCGGTGACGACAAGGGATTCGACCCCAGGTCGGATGTCGTCGGTGACGATCTGGTCCTTGCGTCGTTTCGTGATGACCCTCGATTCGGCGGCCAGGAGGCTGGCTACCGCATCGTTCGCCTCGTCGAGGGTCACGTTGTCGATGTCGATCACCCAGTCGCAGGCCACCGCATCAGCTTGGGCCGATTCGGCCCCGCGCGGCACTGCCGCGGCCTCCAGCACCGTCATCCCGAACGGCAGGCACGCGCTCAGTCGTTGGGGGATGGTGTCCAGGTCGAGCGCCTCGCCGTCGGTGAGATCGACGTCGAGGAACTCTGCCAGCGATTCCGAGCCGGTCGGCAGGGCGAGCCCGAAGCTCATGCGGGCCCGAGGCGAGAACCCTTCGCTGTAGATCATGGGGAGTTCGGCGCGCCGCATGGCCCGCTCCCAGATGCGGGCGGCGTCACGATGGGACGTCCAGCGGATCTTGCCGACCTTCGTCCAGCGGATGCGGACCCACATCAGGCCAACACTCCCGTGCTGGGCCGACCTGTACCGAGGCGAATGGTCACGGGCACTGGAGCGCCGACCACGCCCTGACCGGTGCCCTGGCTACCACCGGCGGGCGCCACCGGGGAGGCGACGACGTGCTCGATGCCGTATCCGGTGCAGACGCCGCAGTCGTAGCAGGGGGTCCAGCGGCAGTCTTCGAGACCGTGCTCGGCGAGGGCGGCCTGCCAGTCATCCCACAGGAAGTCCTTGTGCAGACCCGCGGAGAGATGATCCCAGGCGAACACCTCATCAGGGCCGCGATGGCGGTTCACGTACCACTCGACGTCAAGGCCGCACGCCGCCATGGCGTCGATCCACAGCGAGTAGTTGAAGTGCTCACCCCATTCCTGAAACGTTCCCCCCGAGCGCCACACGTGCTCGAGCACCTTGCCGAGGCGCCGATCGCCGCGACTCAAGATGCCTTCGGCCACGCTTGCCGTCGGTGTGTGCCAACGCAGTTGCACGCCCTTGGCCTTGTGCAGATCGGTGCGCAACAGGTTGATCTTGCGCTGGAACTCCTCGACGGTGTTCTGCCCGAACCATTGGAACGGCGTGTGCGACTTGGGCACGAAGCCGCCCACGCTCACCGTGATCGATGCCCGGTTGGTGTACTTCCGCCCGATGGCTACGCACTTGCGGGCCAACTCGGCGATGCCGAGCGTGTCCGCGTCGGTCTCGGTGGGCAGTCCGATGAGGAAGTAGAGCTTCATGCGGGTCCAGCCCTGCGAGAACGCTGACTCGACGGCCGCGAACAGATCGTCCTCGGTGATGAGCTTGTTGATGACCTGCCGGAGGCGCCAACTGCCGGCTTCGGGAGCGAAGGTGAGTCCGCTGCGCCGCGCGCCCGACACCGAAGCGGCCACACCGACGGTGAAGGCATCGACCCGCAGCGATGGCAGGCTCACCGAAACCGACGGGCATCCCACGCCACCAGCGGCCGAGGCCTCGGTCACGACCTGCTCGATGCCGGAGAAGTCGGCCGTTGACAGCGAAGTGAGGCTCACCTCGTCGTAGCCCGATCGCTTCAACCCGTTGGCCACCATGGTGCGGACCTGATCGGCGGGCCGCTCGCGCACCGGCCGAGTGATCATCCCTGCCTGGCAGAAACGACAACCGCGGGTGCAGCCCCGGAACACTTCGACGTTGAGGCGATCGTGCACGACTTCGGTGAGGGGTACGAGCGGCGTCTTGGGATAGGGCCACTCGGCCAGATCGGCCACGGCACGCTTGTGCACCTGGGCCGGCACATCACTGAAGCTGGGCGTGATCGACACGAGTCGCTGGCCGTCGTAGGCGACCTCGTACATCGACGGCACGTACACGCCAACCACATGGCTGAGCTCGCGCAACAGATCGTGGCGCGAGCCGCGATCGCTGCCGGCCCGCTTCCAACGACCGATGACCTCGGTGATCTCCCCGACCACTTCCTCGCCCTCGCCGAGAACGAAGAAGTCCACGAAGTCGGCCAGGGGCTCGGGATTGAAGGCGCTGTGGCCACCCGCGCACACCAGCGGGTCGCTGTCGCCGCGATCGGCGGCGTACACGGGCACGTGGGCCAGGTCGATGCAGTTCAGGACGTTCGTGTACACCAGCTCCGAAGAGAGGTTGAACGCCAGCACGTCGAAGTCCTCGGCAGGGCGATGGGTCTCGACACTGAAGAGCGGCAGTTCGATACGCCGCATCTCGGCCTCGAGATCGGTCCACGGGGCGTAGGAACGCTCCGCGACGGCGTCGCGCCGCTCGTTGAGGATTTCATAGAGGATCTGAAGCCCCTGGTTGGGCAGTCCGATCTCGTAGGTGTCGGGATAGAGGAGGAGCCAGGCCACCTTGCCCGGTGAGTGCACCGGGATGACTGAGCCGTCCTCGCACCCGATATAGCGGGCCGGTTTCTGCACCTTGGCCAGGAGCGGTTCGAGCCGCGGCCAGAGGGTGGACATGTCCAGATGATCCTAGTGACCGACCCGCCTTCTTCCCGGATCGACCGGGGAAACGACGGATTTCCGACAGGTGGAGCTACCGCGGATTCTCCAAGAGGGCGGTGGGGAGGGACCCGCCGACCGAGGCCGGGCCGGTGCCCGGCCTGCCCGAGCGGCTGGTTCTGCTTCGCCGCCTCGCAAGCTCGGCTCGCTCAGAGGAGAGCGGGAATTACGTGTACTGGCGCATGTGGACGTTGCAGACCAGCCCGAGGGCGCCACAGAACGCCATGGTGGCTGATCCGCCGTAGCTCATGAGCGGGAGCGGGATACCCGTCACCGGCATGATGCCCATGGCCATGCCGATGTTCTCGAACACTTGGAACACCATCCACGCCAGTACCCCGACGCACACCAACGCCCCGAACAGGTCGCGTGACAGCTGCGCGGTGCGCCAGATGCGAAAGGAGATCAGCCCGTAGAGGGCGAGCAACGCAGCAGACCCGACGAAGCCGAACTGCTCCCCCACCGCCGAGAAGATGAAGTCGGTGTGCTGCTCGGGCACGAACTTCCCGTTGGTCTGCGTCCCGTTGGTGAAGCCCTTACCGTGGAGCCCACCAACGCTGATGGCGGTCTGCGACTGCTTGAGGTTGTTCTGGACGGCGAGCAGGTTCCGCTCGGCCGGGGTGTCGGCAGTTGCCGCGGTGAGATCGGTCGACGGGTTGGCGAACGCCGTGAGCCGGTTGATCTGGTAGTCCTTGAGCTGGTTGGTGCCCAAGATGGCGACCACGGCGATGATGCCGAGCACGGTGACGACCGCGATGTGACGCATCCGGGCCCCGGCGATGAGCAGAATGGCCATGATCATCGCTCCGAACACCATGGCGGTGCCGAGGTCGGGCTGCAACAGGATCAGCGCGCTCGGTACCGCGGCGATGAGCATGGCGAAGATGAGCTCGCGTTGATGCAGCGTCCCGCGGCCGAGCGACGCGTACGCCGCCACCGCAAGCACCATCGTCACCTTGGCGAACTCCGAGGGCTGCAACTGCAGCGCTCCGAACTCGAACCACGCCCTGGCTCCCCCGACCTCTTTGCCGAACACCGGGACGAGCGCCAGCAGACCAGTCGTGCCGACGAACAGCAGCAGGGCATATTCACGCCACTTGCGGTAGTCGACGACGGCAACGACGGCGGCGCCCACCACGCCGATGCCGAGCGCGATCAGCTGACGCTTCACATAGGTGAACTCGCTGAGGTTCTTGTCCATCAGCCACTGACGCCGCGCCGCGTAGATGTTCACGAGACCGAAGACGGCAACGGCGATGGCCGACGCCACGAGGACCCAGTCGATGTGGAAGCGCGGATCACCGTGCTTTCGATGCAGCGAATCGACGGCCTTGGGGAGGTTCATCGCCATCAGTCGTTCTCCCCCGTGTTGGTCGACAGCACACAACCATCGGGCAGCAATCCAGCGCGCTCCACTGGCGCCGCGGGATCGAACTCTGGCAACGGAACGAGATCGGCCGGCTTGCAGCTCCCGACGCCGAGCAACGACTCGAACATCAGCCGGGCCACCGGCGCGGCCGCCTGCGCGCCGAAGCCACTCTTCTCCATGACGACCGAGACGGTGTACTTCGGCGCGAAGGCCGGAGCGAAGGCAACGAACAAGGACGTGTCGTCCTTGTCGAGTTGCTTGGCGCCGGTCTGTGCGGTGCCCGTCTTGCCGGCCACGGGAGTGGTGTCGAGCGGGAAGCCATCGAAGGTCTTGTGCGCCGTGCCATCGCCAGCCTTGGTCACGCCGACCAGGCCGAGCATGATCGGATCGCGGACCGCATCGGGCATGGCCAACTTGTCGCGCAAGGTTCGTTGACCGATGACGCGAACCGTCTCGCCCAGTTCGGTGTCCACCGTTCGAGGTGCCGTCACCTTCTCCACGATGTTGGGGCTGTTGACAAAACCTTCGTTGGCGAAGGTGGAGTACGCATTGGCCAGCTGCAGAGGTGTGGCCAGCATGTCGCCCTGACCCACGGCAAGGTTCACGTTGTCACCGATGGGGTAGAAGCCAGTGGGGTATGCGCTCGGATTGTCGTCGTGGCGGGCCTTCTTGCGCGCCGGCGTTGGCACGAAGCCCGGGCTCTCGAACGGGAGCTGCACGCCAGACGCCTGGCCGAACCCGAGCCGCTCCGCCATGTCTTGGATGGCCAGCCCATAGATGCCCTGATCTTTGAAGAACTCGTAGCCGAGGTTGTAGTAGAAGACGTCGCTCGACACCGTGAGAGCACGGATCACGTTCACGTCGCCGTACTTCGCGCCGCCCGCGTTGGACCACTTGCACTTCTCGCCCTCTTCGCACTTGGGCAGCTGGAACGAGCCCTCGTCCTCGATGATGTAGTCGCTCGGGTGCAGACCCGTGGCGATCATCGCCATCGACGTCACCAACTTGAACGTGGAGCCTGGCGCGTACTTGCCCTGCACGGCCCGGTTCAGCAGCGGCGCCGCTTCGGGATCGCACAGCCCCGCGTCCGCGGTCTCCTTGGGGCAGTTCAAGATGGCCGAGCGATCGCGGGTGATGCCGCTCGAGAGCTCGCGCAGATCGAACGACGGGTTCGAAGCCATGGCGATGATGTCGCCGTTGTTGGGATCTTGCACGACCACCGATCCGGCTGGGGCCTTGAACGTGTCCGCCACGCTGAGACCCAACGCTTGCTGTTCGGCCGACAGACTCGGCGATTGCGTACGGCGGTACTCCAGCTCGGCCTGCAACGCTTGCTCTGCGAGCTGCTGCGTCTTGGCATCGATGGTGAGCACGACATCACGTCCCGATTGCGGCGCTACCTCGGATGTCTTGCGGATGACTCGGTTGGTCGCGTCCACCTCGTACACGACCTGCCCGGGTACGCCACGGAGATCGTCTTCGAAGAGCAGTTCGATGCCGGCGACACCGACGATGTCCGACGGCTGATAGCGCGGCTCGGCGCGCTTGGTGTACAGCTCCTTGTTCTCCTTCGGAATGCGACCGACGTAACCGATGATGTGCGACGCCAGATTTCCGTACGGATACGTGCGCACCTGCTGCTCGCGCACATCGAGGCCCGGGAAGTCCTCGACCCGCTCACGCAGATAGATGGCTTGACGATCGGTGACGTTCTCCGCCACTGGCAACGCCTCGAGTTCTTGGTATCGCTCGTCGTTGTAACGCGATTCGAATGCCTTCGCCTTGTCGGCCACCTTCGCCGGGTCCGGCTCGATCACCGCCGCCACGCGCTCGAACAGCTGCGTGCGGTCCTTCTTCTTCACGATCACCTTGCGATCGACAGTGATGACGGTCGACGCCTTGTTGTCGGCCAGCACGACGCCGTTGCGATCGAGGATGCGGCCGCGTGTCGGGGTGAGCTGCACGGTGCGTTTGATGTTGACCGTGGCCACGGCGCTGGCGTCCGGGGCAGTGAGGATCTGCAGATACCACAGGCGCCCGAGCAGCACCGCGAACAACGACACGATGACGATGCCGAGGACCCCCAGCCGCAGGCGCGGGACGTCAGCCATGACTGGTCAGTCTGGTCCAAGCCGCCCGGGCCTGTCCCGTCGGCGTCGCTGCTGCGCACCGGCGAGTGACCGTGATCGGGCGGGGGACCATCAGACTCGGGCTCAATGGGCGGTGGCTCATCGGGCGGGCCGATGGGTCAGATCCGCGGTCGTCCACTCCGAGACCTTCACCGCAATCGGGGCGAGGAACACGTTGAACGCCGCCTCGACGAGCATCACCCGCACCATGCGTCCTGGGGTCATCCATGGTTCGCCGAACACCCGTGCCAGCAGGGCGTAGAGGCCGACGGCGGCCGCGGTGGCCAACGCCACGCTGAGCGCTGTGACCCGCCAACTCGTGCGGCTGATCGACAGGAGCGCACCGCCGAACATGTAAGCGGCGAGCGCATACACCAGCGCCGACAAGCCGAACGGCGTCTGCAGCATGAGGTCGAACACCAACCCGTAGACGAACGCGATCTTGGCGCCCACGTCCGGGCCGGCGGTGGTGGCGGCGGCCAGCGCGAACAGCAGCATGAGGTCGGCGGACGCACCGGCGATCTGCATGTTGGGCACCAAGGTCAGCTGCAGGATCAACACGACGATCGCCACCAACGCGGTGCGCAGAGCGACGCTGTCGAGGATGGAGCGCATCAGCCGATCACCGTCATGGTCGGGCGTCCGGTGGGTCGTACAGGAGGATCTTCACCACGCTGAGGCGACCGAGATCGACCGCCGGCTCCACCGTCACCGCAAGGTTCCCCGACCCTGGGGGCGACACCACCGTGGTGACGGTGCCTACTGGAATGCCCTTGGGATACAGGCTCACATCGAGGCCGCTGGTGAGCACCACCATGCCGCGGGTGATGACCGGTGGCTCCGGCACGGTCGTTGTGGTCGACACCGGTGTGCCATCGGGATTGGTGACATCAGGCGCCGCCGATCCGCCCCCGGCGATGGTTGTTGCGCCCTGACCGGCAACGCTCGAAGCAATTGACGTTGACACTGCCGTCGTTGTTGTCGCGCCCGCACCATCGGGACCAGTGGTGGAGGTCGAATCAGTAGCGGCCGCGAGACGCGGCTTGTTGGCCAACTCCACCAGCAACGGCTGTCCGGTGCCCTGACCGACGAGCAGGGATGAGTTGTCGGCACCGATGGTCACGCCAGCGGTGAACGCCGGGTCATCGAGCAGACGCACGAAGCACGAGTGACGACTGACCCGCTCCACACGCCCCACCAATCCGCCACCAGTGACGACCGGATAGCCGACCTTCACACCGTCGGCTGAACCGCGATCGAGTTGGATCGTCTGGTCGAAGTTGGACGGCCGGCCACCGATCACGTTGGCCACCGATGACGGGATGTCCGCCGCGAAAGGCAAATTGACAAGGGCGTAGAGGCGTTGCATCTCAGCCTCGGAACCGGCGATGACCGCCTCGCGGCCCTTGTAGGTGTCGAGCTGCTCGCGCAGCTTGGCGTTCTCGCTCTCGAGATCGTTGTAACGGAACACGCCGTTCCACACGTCCTCGACCGGAGAGAAGAGACTCCCGAACGCATCGGTGACCGGGCGCATCAGATCGGCGATCGTGGAACGCAGCCCGTCGACCACCGACGAGCCGCGCGCATCGAGCGTGAGCGCAGTGATCGACGCCAGGACGAGGAGGATCAGCGTGCGGCGGCTGCGGCCCGCGATGCGAGGTCTTGAACCCACGTGTAGCTACTCGGCGAGCGCGCTCACCGCTCCTGATTGCGGAACAGACCCGCCTTCTGGAGGGTGTCGAAGTGCTCGAGGGACTGCCCGGAGCCGATGGCCACCGAATGCAACGGGTTGTCCGCGATGTGGATGGGCATGCCTGTCTCGTGCTCGAGCCGGCGATCGAGACCGAGCAACAACGCACCGCCACCGGTGATCATGATGCCCTGCTCCATGATGTCGGCCGCCAACTCAGGTGGGGTCTTGTCGAGCGTGGCCTTCACCGCGTCGACGATCGCAGTGACGGGTTCGTCGATGGCATCGCGGATCTCCTCCGACGACACGACGATGGTCTTGGGCAAACCGGTGACGAGGTCGCGGCCACGGATCTCCGCGGTCAGCTCGACCTCCATGGGCCACGCGGAGCCCATGGCGCACTTGATCTCTTCAGCAGTGCGCTCACCAAGGGCAAGGGAGTACTCCTTCTTGATGAACTGGATGATCGCGTCATCGAGTTCATCGCCGGCGACCCGGACGCTCTGGCTGGTGACGATTCCGCCGAGGGAGATGACGGCCACCTCGCTGGTGCCACCACCGATGTCGACGATCATGTTGCCCGTCGGCTCCTGCACGGGGAGCCCAGCGCCGATGGCGGCTGCCATCGGCTCTTCGATGATGTAGGCCGGCTTGCGCGCACCGGCGTACTCCGCGGCTTCCTGAACTGCTCGCTGCTCGACACCCGTGATGCCGGACGGTACGCAGATGACCATGCGGGGCTTGACCCAACGGCGGTTGTGCACCTTCTGGATGAAGTAGCGCAACATCTTCTCGCAGATCTCGAAGTCCGCGATCACGCCGTCCTTGAGCGGCCGGATGGCTTGGATGTGGCCCGGCGTCCGCCCGATCATGCGCTTGGCATCGATGCCGACGGCGAGGGGACGATTGTCGCGGACGTTGACAGCGACCACGCTCGGTTCGTTCAGCACGATGCCGTAGCCGCGCACGTAGATGAGGGTGTTGGCCGTGCCGAGATCGACCGCCATGTCGCGGCCCATCATCGATGCGATTGGTCGAGTCGACATCAGCCCTCCAAGGGACATCGGGCCGCAAAGAAAGCCACAGCGTAGTTCGCTTCCCGCACCCCGTGACCAGCGGATCGTGACATACCTGCCGCGCGGCGTGGTCGTGTCGGGGTGGAAAGCGCTGCAACGCCGCTGCGACGACCCGATGAGGCCGGCGCAGCGGCGCACTGCGACTGGATCGGCCCGATCGGACCGACGCCGATCAGAGCTCGGGGAACCAGATCCCGATCTCGCGCTCAGCCGACTCGAGTCCGTCGGATCCGTGCACCAGGTTCTCGGTCAACTCGATGCCGTAGTCGCCGCGGATCGTGCCGGGGGCGGCCTCGCGGGGGTTGGTGGTGCCCATCATCGTGCGGACGACCTTCCAGGTGTCCTGCGGTCCCTCGATCACCAGGAACATGGCCGGACCACGGGTGATGAAGTCGAGGAGATCGTTGTAGAACCCCTTGCCCTCATGCTCGGCGTAGTGCTTGGCGGCGGTGGCGCGGTCGGCGACCTGGAGCTTGGCGCCGACCAGCTTGAGACCCTTGCGCTCGAAGCGGGCAACGATCTCGCCGACCAGGCCGCGCTCGACAGCATCGGGTTTGCAGATGACGAAGGTGCGATCCATAGGTCGCGCAGGCTACCTGGGGGCCGCCCACCCCACCCAATGACCCGCTTCCCCGTCAGGCCCCCACCCATCCCCTGCCCATCCGCTTCCCCCTCAGGCCCCCACCCAAGACCCGCCCACCCGGTTCCCCCTTAGGGAAGTTCCGAGGGTTGTGATCGATGCGCGATCACAACCCTCGGAACTTCTGCGCACACCTCACCCAGCGAGCCGCCCCCGTCGATCACGAAGCACCCCAGCGATGATCCCGGCGACCCTCGCCCGCCTGCGCCGAACGTCGAAATGTGTGACGGGGACCGCGGCGAGTCCGAGCTCGGCGTAGATCTGCTTGCGCTCGATGTCGTCTTGGAAGTCGTCGGGATGCGAATGCCAAAGGCGTCCCTCGGCCTCGATCACCACACGCTCAGCTCGATAGAAGAAGTCGACGCGCAGCCGCCGCCCGTCAGCGGCGGTGAACCACACCTGTCGCTCGGGGGTCGGCAAGCCGAAGCGCTCGAGGAAGTCGATGACATCGTCTTCGAGCACACTCTCCGTCGGTGGTCCATCGGACAGTTCCTCCATCACCGCCTCAAGTCGCGCCGCACCTCGATGCCCTTGTGTCCCAAGGGTTTCGAGCATCAGCCAGAGATCGGCGAGCACCAGCTTGCGACCGTGGACGGCGCGGTGGATGAGGCGACGCAGCGTGGGTGCCCCCGCGACCGCAGCCGCGTCGAAGATCGAGCGCGCCGGTGTGGTCACACGCAGGCCACGCACCTCCATCACATGCGAGGCATCCAACTCGACGGTGCTGCGCACGCGACATCCTTCGACTTGTGGGGCGCGGGTGCTCGCTGTGACGAGCTCGACGACCGGCGTTGCCAACGTGGCGAAGTCGTGGAGCCGGCACCCCGATCGGGAGGAGACCACCAAGCGCGAGTTGGTGAGCAACGCGGCCTGGCACCGAGCCTCGAAGTCGAAGGGTGCGCCGCGCACTCGGTACACACCACGATGCACAGGCACGAGCAAACCGCCGCGGAGGCGACGTTGGATCTGCGCCGGGAGAAGGCTGGCACTCCGCAAGGCCGAGTTCGACACCACGCCACGAGTGCGGGCAGCGAGTTCCAGGATCATTGCATCTGTTGTGAGCATCTTTCGATAGTTGCAAATGCATGTGATGTTTCTCAGCCGGTCGCGGGTCCGTCCTCACCCGTCGAGGAGTTTCGAGGGTTGAGATCGCTGAGCGATCTCAACCTTCGAAACTTGTGGTGCGGGCCGGGGTGCGGCTGATGCGGTCGCGGGCCGGGGTGCGGGGCGGTGCGGGCCGGTGCGGGCCGGGGTGCTGCGGGGCGGGGCGGCGACCGAGGCGGGGCGGAGCGGTGCGGGCCGCACGCGGGAAGGCCCGAAGCTCAGCGGCGACCGAGACGCCGGCGAAAGTGCGCCCGGGCCGGACCGGCCACGTACAGCGAGCCGGTGGCCAAGATGGCGTCGTCGCTGCCGGCTTCGTCGAGCGCCCGATCGCAGGCACGCCCGATGTCGTCGTGCACCGCCACGTCGATGCCCATCGCCCGCGCCGCTTCGGCCACTTCGGAGGCCGGGATGGCCCGCGGCGACGGCGGCGTGCAGCACACCACCAAGCGGGCCCGATCGGCGCCGAGCGCGTCGAGCATCACGCGCGGGTCCTTACCGCCGAGGAACCCGACCACATAGATGCGATCTCCGGCCGGCTCGAAGTCGTCGTCCATGACCGACGCACACACTTCGGCCCCGCTGGGGTTGTGGGCACCGTCGACGATGACGAGCGGCTGATGCCCGAGCACCTCGAACCGGCCCGGCATCCGCACCGCCTCCAATCCGGCCACCACCACCTCCGGATCGAGCGGCGCATCGAAGAAGGCCTCCACCGCAGTGAGCGCCACCGCACAGTTGTCCCCTTGGTGATGCCCATTGAGCGGCAGGAAGATCTCGCCATAGGTGGCACCCGGGGTTCGGATGTCGAGCAACCGTCCGCCGAGGGCGAGTTCATTGTTGATGAGATCGAAGTCCACGCCGCGGTGATAGGTCCGTGCCGCTCCTTGCGCCGCGAAGATCGGCACGAGATCGTTGTCGGTCTCACCGAGCACCAGTGTTGAAGCGGGCTTCACGATGCCCGCCTTCTCGCGAGCGATATCGGCACGAGTCGGGCCCGCGTACTCGGTGTGATCGAGACCGATGTTGGTCACCACCGCCACCTGCGCGTCCACGACGTTGGTGGCATCCCATCGACCGAGCATCCCGACCTCGATGACCGCCACGTCCACCGCTACATCGGCGAACCATCGCAGCGCCGCCGCGGTCATGATCTCGAAGTAGCTCGGCCGCACGCCGGCGATGAGCTCGAGATCGGCCACCGCGGTGATCATCTCGGCCAACTCGTCATCGGATATCGGCTCGCCGTTGCGCACGATGCGCTCGTTGATCTTCTCCAGGTGCGGACTGGTGTATGTCCCCACCGACAGCCCGCACTCGGCCAGCAACGCCGACATGATCGCGGTGGTCGAGCCCTTGCCGTTGGTACCCGTGACGTGGATGACGGGATAGGCGCTCTGCGGCTCCCCCATCACCGCCATCAACCGTTCCATGCGAGCGATCGACGGATCGTCGATGCGACCGGAGCGTTCGAAGTTGGTGTGCGAATCGAGGTAGGCCAGCGCTTCGGTGATGTCCATGACGGCGGGCAGCCTACGGCTGCCGGACGCGAGGCCGCCTACGACCTCGTCACCAATGACGCTGTCGAGCTGGTTGCCGACTGATCAGGAAGCAGCGCGGCGCGGTCGAGTGACCTTGGGTGCAGCCGGCCGCGGCACCAACGTGGGCACGGCCTTCTTGGCCACGACGTCGGCATCGATGACGACCTTCTCGATGTCGGTGCGACCGGGCAGGTCGTACATGACGCCGAGGAGCACCTCTTCCATGATTGCCCGCAGCCCACGAGCACCAGTGCCGCGCAACAACGCGAGGTCGGCCACCGCTTCGAGAGCAGACTCCGAGAACTCGAGCTGTACGTCTTCGAACTCGAAGAACTTCTTGTACTGCTTCACCAGGGCGTTGCGCGGCTCGACGAGGATGCGGATGAGCGCCTCGCGATCGAGGTTGCCCACTGCGCCGATGACTGGCAGACGGCCGACGAACTCGGGAATGAGGCCGAACTTGAGCAGGTCCTCGGGCAGGACATCGATGAACAGATCACCGGTGTTGCGATCCTGCTTGGACTTGATGGACGCCGCGAAGCCGACCCCCTTGTGCCCGATACGCGACTCGATGATCTTGTCGAGCCCTGCGAATGCGCCACCCACGATGAACAAGATGTTCGTGGTGTCGATCTGGATGAACTCCTGATGCGGATGCTTGCGCCCACCCTGGGGTGGCACCGAGGCCGTCGTACCTTCGAGGATCTTGAGCAACGCCTGTTGAACGCCCTCGCCGGAAACATCACGGGTGATCGACGGGTTCTCGCTCTTGCGGGCGATCTTGTCGATCTCGTCGATGTAGATGATGCCCGTCTCGGCCTTCTTCACGTCGTAGTCGGCGGCCTGGATGAGCTTGAGAAGGATGTTCTCGACGTCCTCACCGACGTAGCCCGCCTCAGTGAGCGCCGTGGCGTCGGCAATGGCGAAGGGCACGTTGAGGAGCTTGGCCATGGTCTGGGCCAGCAGGGTCTTGCCCGATCCCGTGGGGCCGAGCAGGAGGATGTTGGACTTGGACAGCTCGATGTCGTGGGCACCGTGGTTGCCGGTGGCGCCGAACTGGATCCGCTTGTAGTGGTTGTAGACAGCCACCGAGAGGATCTTCTTGGCCTGCGACTGCCCGATCACGTACTCGTTCAAGAAGTCGTAGATCTCACGAGGCTTGGGGAGCTCCTCGAAGGTCAGCTCAGGACCTTCGTGCAATTCCTCTTCGATGATCTCGTTGCAGAGATCGATGCACTCGTCGCAGATGTAGACACCTGGTCCGGCGATGAGCTTGCGTACCTGCTTCTGCGACTTCCCACAGAAGCTGCACTTGAGCAGCTCAGTGCCTTCTCCGAACTTGGCCACTCGGCGTTCTCCCCAGCTCAGCGTTTCGTCAGTGTGCCGTGATCGGCCCGGTGTTGTCGACAGCGTTTCGTGATGAGATCACGGTGTCGATGATGCCGTACTCGCGGGCTTCCTCGGCGCTCATCACGAAATCACGATCGGTGTCCTTGTGGATCTTCTCCACGGACTGACCAGTGTGCCCTGCCAGGATCTCCTCGAGGAGGGTTCGCATTCTCAAGATCTCTTTGGCGGCCAGCTCGACGTCGGAGGCCATACCGCCTGCCTGGGCGTAGGGCTGATGGAGCAGGATGCGGGCGTGCGGGAGCGCCATGCGCTTGCCCGGGGTGCCAGCGGCCAGCAGCACGGCCGCAGCCGAGGCGGCCTGACCGAAGCAGATGGTGGTGATGTCGGGCTTGATGTACTGCAGCGTGTCGTAGATGGCGAACAGCGCTGTGATGTCGCCACCAGGCGAGTTGATGTAGATGGAGATGTCCCGCTCGGGGTTCTCCGACTCGAGGTGCAGGAGCTGGGCGCACACCAAGTTGGCGATGGTGTCGTCGATCGGGGTGCCGAGGAAGATGATGTTCTCCTTCAGCAAGCGCGAGTACAGGTCGTAGGCCCGCTCCCCCCGGTTCGTCTGCTCGACGACCGTCGGCACCAGGTAGCTGTGGATCGGATCAATCATTCGCCGCTCTCCTCGGAGTCACTGTCGTCATCAGCTGCGCTCGGGTTGAGGGCCGCTCGGTCGATCACGTTGCCGTCGGGATCGACGATCTCGCAATGCTCGACGATCCACTCCATGGCCTTGCGCTTGCGCATGTCGGCCACCAGAGCGCTGATGGCGTCGTTGCGCTCGTAAGCCTTACGGATCTGGGAGGGCTTTTGCTTGGATCCTGCCGCCATCCGCTCGAATTCTGCGTCGAGATCGTCGTCATCGACGGTCAATTGCTCGGCGGCGGCAACGGCGCGCAGGGCCAGATCGACCTTCACGCCGGTCGCTGCTGTGGCCTTGAGACCTTCGGAGAACGTCTGCACGTCGGTGCCCTGCATGGCCAGGTACTGCTCGACGCTGAGGCCCTGGGCCTGGAGTCGCATGACCAGATCTTCGACGCGGCGACGGGTCTCGTCGTTCACGAGAGCCTCGGGCGGCTCCTCGTCAACCAGACTTGCCAGAGCCTCGGCGGCCTTCTCCCGCAAGGACATCTGCGCCTGCATGGCTTTGACCAACGACAGACGCCGAACGATGTCGGCCCGCAGTGCCTCGACGGTGTCGAACTCGCTGGCCTCCTTCGCCCACTCGTCGGTGACCTCGGGGAGGATGCGCTCCTTCACGCCCTTGACGGTCACGCGGAAGTCGATGTCGTCTTCGCCTTCGACCGGGTGAGCGGCGGTGAACTCGATGACGTCATCGGCGCTCGCGCCGACGAGCTGATCGTCGAGCTCGGGCACGACCTGGCCGGAACCGACGGCATAGAGATAGTCGGTCACCTCGAGGCCGGGCAACGGCTCGTCGTCTCGGGAACCGACCAGATCGATGGTGACGTAGTCGCCACCGGCGACCGGCCGGTCGACGTCGTTGAGCTCGGCAAAGGGCTGACGCATGCGCTCGAGTTGAGCGTCGACGTCGGCTTCGACGGCGTAGGGGCTGGGGACCTCGACCCGAAGTCCGCCGTAGCCGGGAACCGTGATGACCGGTCGCACCTCGATCTCGGCGGCGAAGGACACCGGACCGGACTCCTGACCCTCGGTGATCTCCACGCTGGGCGGGGCGATGATGTCGACGTCGTTCTCACGCACCGCTGCGGCGAGGAACTCGGGGATCGAGTCCTGCAACGCCTGGCTGCGGGCGTAGTCGATGCCGATCCGGGCCTCGAGGATGCGCCGAGGCGCCTTGCCGGGCCGGAACCCGTCAATGCGCACCTCATGGGCGATCTTGCGGAAGGCGGCGTCGATGGCCTTGTCGAATTCGGCCTCGTCGACCTGGACGGAGACCTTTACCTTGTTCCCCTCGAGGGGTTCGACCGTTGATTTCATGAGGAACGGGAGTGTACCGGCGGCGCCGTGTGACCCGGGTATGGGAGGCGGAGATGGGGTCGAGGGGCGCGCGCCTGGCAGAATGCGGAGCGTGACTGCCTGGAAGCCTCACGCCCTCGCCCGGCCCGCCAAAGACCAGCTCGAGATCGGGGTGAAGACGAAGAACAAGCTGGGCTTCAGCGTGACCACCAAGGTGAAGGCCGTCCGTGAACTGCCCGGCGTGCCCGAGGGCACCCAGGGCAAGGTCCTACTGGCCAACGGCTTCAACTGGATGCGTTACCGCGTGTTGTTCGCCAACGGTGTGGAGCTGGGCGACCTCGACGGCAACGACATCGCGCTGGCCAAGAAGCGCTGAGCGCGTCGGTCGCTGAACTGCGGACAACGGTCCACCGCAGCGACATCCAGTTGGAGGCTCGGGGCGGTACCGTCACCTCCGATGCGTCGCAGCACCTTCGCCTTCATAGCCGGCGCCCTTGTCCTTGCGAGCGCCTGCGTCGACGACGTGACCATCACCGTCACTCCACTGTCGCCCACTGACACCACAACGCCGAGCGCAACAACTCGACCGGGCAGCACCACGACCGAGCCGGAGCAGTCGTCATCGACCAACTCGCCGTCGACCCCGACTGACACCACACCCTCGGAACCGGTGCCACTGGCAACGGTCATCGCCGACATCCAGTCGTTCTGGAGCGACAACCTGCCCGGTGTGTTCGACCAGAAGTACACCCCGCTCCCCGACGCCCGGATCGTGGCCATGGAACCGACCACCCCGTCGCTGCGATGCGACGGCGAGCGCGTTCGTTACCGCGATGTGCAAGACAACGCGTTCGCCGCGCCGTGCTCCGAAGGGACCACGGTCGTGTACGACGCGAGGAACCTTCTCCCGAGCCTCGAGGACCGCTTCGGTCCTGCCGCACCGGCCGTCGTCCTCGCCCACGAGTGGGGCCATGTGGCCCAGTTCCAGGGCGGAGCACCCATCGACCGGGTCGCCACCTACGTGGTCGAGCAGCAGGCCGACTGCTTCGCCGGCGCGTGGGCGAAGGGTTCCGGCGAGAGGCTCGGCGGGGTGTTCGCCGATGCCGGGAGCCTCGACGGGCTCATCGGCGCGCTGCTCGACTTCCGTGATGCCCCCGGCGACAACGTGTTGGCGGCCGACGCTCACGGCTCAGGATTCGATCGGGTACGGGCCTTCCAGGAGGGCTACGAGAAGGGTGTCGGCGAGTGCGCCGACTACCTCACCAACCCACCGCCAACCACCCAGATCCCCTTCACCGAGGCCGATTTCGCGACGCAGGGCAATCTCGATTTCGACGCCATGCTGCCGCTGGTGATCGGGGACCTGAACTACTTCTACGGCAAGTTCCTTCCGGGCTTCACCCCCATCACTGAGCTCGTCGCGCTGGGTCGCGCCGGGGAGAGCCAGTCCACCTGCAACAAAACGGTCGTGACGGCCGACGACCTGGTCGTGCGCTACTGCAAGCCCGAGGGGACCATCGTCTACAACGACGATCTCATCCAGGAACTGCACACTGAGATCGGTGACAACGCAACCGGCACTCTGCTCGGCCTGGCATGGGCCGAGGCCGCTCGCCAGTTCGCCGGAGAAACGCCCGACTCGTCGGGTGCCCTCGACGTGTTGCGCCAGCAGGCTTGCCTCACCGGCGGTTGGTTCCAGTCGGTGCTCACCAACGACGGATCGGACGACACACGAGATCCCTTCAGCTTCTCGGCCGGCGATCTCGACGAAGCAGTGAGCGTGTTCGTGCAGTTCGGTTCGCAAGGTCGCCTCAGCGAGCCCGGCGCCGTGTTCTCCACGGTCGCCGCACTGCGCCAGGGCGTGACCGGTGGACCGGAGTCGTGCGGGGTCACGTGACCCAGCAATGACGTAGAGCAACTCAATGGGGGCTCGCAGGGCGACATCGCTACGATGGTTTCCCGGAACCGGGGAGTGGCGCAGTTGGTAGCGTGCCTGCTTTGGGAGCAGGAGGCCGTGGGTTCGAGTCCCATCTCCCCGACCACAGTTCGTCGATCGTGAACGCCCCCCTCATGGCGCGTCGTTCTCGCAGTACTTCCCGGGTACACCCGCCGTCAACCTCGCTTGACAAACGGCGCCTTGGCCACCGGGTGTTTCGTTAGGTCGATCGACCCAGCGACAGTCCCTCACGCCACGACGTACCCTTGATCGGGTGGTTGCCCGAGGTCGATTCAAGAGATGGCACGTGGCGTTCGCCACCGCCGCGATCTTGGCCCTCGTCGGCATCGTGGCCGTACGGCTGTGGTACCCGAATGACACGGCGACGGAGGTAACGACCGACGCTGTGATGGCCCGGTACCGCACCGATGCGGCGAGCACCACGGTGTCGTCCACGATCGCTTCGGGTGTTCAGCCTTCCGCTGCGACCGATTCGATGAGCGATTCAGGCGACTCCGCTTCGACGACGGCAGGCCAGCATTCGCCGACCGAGGCCGAAGATGCGGCGAGGCCGACGGGCGGACCACTTCGGCTTCCCGCGCCGGGCGTCTACCACTACGACACCGTTGGCTCGGAATCGATCGACGCGCTCACCGGCGCGACACACGAATATCCGGACGTCACCACCATCACGGTCACCAACGACAGTTGCGGTGTCCGCTTGCGCTGGGATGCTCTCGAGGAGCGTCGCGACGAATGGGTCTGGTGCCTCGACGGCGATCGCATGATCGAACCGACCGCATCGGAACACCACGAGTTCTTCGGACGGGCAGATTCCGAGTCGTTCGAATGCACTCCTCCCCCGAGGGTGCTCGATGCCGCCCGACTCCCCGGACAAGCGGGGCTCGGTACATGTTCGAACGGCGACGAGGAGTTCTCCTCGATGTTCGAGACGATGGATTTCGAGTCGGTCGACACCCCATGGGGAACTGTCGACACGGTGTGCGTGCGCCAGACGTTCGACACCGGTGTGGCACCCAACGCGTCAGGGGGACTCGATGTCCATGGCGAGTTCGCGGTGACCGACTACTTCATCGGAGAACAGGGAATGCCGGTGATGGTGAAGGCCACCAAAGTCACGAGGCGGCCGTCACCGGTCGGTGATGTGAACTACCGCGAGAGCTACACCTTGGTGTTGCGAGATCCGGAGCCGATGCGCTGAAACGTCGTCACGGAAGCTCGGTGATCCTGTCAACAGGCGTAGGTGCCACCGGGCTGTGCGCGGTGAGGTACTCGGTGAAGGCGACGAGGTCATCGCCACCCCCGGCCCGATTGGTGCCTTGGGTGAACACCGTGAATCCGTCACCGCCGTCGGCGAGGAAGTTGTTCGTCGTCACCCGGTAGGTCGCTACCGGATCGATGGGGACTCCATTGAGCGCCAGATTGCTGACGCGATTCCCCGATGCCTGTCCAGGGATGATCACCCCAGCAACGTCGCGATCGGGCATGTCGAAGCTGAACGTGAGGCCGCTCGACACTCCGAAGATCAGCAACGGCCGGCTCCTCGTCGGAACGAACTGCTGCTCGAGCAGCGCCTGGAGTTGGGCGCCGGTCAGGTCCATCGTGACGAGGAGGTTGCCGAACGGCTGCACTGCAAACGCTTCACCGAAGGTGACCTGGCCCGGTTGCTCGCCACCGGAGATGAGCGACGCCGTGAGGTCGGCCCGAACACCACCGGGGTTCATGAGTGCGATCTGTGCTCCCCCATCGCCAGCCGCTGCGGTCGCTTCGAGCTGAGCATCTGCGATGAGGTTGCCGAGTGACGCCTCGCTGTCGCGGTTCGCCGAGCGGACGATGTCGGCGGTGACGGTACCGACGATGCGATTGGCCCGAGGCGCTGCGAGTGCCTTCCATTTGGCGATGATGGATGTGAGCGTTGCGTCGGCGACCAACGTCCGGGGCACCAGATGGTTGACCGATGTCGTCGCCGAACGAACGACTTGGCCGGTGCGCTTGTCGATCTGCAGCCACGTCTCGGTGACGACGCGCCCGAAGGAGGACGCCGATGTGACCATGCGCGGTTGACCGGCCGGGTCGGCGATGGTGCAGACGTATGGCTGGTGCGTGTGGCCGGTGACCACCATGTCGATCTCAGCATCGAGCCCGGACGCGATCGTCGCGATCGGACCGGAGATGCCGGTGCACCCGTTGTAGGTCCCCGACTGCAAGCCGCCTTCGTGGAGGAGCACGACGATCGCCTTCACCCCGGAGCGCTTGAGCTTGCGGGCGGCAGCGTTGGCGGTCTCCACCTCGTCTTTGAAGACGAGACCTTGGATTCCGGCTTGCGCTACGAGTTCCGGGGTTCCCTCCAACGTCATTCCGATGAACCCGATCTTCACACCGTCGATCTTCTTCACCCACGTGGGGGGAAGGACGCTCCTGTTGTTCTTGGCATACACCACGTTTGCCGCGAGCCACGTGAAGCTCGCTCCGTCGTAGGGCTCATCGGGGAAGTAGCACCCATCGACCGGGTTGCACCCGCCGTATTGCATGCGCTTGAGCTCGTCGATGCCCTCGTCGAACTCGTGGTTGCCAACGCTGGACACGTCAAGCTTCATTGCCTCGAGGGACTCGACGCTGGGCTCGTCGTGGAACAGGCCCGACAGAAACGGCGAGCCCCCGATGAGGTCGCCTGCCGCGACCGTGAGCGAGTTCTTCGCCCCAACTCGAAGCTCGGTCAGCTTCGACGACAGGAACTCCGCTCCACCAACAGGTGTCGCGGTCGGATC
This sequence comes from Acidimicrobiia bacterium, assembly GCA_050246915.1. Taxonomy (GTDB): domain Bacteria; phylum Actinomycetota; class Acidimicrobiia; order Acidimicrobiales; family Ilumatobacteraceae; genus JBFWVD01. Next base: position 81,811 of record JBFWVD010000005.1, on the reverse strand, counting down.
TTGAGCTGGCGTCAGAGTCGCGTCGGTTCCCGTTGGAGGTTCGAGGTGGCCGTGATAGTCGTTGAACGACAGGAGTTGGACCTTCACCCGACCCGCCCGATGGTCGCCGTGCCGTTCTGACGCGTCGGCGCTGACACTGGCGAACGCAATCGACGCGCAAAGCGCAGCAGCAACCCCAACCGCTGATCTGCGTGAGCTGATCTTCATGTTCCCTCCAACGAGTCCACATGTGTTGTTCGATGACCCTAGGACGTTCGTCGAGTACCTCCGGAGCATCACCGACCGACGACGGCAGGATGATTCCCGAGCCAGCACTGCCCGAAACGCCGGCCGCCTGCCCTCTCCGCTCATCTGACGAGAGCGACAACGGGCGACTACAGTTTCAGCGTCCGCTGGACGGCTGAGCCGGACAGCGTGCAGGAGCGACGTAGTCGCCGCCAACGCGGGTGTAGCTCAATGGCTAGAGTCCCAGCCTTCCAAGCTGGCTATGCGGGTTCGATTCCCGTCACCCGCTCTCACCGAAACCCCTGCTCAGGCGGGGGTTTCGTCGCGTTCGAGCGCAAGTCGACTTGCGCGTGCGCTGCGTCGCGGCCTTATCGCGGCCTTGCGAGTCGGACCACGCTCTGGCACCAGCCGAGAGAGAACACCAGCATTCCGTCAGCCTCATCCGGCGCCGCCATGTGCTCTCAGGGGTCCCAGCGGTTCGGGAGCGTCAGCGGGACCAATGCCGGGACGAGAGCGAATACCCCCGCTCGTCCATATCGTAGTGACCGCCGTGGGTCGCTCCGCTACGTCGACGTCAGCTGCGCAAGGATCGTCGGGTCCTTGATCTCCTTGTCGCGCGCGAGCAGCAAGATCTTCGCGATGACCTCGGCAGTCTTGGGATCGTCGTCGGCGAAGGGAAGGAAGATCCGCCCGCGGCGTTGGCTGTCGACAGCGATGATGCACACCGCACCGCCAGGTCGCCGGTGGACGACACCGCTACCGAGGTGCACCGAGTATTCACCGAGCGCACCGTCGATCACGGCGTGTGCATCGAGTACCCGGACATTGTCGAGCTTGGAGAGACGCATGGTTTCTCGGACGAGGGCAGAGCGCATCTCGATCGTCGAGGACGTCGACTCAGGGTCGACGCCGCCGGCGTGTGCCACGCTGACGACGAGGTCGAGATCGCGCATCGCCTCGGAGAACACGATGGGGTCGATGGTGTCGATGGGTTGCGCGACGTACTCGCCCTGCTTGGTGAAATAGACGCCGGTGATCGTCGGGAGTTCGACCTCGGCTGGTGTGCCGAATCCGTCGAGGAACGTCACGCGTGCCACGACACCGTGGCGATGGAACACCCGTGAGACCTCTCCGGTCTCACGGTTGGTGAGCCACCCTCGCCGCCCGAACAGCGCCATGGCTTGACGCGGCTGGATCTGATGACCGTCATAGCGATGACTGCCGGGGCCAGCCGCGCGCTCTGCGTCGGTCAAGACATAGAGCTCGCGGAACACTTGCTTGAAGGGCTGCTGCTCCGACTCGACGAACACACGCTCCTGCCATGCGATCCACTGACCGCTGCGCAAGAGGTCCCTCGGATGGGCCAGGCACAGAACGCCACTCGGATCGATGGTCTTGCCATCGATCCCCACGAAACCGCCATTGACGCGTCGCATCACGACGCCACCTTCGTCAACGAACACAAGCCGGCGAAGCAGCGGTTCGACGATGGGATGGCGGTCGAGGAGCGACAGGTCGTGGAGGGTGAACCGTTCCCCGCGGACCATCGCCGACTCGAGGGACGTTCGAACTCGAGATGCTTGGCGCACCAGTGTCGTCTTGCGATCGCGCAGCTCGGCGATCTCTGGCATCTTGCGGAGATCGGCAGGGATTGCCTTCAACGGCTTGCCCGATTTCACCACGGCCAGGTTCGCTTCGCCCCTATCATCGATCGACAAGGTGACGGCCACATTGCCGGCCTCGACGGTGACCGGACCGTCAGCAAGGTCACCGAGCTCAGCGGCCTCCATCGACCAGATGAACCGTTGCGGGTCGTCGAAGCCGGCGCTTCGGGCGAGGTTCTCGATGCCGATCCGGACGGCAGTACGTTCACTCAGCTGGCGTTGATTGCCGAACTTCGCAGACCCTCGCTCGAACTCGCGCAGCGCTTGGTATCGCCCGAGAGTGACCGCAGCCCGATCAGGCTCGTCGCCAGGAAGGGGCACGAGTCCAAGGGCCCGGACCGAGTCCTGATGACGTGTCGTCGAGATCCGAGTGCGGAGCGCGCTCTCGTCGGTCTCGCCGACAATGGCCTCGGCAAACAGCTGGGCCCTGCGATGTCCAGCGCCTCCCGATGCCAGCTTGGCGGCGGCATGGAGCGTCGCCCAGCGCTTTGCACCGAGCCGCGCATAGGCGCGCTGGAACCACGCGTAGTCGACAGCACCCGCCAGCAGATCCTGCCCGGAGAGCGGCGTCCGTTCTGCCGACAGCGCAGCCCAGGTCTCCCGCACGTCGATGCCAACACCCCACTGATCGTCCTTGGTGTGAGCGTGGAACCACCACACGGCATCATCGAATCCGTCCCATCGGAGAGCGTCCCCGACCACCCGGGCCCACTGCGGTGCGAACACCGCGAACTCCACGAGTCGCTTGTCCGAGACCTTGGCAGCGAGCGCCGCCGCACGCACGGTTGACCCGGTATCGGCATCCGAGGGGAAGCTGACGCGAATGAGATGGCTGTACACCTCTGCTCGGCCAACCCCACTCGCGTAGCCGCGCGCGATCGAACCCTTCCCGAGCCGACCGAGGAGGTCGATCGCGAGCTCTCCGCCCGAGATGCTGCTGATCGACTTCGCAGCGCGGCTCGCTGGTGTCGGCAGGTCTCCACGCTTGCGCTCCATCTCGACGATCCGGTCGCGAGTCTCGGCGGCGACCGCAGCAACTCGGGGCGAGGCGGACGATGCTGAGTGCGACCTGCGCCGAGTGAAGTGGCTGAGCAGCTGCGTCCCCGGCTCGAGAAGGCCATCGCGAATGTCATCATCGCTCGCCACCCCAGCTTGTGCTGCGGCGAGCAGCAGAGCTGATGGGACAGCGATGCGCGTTGCGCCGGGCACAGGTTCATCGATCCAACGAGCAAGGCCCATCATGCGCGACAGCTGTGCGGAGTTGAACGCTTCGGGCCGACGCACGACGAGCCCATGCAACATCGAATGCCAGCTGCATTGCAGGACTACGTGCCGCCAATCGAAGCGGTACACGAACCGGTTCGCATCATCGGGCAACAACAATGGGGTCCCAGCGATCACTGCCTCCGGTACACGCGCAAGCAGAGCCTCGTAACCGTCGATGCACTCATCGATCACGTCGGCGTCCGCCGACTCCGCGACGAGCCATTCCAGAACGTGGGCGACGAGCGTCCTGTGACGAAGCTCGCCACGATCGTGTCCGATGAGCTGGCGAAGCGCTGGGCTCCACCACTCGGCGTTCTTGGCCCCATAGGGCGCCACCCGCGCACCGCTTTCGACGAGTACCAGCGAGCGAGCCGCGTCGAGGGCGTCGATCTCCCGACACTCTGGTGGACGGTTCTCCCACCAGTGGTGGAACACCTCGGGAAGCACCATCGTCCCGGTGTCGGCGCCGCCATCAGAAACCGGTCCACCTCCGAACGGCGACGGAAGCCAGCGCACATCGGCGAGGAGCATCTTCGTCGAACCTTGCCAATCGACGATCGTCACCTCCCGGTCTCGATGTTCATGGGCGAGATCGTCCAGCGCGCTGACGACCCGCGCTGCTGCCACGGAACCGAAGACGCGCCCTCTCGCAGCCGGGCGCGGCGCCCGTGCAGCAGTCATTCGTGCTCGGTCGAACAGCGGTGAGGGAGCCACCTCGCCGTCTCCACCAGCGATGTCAGAGTTCTCGATGCGAAGCAACTCGCGTTGACGATCGGTGAGACCTTGTGCGACGAGTTCAGCGATTGCCTCTCCGACACCTGCGGTGCCTGGAGGAAGTGAGCCGAGCAGTTCGCAGGCCGCGTCGCGCCGAGCCGGATCACCGCCCGCCCAGAGCCGGCGAGCTGATGCCACCGCGTTCGGCGCGCTCTGACGTGCGAGCAAGCCAATCACGCCCCGGCGGAGATCACCAGCCTTTCGTGTCAGAAGATCCTCGATGACGATGGCCTCGGCCGGATCGAGGCTGAGTGCGTTCAGCGCCTTGACAGCGGCGGCGCGCACCTGGCCGGAGCGATCACCCACAAGTCGTACCAGCACTTCGCGTACGTCAGCCGAGAGACGCTTCGACTCTCCCGCAGCCTCAGCGAACAACGACCGGGTGTGTGGCTCCATGTCGGAGATCCACGGCACCAACCTCCCCAGCGGTCGCGGCCCGCGAACTGACAGCATCTTGCCCAGCACCGAGTCACGAGCGAGCGAGGGACCGCTCGTCTCGATACCCACCACCTCACCGGTCCGGTTGCCGGGCGGCAATCGATGAGCAAAACGCTCGAGTCGTTCGAACGCATCGGGCGGATGAATGGCGTCGCGGGAACCGAAATACAGGAAGGTGTTGGCCAGCGCTGCCACCTCGAGCGACGGATCGTCGAGAGCCCCCAACACTCGCGCCGTCGCCGATGTCAGCTGTGTGGTGGCGAGGAACCGCACGGCCGCAGCGCGAACGTCAGCGGTCGGCCGCCGCATCACGACCTCAGCCCACTCCAGGGCGGGGATGACATCGTGCATCGCCACCGCAAACAAGGCAAGGTAGGTCTCCCACGCATCGCCGTCGGTGAGCGCCGCCCGGCATACGTCCGGGTCCCGGCGGTAGAGACTCAGCGACGCCAGCCGACGGGCGATCTGCGGCGTGACCTCGACATCGCCCTCGACACCGAGCCACACCCCAGCGGCGCGGACCGCCGCCGCGAATCGCAACAGATCGTGCTCGACCACGAAGTCGAGCATCCGAGTGAATGCCTGGGGGTGCGCCTCGTCCACCGACTCGAGGATTGACTGGCGCAACCCTTCTTGACGCTGGGCCGCAAGCAGGAGTCGCTCGATGAACTCCCAGCCCTCGATACGCGAGGAGCCCAACAAGCCAACGATCACATGGCGACCCATGGAACCGACGGGGTGATCACCGTTGCCGACATCGATGAGCGTCCGAAGCACTTGCTCGCCATCGGGCCCTCCGACGTCGATAGCGGCGGAGAGCAGCGGTCCCGCCAGCATGTGGCCGAACATCGATGTGTAAGAACCGGGCGTCGCGGGGATGTGTGGAGCCCATGCCGCGACCCAGGCAGCGTCGGGCTCGAATGGCCCGACATACCAGACCAGCTGGCGGAGCCCCTGTGATCGTGCCGGCAAGCTGATGCTCGGCGACTGCGGCGCGCGAAATGCTCTACGGGCCCAACCGGATAGGTACGGCTGCCCAATCGCGTCCACCCACCAGCGCGACAACACCACCCCCAGCCGAGGGGCGAGCGTCGACATGAGGGCGAGGCGGTCCTTGTCGGACAAACGGTCGATCGCAGCGCCGGCCTCCTCGAGCCGACGTTGGTACTCGGCATCGAGCCCCGGGCGATGCGTCGTCGCAACGGTCTCGAGCACCGTGGTGGCGATGGGCCGAAGCGAGCGAGGCAGGCGAGAAACGCGTCGGAGCGCGTCCTCACGCCAACCAGGTCGAGCCATCGATGAGAGCCGCGCCTTGGCCTCTTCGGCGTTGATCATGATCAGCCGCCGGCGAGCGCCACGAGCCGCAAGAACAACAGGCGTGTCCCTTCGCCGACCGAGACCTTGGACTCGAGGTTCTCGACGGGCTCCTCGTCGACGAACACCTGGAACAGCCCATCGGTGAATGCCAGTAGAGCGGTCGCGACCGCTTCCGCAAGCGGAGGGGGCGGCGGCGTCTCAGTGCCGCCGCTACGGACCGCTCCGGCACTCACACTGTCCTCCAACGCCGACTCTGTGAGCACCGAAACGAAGCTGCGCTCCTCGCGGCGGGCGTCGAACGCCGTCACGCTCGCAGTGACGACCGCACCGATCAGATCCGCGAGCGTCGGGCTGGTACCGAGGTCAACAACGACGGTGTGCTCGGCAAGTCCCGCTCGCTTTCGGCCCGCCAACACCACTTCTACCTGAACTGCTGTCGCCACCCGCACAAGGTGCCCGTTTTCGCTCCAGTTGTCGAGCGCTCATTCACTTCCGTGCCTCATCCCGGGCAGCCACGGGGTACACGCGAATCATGAGCTCGCCAACGTGCACACCACTTTGGTGATTATCTGTGAGGCGAGGGGAAGGGGGTTGCGTTTAATCGAAACACTCCGTACGCTCCAGGCATGCCAACCAGGACCCGTTCCTCCCAAGTCCGCGGAATCTCTCGCTTGGCCGACGCCGCGGAACGGGAGTCGTCAGCCGGCAGAGCTGTGCGGGTGTCCATCGGAGACACGTCGGCCGAACTGCCCGCCAATTCCATCGCCAAGTTGGCTGAGCTCCTGCAGGACCTCAGCGAGGGACGCGACGTCACAGTCGCGCCGTCCGATCTCCAGCTCGGAACGGAGCGGGCAGCAGAGATCCTCGGGGTCTCCCGACCATGGCTCACCACGCTGATGGATCGCGGCGATGTCCCGATCACGAAATCGGGCTCGAAGCGACGAGTGCGGCTCGGCGACCTCATCGCCTTCCGGCGAGCGGAGGACCAGCGCCGGCGTGAAGAACTCACCTGGGAGTTCCTCGACGAGGAGTAGGCGATCAGTCCCGCAGGTACGAAGCGAGCAACGCCATCGCCTCGGGAAGCTGTCGTTCGAGCAGAGCGACGTAGCGCGAGAACCGCTCCGGCGGGACTCGCTCGATGTGGCGCACCAGTGCCAATGGGAATCGCTCTGCGATGTGCGCGGCGAACTCCCGGGACGTCGCTATCACGATGTCCAACTCCCGCACCTCCTCCCGATCGAAGTCCCTGACGTTGTCGGTCACCAGCACCTGCACCTTGTTCCGTCCCGCGGCAGCAAGCACATGCCGATCCTTCGGGTCGGTGCGGAGCAAGCGACCGGCCCACGACCTCGAACTCGCCGGCACTACGGGATCGAAGACCAGCCGACCGTTCTGCTCGAAGGCGATGAGTGCACCGGGTCGACCGGCGGCCATGAGGTTCCGGCACGTCTCCTCCGCGATCTCCTCGGTCCACACGACCCGGCATGTTCCCGACTGAGCAGCGCCGAGGAGGAACCTCGTCACCGCGGCCTGGAACAGCACGTTGGCGTCGAACATCACGAGCGGGAGCGGGTAACTCCCGAATCCGATGTCCGCGAGCCCGTTCATGATGTCCTGCTCGCGGCGATCATGGCGTCGAGCGCCGACGCAATGGCGTCGTCACGTTCGCGTGTGGCGTGTTGATAGATCAGCGCCGCTCTGGTTGACGCGTGACCCATGCGGGCCATGAGTTCCTTGGTGCTCGCACCAGTCGACGCCGCGAGCGTGTTGCCCGTGTGGCGAAGATCGTGGAAGTGCAGTCCCTCGATACCGACCGACGCGGTCACCTTGCGCCAATAGACGCTCCAGTTCGATGAGCGAGGCACCACACCAGTCGGACCGCGGAACACCCACGCGTCCTCGCCGAGCCCAGCGAACTGCTCGAGATGCCGCTCCAACTCCGACATCAAGTTCGCGGGGATCGAGACGGTCCGTCGTCCCGCCGCCGTCTTCGGTGTGCCGAGGAGTAGCCGCCCATCGGCGAGGTACTTCACCTGTTGCTCGACAGTGACCGTCCGCGCGGCAAGGTCGATGTGCCGTCGTTGCAGTCCGAACAGCTCACCCGATCGAAGCGTGCAGTACGTCGCCAGGAGAACGAGCGAGCGGTAGCGCGGATCGATGGCGTCAGCGATCGCTTCGACCTGTTCGATCGTCGCGATCGGCCGCTCTGGCGATTGCTCGTTGCCGGCGCCCTTGATGTTGCACGGGTTCTTCACGATGAGGTCGTCCTCGACCGCGGTGTTCAGGATGGTCCGCATCAGTCGGTACACCTTGGCCAACGTGACCGGCGCGGGACGGCCCGACTTCTGTGCCGTGGTGAACCAGCGCCGCACCATTGGCGCAGTGATGTCGGCGAGGAGCACCGGACCGAAGGTCGGCACGAGATGGCACCGGAGCATTCCTTCGTAGAGCTCGAACGTGGTGGGCCGAAGCCCGGGACGATGGTTCAGCCAGTCCCGCGCGTATTCCTCGAACGGGACCTTGCCGGAGCGAGGACTGACGAATCGACCTGTCGCCTGCGCACCAACCGCAACGGCAAGGGCCCGCTCCGCTTCGACCCGCGTACGGAACGAACCGAGCGAAACGCGACTGCCGTCGGCGGTGTGGAGACGCGCCCGCCACGTTCCCGACGCGTTGAGGATGACCGTCCCCGTCGTTCGAGTTCGCCGCCGACGTGCCGCCACCGCCCACCTCCTCGGCGGACGACCTTACCGCCGTCGCGGCCTCACCGCGGCCTTACGGATGGTCACCAGCGGTCACGAACGGTCTCCAGCGGTAAGCGCAAAAGGACGATTTAGCTGGGCAAATGGAGATCCGGCGAGGTGGCAGCGGCGAGGTCGCTTGTGCTTCCAAGCTGGCTATGCGGGTTCGATTCCCGTCACCCGCTCTCACCGAAACCCCTGCTCAGGCGGGGGTTTCGTCGCGTCTTTTGCATGACGAGCAGGTCCGCGCCGACAGTGGGAGCATCGCGCCATGGGCGAGATCGTGGTCGAGTTGGTGGGTGGTGTCGTCTCGATTGCGGTCGGATTCGCTGTCGGGTCGATCGTGTTCGTGTTGGTTCGAGCGGGACGTGTTGCATTGATCGGCGCGGATCGATCCGCAACGGTCGCCGATCGCTCGGGTGCCCGATGGCTGGTACGCATATCGCTCGCGCCCTACCCGCTGAAGTTCTGGACGTCCAAGCGGCTGCTCGCCATGCGTCTCGATGACCGACGACGTCGTGAGATGTCAGGAGTCGACGCGGCCGGGGTGAGCCGCGAGGAGATCGCCCATCCCAGGAAGCTCGTCGATGCAACCGACGAAGCAGCCTCGTTCGTGGCAATCGCGGTGCTGCTGTTCACTCTCGTCGCTCTTGCGGTCGTCGCTCTCGAAGCGATACTCGCTCTGCTGGTTGCTCTCGTGGTCGCGACCATCCGATTCATCTGCGGGCGATGGCAGTGCGAGATCATCGGGCCACATGGGCTTCGGCGGAGCGTCGGCGTACCCTCTCTTCGCGAGGCGCGTCGACGGCGGGCCGACATCGCGGCAGAGATCGAAATGAGGTTCACGGTCGACATCGATGACCTCTGACGCGCAGCCAGATCCGGACGTTCCCGCGTCGCGAGCCCAACTCCTCTTCGCGAATCCCGGTATGGATCTCGCTGGGTGCCGCACGCCGACGATGCTGTTGATCACCGAGTCGCTTCCCGACGTCGATAGAGCGGGTGAGCCCACCACAACAGCGACGTGAGCCCGAACATGACTCCTGCCAACAACGTGGACGCCCATCGACGGGCGAACATCACGTCGGTGATGAGGAACACGACACCGGTGATGGCCAGCGAGATCAGCACCAACGCAGCAATCATCTCGGCGGTCGCCACCTTGAGCATCATCTCGAGATCGTGCTGGCGAAAGCGCACGCGGTGAAAGGCAGACGGCGCCAGCAGGAGAACCAACGCCACTCCTGAGCACATCAGCGTGGCGAAGTACACCCATCGATCCACGTCATCGAGCTGCCGGAACCGTTCGGTGAACGCCACGGTGAGCAAGAACGCGAACAGCACTTCGTCGCCCGGGATGATCGATCGCAGCTCGTGGTACAGCTCCTCCAGTTCACGATGGAGTCGCTCATTCAGTGACTCACCGGACTGATCTGGCTTGGAGGTCTCCGACACAGCCGAGCTTGTACCCGACCGACCGGCGCACAAACGGCCGATCGCCGGGCCCCGCTTGGCGTTTGGAACATCGCTCGCCGGGTAGGAGCGGCGACGTCGCAGTCACCTGCGACGTCGTCGGGGAGGGCCCCATGCGCGTACCGGAAGGCGGATCGTCGCTCAACCGTTGGGGCAGGGCCTCGTGGCACGTGGTCGGGATCATGATCGTGGTGTTCGCCGCCGCTTGGGTTCTGTGGCGCCTCCGTCTGGTGGTCCTTCCGCTCTTCATCGCCCTGCTCGCGGCGGTGGCATTGTCGCCAATACGTCGCTGGCTCATGCGGGTCGGGATCGGTCGGTCGTTGGCATCGGCCATGACGGTCGCACTGTTCATCGGTGCGATCGTGGGGTTCGGATTCCTCGTTGTCCCCGCGCTGACAGGCGAGTTCCAGCAGCTCGATGACGAAGTCCGTCGGGCGGCCGATCGTCTTGAAGCGTGGGTCGATGAACAGCGACCGTTCGGCCTCGATGGAAACGACGTCCAGCGCGTCCGTGCCGAAATCGAAGGCACAGAGGTCGACGCCATCGGCACCGGAGCGGTGTTGCGCGGCATCCGAGCGGTTGGCTCGCTGGCCGCCGCGTTGTTGTTCGCCATCGTCGCCACGTTCTTCTTCGTGCGCGACGGCCGGACCATGTGCGATTGGCTCGTCGGAGTACTTCCGTCGCATCGCCGTGATGATGGCCAGGCCGCGCTCGACGCTGTCCACGACGCGCTCGCCGGGTACATCAGGGGTGCACTGGTGCTCGGGTTGGTGGAGGGGGTCGTCGTGACGATCACCCTCGCTCTGGTCGGCAGCGACCTGGCGTTCGTCGTCGGCCTCCTCACCGTCATCTCTGCGTTCGTTCCGTTCGTCGGCGCCATCGCGGCCGGCGCGATCGCCATCGCCGTCGCTCTCGTCACCGCCGGGACCGCGCCGGCACTCATCGTTGCCGCCGTCGTGTTGCTGGTGCAGCAGCTGGACAACGATCTGCTCGCTCCGGTGATCTACGGGCGGTTCCTGAAGATCCATCCGTTGGCTGTGCTGGCGAGCCTTGCCGTGGGCATCGAGACCGCCGGCCTCCTCGGGGCCTTCGCCGCAGTGCCCATCGCGGCCAGCATCGTTGCCGTCACCGGTGTCCTGGTCCGGCGCCGACGGTTCGACGCACTCACCGGGTGATCCGATCGGTCATGGGCCACGACCATCGACAGTTGCCACCGATGTCGATGCGCCGAGCACGACGCATCGACGATTGGAAGGACCACGACCCTGGTCTCGCCATGATCGACCCCGCGTTCCAGGATTCGTGCGGTGACCCCGGCATGGGCCTCATCGCCGTGCACGAATATTCGCTCCGAGCCAGCGACGAATCAGCCGAGCGATCGCGCCAACCGTTCGGCGTCAGCGAACGCGGAGCTGCACAACTCGGCGAAGCGCTGACCCTTCTCGGGCGATGACAGCCCTTGGACCGATTCGGCCACCTTGTACTCGATCATGCACGCCGACCTCCACCGGCACAGCACCGAGTAGTAGTCGAGTTCGCTCACATCGCGTCGGGTCCGCTCCGCGTAGTAGGCCACGACGTCGTCACGCGACGGCATGCCGGGAGGGAAGTACCGCACCTCACCGTCGTCGTGTCCCAGTGGAACCAGATGGTGGATGAACGCAGCAAGGTCGAGCAATGGGTCGCCGATGGTGGCGGTCTCCCAATCGATGATCGCGGCGAGGCGTGCCGGTGGCCGCCAGTGGAACAACGAGTTGTTCGGCGCGTAGTCACCGTGCATCAGACCGGGCCGCGACGTGGTGGGAACGTTGGCCCGCAATCAGTCCGCGGTGTAGTAGAAGCCCGGCAGATCACGCTGCGTGTACTTCGGATAGCGCCGGCTGTAGCCCTCGACGTGCGACACCCAACGATCGGGCTGACGATCGAGGAAGCCTTCGGGCTTTCCGAAGTCACCGAGTCCAACCGCGACATAGTCGAGGTTGGCCATCTCGATGAGTCCATCCGTCAACGCCCACGCCAGGTAGTGCTGATCGGGCGACCGGTCGAACGGCGGCTGCCAGTGCATGGCGTTGTCGGGCGTCATCAGCGCCGCCCAGCCATCGACTTCTTCCATCACGTAGAACCCAACACCGACGACATCGCCGTCCTCGCAGTATCCGAGGAACGCGGGGCTCGGCACCGAGGTACCGGTCAGCGCCCGCAACACCGTCGCTTCACGCTTGATGGTCTTGGCCCCTTCGGGGCTGCCCTCCAGCGGTGGACTGCGGAAGATCGCGGTGGCGTCACCGCCACGGCGCAGCCGGAGGATGAGGTTGGTCGACCCGCCCGACACCAGTTCGGTTGTCAGTGGGCCATCTCCCAGCGACGGAACGGCATCGTCGAGCCAACGGGACAAGCGGGCGTTGTCGATTGCAACCAGCGGATCAGCCATCCGCCGACCCTATCCCCGCGCCGCGGGCCCGGTCCTTCTGGGTAACGGCCCGCAATAAGAGTTGACACTGCGGCCCACCTGGTCATGCTCGGAACACTCCGTCGCCGCCGTCGAGCCGGAAGATGTCACCGGTCTGCCAGCTCGGGGCCGGGTCAGCGCGCCATGGCTCGTGGTGGCCAACGGTCATCGGGCCCGGTGCGCAGCACGGCGATGACGATCAATCCGATGAACCCGAGGAAGAACCCGAGGGTCGCACCGAGCAGGGTGTGTCCCTTGATGTGACCGATCCACATGCCGAACACCAACCCGAACAGTTGGTAGATGAGAACGACCATGATGACCATGCGCTGCCCTGGCCCTCCGTTGGGTTGGACGTGACCGTACGCCGAACGTCGCCCGTCGGCGAGGGTCAGGTGGCCCGTCGTGCCCCGAGCAATACGACAGCGACGGTGGCGTCCTGTGTGCCTCGGTTGCGCCAACCATGTCGGGTGCCGTTCTGTACCAGTACATCACCTGGGCCGAGCTTCACCTCGGCCTTGTTGTCGAGTTCCAGCCAGATCTCTCCGCTGATGACGATGATGTAGTCCACCGTCTCGGTTGCGTGGAGACCGTCGAGATCGACCGTGACGTCACCGGCGAGATCCCCGTCCATCCCGTCGCCACCGGTCACGCCGCTACCCGGCGGATGGGTGACGATCATGACCGAACTGCCGCCCGGTCGAGGGAACGCGTCGACGAGACCCACGATCGGGTCGGCGCTCGGTGCCGGCAGGACCGCCACATCCGGCGTGGCCCACACGAACGTCACCTCCGGGCCACCGTTCAGCGACTCGATGTCAATCGGTGTTGCGCCATCGAGCGTGACGATCGACGCGCCATGCTCATCGAAGCCGGTCACCACTCGTCGTATCGGTCGTCTCATCGCTGCATCCTTCGCTCTCGGAGGTCACGAAGCACCGAACCACCGGACCCGGCCGGACGTCAGCCGGGGTGCAACGCCCCGGCTGACGAGCGACCGTCAAGAACTGATGGGCCGGAACCTCGGCGTCGACATCTCGACGTTCACGTGTTCGAAGACGATCTCGACGGCATCGCCGATCTTCACGGTCTCCGGATCGACCCCGATGATGTTCACCAACATGCGCGCCCCCGCACCCTGGGTGCCGTCGAGTTCGACGACGCCCGACACATACGGGCAGCAGTCGGCGAGGTCCGGGTGGAGTGGGTGACGCACCACAGTGAAGCTGTAGATCTTCCCCGTACCGGGCAGTTCGGTGAAGGTGTAGTCCCGCTTCTGGCAGTTGAAGCAGAACGGCGACGGGGGCATCCGGAATGTGCCGCAGTTGGTGCACTGCTGACACACCAGCCGGTCTTCCTTCGCCGCGTCCCAGAACGGTTGCGTCAGGGCATCGGCGTGGGTGTCGGCAAGGATCGTGGGGAACACGCCCTGGGTGAGCGTTCCGAAATCTCCGGCCATGATCAGTTGTCCTTTCGCAGGAGAGCGCCAGAAACGGGCAGGCCCGCCGGGCCTCCGGTGATGAGGGCAACCTCTGCGCCCTCGACTTGATTCGCCGCGGTACCGCGCAACTGCTCGACCGCCTCACGCATGTGGGTCATACCGATGATGTACGCCTCGGAGAGGTTGCCGCCGTGGGTGTTCACCGGGATGGTGCCCGTCCCGTAGCGGATGTTGCCGTCGGCCAAGAACCGACCGCCTTCTCCGACGGGACAGAAGCCGTAGTCCTCCAACTGGATCATGACCATCGGCGCGAAGTGGTCGTACAGCAGTGCTACGTCGACGTCCTCGGGACCCATGCCCGCCATCTCGTACATCCGCTTCGCCACCGGGCGATGACCCGACGTCGGGAAGAACTCATCGGGCGTCTGGAAGTACTTGAACAGCGCCGGCCCCCAGCGTCCGGTGCCCCCGTGCGGTGCGGCGCTGATGAGCACCGGTGGTTGCTTGAGATCACGGGCTCGCTCGGTGGAGGTGGTGATGACCGCCACTGCGCCGTCGGACTCCATCGTGTAGTCGAACAGGCACAGCGGATCGTTGATCATGCGAGCGTTGAAGTAGTCGTCGATGGTGAGCGGCTCGCGGCGCAGTGCTCGGGGGTTGGTGAGGGCGTTCTTGCGGGAGGACAGCGCCACCTCTGCCATCTGTTCCCGGGTCGTTCCATACAGGTGCATGTGCCGCGAGATGATCTGGGCGAAGCTGTGACCCGGCGAGAGCAGGCCGTTGTTGGCAGTGAAAGCCGCCGCCGAACTGATGCCGCTTCCGCCATAGGGACTGCCGCCGCCATCGGACATCGTTGCGTACTGCAACATGCCACCCACGGCCGAACCGCCGAGTCGCTTGTTCAACTGCTGCAGGGTCATCAGGCTCACGATCGTGGTCGCCTGACCGGTGTCGATCGCGGCCGCGGCAACGCCCAGAGCACCGACGCACCCACCGCCACCCGACGTCGTCGTGGTTGCCCAGCGGATCTCCGGGACGCCGAGCTCCGCGCCGACCGTGGCCGGGTCGCACGAACTCGAGTAGATGGAGAAGCCATCGAGGTCGTTGATGGTGAGCCCCGCGTCATCGAGTGCCGCCAAGATGGCCGTGCAGGCCATCGAGAGCTCGGTCTCGGGATAGGACTGACCTCGTTTGTAATACTCGGTCGTACCGATGCCCACGATGGCACAGGTATCTCGCATCGTCTTCACATGTCCTCCTACGCCGGGGTGGCGAGCGTCGCTTCGGTGGTTTTGTAGTCGCGGATCTCGACCTCGATGGTCGAATGGGACACATCGACAACTGCGAACGACAGTTGCCGACCGTTGCCGGGATCGCGTGCCTGGCCGGCCGAGCCCGGGTTGATCACGAGCGTCGTCCCCGCTCGCTCGACCATCTGACGATGGGTGTGCCCGAGCAGGACGAGATCGGCATCGACCTCGGCGATACGTCGCAGTTCCGGCGAGCCGGGCATCACGTACTGAGTTCCCGGCGCGCACGGGCTGGCATGGGTGATGGTGACGCGGCGACCATCGATGACCGTCTGTATCGATCGGGGTTGCTCGGCGAGCCAGCTCACCAGGTTCTGATCGACGTGCTCAGCGGAACGAGCGCGTTGGCCGTGTGGACCCAGCAGACCGATGTCGTGGTTTCCCAGCACGCATCGGGCGCCGCGATCGCGGAGAATGGCGATTGCCTCGTTGCTGAATCGGTACTCCTCGACCATGTCGCCGAGGCAGATGAGTTCATCGACCGGCGGCATGAGGTCGAGCGCCATGAGCAGACCGTCGACGTTCCCATGGATGTCGGAGACGATTCCGATGCGCAACGAATGCCTCTCTCGGCCGCTCGACGCCGCCGTCCCCTCGATTCAGCCAGCCCCGCTCCTGAAACTGTATCCATGGGACCGGGAGTATGAAAATCAGCTTTCCAACGCCGCCGACTCCACAGGCGAGCTCTACCCGACATACGAGCGCACGACGACCGCCCACCGTACGCTCCGGCCATGGAACGACGACCAGCCATCTCGATGAAGGGCATGCCCGGCCGCCGCGCCGGCCTGCTCGAGGTTGCCAGAGAAGCCGACGAACGCGGCTTTGCGGGACTCGCCACCTTTGGCACGCACGGCAACCTCACGATGTGCATGGCGCTCGCGGCGGCCACGCACGACATCGCGGTGTGGTCGAGCATTCAGCCCATCTACCCGTTGCATCCGCACGAGATGGCCGAGTCGGCGGCACAGCTGCACGAGCTGAGCGGAGGGCGTTTCCGCCTCGGGCTGGGAGTGAGTCGCGTCGAGTTCATGACCGACCTCGGCTACGCGGCCGGCACACCGCTCGCCGCCGCACGATCGTGGATCACCGCCATCCGCGAACAGACCCCCATCACGGGCGCGCTGCCACCGATCTGGCTCGCCGCGCTCCGCGACAAGATGCTGTCACTGTCAATCGAGCTTGCCGACGGGGTCCTCTGGGCGCAGATGCCGCGGTCGCACGCATCAGCCATGCTGGCCAAGATTCCCGCTGAACGCCGTGCGAACTTCAGCGTCGGTGCGATGATGGCCACCATCATCGACGATGACATCGGTGCGGCTCGGGCGTTGCTGCGGTCGCGACTGCTCACCTACCTCGACGCTTCGGCCTATCGGAACTTCTTCCGCACCGCGGGCTACGACGACATGGTCGATCATGTCGAGGCAGTGCTGGCCTCCGGCGACCGTGATCAGTTGCCCGGGTGCTTCACCGACGAGTTCCTCGACGATGTCGCCCTCGTCGGGAACCCCACCCAGATCCGGGACCGACTCGATGAGTGGTTCGACCTCGGCGTCATGCCCATCTGCGCCGTCTCATCGACCCGCGGTGGCCAGGTGCACGCCATCGGAGAGCTCTTCGATCTGTACTGACAAACATGCGCTGACGGCACGGACGACACGATGCGGCCGCCCGCGATAGAAACGGGCACATGTCATACACAGTTGTGCAATGGGCCACGGGTTCGGTGGGGGCCACGTCACTGCGCCAGATCATCGAGCGCCCCGATCTCGAACTGGTCGGCGTTTTGGTGCACGACCCGGCAAAGGTCGGCAAGGACGCCGGCGAGTTGTGCGGTTTGCCGCCCACTGGCGTCTTGGCCACCAACGATCGTGCGGCCGTGCTGTCGATGGGCGCCGATTGCATCTCGCACTCGCCACGCAACACCAAAGACACCACCGACGAGCTAGCGATGATCCTCGAGTCGGGCACCAATGTGGTGTCCTCCGCCCTGCTGCCTGCCATCTATCCGCATGCCAGACATGTGTCACGACGCAGCACCGATCGTCTCGTACAAGCGTGCGAGAGCGGCGAGTCGACGCTTTTCGTCTCGGGCATCGACCCGGGCTTCGCCACCGATGCGTTGGCCATCTACCTCACCGGCATTGCCGGGCGGGTCGACTCGATCCGCATGATCGAGATCATGAGCTACGAGCACTACGACGATGCCGACACCCAGTTCAACTGGTTCGGCATGGGTCAGCCGATGAACTCGCCGCTACCCCCGTATCTCGCTGCGGGTCGACTGATCCGCTACTGGGGCCCGACGGTGGAGATGGTGGCCGCTGCGCTCGGCGTCGAACTCGACGAGATCCGCGAGACCACCGACCGCCAGCCGACACCTCATCAACTCGACCTTGCCATTGGCACCGTGCCTGCCGGGACCGTCGCCGCATTGCGATTCGAAGTGCAGGGCATGGTCGGCGGCAAGGAAGTGGTGACGCTCGAACATGTGACCCGGCTGCATCCTGACCTGGCGCCCGACTGGCCTCAGCCCGTGGCCCGCGACGGTTGCTACCGCATCATCATCAGCGGGTGGCCGAGCTACGAGTTGAACCTCCACTCGACCTCCCCCGACGGCAACAACTACCTCGGCTTGGAAGCCGCCACCGGCCTGTGGCTCGTCAACAACATCCCGAATGTGTGCGACGCGCCACCAGGCATCGTCGACCCGTACAGCTTCGGACTCGAGAAGCGACCCGGCCTGGTTCGCTGACGCACCGCGTCACCGCGCTCAACCCGGCGCAAGCCTGGTCATCGGGAGTTCGTACACCGCACCGCCAGCCGAGTTGGAGATCCGCACCCAGAACTTCTCACCCACGGGCGCTTCGGGGAACTCGACGCGGGTGTGGAACGCACCGTCGGCGCCAATCGTCACCTGCGTACCGCCGTATGGCGAGGTGATGGTCACCGTCGAACCCATGGCACCCTTGCCCCAGTAGGCGTTGTACGGCGGCGTCGAGTTGCACTCGGTGTAGGCCGCCTGCGCCAAGAACGTGGTCGCCTTGGGCGCCGGTCGTGTGAGGGACGCTTCGAGTACCTCACCGGAGACGTCGTTGGTGAGGCGCACCGACACCGTCGCGCCGACCTCGACTTCGCCGATGTCGAACTTCAGTTTCCACACACCGTCACCATTGACGACGGGATCGAAGTCGCCGTAGTGCGTTGTCGCATGGACCTGACTACCGATCGGAGCCGTACCCTTCACCAAGATGCGCATGGGAAACGCATCCCAACTGCCCTCGGCGGCCAAGATGGCAAATCCCACCACCGGCGCGGGCTTGGTGGTTGCCACGGTCGTCGCAGGCTTCGGTTTGGTGGTCGTCGTGGTCGGCTCCACTCGCGGCGGCTCGCTCGTCGCCGTCGACACCGCCGCCGTTGCCTCGGTGGTCGGCGCACTCGAAGTGGACGACGCGACAGTCGACGACGTGGTGGTCACCGTTGTCGTGGTCGGTGCAACTGTCGTTGACACCAACGTCGGAGTGACCGAGGTGTCCGCCGCGGTCACCCGATGCTCAGTGCGGCTCATCGTCGCCGCTGCGGCCAGCGCGGGAAGACCCACCACCACTGCCGCTGCCGCGGCAACACTGACCATCCGACGCGAGGCGCGCAGTCCGTGACCTGGCAGGGCTACAGGGGCGGCCGATCGTTCGGCGAGCACCGCGCCGAAGTCGCTCCTGGGCTTGATCGACGCCGCGGTGTCATCGAACATGTCGGCCAGTCGCCCTTCGAAGTCGTTCGTGTCCTTGCTCATCGTTCGTCTCCCAACACCTTCTGCAGTGCGCTCACGCCACGACGAGCATGGGTTCGCACCGATCCGATCGAAATACCGAGTCCCTCGGCGATCTCCGATTCACTCATCCGCATCCAGAACCGCATGACGACGCAAGCGCGCTGACGAAACGGAAGTGCCGACACCGCAGCCAGCACCCGGTCGGCCGATACACGTCCGAGCGCGGAGTCCTCGGCCGAACCGCTCCACTCGTCGACCATCGACGAGCCGCGTCGCTCCACGACCTGACGATGACGATGCTCACCGCGGATGAGGTTCACGATGGTGGTGCGCACATACGCCTCCGCCGCGGCCTCATCGGCCAGTTCATCCCATCGGTGCATCACCCGCACGAACGCTTCGTGCACGAGGTCCTCGGCCCGATGTCGATCGCCACACAAGAACGCCGCCATACGCACCATGTCGGCGTGTCGCCGTTCGTACAACTGCCACAGACCGGTCGTCGGACCGATGGCCGTCACCGATGCAGTGAGTGGCGGCGGCGCTGCCCAGGTCCTGCTTTCCACGTTCGTCATCACGTCCCAACAGATGTGCAGGAGACGATCTCCTAGGACAACCTTCGGCGCGTCTTGCCACTTCCTTGACGTGCGAGACCTACAGAAATGGGGCGTCATCGAGGTCGACCACTAGGTTCACCCCATCGTGAAGGGGGACACATGAGTGGCAACGGATTCGTCATCGATCTGAGCGGGCGCCGAGCCTTGGTGACCGGCGCCGGTCAGCACACCGGACGGCAATTCGCGCTCGGCCTGGCGCAAGCCGGGGCCGAGGTGTTCGTGAACGATGTCGTGATCGACAAAGCCCAGGCGGTGTGCGACGAGATCATCGCCGCCGGAGGGGCGGCCAAGCCACTGGTGTTCGACATCACCGACCTGGACGCCACCAACGCTGCCGTGGGTGGAGCCAAGCCCGACATCGTGGTGAACAACGTGGGCGGGGTCACCGAGATCCCGTTCCCATTCGTGCACTTCGGTTCATCGGACCCGACACGATGGAAGAAGCTCATCGATCTCAACCTCTACGGCGTGATGCACACGACGTACGCCGCGTTGCCCCACATGACGGAGCAGAAGTGGGGCCGCTTCATCACCATCATCAGCGACGCGGCACGCCGAGGCGAACGCGGCCAGGCCGTCTACGGCGCCGCCAAAGCGGCTGGTGCCGGTTTCATGCGGGGCATCGCCACGGAGTACGGCTTCGACGGCATCACCGCCAACGCCATCTCCTTCGGCTCGATCCAGTACGAGCACCGCGATCCCCCGCCGCCCGAAGCGTTGAAGAAGATCCTCTCGGTCTACTCGGTGAAGCGTTCGGGCCGTCCGAGCGACCCGGTCGGCATGGTCGTCCTCCTCGCCTCCGATCACGCGGAGTGGATCACCGGCCAGGTCATCCCGGTGGATGGTGGGTTCGTCAGCGCCCTCTAGCCGGACCGATCTACCGGTGAACGACATCGCCCGGCACCGGCAATCCACTCGGCCAGTGCTCGATCATCGCGCCCCGCTCAGCCGCGGCGCACCGGCAACTCCACCAAGCCCCGCACATAAGCCGGACGCCATTTGACCTCGTCCACCGCCAGTTCGAGATCGCCGAGACGATCGCAGATCGCTCGGAACATCACCGCCGCCTCGGCTTTGGCGAGCGCTGCGCCCAGGCAGTAGTGCACTCCAGCGGTGAAGGTGATGTGGCGATTGTCGGTGCGGGTGAGATCGAAGGTCTCGGGATCGTCGAACACGCGCGGGTCCCGATTGCACGCCATGAGGATGACCGACACCTGATCGCCCGGCTCGATGGTCTTGCCCGCGATCTCGATGCGATCAATGGCTGTGCGCGGCTGCCCGCGCGACGGGGTCGCATAGCGCAGGATCTCCTCCAGCGCCACCGGCATCAGGTCAGGGTCCCGCTTGAGCAATTCGAATTGACTGCGATTGGTGAGCAGCTCGTACATGCCGTTGCCGATGAGGTTCGCCGTCGTCTCGTGCCCGGCGCCGATCAACAAGATGGTGGTGCCGATCAGCTCCTCCGTCGACAGCACATCGCCCTCGTCCTCGATCATTGCGAGCGTGGAGATGAGGTCGTCACCCGGCTTGCGTTTGCGTTCGGCGATCAGCTCACGGAAGTAGGCGGTCTGCTTCACGAGCGCGTTCTGCGTCAGCCTGCGCAGATCGTCGGGAGCCGCCGAGACCTCCTCAGCCCCTTTGCCCCGCACCGTCATGACCCGGGTGTGGCTGAGACCCTGTCCGAGCATGATCTCCTGCATCTCGTCGAACGGGACGTTCAGCAGCTCGCAGATGACCGTGGCCGGGAGCAGGTAGGCCAGATCGTGCAGCAGATCGAACTGCTGGAGGTCCTGAACGTTGTCGACGAGTTGATCGACGATCACCCGGATCCGGGCGTCCCAGCCCATCACGACCCGAGGTGAGAACGCCCGCGACACCAAGCGGCGAAGGCGCGTGTGATCGGGAGGATCCCGGTTGATGATGGCCGCCAGCTGGATGTCAACGGCCTCGACCACGTCCGACGCATCGATGTCCCGCAGCCCCAGCCCCCGGAATTGCTGATTGGCACTCGGCGCGCGACCCAGATGTTTGCTCTGCAACAGCTCGAGCGCTTCGGGATGACCGGTCACCACCCACGAGTTCCACTTGCTCCAGTGCACCGGCTCCTGGTCGCGCAGGCGACGAAACATGTCGTACGGATTGGAGAACTGGCCCGGATCGGCGAAGTACGCCGCCAGCTCATCGCTGGCTGTCTCCAGCTCGGCCGCGAGATCGGTCACAGCACACCCCCAAGGTCATCACTGTTCGATACACGGTACTCCCGCCACCGCCGGATCGCCGGAGCGACCCGCCGCTACGGGTTCCGTCGCTCGCAGAGCGCATCGATGCGACGCCGGGCGAGATCGGTGATCTCCGGGTGGGGCAAGAGCCAGAACTGGTCATCAGCGATCGACTCGAACACGACGTCGGCCACCCGGGCCGGATCCATGCCGTAGCGGGCGAGGACGTGCTCGAGCTTGGCCTCGCCCCGAACGATGACCTCGCTGCTCGTCCGCGTGGGCGCCCCGTACCGGCCGAAATCGTGCAGATTGGTGGCAACCGCACCGGGCAGGATCACCGACAGCCGAATGGGTGATCCCATCGCTTCGAGCTCATGGTGGACCGTCTCGAACAGGCTCAGGACGCCACCTTTGGAAGCGTTGTAGCTCGCCAAGCCCACGGGAGTGAACACCGCGCACGACGACGCAGTAGCCACGATCCGGCCCGGTCGACCGCTGGCGACCATCGGTCCGAGGAAGCTCTTGAGGCAGATCGTCATCCCGATGAGGTTCGTGGTGAGCATGCCCAGATGGTCCTCGATCGAGACCTCGAGGAAGCTCCCCTGGCGTTGGATCCCGGCGTTCAGAAACACGAGGTCCAGCATCCCGAAGTGGTCCAGGCAGGCAGCCACGGCATTGTCCACCGCGTCGCGATCGGCCACGTCGGCCTCGATGGCCATGGCATCGACCCCGATCGCCCGCAGGTCCCTCGCGCGAGCTTCGATCGATTGCCCGTCGACATCGATGAGGGCGACGGACATCTGCTCGCTGATCGCCTTGTCGACCAGAGCCTTGCCGATGCCGGTCGCACAGCCGACCACCACGGCGTGTGTATCTCTCGTCGTCCCCATGACCCGACGGTAGGTCACCTGACCACACGCCCAGCACCAACTGGTGCCGTTCAGGCCCATGCGACAAGATCGGGCTATGCGCGCCATGCGATCTCCCGACCAGCTGCATCCCGGCATCGAGCGATCGGCGGTGAGCTGATGCGACTCGGCATGACGCAGATGATCGACGGCAAGCCCGGCCGCGGTCTGGAGTTCATCCAGGCAACCGCCCAGGGGATGGAACGTCGCGGCTTCGTGTCGTTCTGGTGCGGTGATCACATCGTGTTCTTCTCCCGCTACGACTCCAAATACCCCGACGGCGGCCTCGGCGACAAGGCCTTCCGAGAGGACCAGGGTCTGTTCGAGCCGATGCTCACGTTGACAGCTGCCGCCCTGGCCACCACGACACTGCGTGTCGGGCTCAGCGTGGACATCGTTCCCGAACGCAACCCGCTGGTGCGCGCCCGGGACATCGCCACGCTCGACAACTTCTCGAACGGACGCTTCGACTACGGCGTGGGCATCGGCTGGGCGCAAGAGGAGTACGCCGCGCTCGGCGTTCCCTACGAGCGCCGCGGCGCCCGCTGCGACGACTACCTCTCGGCGATGAAGGCCCTGTGGACCCAGCCTCAAGCCACTCATCACGGTGAGTTCGTGGACTTCGAACGGGTGCTCGCCTATCCCAAGCCGGTGCAGAAACCCCATCCGCCGATCCTCGTGGGCGGCAACACCCGTGCCGCGCTCCGACGCGCGGTGAGGCTCGGTGACGGCTGGTTCGGATGGGGTCTCACCATGGCCGAGATCGATGGGTGTCTGGCGATGTTGGACGAGGAGTTGCGTGCCGCCGGCCGCGATCGCGACAGCCTCGCGATGTACTACGGCATGCCCTATGGCGGCGATCTCCCGACGCTGGTGGACATCCTCTCGGACCTCGAGCGACGAGGCTTCGAGGAGATCGTCATCGGCACCGGCCTGTCCAGGAATCGCTTCGACCAGCAACTCGACGACTACGCGTTGGCCCTCGCCCGCTGGCTGCGCTGACCCGCTCACCCCTCAGTGGCGCCCGCGGTTGTCGCGGATGGTCTTCACCGTGAGGACCCCGGCCGCAGCGAGAAGGAACACGGTGACCGGCGGTCCGAACAAGATCGCCAAACCGCCGCCGATGTTGGCGCCGATGACCCCGGCCGTCATGACCCGATAGGCACCGGCCCACACGAATCCGATCGACGCCAAGATCATGTTGACGAGCAACCATCGTCCGTCGAGCCGATGACGGCGCACTTCGAATGCAAGATGAATTGCCCCGATGACGAAGGCGATGAGCGACACGATGCCGGTTGCCGCGATCGCGGACGGCGACCAGTCAGGTGGGCGCATCGAGTAGTCGAGTTGCACGCCCGGCTCCACCCGGCTCGATTGGTCGCCGACCATCCAATACGTCGCCCCTGGTGACGAAAGCACGACCATGAGCGCCGCGGCCCACTGCCCGACGCGGCGGGCCGCAGTCACCTCGACGGGCGTTGAAGGCGGTTTGATGATCGGGAGCGCGTCGGGGTGCGGCAGGCGCGCCGCGGCGGGAGTTCCGTCCGGGTACCAGTACCGGTCCGCCATAGCGCGAAAGGTATCGAGGTCGGACTGGCGAACAGCGTCACCGAGCAAGGCGACGGAGGCATGTGGACGGAGCTCGATCGCATGAATCCGCGCGTTACATGTTTAGGAACCAGTCCACCGTCGCATCCTCAACACATGCACACCATGCCCCGAGGAGGAATGTGATGCCTGCGTATGTCGCGGCCGTGATTGCGGTGATCGTCGCCCTGGTCGGCGTCGTCCAACTGTTCCAAGGTCAGATCTTGTTCGCCATCGTGTTGTTCATCGCAGCGGCGCTGATCGGGCCGGGCGGCTACAGCATCTTCAAGGACCGGTAGCCACGCAAGCGTTCTTGCGCCTTCGATCATCGGTCGTTCGTGATCAGCGAGACCAGATCGGCGGCGTAGGCGGCATGGCCGGAGACGTTCGGATGCAGCGGGG
Source organism: Acidimicrobiia bacterium (assembly GCA_050246915.1). GTDB lineage: Bacteria > Actinomycetota > Acidimicrobiia > Acidimicrobiales > Ilumatobacteraceae > JBFWVD01. The sequence goes on along the minus strand of JBFWVD010000005.1, from coordinate 57,205 downwards.
CACCTCCCGCGGCGAACGACAGCGGATTCACGTACGCCGCCTCGCCGACGGTCGGGCACGCCTCGTGGCCCTCCCAACGTTTCGACGTGTTCGGGTCGAGCACCTCGACCCCACGATCGCGATGACGGGCAGCCACCGAAGCGATGATGGCATTGATGTCGGCGACGATCTGCCGGCCGCCGGCGCGACCGACATCGCTGAACGGGGCACACGTTCGCTCGCCCGGGAGGATCTGCGGGTAACCGATGAGCATGACCCGAGCTCCTGGCGCCAGACGGCTGTTGTCCGTGATGGCATCCACCAAGGCGCTGAGCGCGACGTCGAGCGCGCTGAGCCGCTGTGCCCAGTCAGGTGGTGGACAGCTCCGCGGCGACAAGATGCACCCGGCAACCAACTCCACGAAGCCGGCATCGTTGCCCCCCATGGTCACCGTCACCAGGTTCGTGCCCTCGACGATGGCGTCGAGTTGCGGCGGCTGCCCTTTGAACGACGACGTCAGCGCGGTCGTCGTGGCCCCACTGCAGGCCACCGTAGTCAGCTGGACCTCGACCCCACGCTTGCGGAGGAGCTCAGTGGCTTGGTCGGGATACGCAGTCGATGTTCGATGGCACGAGTCGGTCCAACCCTCCGCCGGCTCCGCGCCCTCGCCACTGGCGAAGCTGTCACCGAGTGCGGCCCACACGAGGGTGCGGGGCCCGGACGACGTTCCCTCGGACGACCCGCGCCCCACGAACACGACACCGGCGACGATCAGCCCGACCACCACCACGGTGCCGGCCGCCACGGTACCCAACCTCCGTCTCACGATGCGTTCGTCCGCCATAGTGGCGCCCATTCAAGCCGCGACGACAGCGGCTGCAAGGTCGCGGCGCGCAGTCCGGATGCCGGTGCCAGTCAGGACTTTGTACGAACATGTGTTCGACTATCATCGACCTCCGTGCGGGATGCAGCCACGATCCTCCATGCCGACCTCGACGCGTTCTACGCGTCGGTCGAGCAGCTGCTCGATCCATCGCTACGCGGTCGCCCCATCGCCGTTGGCGGTGGGGTGGTCCTGGCCGCGTCGTACGAGGCCAGACACTTCGGCGTTTCGGGAGGCATGGCCGGGTGGAAGGCCCGGCAGTTGTGTCCCGATCTGCTCTTCGTTCCCGGCCACTTCCGCGAGTACCAACGCCTCGGCGACGAGGTCATGGCCGTGCTCGAGGACGTGACCCCACTCGTCGAGCGCATCTCCATAGACGAGGCCTTCTGCGACGTGGCCGGTGCGCGTCGACTGTTCGGCTCGCCGTCCGACATCGCCGTCGCCATCCGTCGCCGGGTGCGCGACGAGATCGGCCTGCCCATCTCCATCGGCGTCGCCCGCACCAAGCACTTGGCCAAGGTGGCGTCGCAAGTGGCCAAGCCCGACGGGCTGGTGATCGTCGAACCCCACGACGAGAAGCGCTTCCTCGACCCGCTCCCGGTCTCGCTGGTGTGGGGTGTGGGTCCAGCGACGCAGCGGCGCCTGTCGCAGGTCGGCATCACCACCATCGGGCAGCTGGCCGCGGCACGCGGTTGCGCGCTCGTCGATCTGCTCGGCAACGCCGTCGGCAACAAGCTGGGCGCGCTGGCCAACAACGACGACGAACGACCCATCGTCACGCGACAACGGGCCTCATCGATCGGTGCGCAGTCGGCCATCGGGCGACGCGCCCCCGGCGATGAGTTGTACGCCGAAGTGTTCGGTCATCTGGCCGATCGGGTGTCCACCCGGCTGCGGGCCAAGGGCCGCGCCGGACGGACCATCACCGTACGGGTGCGCTTCGCACAGATGCGAGCTGTCACCCGGTCCACCACCGTGGCAGAGCCCATCTGCTCGACGCGCGCCCTGGTGGAGATCGCCACCGAGTTGGCCCGCACCGCCGTTCGCGAGAACCCCGACGAACGCGACATCACGCTGCTGGCCATCTCGGTGTCGAAGTTGCAGCCATCGCCACCACAACAGTTGTCGCTGCTGTTGCACGAACGGCCCCGCGATGCGGCACCGGCCCATCCGCCGGCAGATGCGTTCGGGGCGATCGATCGCTCGATGGACGCGGTGCGAAGCAAGTTCGGTCGTGCCGCCATCGGGTTCGGGAGCGTGGCGTTCCCCACGCTCCCGGGCGTCCCCGACGAGTTCCGATCCTTGGCCGAGAAGGACCGATGATCGAGCGCCGTTCAGCGGCGACGACCGGACTTGCTCATGCCCGGATTGTCCACGAAGTGACTGATACCGGGGGCGTCGACACCTGGCGGCACGATGGCGTCGATGGCATCGAGGGTGTCGGCGTCGAGGACCACGTCAGCCGCTTCGAGCAGCGGCTCGAGTTGCTCGGGCGTCTTGGGGCCGATGATCGTCGAGGTGACCGCCGGGTGATGGTCCACGAACGCCAATGACATCTGCGTCATCGTCAACCCGGCTTGCGCGGCGACATCGACGAGTTGCTCGACCAGGTCGATGCGCGGATCCTCGGAGATGTCGGCATCCCCGCCGCCGCGCAGCCAGAACGAACCCGGCGCAAAACGCGAACCGGCTGGAGCCTCGGCACCGCGGCGGTACTTCCCGGTCAGCCAACCACCGGCCAACGGGCTCCAAGGGATCACCCCCATGTCGTGGCGCTGACAGGTGGGCAGGACCGCGACCTCGGTGGAGCGGGCGAAGATGGAGTACTGCGGCTGCTCACACACGAACCGCTGCAGATGTCGATCGCGAGCCACCCACTGGGCTTCGACGATCCACTCGGCCGGGTAGGTGGATGATCCGAGGTATCGGACCTTGCCCGAGCGGACCAGATCGGTCAGTGCGCCGAGCGTCTCGTCGAGGTCGGCGGTCACGTCGAGGCGATGCACTTGGTAGAGGTCGATGTAGTCGGTATCGAGGCGACGCAGACTGTCCTCGACCGCCTTCATGATCCATCGCCGCGATCCGCCGCGATGGTTGCGTTCCTTGCTCATCACGTTGAAGCACTTGGTGGCGAGCACCACGTCATCACGACGACCCTTGAGCGCCCGCCCGAGGATCGTCTCGCTCTCACCCCGGGAGTAGACGTCGGCGGTGTCGATGAAATTGATGCCGGCATCGAGCGATCGATGGATCATCTGCACACACGCGTCATGATCGGTGTTGCCCATCTGCCCGAACATCATCGCTCCGAGGCATTGGGTGCTCACCTCGACACCTGTTCGACCCAGCTTGCGATAGCGCATCACGACCTCCGTTTGCCGTCCGGGGCACTCCCCCATCGCCATCGTGCCACGGACGCCGCTGCTCTAAGGTCCCCGCACGAGGCTCGCAGTTGGTCGAGCCGATCATCTGGGGGGATGACCGTGACCGCGACGACCATCGACCGTACAACGCCGATCTGCGATGCCCACCACCATCTGTGGGACCTGAATGGTTCGCTCTACGTCGCCACCGATCTCAATGCCGACATCGCATCCAGCGGATATCAGGTGCCGAGCAGCGTGTACGTGGAGTGCGGCGCCTGGTACCGCGACAGCGGCCCCGAGCATCTTCGCCCCGTCGGTGAGACCGAATGGGTGGCCGACAACGCCGACCCCATCACCCGCGGCATCGTCGGCTATGCCGATCTGCGCCTCGGTTCGGCCGTCGGTGAGGTGCTCGATGCCCATCTCAGCGCGGGTCACGGCAAGTTCCGCGGCATCCGCCACATGGCCACCTGGGACGCCAGCCCGCAGATCCGACCCGTCCCGCCGTTCCCCGAGCGCCAGATGTTGCTGGCCGACAACTTCCGCGCCGGGTTCGCCGAACTGGGCAGCCGGGGACTGTCGTTCGATGCCTGGGTGTACTTCCCACAGCTGCCTGAGGTCGCCGATCTGGCGCGCGCCTTCCCCGACACCACCATCGTGTTGAACCATCTGGGTGGTCCGATCGCATTGGGCCCCTACAACGATCGCGGGGCAGTGCTCGCCGAGTGGCGCAGGCTCATCCCCGCAGTGGCGAAATGTCCCAACGTCGTCATGAAGCTCGGAGGCATCGGCATGCCGATCTACGGCATGGGTTGGCACAAGCAGCCCGCCGACCCCACCGTCGACGATGTGGTGGCGGCGTGGGGCGATCCGATCCGCTTCTGCGTCGAGCAGTTCGGTGCCGATCGCTGCTTGTTCGAGAGCAACTTCCCGGTCGACAAGTTCTCGATGCCGTACGCCACGTTGTGGGACGCCTTCTCCGTCATCGCCGCCGGTGCCAGCTCCTCCGAGCGAACCGCGTTGTTCAATGCAACGGCGCGTCGGGTGTATCGCCTGCCGTGAACTGCGCCAGGGCCCGCGCATGATCACGACGGACGAAGAGCCTCTGCAGGATCGAGACGTGACGCCCGCACGGCGGGGAACAGGCCGGCAACGACGCCGACCATCAGCGCCGCCAGGACTGCTGCACACAGCGCAGTCAGCGGGATCGTCGTCGGCACATGCTCGCGTCGTGCGTAGAGCGTCGTCACAAACGATCCGATCACGACGCCACCGACGCCGCCGAGTGTGGCCAGCGTCGCCGCCTCGATCATGAACTGCAGGCGAATGTGCCGACGCGTCGCTCCGATGGCCCGCCGCACCCCGATCTCTGTTCGCCGCTCGAGCACCGAGATCACCATGACGTTGGCGATGCCGATCCCGCCGACGAGCAAGGACACCCCGCCGAGTGCCAACAACAGTGCGCGCAACCCGCTGTCGACCGCAGCGCGTGCCTTCAACGCGTCAGAGGGACGCGAGATGGACACCTCGTTGGGGGCCGAGGGATTCGTCGTAGCGGCCAGCACCGAGCGAACGGATTCGACCGATCTCGGGTCGGCGCGCACGAAGATGCTCGACACCTTGCCGTCATGGTCGAGGAGATCTGCAGCGGCGGGAAACCCGATCAACGCAGAACTGTCGAGCGATGCCAGCAGCGGCACCGGATCGAGGATCCCGATGACTGCCCACCAACGACCGTTGATCCAGACCGTGGGCGAGCCCCGGAGCGACGTGATCCCGAGACGGCGTGCCGCGGTCGACCCGAGCACGACGGAGGGAAGCGACTCGGTCGCCTCGTCGAGGAAGCGACCTTGCGCCACCGTTGCGCCAACCGTGTCGGGCAAGGAGAGCGACGCGGCCTGCACTGCGATGCCGCCGGTCTCGGAACTCGGGATCAGGTTGTTGCGCCGAACGGATGCGCCCGAGATCCCGGCCGTTGCACTCACCGCGTCGACCGGGGCGATGCGATCGATCATCGACGGGGCGTCGGCTGGGAGCGACGAGGCATCACCGAACACGCTCTGACCCGCCTGCACCTCGAGCAGATTCGTGCCGTATCGATCGAGTTGCGCGAGCAGATCCGCCCGGCTCGAGCTCGAGATTCCGACGACCGCCACCAGGGCCGCTATCCCGACAGCGATGCCGAGCGCGGTGAGGATCGTGCGTCCAGTCCTCGCTCCGAGTGCGCCCGCTCCAACCCTGACCGCATCGATGGGACGTAGCGCCGCGCTCATCGTGCACCGACACGCTTCATGAGACGGCCATCGAACACTTCCTCGCAGCGTCGGAACTGTGCGGCCAAGCGTTGATCGTGGCTGATCACCACGACGGTCGAACCGTCAGCATGCAGGGAGTGGAACAGGTCGACGATGTCCGCGCCGGTGCGACTGTCGAGATTCCCGGTGGGTTCGTCGGCCAACAGCATCGACGGATCGGTGACAAGCGCGCGAGCTATTGCGACTCGTTGTCGTTCACCACCCGACAGCCGACTGGGCCGATGATCGCTGCGATGCGAGAGCCCGACGCGCTCGAGGCAGCGTTCGGCCCGCTCGACACGCTCCGAGCGAGAAACGCCTTGATACAGCAATGGCAACGCCACGTTGTCGAGCGCGGTCATCGTGTCGATGAGATGGAACTGTTGGAAGACGAACCCGATCGTCGCGCCACGCATCACCGACAACGCTCGGTCACCGAGTGTGGCCACGTCTCGTCCGGACAATCGGACCGTGCCCTCCGTGGCCCGATCCAGGCACCCGAGCACCTGTAGCAACGTGCTCTTCCCCGATCCCGACGGCCCGACGATGGCCAGCGACTCGCCTCGATCGATGCGCAGATCGACATCGATCAGTGCTTCGACCCCGCCCGGATATGTCTTGCCCACTCCACTCAGCTCCACCACGGGCTCGCTCGCCATCAACCCACCGACCACCGCACACGGCGCGCTCACGGAGCCACCACGACCTTGTCGCCTTCGGCGAGTCCGCTTCCGGTGATCGCCACGATCCCGTCGCCATACGCACCGGGCTTCACCGGCAGGAGCGTCGTCGAGGTACCCGTCACCTTCTCGACGGCGAAACCGCCCTCGGCCAGTGCCAACAGCGCTCTGATCGGCACGGTCAGCACCCCGGTGGCTTTCGACGTGGTGACCACCACCTTCACTGGCGATGCATCGAGACCCTCGAACGGCTGGTCCAACCCGATCGTCACATCGATCGTGGCTGCTCCGCCGTTCTCACCGCTGCGCGCCACCTTCCCGATCGACAGCACCGACGCGTCGAGCCGTGTCTCGTCTGGTAGTTCGACGCTCACCGAATCTCCGACACGGAGCTTCGCCGCCTTCTGCGACGACATCGGCAACAACACCACGTGGGAAGTCCCGGTCACGTTCATGATCACTCCCCCGAGCTTCGATCCGACGCGAGCCACGAGCTCACCCACGCGGACCGGACCGGGGGCGACGAACACGTCGGCCTGATCCACTACTCCGGTCTTGCTGAGGCCCCGGCTCGCCTGCCACTTCTTGATCGCCGCCGTGGTGGTGCTGTCGAACTTCTCGTCGATCGTGACGCCATCGCCGAACCCGAGGTCGGCGAGGTTCTGTTCGAGCTGGGCCACGTCTGCTCCCGCGGTGACCCCGGAACGCAGCGGTCGCCACAGGGGGAGCGATCCGTACATCAGCGCCGGGCCCGCATGGCCATCGACCTGCCACAGCGAGTCGCCGCGGTTCAGCACGGTCCCCTCCGTAGGAAGCCCTGTGATCGTCCCCATGCCGATCGCGTCAATTGGCATTGCATCTCCATAGCCGAGCGCGCCGCTCGTCTTGTCCTCATCCACGAGGTCATTGCGCGTCACTGTTGCCGTCTCCAGCGATGCTTTGGGCGGCGTCGCCTCACCGGCAACAGCCGATCCCTTGCTCATGATCGCCAGCCCCAGCGCCGCCGCGCCGAAGCTCGTAGCGACAACCGCAACGAGCACCGTTCGCCGCGTCACTTCTGACCCGCCGAAGTGATCGAGCCATTGGAGACGCCCATCGATGGAGCATCACCGGCCGCTCCGCTCGAGCTGATGAACACCCCGCCGCCACCTTGCCCACACGCCTCGGACGCCGCCTTGAACGCGTCGTCGTCCATCGGTGGTGCATCGTCGCTGGACCCATCGGGCCCGGGACCCGATCCGATGCTCACGCTGAACTTCCCATCACCGTCGAAGGTCGGATCGGGCATGTCGATTCCGTGCTCGCGCATGCACTTGCTGAAGGCCAGCATCTGCTCCTTCATCTTCTCCTGTTCCTCGGGGCTCGGAGGGGTGAAGCTGCCGGTCACGTCCTTCATGAAGTGCTCGCACGCCGCATTGGCGGCGTCCAGCGCCTCCTTGTCGAACGGGGCGGAGTCGCTGCCTCCACCGATCTGGATCGCCACCTCGCCCCCGTCGCCCACTGCAGGATCAGGCATGTCGATGCCGTGCTCGCGCATGCACTTGGCGAAGTTCAGTGCCGCATCTTCCGGCCTGGTCTCGATGGTGGTCGTCGTCGCTCCGTCGGTCGTAGGGGCGGTGGAATCGACGGCTGCCAGGCTCGCCACCTCGCGATCGGGCTGGGTCGAACCGCATCCGGCCAACGGAATCAGTGCCACCATCCCCGCCATCATCACTGTCATCGCTGTCATCGCTGTCTTCATCCGACGCTCCTCATCGCTGTCTCGGTCAACGCGATCCGAACGATGCGGCACGCCACTGAGCATCGACTGAGCGTGGCTGAGCGTCCTCTCAGCTGAGCGACTCCACGGCCGCGTGCGGGCGTGGCACCATCGGCTGATGCGCGTGCTGGTGGTGGAGGACGAGGTTCGACTGGCAACGGCGATCGCTCATGGCCTCGTCGCCGAGGGCTACGACGTCGACGTCGCCCACGACGGGCCCACCGGCTTGTGGCGCGCCCGTGAACACGACTACGGAGTGATCGTGCTCGATCTGCTGCTCCCCGGCATGAACGGCTTCCGGGTGTGTGCCACGTTGCGTGCCGAGGACAACTGGACCCCCATCTTGGTACTGACGGCGAAGGACGGCGACTACGACGTGGCCGAGGCGCTCGACTCGGGTGCCGACGACTTCCTGTCGAAGCCGTTCTCGATGGTGGTTCTCCATGCACGGCTGCGAGCACTGGTGCGAAGAAGACGCGAGATCGAACCGGCGTTGCTCACACGCGGATCGCTGTGCCTCGACATCCGTCGTCGCACATGCCATCTCGACGGTTCCGAAATCCACTTGACCCCGCGGGAGTTCTCGCTTCTCGAGCACCTGGTGCGTCAAGGAGACTTCATCTGTTCGAAGGATTCTCTGCTGGCCGAGGTCTGGGGACCGGACTTCGCCGGTGATCCCAACATCGTGGAGGTGTACGTGCGCTACCTACGCAAGAAGCTCGATGGTCCGGGCGCTCCGTCCATCATCGAGACCATCCGCGGCATCGGCTATCGGGTGGTCGACCGTGTCGCTTGACCGCATGGTTCAACGCCTCACGGGATCGGTTCGGGTGCGGGTGACGGTGATGGCCACCGTGTTGGTCGCGGTCGTCCTCACCTCGGGAGCGTTCCTGTTGACGCGCGCCGTCGAGCATCGACTCATCGACGAACGCCGACAGACCGCAGCCAACGCCGTGGGAACCGCTATCAGCAGCTACGAAGGAGGCACCCCGCTCGATCAACTTCCGCTCGGTCCCGCCCCCGACGGAGCGATGGTCAGCATCATCGACGCCAGGACCGGTGATCCGATCGGAACATCCACGCCCGCTCCTGCCACGCTCGTGATCAGTCGAACGGGTGGGAGCGACCCCACCGCAGCATCCGGCGGTGGCATCGTGTCGTTCCCCGGGTCGATGCAGGGCTTCACCACGGTGACCAACATCATCGACAGCTCCTCGGGCAAGGTGCTCGTCGTCGGTTCGGCGTCGCTGTCGACCGTCGGGACCAGCGTCGACACGCTGTGGTCCGGGCTGCGTCTCGGCATTCCGGCGGTGGTCGCCGCCGCGGCGCTGGCGTCATGGTTCCTCGCCGGACGTGCCCTCCGCCCCGTGGAGCTGATGCGACTGGAGGTCGAGTCGATCTCGTCGTCGACGTTGGATCGTCGCCTGCCAGAGCCATCCAGCCACGACGAGGTCGCGCGCCTCGCCCGCACGATGAACTCGATGCTCGCCCGCCTTCACGAATCACGCGACCACGAGCGCCGATTCGTCTCCGATGCGTCCCATGAACTGCGATCTCCTCTGGCGTCCATGCGTGCGCAACTCGACATCGGCGAGTGGCCACCGCATGCCGACGGTGTACGGGCCGAGGCGGTGCGGCTGTCACACATCGTCGACGATCTCATGGACTTGGCCAAGGCGGACGAAGAAGCCCCGACATCGACGTCATCCGACCTGGACGATCTGGTGTTCGAAGAGGCAGCGTCACTTGCCCGCACCTCGCAGGTCCGGATCGATACCACCCGAGTCGGGGCCGCGCGCCTCTGCGGTGATCGTCCAGCTCTCGCCCGACTCGTTCGCAACCTCGTCGAGAACGCAACATCGCACGCGCAAACGACCGTCCAAGTGTCCCTCACCTCGACGGACGAGCACATCACGTTGTGCGTCGATGACGACGGTCGGGGCGTCGAGCCGTGCGATCGAGAACGGATCTTCGAGCGATTCGCCCGAGCGGACGACTCGCGCTCGCGCGACACCGGTGGGGTCGGTCTCGGGCTCGCCGTCGTGCGCGCCACCGCGGCTCGTCATCGCGGGACCGTGCAGTGCGAGCCATCCCCGCTCGGCGGAGCTCGCTTCGTCGTCACGCTGCCGGGCGGAGCTCCCGGATGATCGTCAACCGAAGCGGGCTCGCGCGATGGCCAGGAGTTTGTCGATCCCCTCGCGCGACCGGTGCAGGTTCGTGGTGACGATGGCGTCCGCTATCGGCTTGCCCGACGCTGCCGAGAACACACGAACCTCGCAGTAGCTGATCTTGCGGCCCCGCTTGGTGCAGGTGGAGTGGGCGACGATCCCTTCGCCTGGAGCAGCACCGGTGTACTGGATCGACATCGACACCGTGGTGAGCCGCGTCCCGCCAGCGAAGTCGTGGCCAGCCATCACCGCGCCACCGCCACAGGTGTCGATGACCGCGGCGATGACGCCACCGTGGATCATGCCCGGATGAGCCGACAGGTCTTCTCGATAGTCGACCGACACCGTGCAGCCGTCAGGATCCCAACGATCCACCCGCAGCCCGGACGCCTTGTTGAACGCGACCTTCTCCGTCCAGTGGTAGCGGAAGTACCGACGAAGGGCCTCGATGTCGGCCTGCGTCAATTCGGGTTGCTTCGGATCATGCTGCTTCGGATCATGGTGCGCGGCGCGATCGGGCATCGACTCACTCTCCGGTGAAGGTCGGCGGGCGCTTCTCGACGAAGGCCTGCATCGCTTCGGCGCTGTCGCTGGTGAGAGTGGCCAGGATCTGGGTGCGGTTCTCGAGGGCCAGCGCATGCTCGAAGCTCGGGGCGTCGAGGTTTGCCCACATGATCTCTTTCGTCATGCGCACGGCGAATGGACTGTTGCGGCAGATGGCCTGCGCTGTCTCGAGCGCGGCGTCAACCACCTCCCCATCGGGAACCACACGCGATACCAGCCCGATGCGTTCCGCCTCCGCGGCTCCGATCGGGCGCCCGGTGAGGAGGATCTCGAACGCCTTGCCCGAACCGATGTGGCGCGGCAGGTGATAGCTGATACCACACTCCCCCGCGGAGAGTCCGATCTTCACCGCAGCCACGTGCAACACCGCCGACTCAGCCAGGATGCGCACATCGCACGCCATGGTGAGCGCCATTCCTGCTCCCGCCGCGGCGCCATTCACCGCGGCGATCACCGGTTGCTTGGCCGCCCGGATGGCCTGGACCATCGCTGCGAAGTTCTCCTGGCCATCGAGCCGCGTGCTCGGACCCCGGACGGTCCCGGCATTGCGATCGGCGGCACCGACCAGATCGAGCCCGGCGCAGAAGCCGCGGCCGGAGCCCGTCAGCACGATCACCCGACAGCTCTCGTCACGGCCCAACTCACGAAGCGTCGACGCGATATCAGCGACGAGTTCGAAGGTGAGCGCGTTCAACCGCTCCGGGCGGTTCAACGAGACGACCGCGATCGAGCCGAGGCTCCGGTCCACGAGCAGATGCGGTTCATCGGTCACAGCAGGCCCCCATCAGGTACGGCACTCATCCGCCGGTGAGATCCTTGGCCAAGCGCACCGTGGCCAGCGAATCAGGAGCGGCCAAGGCCGCCATGGCCACGTCGTAGTCGGGCAGGGCGTACACCTCGCCGTCGTCGGTGATCATGATGTAGCGATCGAACTGGGCCAGGAACGTGCGGTCGTGACTCACCGCCACGACGGTCCCCTCGAAACCGTCGAGCGCTTGTTCGAGCGCCTCGGATGATTCGACATCGAGGTTGTCGGTGGGCTCATCGAGGAGCAGTACGTTGTGGCCTTCGAGCTCCAAGCACAAGATCTCGAGCCGCGCCTTCTGACCGCCCGACAAGGTCTGGAACTCTTGGCGTGCGTTGGTCCGCAATCCGTACCGGGCCAAGGCCCGCATGGACTTCTCGTCGTCATGGGCTCGATCACGCACGATGTCGAAGCATTGGCGGCCGTGGAAGTCGGGCCGATCATTGATCTGGGTGAACACTCCGACCGAGGTGCGTGGACCGAACGACACCGAGCCGTGATCGGCTGTTGCTGTCCCGGCCAGCACACCGAGCAGATGGCTCTTGCCGGTTCCGTTCGGGCCGATCAGACCGAGCCGTTCCCCATGGAAGATCTCGTCGGAGAACGGCAGGAACAGATCACCGATCGAGACCTGCTCGAGGCGAGCGACACGGCGGGCCGCGTCGGCACCGCGCAGGCTCACGTGGATCTGTTGATCGGCCACTGGCGGAGGCGGCGGACCAGCCGCCACGAACTTCTCCCAGCGCGTCTCGGCGGCGTTGGCCTTGGTGGCATTCTTGAAGTTCTGCGCGGCACGCGTCTTCATCATCTTCATGTGTTGGAACAGGCGCCGTTCTTCGTCGGTCCAACGTTTGAGATCGTCACCGAGCTGTTCCTGCCGCTTGGCCCTCGCCTCGGGGAAGGTGGTGTACGAGCCACCGTGCACCCAGCACCCCGATCCCTCGATGACGACGATCTTGGTGGCGACCCGCTCCAGCAGCGTTCGATCGTGACTCACCATCAAGATCGTCGAGCGGCAGGCCTGGATCTGTTCCTCCAACCACCCACGCGTCGGTATGTCGAGGTAGTTGTCGGGCTCATCGAGCAGCAGCACATCAGCGCCCGAGGTGAGCAACAGATCGAGCACCAAGCGCTTTCGCTCACCGCCCGACAGCTCGGACACCAAGCGGGTCGAGAAGTCATCGACGGGGGTCTTCACGCTTCGTTGCGCCGCGGCCTGCCAGCGGGTCTCGAGCTCGTAGCCGCCGAGATCACCCCAATCCGACAGTGCGCTCGCGTACCCCATGCCGTCGTCGGTGCCATCGGCCAACGCTCGCTCCGCCGCGACCAACGCGCGGCCAGCGGCACGCAACGTCGGTGGCGCCACCTCGATGAGCATCTCGCGCAAGGTGTCAGTGGGCCGCGACATACCGACGTCCTGCGTCATCGTCAGCATCGACCCACCCACGGAGAACTCGCCGTCATCGGCCTCGGCCTCACCGGACAGGATCCGCAAGATGGTGCTCTTGCCCACCCCGTTGGCCCCGACGAGTGCGGCGTGCTCCCCCGGGGAGACCCCGAAGCTCACGTCGAAGAAGAGTTGATCAGCTCCTGGCGGGGCATAGGCGAGTTCGGACACGACAACACTGCTCACCGAAATGAGTATGGCCGATGGCCACGCGGATGCTCAGATGCACCCGTGCCCGAGCCGCTCGCCGACCCCACCTCCCCCGCCAAGATCGACCTGGTCCGCGACGCCATGGACCGGGCGCTCACCTACATCGGATCGGTACGCGACCAGCGCGTGTCGCCCCCCGCCGCGGCCGTGGCTGCGCTCGATCGATTGACGTCCGATCTGCCCGATGGCCCAGGCGACCCGCATGCTGTGGTGGCTCAACTCGACGAGATCGGCTCCCCAGCGACCATGCGGAGCACCGGAGGTCGCTACTTCGGTTTCGTCAATGGAGGGACAGAGCCCGTTGCGCTCGCGGCAGCCATGCTGGTCGCTGCCTGGGATCAGAACGCGGCGTTGCCGATCATGTCGCCGATCGCCTCGCGGCTCGACACCATCGCAGCACGCTGGGTCCTCGATGCCCTCGGCCTGCCGGCTACAGCCACCGCGGCGTTCTGCAGCGGAGCATCGATCGCCAACCTCACCTGCATTCTCGCCGCCCGAGACGCGTTGTTGGCCCGAGCCGGTTGGGACGTCGATCGCGACGGCCTGTTCGGTGCGCCGCCGATCAACGTGGTCATGAGTGAAGAGATCCACATCGCGGTGCGCCGGGCCGTGCGCGTCGCGGGTATCGGTGCGGCACAGATCTCCATCATCCCCACCGACGATTGCGGCCGGGCGCGCGCCGACGCGCTCCCACCCCTCGACGACATGAGTCTGGTGCTCCTGCAAGCGGGCAACGTGAACACCGGTCATTGCGATCCGTTCGACGCGATCATCCCTGCGGTCCACGCTGCTGGTGGATGGGTCCACGTGGATGGCGCGTTCGGACTGTGGGCGGCCGCAGCACCAACGCTGGCCCATCACGTGGCTGGTGTGGAGCGGGCCGACTCGTGGGCCACCGACGCCCACAAATGGTTGAATGCGACCTACGACGGAGGGGTTGCCATCTGCTCGCGCGGCGCCGACCTGCGCCGTTCCATGAGCATCGCTGCGGCGTACGTGGCGTCCGACGACGATCGTGCGCTCATGCAATTGGGGTTGCAGATGTCGCAGCGGGCCCGGGCAGTCGAGGTGTGGGCCATCTTGGCGGCCAAGGGACGCTCGGGCTTGGCCGAGATGATCGAGAGACCCAGTCGACTGGCGGCGGTGCTCGCCGATCGCCTCGTCGCCGCCGGCATCGAGTTGCTGGCGCCCGTTGCCCTCAACCAGGCTCTGGTTGCCTTCGGCGACGACGACACCACCGACGCGGTGTTGGCCGGGGTGCAGGCCGACGGCACGGCCTGGGCGGGCGGCACCAGCTGGAAGGGCCGCCGAGCGATGCGGCTCAGCGTGTCCGATACGTCAACGACAATTGACGACATCGAACGCGCCGCCGCAGCGATCATTGCCGCGCATCGCGCCGTCCGCGGCTGAGGCGACCGACGGCCGGCCGTTCCGGGTCCGTCGTCAACCGCTGTTGCGCAATCCGGTAGCGATGGCGTTGAGGGTCAACTCCAGCGCCCGGCACACCATTTCATCGCTCTGCCCGGCTCGGACGCGTCGGAGCATCTCGATCTGCAGGGTGTGGAGCGGATCGAGGTACGGGAATCGATTGGCGATGCTGCGTGCCAGTGCACCGTTACCGGCGAGCAGATCGATCGAGCCGGTGATCTGCCCGTGCCAGCGCACCGTACGGGCATGCTCAGCCTCGATCATGCTGAAGATGCGGTCGCGCAACCGGGCGTCGTCGACCAGGGTTGCGTAGCGGCGACCGATGTCGAGGTCGGTCTTGGCCAGCACCATGCCCATGTTCGCCATGACCGATCGCAGGAACGGCCATCGATCGTGCAACTCGGCCAGCACTGCCGCGAGGTTGCCGTTGGAAGCGGCCAACCCGTCGCACGCCGAGCCCACGCCGTACCAGCCGGGCAAGGACAACCGGCATTGCGACCATCCGAACACCCAAGGAATGGCCCGGAGATCCTCGATCCGGTTCGAGGCCGTTCGCGACGCGGGGCGCGACCCGATGTTCAACCGAGCGATCTCGGCCACCGGGGTGATGGCACGATAGAACGTCACGAACTCAGGGTCGTCGTACACGAGCGAGCGATAGGCGCGCATCGCTCGTGACGACAGGTCCTGCATGATCGTCATGTGCCCGTCGCTCACGTCGACGACCGTGCGCTCGGGGAACGATGCCTCGATGGTTGCCGCCACCAATGTCTCGAGGTTGCGACGAGCCGACGATGGTTGCGCGTACTTCGCGGCCACCATCTCACCCTGCTCGGTGATGCGCAGCGTTCCCGACACACTCCCGGGCGGTTGGGCCAGGATCGCCTCGTAGGCGGGTCCGCCACCACGTCCGACCGTGCCGCCGCGGCCGTGGAACAGTCTCAGCCGCACACCAGCGGCGCGCGCTACCGGTGCCAGCTCGGTCTGCGCTTGGTACAACGACCACATCGAGGTGAGGTAGCCCCCGTCCTTGTTGGAGTCCGAATAGCCGATCATCACCTCCTGCCAATCATCGCGGCTCGACAGCAAGCGGCGATACCAGTCGTTGTGCAGGAGGTCGCCCAACGTCGTTGGAGCCCTCTGCAGATCGTCGATCGTCTCGAACAGCGGCACGATGTCAACCGTCGTTGACGGGTGCGATCCTGGGATGAGAAGCCCCGCCTCCTTGAGCAAGACGGCCACCTCGAGCACGTCGCTCACCGACTCGGCCTTGGATATCACGTAGTGGGGAACGATGCACGGGCCATGTCTGGCCACCGCCGCGGCAATCTCGTCGACGATCGCCAGCTCGCTGAGGGTTGCCTCGCTGTAGTCGCCAAAAGGCGTTCGCAGCACCCGGCTCGACAGCAACTCGGCCGTGAGCAGCTCGACACGCGTCGCCTCATCGAGCGATCGGTACTCGCAATGCCCTCCGGCGACCATGAGCAACTCGGCAATCACCGCCTCGTGCACTGCGGAGTTCTGACGCGAGTCCAGCGAACACAGGTGACCACCGAAGATGTCGATCGCTCGCCGCAGCGGTTCGACGAGGGCATCGGCAAGTGCCGCCGCACCGTGGGAATGCAACGAGTCCGCGACCACGGCGAGGTCATCGGCCAGTTCATCGAGGGATCGGTACCCCACGATTGATACCTCGGGCATGGGTCCGGGCATCTCGACGATGGCATCACCCAGCACGTCACGAGCATGGGCGTACAAGCGGGCATGCATGCCGCGAAGCGCCCGTCGATAGGGCTCGTCCGAACGGAAGGGCGAGTCGTCCCCCGACCGATCGGCCAATGCGATGAGCGACGCGCTCGGAGTGACGAGTCGTGTCGACATCGACAGGCGCAACGACAGATCGTGCAACGCACCGAGATGATGGGAGAGCGCCACCTGAGCCTGGCGCACGGTGGCCATGCGCATCACGTCGGCGGTCACGAAGGGGTTACCGTCGCGATCACCGCCGATCCACGATCCCATCGACACGATCGCTCCGGAGCGGTATGCGCCACCCCGTGAGCGGACGTCAGGACAGGACAACCCGGGCCAACGCCTGGCGATCTCGCGCTCCACGTCTCCGACCAGCTTCGGCACGATCTCGAACAAGCTTGCGTCGTAGTAGCGCAACGACTCGTTGATTTCGTCCCTCACGCGGAGCTTCGACAGACGCAGGATCGCCGTCTGCCACAACGCCAACACCTCGACACGCAGATCCTCCTCGATTGCCGCGCGTTCGACATCGCCCTCCGTCAGCCGGCATCGCTCGTCGAGGAGCTGCGCGACGCGTGCCAGCGCGTCGAGCACGGTCTTGCGACGCACCTCGGTCGGGTGCGCGGTCAACACCGGGCTCACCTCGAGCACCTCGAGTATGCGAGCCATCGAGTCGGCGTCGACCGCCATCGCCTGCAGATGATCAAGCGCGGCGGCCACGCTGCCCGGTTGGGGGCCAGAGCCCGCCGCCCGATGTTGCCGGCGACGACGCTCGTGGTGGACGTCCTCGGCGGTGTTGGCCAAGACCGAGATCCACGCAAACGCGCGGATGACGTGTAGCTGAACCTCGACCGGCCAGCTGAGCAACGCGTCGTCGAGCTTCGCCATGACATCGGCACCGGAGCGACGCCCGGCCACGGCGATGCTCCGGACACGTTCCACGAGGTCGTAGACGTCCACTCCGGCGTCGTCGCGCACGACGTCTCCGAGCAAGCGCCCGAGCAGTCGGATGTCGCCCCCGACGGAGAGTTCGGTGTCGCTGGCGGCCACCGACGTGACAGTACGAGGGCGCGAGGACCACCGCGACAACTGCTCGTGAACCCACTGTTACGACCCCGGCGATGAGCGACGATGACTCGAAATGGTTCGATAGCCGCCAGCGAGGTCATGTCGGCGGCAAGACTCCGAGCGAGAACTCAACGAGCCCGCTCGCGTACCGATCCCACATCCATGGACTCGGGACGGATCGCGGACGACGTGATCGAACGGTTCGTCGACGCCCTGCTCCTGCGTCACAGCACGGCGCCGCTCTCCGCGTTGTCACCTGACGGCTGGCTGATCGACCCACCCGCTTCCTTGGACACCGGCGAGCGAGAACTCCTCCGCGCCGAAACATCCCTCGAGCTGGTGGTGGACGATGACCGAGCCGCCGTGGTGGCGGCATGGGCACGAGCGCGAGCCTCGGGGATGTCCCAGGCAGTCGTGCACCTCCTCGCCGATCCCGGGACCCCGGTCACCATGCAGTTCGCCGACGTCCGCCGCCGGCATGGGTGCTTGCTCGTCATCGTCTTGTCAGACGCCGAGGCGTCGGTCGAGATGGGCATCGGTCAGGGAACCAAGCTGATCCCGCGCTATTGCCAGATGCGTCGCAGCGAGTTGAGTTACGTGCTCGACTCCGACGACGCCGCCACAGCCATGCTCGGCTGGAGCGCAGCAGAATTGGCCGGCCGACGGTCCATCGAGTTCATCCATCCCGAAGACCACGACCATGCCATCGACAACTGGCTCGAGATGCTCGGCAACCCGGGACGGTCCTTTCGTTGGCGGGGTCGCTACCGGACCTCCGACGAGCGATGGCTGTGGATGGAGATCACCAACCACAACCGCCTCGAGGACCCGAACCATCGCGACGTGCTCACAGAGATGGTCAACATCGACGACGAGATGGCCGCGCACGAGGAACTGCGCGCCAGCGAGGAGTTGTTCCGCGAGCTGACACAAGCGCTGCCGGTCGGCGTGGTGCAGACCGATCGCCATGGCGGTGTGGTGTTCTTCAACGATCGGCTTCGGGAGATCCTCGGGGTACGAACGCTCGCGTCCCTCGATGATTGGCGAGCCCGGCTCTTCGACGAGGACGTCGCTGCCTTCGACGCCGCTCTCGACGAGGTCGCCACCGCCGGTTCCCCGTGCGAGCTCGAGATCCGACTGGAACCGTCCGTTGAGGTGCTCGGTCGTGTCTGTCAACTCAACTTGCGCGCACTGCGATCGGCGAACGGTGATCCGAACGGAGCGATCATCTGCATCACCGACGTGACCGAAGCGGCGCGCCTGCGCGACGAGCTGCAGGTGCGGGCCACGTTCGACGCCCTCACCGGCTGCCACAACCGCGAGTCGATCCTCGGTCAGTTGGCCCAGATGCTCAGCGCATCGCTGCACGATCCAACCGGGGTGGTATTCATCGACCTCGATCAGTTCAAGCCGATCAACGACTCCCACGGGCACTGCGTCGGTGACGAGTTGCTCGTCGAGGTGGCGGAACGACTACGCGCCTGCACACGACGGGGAGATGTCGTGGGGCGCATGGGCGGGGACGAGTTCGTGGTCCTGTACCCCGACGTGCACGACCACGACGACCTGGCCGCCCTGGCGGCGCGGGTCCAACGGACGTTGTGCGACGAGGGGGCCGTGCTGTCATCGGGCATCGTCGCGATCCAAGCCAGCATCGGGGCCACGCTGGCAGTGACGGGAACCGAGGCGGAGGCGGCCTTGGCCAGAGCGGACGAGGCAATGTACCGAGCCAAGCGGTCGCGACAGGGTCACCCCGAGATCCTCCGCTGAACGACGAACGCGCCTGTGGAGATGAGCGATCCTGCTCTACGCTTCCCATCGTGCTCGCGGTGATGGCCTCATGGCATATGCGGCAATGGGGGTTCGCGCTCGTTGCTGCGTCAGCAACGGCTCTGGTCATCGGCCTGCCCACCGACGTCATCCCCAACCCGGTGTTCGGGCGACCGGTGCCGGTTGCCTGGTGGTCCTACCCGGTGCTCGCCCTCACCGCTGTCCTCGGCGGTCTGTTGGCGGCGACGTACGTTCGCACCGACGCTGCGGCCTCCTCGCTCAGCGACGTTGACGACATCGACGCCCCGGCACGGGCGGGCGGGCTCGGCGGGCTGCTCTCGTTCTTTGCCGTGGGGTGTCCGGTGTGCAACAAGCTCGTGGTGATCGCCCTCGGCACCGTCGGGGCCCGGCAATGGTTCGAGCCATTCCAGCCGGTGCTCGCCGTCGCTTCGATCGCACTGATGGCCGTTGCCCTCCGCGCACGCTTGCGTGGTTCAGTGGCCTGCCCAGTGGACGCCGCAACCTGAACAATCGCGAAACAACCGATCGCCGTTGGCGTCCGGCCTGAAGGCTCATGGTCCCATGGCGCCATGCCCACCTTCATCGCACGCCACAAGATCGTCACCACTGTTGCCGCACTGTGCCTGGCCGCGATGGCCTGGCTGGCGTTCGGATACTTCGAGGTGCAGGCCGCCTTCATCGACGATCGCGTCGCTGAAGCAGCGCCCAGCCCCTCACCCGATGGCGCGAATCCTTTCGAGGCTGTGGCCCAGGGCTCGTTCACGTCGCTGGCCCACGACACGTCCGGGATCGCCAAGATCCTCGACGACGGAACGAGGCGGGTCCTGCGCTTCGAGCAGTTCACCACCAGCAACGGGCCCGATCTCAACGTCTATCTGGTCAAAGGGCCCGGCGGGTCTCCTGACGACGGTGTGGACCTCGGAAACCTGAAAGGCAACATCGGTGACCAGAACTACGAGATCGGTGGTGACGTGGATCTCGCGGTGTACGACACCGTGGTGATCTGGTGTGTTCGGTTCTCGAGCGCGTTCGGTGAGGCGACCGTCACCTCGACCACCTGAACCTCAGGACCGGTGTTCTCCGCCGGTCAGGTGGTGCAGGAGATTGAAGACCACATCACCTTGGAGGCCCCACAGGAACTCGTCGGGACCGATCACGTAGAACCGCAGGTCGTCGAGATCCACGTGCCGCGTTCGGCCTTCCACATCGAGACCAGGCGTGGGGTCATGGTCTCGCAGCACCGGTCCGCGGAAGTTGCGAGCAGGATCGAGGAGGTCCGACAAGGCGATCACCATCACCTCTGACACCTCTCGCCCATCCGGTCGCAGTTCGACCTCACCGTCGACCACTCCGACGAACACGTCGACGATGTACCCGGTGTGGATGGGGCCGTGTGAGTCGAGTTGCCCGACGATGTCGACGCGATGAGCTGGGATGCCCAACTCCTCCTCGGCCTCGCGCCGAGCCGCGTTCGCGGTTGTGCCGTCCTCGGGGTCCACGCGCCCACCGGGGAACACCCACTCGCCACGGTGATGGCGCATATCCGCGGCGCGCTTGGTGGCGACCACGGCGGCTTCGCCGCCCACGTCGATGACGGGGATCAAGATCGCCGCGGGGCGCGTCTGCTCGACGTCGGTGATGAGATGCAGAACGGGTTCGGGCAACGACGCGCAGGCGCGCCGAACGTCGTCGATCGTGTATCGCATCAGGTCGAACCGACCCCGCAACCGTGATCGTTCATACGAACAGTGCTTCGGCGTTCCCGCGCAAGATGGCGTACTGATCGGCATCGCTGAGGCCACCGAGCAGCCGCGCGAACTCCGCCGGTTCCGCGACACCCTCGGCGTGAGGGAAGTCGGAGCCCATGACGAGACAATTCGGTCCACCGAGCTGTTCCACGAGCCCGACGATGTCGTCCTCGGGATACGGCGTGACGAGGCAGTGCTTCTTGAAGATGTTGCTCGGCTTCTCGGTCAGCTTCCCGCCCTTCCATGGGCCGTTGCGGCCCATACCGCGCGCCTTGTCCATGTGCACCAGCGTGCCCGGTACCCACTCTGCCCCGTTCTCGGCGATGAGCATGCGCAAGTTGGGGAAGCGGCCGAAGAGGTTGTCGAAGATGAGCGCTGACACCATGTCGATCACGGCCCGCTCGCCCATTACGTTCATCCACTGCCACGCCGACATGTGCCACGAGCGTGGATCGGGGTCCATCCCCCACAGCGGCGACAGGGCACGGAAGTACTCGGTGATCTGGATGTGGAGGCACAGCGTGATGCCGGCTTCGTCCAGACGAGACCACACCGGGTCGAAGTAGGTGTCACCGGGCGAACGCCCGTTGACCGGACCGGTGGGGAGGAACACGAACTTCGCACCGCGGTCGATGGCGAATTCCGCCATGTCGATGGCGCTGTCGAGATCACGCAGCGACACGATGGGCGCGGCATAGATACGAGGCCCGGCGAAGCCCCATGTCTCGTCGTACCAACGGTTGAACGAGTTCATGTTGGCGTACATCGCTGGCGTGTCGGCGATGTAGTGCTCGGCCCCCATGCCCATGCCCGCCGGGAACAAGATGGCCTTCTCCACGCCGAATGTGTCCATGAGAGCCTCGCGCGGGGCGCGTTCGATCCACTCGGCGCGCATCGGCTCGGGCTCGTACGCCTCGTCGGGATTGCCGGACGCCATTTGGCGCAGCATCTCCTTCAGCGAGCCCGGGCGATAGGCGTAGTCCCACCCCATGCCGCCTTCATTGACGATGGTGGCCTCGACGTCACCGGCACGCACCTCCCAGATCCCGTCGGCGTTGCGCACGGGACGCATGGCCCACTGCTCGAACTCCCGAGGCAGATACCGGGTGCACGCATCGAAGGTCTCGTAGCAGTGCGTGTCGCAGTCGATGAGCGGATACTTTGCTGTCATCTCTTCCCCCCAGGTGTCGAGCGGCCCGGCAGCCGCGCCGTTTCGGTAGGTCATGCGACGCTCACGACGTTCGTGCGGGCCGCCAGAACTCGTCCAGTGCGGTCTCCGCCGTGTCCACCATCTGCACGACCACTCCGCCGATGACTCGAGCGACGATGACCCAGTTCATTCCCTCGCAGCTGCGTCCGGCGAAGCTCGCCGCTGTGGCGCCGTGCACGATGACGAGCTCGTCCCCCGCCGGATACTGGGCCACCACGGTGCTGGTGTAGGTGTGGTCCGTCGCGGCATCGATGGACGTCTCGAGACCGATGAAGTCGTCGACACCGTGCCAGGTCCGCTGATGGGACGGCACGAAGTTCAGCAGGTGATACGCGACATCGGGTGCGACGAGTTGGCGTGCGGTGTCGAGATCGTGGCTCGACAGCGCAGCGAACAACCGCCCCACCACATCCATCGCCGAACCGGGCACACTGTTCTGCGTCATCACACACCCCAGCTCTCGAGAAGATCGTCGACATTGGCGATGCGACCGATGAAGGCCAGCGTGTTCTTGATCACCATCTGGCGATACTCCTCGGGAGCGCCGGCGATGGCGTCTGCGGCGAAGATCACGTCGAAGTCCTCATCGGTCGCTTCGGTGCCGGCCACCGGGATGGCGACGTTGGCGGAGATGCCCGCGAACACGAGCGTCTTCATGCCGATGTTGCGCATGAGCTTGAACGTCTCGGTGCCGTACGTCGGGGAGAAGCCCGTGTTGCGCGGGAGCAGCAGATCGCCAGGCTCGAGGCCGATCTCTGGAATCGGTTGGCAAGCTGGATGATCGCGATGCCACTCGTCCATGGCGTCGTTGAGTCGGAAGAACAGCGGTGGCCGGCGATTGGTGGAGCGGTTGTTCGCCTGCGGGAAATACGTCAGGTGCGCCACCTTCGCTCCCGCCTTTCGAGCCCCGGCGGCAAGCTTGGACAACTGGACGAGTTGCGGGGCCGCGGCATCACGGATGGTCTTCATGATGGAGTCCTCGCCGAGGAGACCGTTCTGGCACTCGACGAACAAGACCGCGGTCGTTGCCGGATCGCTGTACTGCTTGGCCATCGATCGTCCCCTCATCCACGCCGCCGTCACCCCGATCGCGCGGCAGTACTGCACGATACACCGGGGTCAACAACAGCGTTGATCCCAGCCGACCCAGCGGGCGGACAACAGCACCAGCGACGGACCCACTGGTGGCGGACCAGTTGGCGACGGATCAGCCGGTGACGGCTGAAAGTCCTGCGGCGTTGATGCCCGCCACCGCCGCCGCCTCGTCGTTGTCGGAGGTGTCACCCGACACGCCCACGGCACCGATCGTCATGCCGCCCTCGTCCTGCACCAACACGCCACCGGGCACCGGCACCAGGGCCCCGCCGATCGCTGATGTCGCTGCAGCGATGAAGTAGGGCTGCTGCTCGGCGCGGTTCATGAGCGCCCGGGATCCGAGGCCCAGGCTGATCGCCCCGTGGGCCTTGCCGAACGCGATCTCGAAGCGCTTGTTCGACGAGCCGTCCTGACGCTCGAACGCAGTCACGTGCCCACCGGCATCGAGCACCACCACCGACAGCGGCTTGAAACCCGCCTGCGCGCTGTGGGCAAAGGCGCCGGCGATGATGGCGCGGGCGGTTTCGAGGGTGAGGGTCATGTCTTGTCCTTGGAGTTGTGGGTCTTGAAGGCCAGTCGACGGGCGTGCAGGATCGGCTCGGTGTAGCCGCTGGGCTGATTGACCCCGTCGAGCACGAGAGTGCATGCGGCGATGAACGCGTCACCGTCGAACGCGGGAGCCATGGGCGTGTAGACCGCATCGTCAGCGTTCTGCGCATCGACGACCGCGGCCATGCGGCGCATGGTTCCGAGCACCTGATCGCGCGACACCACACCATGGTGCAGCCAATTGGCCATGTGCTGCGAGGAGATCCGGCACGTGGCGCGATCTTCCATGAGCGCGACGTTGTTGATGTCGGGCACCTTCGAACACCCGATGCCCTGATCGATCCAGCGCACCACGTAGCCCAAGATGCCCTGCGCGTTGTTGTCCAGCTCGGCTTGTTTGTCGGCGGCCGTCCACGACGATGGATCGGCCTCGAGCGGGATGGTGAGCAGATCGGTGAGCGATCGCCGCGGTCCCACCGCCAGCGCAGCTGTCAACTCTGCTTGGCGATCTGCGACATTGACCCGGTGATAGTGGGTGGCGTGCAGCGTCGCCGCCGTCGGCGATGGCACCCACGCGCAGTTGGCGCCGGCACGGGGGTGACCGATCTTCTCGTTGAGCATGTTCGACATCAGGTCGGGCGCGGCCCACATGCCCTTACCGATCTGGGCCCGACCCCGCAGCCCACATGCCAATCCGGTGTCGACGTTCCAGTCCTCGTATGCGTTGATCCACAGTTGCGCCTTCATCTGGGTCTTGCGCACCATGGGTCCGGCTTCCATCGAGGTATGGATCTCGTCGCCGGTGCGATCGAGGAAGCCGGTGTTGATGAACGCCACCCGCGACTTGGCCGCTCTGATGCACTCGGCCAGGTTCACGGTCGTGCGTCGTTCCTCGTCCATGATGCCGAGTTTCACCGTGTTGCGCGGCAGGCCGAGCACCTGTTCGACGTGGGTGAAGACCTCGTCGGCGAACGCCACCTCTGCCGGCCCGTGCATCTTCGGTTTCACCACGTAGACCGAACCGGCCGGCGAGTTGCGGGCACCACGGCCCAGGTTCAGATCGTGCTTGGCGGCGAGCACGGTGATCATCGCGTCGAGCAAACCCTCGGGCACCTCGTTGCCGAGCGAGTCGAGCACCGCCGGAGTCGTCATGAGATGGCCGACGTTGCGCACCAACATGAGGGAACGGCCGCGCACGTCGATGGTCGACCCATCGGGACCCACGAACTGCTGATCCTCGGCAAGGCGACGCTCGAAGGTGCGACCACCCTTGGACACCGTCTCGACCAGGTCACCGCGCAGCAGACCCAACCAGTTGCCGTAAGCGAGTGCCTTGTCCTCGGCATCGACCGCGGCAACCGAGTCCTCGCAATCCATGATGGCGGTGACGGCAGATTCGAGGACGACATCGGCGACACCGGCCGCATCGCTCGATCCGACGTTGTGATTGCGGTCGATGACCACCTGGATGCCCAGACCGTTGTTGCGCAACAGCACTCGTGACGGTGCCGCAGCATTGCCCTGGAATCCGATGAAGGCGCCTGGTGCAGCCAGCGCGGCGTTGACACCGCTGGACAACGTGACGACGAGCGCTCCCCCATCGATCCGATAGGCCGTGGCATCGGCATGCGATCCAGACGCCAACGGCACCACGTCATCGAGGAACTGACGAGCCCACGCGATCACGCGAGCCCCACGGGCCGGATCGTAGGGACCACCGGGCGGGAGATCGCCCAAGGCATCGGTGCCGTAGAGCGCGTCGTAGAGCGAACCCCATCTGGCGTTGGCGGCATTGAGCGCATAACGCGCGTTCATGACCGGCACGACGAGTTGGGGACCGGCGATCTCGGCGATCTCGGCGTCCACGTTGACGGTGTCGATGGCGAACGGAGCACCGCGCTCGACCAGATAGCCGATCTCGATGAGGAACGCTTCGTACTCGGCGACGTCGAACGGTTTGCCTGCGCGATCTCGATGCCATTGGTCGATCAGCGACTGCAGCTGCTCGCGCCTGGCCAGCAGGTCACGGTTGCGAGGCGCGAATTCGGCCATGAGGCTCGACAGTCCTGCCCAGAAGGCAGCGGGGTCGACACCCGAACCCGGCAACGCGTCCCCGACGAGGAACTCGTGCAGCGGCCTGCCGATCTGCAGGTCGAGTTCGCGAACGTAGAGATCTTCAGGCATGGCGGTCACGGTCCCGGGTCGAACATCAATCAGTGATCAGAGTTTCTCACGCGGGTCGTGTACGCCAAACTCGCCGCCGCTCAGGGGGCGAGCGTGGACAATGCGGCGCTGAGTCGAGCAGCGGCATCGGCGGCCAACGCATCGAACTCGGGGGTGTTCATGAGGGCTCGAGGATCGACCGCGCTCACGAGCGTGCCTGCATCGGTGGCCGACAGGACCACGTTGCACGGGAGCAACAAGCTCACCGTCGGGTCGAGCTCCAAGGCCCGATGGGCCAAGTTGGGGTTGCACGCCCCGAGGATCTTCATCGGGGCACGATCGACTCCCAGCTTGGCTTTCAGCGTGGCCGCGACGTCGATTTCGGTGAGCACACCGAATCCCTGCTCGGCCAAGGCCGTTCGCACCGCGGCCTCGGCGTCGCCCATGGACAACGAGGTGAGTTGCTTGATGGACTCCATCTCACTTCACCGTTCCCGACGACGCGCCCTTCGCGGCGGGGCCCATCGGGAGGAATGCCATCAACCCGAGAGCGACCTCGATGCCCGATGCCGGTCGCGCTCCGACGGTGTGCGCTGTCATCGCCCCGCTGCGGAACAGACCGATGGTGGGGATGCCGCTCACGCCGTACTCAGCAGCCGAGGCCTGGTTGGCGTCCACGTCCACCTTCACGAACTTCACGTTGGCGCCGTACTTGGCCGCCAACTTCTCCAGTTCGGGAGCGACGGCACGACACGGCCCGCACCATGAGGCCCAGAAGTCGACGACGACGGGAACCTTGGCGTCCAGCACCTCCCGCTTGAAGCTCGCAACATCATTGGCAGAAGTCATCGCACCCACGGTCGGGTCCTTTCTCCGAATTTCGTCTCTCGAGTGTTCGTCGCACTGCTCCCATCGTCAACTCATACCCCGCCCGGTATATTCCCGATTGCGGTCGCACCGGATGCATCGGTCAGGCTGGTCCACGATGCCACTTCCCCTCAGGCAACGATTGCGGCCGGAGTACGCCGTCGCCTTCGTGTATTGCGCAGCGTTGTTCATGGACATCATGGACACCACGATCGTCAACGTGGCCCTGCGCACGATGGCCGAGGACTTCGGACGCTCGACCTCATCGATCGAGTGGGTGGTGATCGGGTACCTGCTGTCACTCGCGGTGTGGATCCCGGCGTCGGGATGGATCGGCGATCGCTTCGGCACCAAGCGCACCATCTTGTTCGCCATCGCCATCTTCACCATCTCCTCAGCGCTGTGTGGGATGTCGGGTTCGTTGAACCAACTCATCGCCGCGCGGATCTTGCAGGGTGTCGGTGGCGGGATGCTCGCACCGGTCGGTACGGCGATGTTGTACCGGGCGTTTCCACCCGAACGGCGCGCCAAGGCATCGACGGTGCTGATGATCCCGGTGGTGGTCGCTCCGGCATCGGGTCCCGTGCTCGGCGGCCTCATCATCGAGCACGCCTCGTGGCATTGGATCTTTCTGGTGAACATCCCGATCGGCGTGATCACCTTCGTGTTCGGGCTGGTGATGCTCACGGAGTACCGGGAGAGGACGGTCACCGCGTTCGACCTGCCCGGGTTCGTCTTGTCGGCCGGCGCGCTGGCGTGCGTCCTCTACGCAGTGTCGCAGGGACCCGCGGCGGGATGGGGATCGCCCGAGATCGTGATCTCTGGCGCAATAGGAATTGCACTGTCGGTCAGCCTGGTCTGGTGGGAGTTGCGCGCCCCGGAGCCGATGCTGCAGTTCCGCCTGTTCAGCTCGCGCATGTTCGCCCGCTCGAACCTGGCGGGCGTTTTCGTCTACGGCAGCTTCATCGGCGTGTTGTTCCTCACCGCGTTGTTCCTGCAACAAGCTCGGGGCCTCGGCCCACTCGACACCGGATTGACCATCTTCCCCGAGGCCCTCGGCGTGATCAGCGCGGCCCAAATCGTGGGGCGGATCTATTCGCGTGTCGGCCCGCGACGGCTCATGGGATTCGGCCTCATCGGCACAGCCGGGATCATGACGCTGTTCACGCAGATCGACGCGGGGACGAACCTGTGGCTCATCCGTGGCCTGCTGTATGCCACGGGCTTCTCGATCGCCTTCTCGTTCGTGTCGCTGCAGGTGGCGACGTTCGCCACCATCAGCCCCGCCGATACCGGTCGGGCGTCGGCCATCTTCTCCACCGTGCGCCAGGCATCGGCCGCTGCGGCCGTCGCCCTGCTGGCCACCGTGCTCACCTCGCTGCTGCCGTCGTCGGCCGGACCTGACAGCGTCGGGTTGGTGGCATCACCAGAGGTGTTCCGCGCCTTCCACCGCACCTATCTCGTGGCCGCAGGGTTGGCGTTCATCGGTTCCGCAGTGGCGTGGTCATTTCGCGACAGCGATGTGGCCCACACCCTCAAGCGCGCATGAGGCGCGCCACCGCGGCGGTTGCCTCATCGAGCTTTGCATCGGCATCAGGTCCACCAGCGCGCACCGCGTTGGCCACGCAGTGGCCGAGATGATCGTGCAGCAAGCCCAGCGACACCTGCTGCAACGCCTTGGTCACCGCCGCGACCTGATCGAGCACGTCGATACAGTAACGATCCTCATCGACCATGCGGGCGATGCCGCGCACCTGACCTTCGATCCGCGCCAACCGCTTGGCGAGGTCTGCCTTGTGCATCTCGTAACCGGGCATCGCTCATCCCTCCTGAGTGGCGGGGCGGGCGCCGATGATGGACCGGAAGCGTCGCAGTCTCAGGCTGTTGGAGACCACGAAGACACTCGAGCACGCCATGGCCAATCCGGCGAGCATCGGGTTGAGCACGCCGGCCGCGGCGAGCGGGATCGCCGCCACGTTGTACGCGAACGCCCAGAACAAGTTGCCCTTGATGGTGGCGAGTGTGCGGCGCGACAGTCCCACGGCGTCGACCACGCCACGTAGATCCCCATGGACGATGGTGATGTCGCTCGCTTCGATGGCCACGTCGGTGCCGGTGCCCATGGCGATGCCGAGATCGGCCTGGGCCAAGGCCGCGGCATCGTTGACGCCGTCGCCGACCATGGCCACGACCTTGCCCTCGGCCTGCAGCGCTCGCACCACATCGACCTTCGCCGTCGGCAGCACGTCGGCGATCACATCGTCGATGCCGACCATCGCAGCAACGCTCCGAGCGGCACGTTCGTTGTCCCCGGTGAGCAAGACCGGCCGTAGACCGAGAGCAACGAGACGTTCGATCGCCGCCCTCGAGGTGGGCTTCACCGTGTCGGCCACCACCACGACACCGGCGATGTGTCCATCGACAGCGACGAGGACTGCCGTACGCCCAGTGGCCTGAGCGTCGATCAACCCCGAGCGGGTGTCATCGTCGATCGCGACGCCACGATCGGAGAGGAACGACTCGCGACCGGTCATGACCTGACGCCCGTCCACGATGCCCGTCACCCCGAGGCCTTCGGTGTTGAGGAACCCCTCGACCGCCATCATCTCGATGCCGCGACTGCGGGCCCCGGCGACGATCGCCCTGGCGATGGGATGCTCCGACGCGTTCTCGAGCGAGGCCGCCAGAGCGAGCAGATCGCTCTCGTCCACCCCATCGACCGGTGACAGCGTCACGAGGCTCATCGTCCCCGACGTCACCGTTCCCGTCTTGTCGAGCACGACCGTGTCCACCGCGCGTGTGGATTCGAGGATCTCGGGCCCCTTGATGAGCACGCCCATCTGCGCTCCACGTCCGGTGCCGACCATGAGCGCGGTGGGCGTGGCCAGCCCGAGGGCGCACGGGCAAGCGATGATGAGCACGGCTACGGCTGCGGTGAACGCGGTGGTCGGTGCGTCCGTCGAGGCTGCCGTCAGCCAGAATCCCAACGTGGCGGCCGCCAGCAAGATGACCATCGGGACGAACACGCCGGCCACTTTGTCGGCCAGACGTTGCGCGGGCGCCTTCCCGGTCTGAGCTTGTTCGACGAGCCGCGCGATGTGGGCCAACGCGGTATCGGCGCCGACGCGCGTGGCGCGAACCACCAGTCGACCGCCGGCATTCACCGATCCACCTGCCACCTCATCGCCGGGGGCGACCTCCACCGGGATCGACTCGCCGGTGAGGAACGACGCATCGACCGCCGAACTGCCATCGTCGACGATGCCGTCGGTGGCGATCTTCTCCCCCGGCCGGACCACGAAGCGGTCACCGACGACAAGCTCGCCGATGGCGATTCGCTGCTCGTGCCCATCGCGCAGCACCGCAACGTCCTTGGCTCCGAGGGCCATCAAGGCACGCAGCGCCGCCCCCGATCGACGCTTGGCCCGGGCCTCGAAGTAGCGGCCGGCCAGGATGAACACGGTGACCCCGGCGGCAACCTCGAGGTAGATCTGCTCCGAACCCATACCCCGTTGCGGTCTGAGTGAGAAGCCGTGCCGCATGTCGGGCCCGCCGGCGTCCCCGAGGAACAGCGCGTAGAGCGACCATCCGAACGCGGCGACGGTCCCGAGCGAGATGAGGGTGTCCATCGATGCTGCAGCGTGACGCAGGTTCAACCACGCTGCTCGATGGAACGGCCATGCTCCCCACACCACCACCGGCGAGGCCAACGTGAGTGAGAGCCACTGCCAGTTGTCGAACTGCAACGCCGGGATCATGGCCAGCGCCACCACTGGTGCAGCCAACAGCGCCGAGATGATGAGCCGCTGGCGCAGCGCCGCAGTGGCCAGGTCGTTCGGGTCCGCAACGTCCCCTTCGGGACGCGCTTTGTCAATCTGACTTGACACCAGTTGCGGCGTAGTGGCGTGATATCCGATGGCCTCGACCTGCGCTATGAGCTCGTCGGTCGACACACCACCGGTCACCCGCACCTCGGCCCGCTCGGTGGCGTAGTTGACCGAAGCGCTCACACCATCGATCTTGTTGAGCCGTCGCTCGATCCGAGCCGCACACGACGCACACGTCATACCGGAGATGTCGAGGCGCACCGACGTGGGGTCGGACTGATCGGTGTCCACCGCTCAGCCCGCCGGAGCGTGGGTGCTCATGTCCATGTTCGGGTCCATGGTGGTACTCGTGGCCGGATGGTCGCCGTGGCCGGATCCGACGTCGATCGGGCTGACGATCTCCCCGAGTCCCGCCCCAAGCGCGAAGACGATGCCAACGGCGGCGGCGAATGCGACCAGACGCGATCGATCGGTCATGGGACCACGGAACCTCACGTGGCCAGATCGAAGCCGGCCTCGTCGATCGCCGAGGCGACAGCGGCAGCCTCGAGAGGTGCTGTCGATTCGACGGTGACCGCTCCGGTGGGCAGGTCAACCGCCACGCTCGTGACGCCCGGCAGCTTCGACATCTCCTTGGTGACCGACTCGACGCAGTGGCCACAGTTCATCCCGATGACGGTGTAGATCGCTGTGGTCACATCGGCTCCTCGGCCTCGACGACTGATACCCATGGGGGGTATCTGGACGATACGCCCCAGCGCCGTCAGTTGGCAACCCGCTCCGCCAGCTGCGACTCCAGCGCGACGACCGCCGGGAACAGCCGGTTGTTCTCCTTGTGGACGTGCAGATGAGTGTCGGCCTCGATGGCGGCCAGACCCTCGAAACAGAGCGTGTAGGTGGCGCACCCGTCCTGGGGCACGCGGTAGCCGTCGGTGAGCCGTCGCAGCTCGGCAAGGAGGTCACCGACCTGGTCGTGCTCACGCATCATCACCGAGATGGGATTGGCCAGGGTGCCGCAATGGAACGCTGGCAGCTCGTCGGCGGCGACGAGCTGACGGATCATGGGGAACAGGACCCGCTCTTCCTTCACGAGGTGCGGTTCGAGATCGGCGCGCAACGCGCCGAAGACCCGGCTCACCTCGCTGAGCTCCGGATGCCGTTCACCGTGCACCTGCACGATCTTGTCGAGCAGAGCGCCCACACGAGGTAGTTCCCGATCGAGGAACCGATGGTGCGTGGCCTCGAGATGATCGACCAACGCTGTGGCATCCATCGTCGCCCACTGCACGATCGCGGTCGTCGCCGCCGTCGCTGATGCGCGTTGTGCGCTCAGCGCCTCCACGACCTCCCCCACGTCGAGGTTCAGCTCCTCGCAGGACTGCGCCAATGTTCGTTGCCCACGGCAGCAGTAATCGAGGCCGCGACCGTCCAGCGCTGGGGCGAGCTCGGGATGATCGGTGACCAGATCGGCCAACGTGGTCGCCGCAGTGATGTCGCGCATGTCAATTCTCCTTGCATTCTTCGAGCGATGGCTCCTGGCGCCGTCAGGCCAGCAACACACCGATGGCGGTCGTGGCCACCAGGACGAAACCCATGAGCATCTGCTGCAGACCGATCTCCTTGGGCGGCAGAGGCGGCTGGCGCACCATCGCCACATGCGCAGCAGCGATCACGATCATGACGATCAGACCGCCGATGACCGACGTCTCGACCGCTACCGCCACGACGGCGATGAGGACGCCGACCGGTTGCAGGGCGTCGCTGAGGCGTTGGTCGCCAGTGCCGTGACGCAAGCGAGCGATCTGCACCCGCACGTGGACGACCGCCGCGATCGATCGGGCGACGAGAATGAGCCAGGCCGCGAGAGCCAGGCGCGTCGACCCGTCGCCGGCCACCACGATGGCCGCCACGCTCGCCTCGATTCCCACTGCGCCACAGAGCTCGGGGATCAGGCGACGACCGCGGCTGCGGGCCTCGAACGCCAGCTCGACGGCCACGAGCGGCCCGGCAATGAGGACTGGCCACCACCACAACCAACCAGCGGAGGCGACGGCGACAGCCACCAGAGCGCCGGCGAGCATCAACTCGATCGACGCAAAGACCGCTGCCATCGACGTGCGGGGCAACCATCGCCGACGCCACACATCGACGAGCACGAGCTTCAGCGGGGTGCGGCACAGGAAGGCAACGAACGCCGCTCCCCCGATCGCCGCACCCGCGACCGATGGGGCCAACATGAGCCCCAGCAGTACCGGCTCGAGGGTGAGACCCCATCCCCCGTGCTCGCTCGGGATGGCCACCGTCCGCCACATCGGTCGGGCAGCTACCGGCAATCTCATAGTCACAGAGTTGTGGATTCGCCGATCGTCCCCCCAGAGGACAAGGTCCCCGAGCGGTGTGCGCCCAGGCCCCAAAGGGTGCGCCAACGGCTATCGGCGCGGCCGCGCCCTAGGCTCCCGCTCGCTGGCGGCAGCTCGCGCCGCCATTCATCCAATCGGGGGAAGTCATGGCAGGTCGTCTCGAAGGCAAGGTCGCGCTCATCACCGGCGCGGCGCGTGGTCAGGGCCAGGCCGAGGCGGCCTTGTTGGCCAGCGAGGGTGCCGACATCATCGCCGTCGATGTGTGCGGCGATCTTCCCGACGTGATCTATCCGCTCGGCTCGGCCGAGGACATGGCCGAGACGGTGAGGATGGTCGAGTCGCACGATCGCCGGATCATCACCGTGGCCTGCGATGTGCGCGATAGAGCCAAGCTGAGTGCCGGCATCGACCACGGCGTTGCCGAACTGGGTCGACTCGACATCGTCGTTGCCAACGCGGGCATCACCATGGCCGACCGCTGGAACGACATCACTCCCGAGCATTGGGAGACCACGATCGGCATCTGCCTCACCGGCGTCTGGAACACCGCGCAGCTCGCAGCGCCCCACATCATCACGGGCGGCCGAGGCGGTTCGATGATCTTCATCAGCTCCGCATCGGGCCTCAAGGGCTACCCGGGGATCATGGCCTACAGCACCGCAAAGCACGGTGTGGTCGGCCTCATGCGCTGCTTCGCTCAGGAGCTTGCCGAACACGCCATCCGGGTGAACTCCGTCCACCCCACCGGGGTCGAGACCCAGATCGGCGGCGAGCCGATCCACAAGCTCTTCACCATCCTCGAGTCGAACCCCAAACTCGGTGCTGTCTACATCAACATGCTCGACGTCGAGCGTCTGCAGGTGGACGACATCGCCAACGCCGTGTTGTTCCTGGCCTCCGACGACTCGAAGTACATCACCGGTGTGACGCTCCCGGTGGACGCCGGTAACGCATTGATCTGACCCACAGGGCCAGCGTTCCGAAAGCGCCCGACAACATTTCCAGAGGCTTTTGACCGGACCCGACATTCACCTTTGTCAGAAAGATCCGATACCCTGCCGACAGGCAGCCGCGCCCGACGCTGCTCGCTCCGGGGACGATCTGTTCTTGGGCCTGATTCACGGGCACCACGGGGAAGAGGAGCAAGATGAACGTCAACGACCTGATCATGGTGAGCATCGATGACCACATCATCGAGCCGCCCAACGTCTTCGAGGGACGTATGCCGGCCAAGTTCGCCGACGATGCCCCCAAGTTCGTGCGCGATGCCAACGGCATCGACAATTGGGTGTTCCAGGGCCAGATCATGGGCACGTCGGGCCTCGGCGCCGTGGCCTCGTGGCCCCGTGACGAGTGGGGCTTCGACCCGGTCGGCCACGCCGAGATGCGTCCCGGTTGCTACGACATCCACGAGCGCGTCCGTGACATGAACGCCAACGGCCTGCTGGCCTCGATGAACTTCCCGACCTCGGCCGGTTTTGCTGGCGCCTGGCTCGCCGGCATGCCCAACCGTGAGCTGTCCGCTGCGGCTGTGTCGGCCTACAACGACTGGCACATCGACGAGCTGGCCGGTTCCTACCCCGGTCGCTTCATCCCGCTCGGCCTGCTCCCGCTGTGGGACATCGAGGCATGTGTGAAGGAGATCCACCGCATCGCCGCGAAGGGCTGCACCGCCATCACGTTCCCCGAGACCCCGCACGCCAACCAGTTGCCCGGCTTCTACGGCGACCATTGGGACCCAGTGCTGGGCGCCCTGTGCGACACCGACATCGCGGTGTGCATGCACATTGGCGGCGCCTTCAACCTGTTGCAGCGTGCCGAGGGCTCCACCGCCGATCAGCTCATCGTGCTGGCACCGCAGCTGTCTGCCTTGGCCGCAACCGACCTCATCGTCAGCGGCACCTTCGTGAAGTTCCCCAACCTCAAGGTGGCCATGAGCGAAGGCGGGATCGGCTGGATCCCCTTCTACCTCGACCGCGTCGATCGCCACGTCACCAACCACACCTGGACCGGCGTGGACATCGGCGCCAAGAACGGCACCGAGCTGTGGCGCAAGAACTTCCTCGGCTGCTTCATCACCGATCCGTCGGCGCTGGGCCAGTTGGACCGCATCGGTATCGACACCGTCACGTGGGAGTGCGACTACCCCCACTCCGACTCGACGTGGCCGAACTCACCCGAGTTCTTCCTCGAGGAGGCCAACGCTGCCGGTCTGTCCGACGAGTACATCAACAAGATCACGTGGGAGAACGCCTGCCGCTTCTTCCGCTTCGATCCCTTCCAGCACCGCACCAAGGAGCAGGCCACCGTCGGTGCTCTCCGTGCGCTGGCAACTGACGTTGACACCTCGACGACCAGCCGGTCCGTGTACAAGGCCCGGTACGCCGCCGCCCACTGAGGCCGCAGCGCACCCGCTCAGCAATATCGCCCGAGACGAAGGGCGCCGGGTCTCCCCGGCGCCCTTCGTCGTTTTCGAGTTCGCGCTCACCCTCGCGTTCACGACCAGCGCGCGCCGTCAATTGATCTTGTCGAGCACCTCACGGGGCACGGTGTTGCCGAAACCGGAACCCGGCCAGTTGAACCAGCCCGATGACGTGAGCGCTCCGCCATCGGGATGAAGCGTGCAGCCAGTGATGTAGCTCGACAACCCCGATGCCAGGAACAGCACGCTGTTGGAGATGTCCTCGGGTACGCCCGTGCGGCCCATGGGGATGGCGATCTTCGCGCCCTTGGGATCCAGCATGGTGTTGCTGTCGCTGGCTGCGTTGGCACCGATGCCGATGATGCCCTCAGTTGGTGTCATGTCCGGAGCCACGTTGTTGATGCGTATGCCCTCAGGAGCCAGCTCGACGGCCACCGTCCGGGAGAACTGCTCGACCGCCGCCTTCATGGCCGAGTACACGGCAAAGTTCGGCGCGGCGCGATGGCACTCGATCGTCGTGATGTTGATGATCGAGCCGCCACGCCCGCCAGCCCGCATCAGCGGGATGGCCATGTGGCACGCGTCCATCACCCACATGAAGTTGGTGCGGATGAGCGCATCGCGACCCTTGGGCGTCGAGTCGGCGAACGCACCCTTGAAGGTCCCGCCCGCAACGTTCACCAACACATCGAGGACGCCCCAACGATCAGCGGTGCGGGCGAAGAACGCCTCGAGCGCATCGTGGGAGCGCACATCGACGACAGCACCGATGCAGTCGGCGCCCATCGCGTCCAGTTGCCCCATGGTCACGTCGAGCGCTGCCTCGTCACGATCGCACACCGCCACGGCCATCCCGGCCCGCGCCAGATCGATCGAGATCGCGCGTCCCAGCCCGCCTGCGCCACCGCCGATGAGCGCCACCTTCCCTTCGAGTGCAGCACGTTCATCCCACAGTCCCATGTCTCCCCCTCGACAACATCGGTCCCCTCGACCACGTCAGTTGCTTGCACCCTAGTGACGGGACCGTCGGGATCGTCCGAACCACGACTGCTACCGTCGCCCGTGGCTCTATCTAGGGGGATCTGCGATGGCTGACGCCATGTTGAGTGGGGTTCGAATCGTCGATATGTCTCATGGCATCGCCGGACCGACCGCGGCGATGGTGCTGGCCGAAGCCGGAGCCGATGTGGTGATGATCGAGCCGATCGGGGGCAGTCCCGAGCGCCACAAGCCCGGCTTCCGCACGTGGTCGCGCAGCAAGCAGTCGGTGGAGCTCGACATCGAGTCGACCGATGGACGCGCTCGACTCGATGCCTTGCTGGCGGGTGCCGATGTGCTCGTCCATTCCTACGGCCCCACCCACGCCAAGCGACTCGGCCTCGACGATGCCTCATTGGCAGCGCGCTTCCCCAACCTCATCGCCTCGTCGGTGTTGGCGTGGCCCATGAACCATCGCCACGCCGACGCCCCCGTCGACGATCTGCTCACCTTGGCCCGCATGGGTGTTCTCGATGAGCAGAAGGGACTGCGCGACGGACCGATCTACGTGCGGTTCCCGCTCGGCAGCTGGGGTGCGGTGTGGCTTGCGGCAATTGGAATTGCGGCTCGCCTGGTTGCCCGCGGGCGCACCGGTACCGCTGGCCCGGCCCACACCAGCTTGGTACAAGGTGCGCTCGTACCGATGATGATGCATTGGTCACGGGCGCAGTCCCCATCGGACGCGTTGCGCATCGGCATGCCCAAGGGCGGCATGAACGCCAGCTTGTTCGAGTGCGGCGACGGCGAGTGGATCCACATCATGCCGCCCAACCCCGACCACACCCCGCTGATGCAGGCGGTGTTCGCCGAGATGGGCCCAGAAGCTGTGGCAGAAGCCAACCGAGTGCACGGGCCGGGCATGGCGGCGGTGTATCCCAACTGGGGTGCCAACAAGATGGCGTTCCTGCGTCGACCAGCGCAGCAGTGGCTCGATCACTTCTGGGCCAACGACATCCCCGCTCAGGCCGTGTTGCCCCTCGGTGCCATCCTCACCGACGAACAGGCCCGAGCCAATGACTATGTCATCGAGATCGATGATCCCGTGGCCGGTCACATCACCGTGCCCGGCTACCCGATGACGCTCGATCCTCCAGCGTCCATGCGCAACACGGCGCCGGCGCTCGACGAGCATCACGACGTGGCCGGTTCGACGTGGAAGGCGCGCACCGCTGCCGAGGTCCGCAGCGCCGCCTTCACCGGACGGGCCGATGCATCACAGCGTCATCCGCTCGAAGGTCTGCGAGTCCTCGACTTCGGCAACTACCTGGCCGGTCCGCTCGGACCGATGCTCATGGCCGACCTCGGCGCC
The DNA here is from genome assembly GCA_050246915.1 of Acidimicrobiia bacterium. Lineage (GTDB taxonomy): Bacteria > Actinomycetota > Acidimicrobiia > Acidimicrobiales > Ilumatobacteraceae > JBFWVD01. The sequence continues at coordinate 19,423 of JBFWVD010000005.1, read as the reverse complement.
ACCGTCATCAAGGTCGAAGCCACCACCGGTGACCCGATGCGTTGGTCGGACTGGCCGTTCGCCGGATGCCAACGGGGCAAGCGAACCGTGGCCCTCGACCTCAAGTCCCCCGATTCCAAGCCGGCCATCGAGGCGCTGCTGCGGTGGGCCGATGTGGTTCATCACAACCTGCGTAAGCCGGCCGCCCGAAAGCTGGGGCTCGATGCTGACGCAGTGCACAAGATCAACCCGCAGATCGTGTTCTGCCACACCAGTTCCTATGGTCCGGTCGGACCGCGCGCCGATTGGCCGGGCTACGACCAGTTGTTCCAGTCCTCCATCGGATGGGAACGTCTCGGCGCCGGTGAGGGCAACCCGCCGATGTGGCATCGGTTCGGCTTCATGGACCATCAGTGCGCCATGTCGTCGACCGTGGCAACGATCCTTGCCGTGCTCGAACACGATCGCCACGGCCGAGCGCCGGTGGTGGCCGGTTCGTTGCTCGGCGCCGGTGTCCTGACGACCAGCGAGACCTATCTGCAAGCCGATGGGACACTGGCGCCGGTGCCGACGCTCGACGCGGACCAGATGGTCATGACGCCGGGCTCGCGTCTGCTCGAGTGCAGCGATGGTCACGTCGCCATGGCCGCCAACACCGAGACGCAACTGTTGGCGGCGTGCGATGTGCTCGGGTGCCGGGGGGCTGACGATCTCCCCACCGCGACCGCGGGACGTTCCACCGACGAGGTACTGAAGCTGTTCGCCGCGGCCGATGTCCCGAGTGAGTTGGTACGACTCGACAACAAGACGGCGTTCTTCGATGATCCCGACAACATCGCCGCCGGTCTCATCGCCCGCTATCGCCATGCGGTCTGGGGTGAATTCGAGCAGCCGGGGGCCATGTGGCACTTCGGTGATCTCGACACCCGGTTCGACCATGCGCCACCGGTGCTCGGCCAACACACCGTTGAAGTCCTCACCGAGGTCGGCCTCGACCTCGCCACGATCGACGCGTTGTTGGCGTCGGGGGCGGCCAAGACGGCCGACGTCAACTGACCGGTCGCACCACCGCGGCCATCATGGTCCAGGGCACCACGTCCTGGGCCGGGAAGAGCCTGCTCGCCACCGCGTTGTGCCGTGCGTTGAGCCGACGGGGCCTGACAGTGGCGCCGTTCAAAGCGCAGAACATGTCCAACAACGCCCGCGTCGTCGACGGCGGCGAGATCGGCTGCGCGCAGTACTTCCAAGCGTTGGCGGCGCGCTGCACACCGCACGTCGATCACAACCCGATCCTGCTCAAACCCGAGGCCGACACGCGTAGCCAGGTGGTGGTGCTCGGCAGCGTGGACCGGGAACTCACCGAGGCACCGTGGCGCGGACGATCCTCGCGTCTGTGGCCCATCGTCACTGCGGCCTACGGACGCGTCGCGGCGACCGCCGACGTCGTCGTCATCGAAGGCGCAGGCAGTCCGGCCGAGACCAACCTCGCAGCCGACGACATCGTGAACATGGCCATGGCCGACCACGCGGACGCGCGCGTGTTGCTCGTGACCGACATCGATCGCGGTGGCGCGTTCGCTCACCTCTATGGCACGTGGGCCTTGCTTCCACCGAACCAACGAGGACGAATCGACGGATTCGTGCTCAACAAGTTCCGTGGAGATCCCGGCCTGCTCGCCCCGGCACCCGCCGATCTCGAAGCACTCACCGGGGTGCCGACCATCGGCGTCCTGCCCATGGTGCACCACGATCTCCCGGATGAGGACGGCGCAGCATGGGATCTGCGCCCGTCGGGGGCCGACGGGGCAGTTCGTGTGCGCATCGTGCGAGGACCGGCCGCATCGAACCTGGACGAGTTCTGGTTGCTCCGGCAGGTGGCCGATGTCCGCTGGGCCACCACCGCCGCCGAACTCGACGACGCCGAGCTCATCGTGCTCCCCGGGTCGAAACTCACGTCAACTGATGTTGCCTGGATGCGCTCACGCGGCCTGGACGACGCGGTGCGCGCCGGCGCGCGGCGCGGTGCGCGCGTCGTGGGCGTGTGTGGGGGTGCCCAGATGATGGGACTCGCTGTCGATGATCCCCACGGCCTCGAGGCTGCGTGCACCGGGTTGGGTTTGCTGCCGCTCCGCACCGAACTGGCTCCCATCAAGACCGTCAGGCGCACGACGGCCGCGTTCAGCGACCTCCCCGCGCAGTGGTCGACGCTCCACGGCATGACGGTGAGCGGATACGAGATCCATCACGGCATCACGCGCTTTGCCAGCGAGGTCAGCGAGGCCAGCGAGGCCGGCGCGCACCGTGTGACGACGGCGGTGTTGCCCAGCGGGCTTGGATGGGCGGCCGGGAGCCTGCTCGCCATGTACCTCCACGGCTGCTTCGAAGATCCCGAGTTCGTGGAACGGCTGGTGGGGCGACGGCCGGTCGACCAGCTGGAGCCGACGTTCGAGGCGCTGGCCGATCTGGTCGACGAGCACCTCGACCTCACCACCGTGCTGTCGCGCGCCGGCGTGGTCGACGCGACGGGCGAGACATGATGAGATGGCGGAGATGAGCGACTCCGAACCGTCCCGCCGTCGTACATCGGCACCGTCGGGCGACCTCGCGACGTATCAGCGCGAATCGTTCGAGTGGGACGGGCGCCTTCACGACGTGTACCGAAGAGGTCACGGCCCAGCGGTGATCGTGATCACCGAGATCCCCGGCATCTCGCCCATGGTCGTCGGATTCGCCGATCGTGTCGTGGCGATGGGCTGCACTGCGGTCCTCCCCGATCTGTTCGGTGTGCCGGGCAAGGACCCGATGGCCAAGGGCAAGCTCGGCATGATCACGTACACGATGTCGTCGTTGACGAAGGTGTGCATCAGCCGCGAGTTCACCGCCTTCGCGGCGGGGAAGTCATCGCCGATCGTGTCGTGGTTGAACGCGCTGGCCACCAAGGAGCACGAGCGATGTGGCGGTCCCGGTGTCGGTGTGGTCGGCATGTGCCTCACCGGCGGGTTCGCGTTGGCGATGGCCACGAACCGCGCGGTCATCGCACCGGTGTTGTCGCAACCGGCATTGCCGTTCCCCGTCTCCAAGCGCCATCGCCGCAGCATCGACTCGAGTGACGCCACGATCGCTTCGGTGGCCGATCGCTGTGCTGCTGAAGGACTCCAGGTGCTGGGGCTGCGGTTCAACGGTGATCCGACGGTCCCCGCCGATCGATTCGCCATGCTGCGCGAGCGACTCGGCGACGGGTTCGTGGCCGTGGAGCTCGATCAACGAGACGGAAACCCGACCGCGCCGATGTCGAAGCACCACTCGGTCCTCACCGTCTCGCTCGTTGATGAACCGGGCGAGCCGACCCGCCGAGCGCTCGACGCGGTGCTCGATCTGTTCCGCCACAAGCTCCTCGAGGAGATGACGTCATGAGCAGTCGCTACGACGACGAACACGAGATCCGCAACGTCCTGTACCGCTATTGCCGCGGTGTGGATCGCCGGGACTTCGATCTGGTGCGATCGTGCTACCACCCTGACGCCACCGACGACCATGGCAACTTCATGGGAGGCGTAGACGACTTCATCGAGTTCATCACCATCGGGCTGCAGCGATACGAACAGACCATGCACGTGATCGCCAACGTCCTCATCGATGTCGAAGGTGACGTTGCGCACAGCGAGGCTTACACACTCGCGTTCCATCGCGTCCGAGCAACCACGACCAAGCCAGTGCGCGACTACACCGTGGGCTTGCGATACGTCGATCGATTCGAGCGCCGAGACGGGCGATGGGCGATCGCCGATCGCGTGTGCGCGTTCTCGTTCCAACGGGTCGATCCCTGCGAGCCCCTCATGGAGTGGATGCCTGGGTTCACGGTCGCCAAGCCCACGCCCGACGACGTCATCCATCGACCGTTCCCATGACCGAACGACCCGCTGATGTGGATGAGCTCATTGCTCTGGTCGACGATGCGTCGGCCCGCCTCCTGTCGACGCTCGCATCGTTGAGCGACACCGCGTTGCGTGAGCGCTCCGCGCTCCCGGACTGGAGTCGGGCACACGTCCTCGTGCACCTGGCCCGCAACGCCGACGGACTGCGCAACCTATTGCTGTGGGCACGCACCGGTACGCCAGCGCGCATGTATCCCAGCAGAGCGGTACGCGCCGCCGATATCGCCACGGCCCCCGAGCGGAGCCTCGAAGTCATCACCGCCGATCTCGAAGCGGCAACAGAGCGACTGCGCATCGATCTCGCAGCGCTCCCTGACAACGCTTGGAGTCGCCCGATCATCACCACCCCCGGCGACGTCGACAGCGACCCGAGAGCCGCGTCGGTCATTCCCCTCATGCGCCTCACCGAAGTCGAGATCCATCACGTCGACCTGGACGCAGGGTCCGGGTTCGCGGACATCCCGATCGCCGCAGCACACCGGCTGCTCGACTTCATCGAGGGTCGGTTGCGGGCCGTAGACGTCGGCTTCCAGGTCGAACTGGATCATCGTCGCTGGACCATCGCTGGTAGCGGCCCTGGTTCGTTGTCGGACGAGGTGATCACTGGATCTGCCGGTGATCTGATGGCCTGGCTGCTCGGGCGCGGCGAGGGTCACGGTTGCCGCTCCCTCTCGGGCGCCGGGCTGCCGGCGCTGGCGCCGTTCTGACGATGGCGAGGCGCGCGCGTCGATCGTTCTCCGCGATCGTGTGTACCGCCGCCATGACGGCGTGCAGTTCCTCCACGAGCGGGCCGACTCCCATCTCGTCATCGACCGGCACCACCATTGGAGCGCCGGGCAACCCGAGCAACGTCACCTCGACATCGGCCGCCACAGCTCCGACGTCATCGACGGTCACCATGGCAGCGGCAACGAGCGCTCCCCCAACAGTGCTCCCCGGCCCGATCAGCCCTGAGTCGATCGCGAGCACACTCACCGCGTCGCTCGCGTTGTTGAACTCCGATCTCTCCGCCACCGATGCGCGAGCGCACGCCGGGATGCTCATGCAGTTGGCGTTGCGGGCTCTGGCGAGGAACTCGGCATGGGACGATCAGGTCCTCGGGTACCTCTCCGCCGACCATCGTGCCGTGATCGCGCCCATCGTGGCGGCGCGTCAGGTGGCCACCGCGCGAGCAATCGAACTGGGCCCGCGCCCTGCGTCGCCGACGCTGCCCGCATGGGAGATCGCTGATCCTGAACCAGCGGCCGCCCTGGTGAGCTACTACCGCGAGGCCGAGCAACTGACCGGTATCGGTTGGAACTACCTGGCCGCCATCAATCTGCAAGAGACGCGCATGGGACGGATCAGAGGAACGTCGACAGCTGGAGCTCAGGGCCCCATGCAGTTCCTCCCGTCCACCTGGGCGTCGTGCTGCACCGGTGACATCCACGATCCCCATGACGCGATCATCGGAGCTGCCCGCTACCTCGCTGCCAGCGGTGGTCCCTCGAACATGGCCAAGGCCCTGAACCAGTACAACCCGTCGAAGCCCTACGTGGCCGCCGTGACTGCCTACGCCGGGCACCTCGCTGCGCATCCCGAGGCCTACATCGGCTACCACGCGTGGCAGGTGTTCGTAGGGTCCGCCGCTGGGGACATCCGGCTTCCCGTCGGATACCGCGCGTCAAACCCAATTGACGCGTCGGAGTATGCGGCCTCCCACCCGGACGATGTCGCCGGACCATAATGGCCATATGGCAACCGCGAACGAGCCGCTGACCGCACTGAGTGCCGGCACCCCCGTGATCTTCGGCGGCAACCAGATCGCCAGGGTGTCCCCGGAGTTGGCCGAGGCCTTCCAGCCTGGTGATCGCCTCGTGGTCGTCCAGTCCACCGGACATCTGCTCCACATCCCCGCCGCCGAGCACGCACTGGTGTCCGACGCGGTGAGCGATGCCTCGACCGCGTTCGCCGCGTTGGGCAATGCCGACGACGCTTCGATCTCGGCGTTCTACGGCCACTTCGCCGATCGCCTCGCCGACGACACGTCGTTCGCTCCGATCCTCGCGGCCAACGCGCTCGATGTCGCCGAGGCCTCGGCCAGGGGCCGATCGACCACCCGACTGGTCCTGTCGGACAAGATGCGGGCCGACATGATCGCCGGACTGCGCATGTGGCGAGATGCGCCCAGCCGACGTGACGTCGTCCTCGAACGGATCGAACACGCCGGTTGGACGGTCGAGCAGCGCGCCGCCGGTGTCGGAGTGGTCGGCTTCGTGTTCGAGGGTCGGCCCAACGTGTTCGCCGATGCCACCGGGGTGCTGCGCAGCGGCAACACCGTCGTGTTCCGCATCGGCAGCGACGCCCTGGGCACGGCACGGGCGATCATCACCCACGCCGTCGAACCGTCGCTCGCCGCGTCGGGCCTCCCCGCAGGTGCCGTTCGGCTCCTCGACTCACCATCGAGGGCGACGGGTTGGGCCCTGTTCTCCGATCCTCGACTCGCTCTGGCCGTCGCCCGCGGTTCGGGCGAGGCGGTCGACCAACTCGGCGCGGTGGCCCGTCAAGCTGGACTGGCCGTGAGCCTGCACGGCACCGGTGGCGCGTGGATCGTGGCCACTGAGAATGCAGACGCCGATCGCTTCGCGTCGGTCGCCTATCACTCGCTCGATCGCAAGGTGTGCAACACCTTGAACGTGTGCTGCATCACCGCGGGCGCTGCTCCAACGCTGGTACCCGTGCTCCTCGATGTGCTCGAGCGGGCGGCGCATCGGCGATCGAGCAACCCGAAGCTGCACGTCACCAAGGCGGCAGAGCACTACGTGCCGTCGCAGTGGTTCACGACCACGCTCCCCATCACCCGTGCCGGCGGGCCGGTCGAGGAGACGCAAGCCGAATTGCTCCGGGAGGAGTTGCTGGGTCGTGAATGGGAATGGGAGGAGAGCCCCGAGCTCACGCTCCACGTCGTGGCCGATGTCGCCGCGGCCATCGACGCGTTCAACACCTACAGCCCCCGGTTGGTCGCTTCGCTCATATCGACCGACGCCGACGAGCAGGAGCAGTTCTGGTCCGAGGTGGACGCGCCGTTCGTGGGTGATGGGTTCACCCGGTGGGTGGATGGGCAGTTCGCACTTGACCGGCCGGAACTGGGACTGTCGAATTGGGAGCATGGCCGCCTGTTCGGTCGCAGCGCCGTGCTGTCGGGCGATTCGGTCTACACCGTGCGCACCCGAGTCCGTCAGAGCGACGCCGATCTGCACCGCTGACCCCAACTGGGCGTGAGCGAGAGCCGAGTTCGGGCGCGGCGGCGTTCTTGACCTGATCAAGGGGATATCCCCAGCGCGTGGGCCGAAAGACTCACCGCCGTGACGAGACCGAGACGCCGCAGGATCGTCGCGCCCACCTTGGCATTGTCCCTGGCGGGGGTGAGCCTCTTCCTTCCCACCAACGGACAGATGATCGTGGGCGGCGGCGCCACCGTTCTCGAGTTGCCAGCTGAGCCCGGGGCTGCCCGGCCCCCGCAGTACCTCGTTCTGTCCGCGCGGCTCCGATCGCGCTTCGTCGGTGAGGCGCTGCTGGGCAGGCACGCCGACGTCGCTATGGGCCTCGAGCCCGGCACCATGACGACATCGAAGATACTGGCCTGGTCTGCGGCGCTTCGAGCCGTCGGCGACCCGTTCGTGGTGGCAGACGTCGAGCCCGGCTCGGCGGCCGAGCGCGCCGGTCTCACGAGCGGCGACGTGTTGGCCGACGCCGATGGGGCCCTGTTCGACCTCGAAGAGGTCGCACAGCGACTGGCCACTGGCGTGCCCGTGCGCCTGCGGGTCCTCGACAACGGCATTCCACGCGATGTGGTGCTGACTGCCGACGATCCCGAAGATCCGTTCGCCGGGCTGGTGTTGAACGGCAAGCCGGCGTCGGTACTGCCCGAACCCGGGAGCACGTCGGCTCCGTCGCCCTGGCTCGCTCTGCGCCCCGATCTCGGGACCAAGGACGTGAACGGTCCTTCGGCCGGGCTGCTCCTCGCTCTCGCCGATGTGGACGAGATGACGACCGGTGATCTGACCGGCGGCAAGATCGTGGCCGCCACCGGTGAGATCACCGCATGGGGTGAAGTACTCGGCGTCGGCGGGTACGAGCAGAAGATCCGCGCCGCGGTACGCAAGGGTGCCGACGTCATCCTCGTTCCGGCCACCGACGCCGAGTGGGCTCGCACCTTCGCTCCCGACACCGTGCGGGTCATCGGCGTGTCGACGCTCGTGCAGGCCGTGTGGGAGCTGTGCGGCCTCGGTGGCACGAGCTCGCTGTGCGGCAACGTCGAGCCCGCACCCTGACCCAGCGCCCTGAACCTGTGCTGAAGATCTGAGCTGGCGCGAAACACCGGGCGCCAAAACGAAACCGAGCTGACCGCGGCGTTGGCCGCGATCAGCTCAGGTGTTCGATTCTGGTGTTGCTACTTCTTCTTCGCCGCCGCTGCCGGTGTGCGCAGGACACCCTTTTCGAGGGCGGCATCGAGGAAGGCTTCCGCCTCTTCGGCCGACACCTTCAACGCCGGCGCGATCTCCGACACGAGGTTGGTGCGAGCCCGCTCGTACATCGTGCGCTCGGCTGCCGACAGCGCGGCGTCGCGGTTGCGAGAGGCAAGGTTCCGAACCACCTCAGCGACCTGGTAGACGTCGCCGGACTTGAGCTTCTCTTGGTGGTTCTTGAACCGACGGGACCAGTTGGACGGCACGCGCGGGTCGGGCTTGGAGAGCACCGCGACGAGATCGTCGAGCTCTTCAGCGCCGACCGGCGGGCGAACGCCCACCTCATCGGCTGTCTCGAGAGGAACCGACAAGGTCATCTCACCGATGATGGCCCGGAGGATGAGGTAATCGCGAGTGATCCCGAAGGCCGTCTTGGCCTGGATCCCTTCGACGATGCACGCCCCATGCTGTGGGTAGATGACGGTGTCGCCGACCTGAAAGTCCACGATTCTCCTGAGATCCGATACGGGCGACCATCCAACACAGGTCGCGACGTGACCCAAGGGTACCGCGCATCGGGTCGCTCTCCCCATTCAGGCCGTTCAAGATCAGCTTCGAGGTTCGGCCAGATCTGCGGACGTGGGCCGATCAGTCGCCGATTCGCTCGATGCGGTTGGCTGCCGCGTCGATGGCGTCTTCCACTTTGTCGACTGCTTCGAACACCACGAGATCCGCGTTGTCGCGAACGGCGATGAAGCCGTCGTTGGCCAGCAGGGTGTCCTCGAGCCTTGCTTCGTGCACGCCGAGCCACAACATCAACCCCAGCAGCGACCCGACGAGTGGGAACACGATGAACGCCCAGAGTTGACCGAGGGCGTCGCTGCCGGCGAACGCGGCCGCCCCGATGCTGCGTGCCGGGTTGACGCTCGTGTTGTCGACCGGGATCGAGATGAGGTGGATGAGCGTGAGCGTGAGTCCGACCGACAACCCGCTGACCGCGGCGCTGAAGTCCTTGTTCGTCGTGGTGAGCACCACGAACACCAACAACGCGGTGAGCGCTATCTCCACCAAGGCCACCGCGCCCACGCCGTAGGGGTTGGTGCCGAGCTTGTCTCCCCATCCGTTCTGGGCGAAGTTGTTGGTGGCGTCGAACGCGTTGTTGCCATTGGCGATGGCATAGATGACCAGTCCGCCGAACAGCGCTCCGAGCAACTGGCCCACGACGTAGAACGGCACCAGGCCGAGCTTCACCCTCTTGGCCAGAGCCATGGCCAAGGTCACGGCAGGGTTGATGTGGCAACCGGAGACAGGTCCGATGACGTAGGCCATGATCAGCAACGAGAACCCGAACGCCAGAGCCACGCCGAGGGTCCCGATGCGGTCAGCAGCGAGGATCGCCGAGCCTGGTCCGCCCATCATCAACACGAACGTCCCCACGAATTCAGCCAACAAGATGCGTGCGTCTGACGGCATCGCTCACCCCCATCGAGATCACACGGGTCACCGACCCGCTCGAAGAGTCTCCCGCATCGGACAGGGTCGTGTCAGCAACCGTTCTCGACGAGGAAGTTGCGGAACTGCCACGGGTCCGCCTCGTCGAAGCCCCGCCGGTCGAAGCCGGCGAACAGGTTGACCCGAGTGGACAGCGGATCCCAGTCCGAGGGCCCCGACCAGATCGGACCCAAGTAGGGACGTGCCACGTCCAAGATCGTCCGCCACGGCAGATCGTCGGGCACCCGCACTCCCTCGTCGGGATGAGCCATCATCCACGACACGCAGCCCAAGATGCTCGCCGCGACCTGGAGCGTGGTGGCGTTCTGCGACGGGACGAGAGATCGGGCCTCGGCGATGTCGAGGAGGCTGCCCGTCCACCAACTCTTGTAGGGATGGCCCATCACCAGCACGCCGAGCTCGTCACGGCCCGACACGATCTCGTCGTTCAAGATGCGCGTGGTCGACTGCATGTTCCATTGACGCATCTGCAGTTCGTGGATGGAGCTGACCGCGTCGGCCGAGGGGCAGTACGCGTAGTGGACGGTCGGGCGATACAGCGCCCGGTCGCCGTCCCACACGGTGAGGGTGTCGCTCATGGTGAACGCCTCACCGTGGCGCACGACCATTCCCGTGATCTCCCCCATCGGGACCCAGGACCGCACCCAGGTCGCTGCCCCGGGGCGAGCGAGACAGATCTGGTTCTGCGGTCCTTCGGGGCCATGACGATATGCGTCGTGGGGCATCCACGTCTCGTGTGTTCCCCAGCCCAGCTCGGCCGGTGCGATGCCTTCTTCGTAGAAGCCGTCCACCGACCAGGTGTTCACGAACTCATCGACGCGCTTGGGTGACGCCGAGACCTGCGTGTCGCGCTCGGAGATGTGGATGACCTTCACCCCGAGCTCATGGGCGAGGAGATTGAACTGCTCCGAGGTGAGCGCATCTTCGATGGCCGGGGCTCGCTCCGGGAGCAACGAGTCGCTCAACACCGATTGCGCGATCTCTGACAGGGCCTGCTTGGCGAAGTGGCTGACCAAGCCCGGGTTCGCGCCGTGCTCCACGACCGCAGTCGGACCGTCGTTGCGACCCCAGGAGTTGATCATGCGTCGGATGGCCATGTGGCGCACGTACAGCGTGCGCTCCAGCGGATCGGTGGCCTCTGCTCCGGTATAGGGATCCCACACCTCGACCGAGGTGTTGAGATAGCGGACCCCGTGATCACGGCACCACTCGAGGATCTCGCAGCAATCGATGTTCCACGCCAGGTCGATGCACAGATCGCCCGCTCCGAGATGCGCTCCCAGCATCGACGGGAGGTTCTCGGCAGTGATCTGCCCGACGACGTAACTCACGCCCGCCTCGAGGGCTTCAACCACGCGATGGCGGTTGTCGACCATGTCCAAGATCGTGATGTGGTGCGGCGGAACGATCTGCTCTCGCAGGAGAAGAGGTACCGTGCACTGGGCGACGGAGCCACACCCGAGGATCAGGATTTTCGGCGGTTGGTGCACGATCACCTCCTTGTAGATGGCATGAGCCGTCCACCGTAAAGGGTCAGTGCACGTCGACTGAACTCACTGATCGGCCAGTCAAGCGACACGGTCACGGGTGTCGAGCACCCGCGTGGCCACCATCGGTTCCAAGGCCGCGTCGGAGTCGCCAACCGACGGGACCCCCATCGAGGCCACCAGATCGACGACCAGATCGGTCGCCACCTGGCTGAAGACACAGATGCGGCCGTCTTGTCCGATGGGTGAGATCGCCAGATTGCCGACCACGGAAACCCCGGGCATCACGTTGAGGTTCGACGCGGTCGGCATCGGCTGCCCGCACGGATAGACCGTGATGAAGCCGGGGTCGGCTGCGCCCACCGCCGTGACGTCCACGGCCACCGAGCCGGGCTCGACTGCACTGCTGGCCGCGTTGATCGGACCGGGCACGTAGATCTCGGTGATCGATGACGGCCCGACGGGCAGTGCCGCGAGGCGGCTGTCGAAGAGGCGTTCGGTGTCGGTGGCTGTGGTGCCGTCGGCGAACGACCCGAAACGATCGATGACGACATGCGCAGGCGCATGCACCGCCATGCAGATCCGCCCGTCTCCGGACGAGCGGACGAACACGAGGTTCGCCACGGTCTGATCGGCGAGATAGTCGAGGTTCGAGGTCGGCGGGCGTGACTCGTCGCACGGCCAAGCGGTGACGAAGCCATCGCCCGTTGGTTCGGTGACGGTCATGTTCAACGCCAAGGTCCGGCCGGGTGCGCCGACGTCGAGCGCGAACACCGACCCCGGCAACAGTCGTTGACGATCGGCGCTCGTGCGTGTGTCCAGTAGACGGGCCGGAGGCTCCGGATCGAAACCGGCACCGCTGGGGAGCCAACCTTGGAGATCGGCGACGACGTGGGCCCGGACCGACGAAGCCAGGCACACTTCACCAGTAGCACTCGGTCTCACGATGACCAGGTTCGCGACGGTGCGGCCGCTCGTGAAGTTGACGTTCGATGTGGCGGGACGTGGCTCATCGCACGGCCAGGCCGTGATGAACCCGCCGCGATTGGGCTCGGTGACCGTCACGTTCAGCACCGCCGAGCCGCCCTGTGGCGGGCGGGACGCACTGTTGGCCAGCGACACTCGCACCACTTCGTCCGGACGCGGACGGTTGAAGCCGTTCATCTCTCGCCACAACAGGTCGGCCATGAGTTGGCCACCGAGCGGGTTCAGATGGATGGCGTCATAGGAGATGCCGGAGCGGTACGCGACCGATGTCCAATCGGCAAGCACCAGCTGCGGCCAACGATCGGCCAGCCGTTCGAGCTCCTCGTTCACGATGGCGAAGGTGTTGCGATACCCGGCGATCCGCTGCCAACCACGAGCGCTGACGTCTTCAGCCCTGACGTCGCGCAGCTTGACCCACACGATGTTGGGGACGCCATCGAGCGCCTGCATCATCGAATCGAGGTTCGAAGCCAGAGCGGCGCGGTTCGGCGCTTCGTTGTGTCCGAGCGCGACCACGACGTTGTCGCCGATCGTGTCGCGACGCGACGCCAGGGCCTCGGTTGCGTTCTCGAGGTTCAATCCGGGGAGCCCCTCGACGGTGACGTCCCAGCCGTGTGCGGAGAACGTGGAGGTGATCTGCTTCTCGGCGCCGAGCACCACCGAATCGGTGATCACGTAGAGGCTGTGTCCGCCCGCGGCTCGCACGACGGAGTCGCTGCCGCTCGCCGCCACGGATGTCGTCATGGCCACGGCGATGACCGCCAGAGCAGCAAGACCAGTGAACATCATCGAGAAGCGCCCACGCGGCGAAGACCTATCGATGGTGTGCACTGGTCCTCATCTCGTCACCCGACGGTCAATCGCCAGATGGTTCCCGAGGACGACACCGCGTAGAGCGCGTCGTCGACCCCTTGCGTGAATGACACGATCGACGCGACGTTGGCGATCGAACCGACGTGGTCGACCGCGACCGCGTCGCGCTGACGCAGCGCGCCGATGCGTCCGGTGCAGAAGTCGCCGTAGAAGTACACGCCGTCGGCCTTCGGCATCGCCGTGCCGCGGTAGACAACGCCACCGCTGATCGAGCAGTCACCGTTGGCGTGGGGATAGTCGAAGATCGGCAAGGCCGCGCCGCTCGGGTTGTTGCCCGAGTATCGCTGTGAGCCCTCGTACAACGGCCACCCGTAGTTGGTGCCCAGCGTGACTGGGGCGGTGTCGAGATCGATCTCTTCACGCGATCCCTGGCCCACATCGGCGATCCACAGGTCGCCGGTGAGTCGATCGAAGGTGAACCGCCATGGGTTGCGCAGGCCGTAGGCCACCACCTCGGGGGCCTTGCCGGACTGACCCACGAACGGGTTGTCAGCGGGGATGGTGTATGGCGATGCCCCGGAAGGCAGCGGATCGATGCGCAGGACCTTGCCGAGGAATGTGCCCGTGTTCTGGCCATTGCCGAGCGGATCGCCGGCGCCGCCGCCGTCACCGATCGAGATCCACAGATGCCCATCAGGGCCCCATACGAGGTGCCCACCGTTGTGATTGGGATAGGTCGAGTGCTCGGCGGTGAGAACCGTCCGTCGGCTCGCGCCGACGAACGAGCCTGCCGTCGTCATGTACTCCTCGACCATCACATCTCCATCGGCCGCGGTGCGCAAGAGATAAACCCGACTGCCGTCTGCATTGAACGTCATGCTCAGCAGGCCACGCTCGCCGGCAGCGGTGATGAGGGAGGGATCGATCGTCAACACGGGTGTCGGGTCCAGTACCCCATCGCGGATCACCCGAACCCGACCCGCCTTCTCCGTCACGTACATGTCACGCGTGCCTGGCTTGGTCACCATCGCGGTCGGGGCGCTCAACCCGGTGAAAGCGGGGTTGACACTCACGCGGAGCGAATCGAGATCGGCACCGAGCGAGCCGAGTGCGGTAGCGGCGCCGAGGGCCACGACGTCGCCGCGGTCGGTGGTGAGCCAGTACCCGTCGCCCTGGGGACGAGCGGCCATGGCGACGACGCTGTCACTGACGCGACCGACTCCGGAACCGAACGAGGGAGCACCGAAGTTGAACACTCCCCCGTCGGAGGCGACGAAGCGATAGCCCAGACCCGACGGATCGCTCGACATGGCGACGATGGGCTGGTTGAGGCGGAGCGATCCGGTGCTGCCGAAGAACTGCGCGTCGCCGAAGCTGAAGACTCCGCCGTCGGCCGCGACGAGCCAATAGCCGCGACCGGTCGGCGTGGGTGCTCCCCCGATCACCGGTGCGTTGAGACGCATGCCGCCGGTGGATCCGTAGAACGCAGCATCACCGAAGGAGAAGATCCCACCGTCGCTGGCGAGCAACCAGTAACCCTTGCCGGTCGGGGTGGGCATCATCGCCAAGATCGGAGCGTTGAGACGCATCCCGCCGGTGGATCCGAAGAAGGCGGCATCGCCGAAGGAGAAGATGCCGCCGTCTTGTCCGATGAGCCAGTATCCGTTGCCCGATGGGGTGGGGGCGATGCCGAGTATCGGCCCGTTCAACGGGCGACCAACGAGCGACCCCGCCGCGATGGCGTCACCGAAGGGGAACACTGCGCCGTCGTCGCGGACGATCCAGTAGCCCGTACCCGACGGTGTCGATGCGATGGCGACCACGGGATGCAGCGGCGCCGCCGATGCCGCTGAGGATCCGATCACCGTGGCGGACAGGACCGTGGCCAGAGCCAGAGCAGCGATGAGTGCGCGAAACAGCTTCATGTGAGCCTCCCGAGTCGATGCCGTTCAGTATCGGTCATCGACGACACGGCCTTGACGTCGGGGGCGCAAGATCAGTTGACGCCCGCTGGGCGTCTCGATGTGATGCGTGCGATCGGTCAGATCACGTCACCGTCACCGGGAAGGTGACGACGTTGATCGGTTCTCCATCCTTTGGCGAGGACTCGTACACCGTCACCGTTGCTGGGCCGGCCGACTTGGAACTCAACGAGAACCGTTCATCGAACGTGCCCCGACATCCCGTGCCACACGACGCCATGAAGTTGGTATCGAGCATTACCGTGCCGTCGCTCGCGGTGACCAGTATCCGTGCCGTCGCTTCGAAGGTGTTCGACGATCCGGTCAGGTGGAGTGGCGAGCTGATGGCCGCGAACGGCAGGGGGCTTTCGACAAGGATGAGCGGGACCGCGTCCGTGAGCTCGAGGTCGGCCCGTGTCTGGGGCGAACCGATCATGAGACCTTCACCACCGAGCGCGGTGGTCGGTTGTCCATCGATGGACAGCGAAACCCCGGCGATGCCGGTGTTGGAGGTGACCGTGTAGACGAGCTGCGTCCAGCGCAGCGTCATCGACAGCGATCCACCGCCGGACGCGAATCCGCTCGAGAGGTCGATGTTGGCAGTGGTGTCGGTGATGGCGATCGAACGCACCATCGTCACAGCCGGCACGGCTGACGAGAAGCCCAACGCCGTCTCGTCGCTGGTGGGCCCCTGCGCCAGCGCCGCGATCTGCGCGGCGATCACGTCGGCTCGGCTGCCGCTCGACGATGCAGGCAGCACGACGGTCCGAGCGACCGTGGCGATGCGCTCACCGCGTACGAGGTACACGATCGTGTCGATCGTGGTCTTCTTCGCTGATGTGGTCGTTGGCGCCGATGTGGTCACTGGGACCGACGTCGCCGGAACCGAGGTCGTTGAGGCCGAGGTCGTTGATGGCGCCGTTGCGGGCACCGACGACGTAGTCGTCGAGAGCGACGGGTCAGTGGTCACTACGGTGGCATCGTCGCCATCGGACCCGCAGGACACGAGCGAAGCAAGTGCGAGAACCGCAGCACACCAGAGCCGATTGGTCATAGCTCGATGATGCGCCCGATCGGGCCTCGCGCACAGAGGATTGTGGCGTGCGATCAGCGGTACGAGTGTCGGCGATGGCGCATCACGCTTGGCCGTGCAGGTTGAGGGCGAGGTTCAGCAGGATCCTCGCCGACAGTCCCCACGCCACGTCATCGTCGGTGATCCGGAAGAACGGCAGCGCCATAGCCATTGCCGATTCGATTCGCGCTCCTTGCGGCTTCGGGAGTCGCTGACCCGTTGACATCGGGTAGTCGTTGCTCGCATACCACCGGCTCGGGTCGAAGATGTCCACCAGATTGATGAAGGCCACCTCGGCTACTTCACGGTGATTGGGGTGCATCTCCACGCCTGCGTCGAGAACAGCAACGAACGAGTCGACTATGAGGCCGGAGATGATGGGACCGTGGGTGTCGAGCTGCCCCACCATGTCGATGCTGTGCATCGGCACGCCGAGCTCCTCGTGGAGCTCCCGCAGGGCGGTGTGCCGCGTATCGACGTCAACGCCCACATCGGTTCGCCCACCGGGAAAGACCCAGTCGCCACCATGGCTCATCGTGCCGGGTCGCTTGGTGATCACGAGCGAGGCAACACCACCGCGCTCGATGAGTGGGATGGCCACGGCTGACGGCTTCGGATCGTCGACCTCGAAGTACCGATGTTCACTGCGCACCGGGGGCCGGAACGCCCGGCACCGCTCCACGACCGAGGTAAGACGCAGGTCGACTGTCTCGGGAGCGAAAGCGTTCCATGGCGTCGACTCGATCACGATCCGGCGATGATAGGGAGCGCAGGCACCCCGACCGGCCTTTGGACCGAGCGCGCGCCGGCTGTCGGTCCTGACCGACGAGCGGATCTGAGTTGCCTCAGGTCGCCTAACCTGCCAACGTCCTACGACAGGCCCCTGTAGCTCAGCTGGATAGAGCACCGGACTTCTAATCCGACGGTCGCAAGTTCGAATCTTGCCGGGGGCGCAAACCGTTGCAGCACAAGGATTTCCGCCTCCTCAAGACCGCCGGAGGAGCTTGCACAGCGCTCGAACACCGTATAACGGGTCTAGTAGGCTGGGGCTGTGGATCTCTCGCTCCTGGACTCGTGGACCCGGTCACTAAAGGCGCGGAACCGCTCGGATTGAAGCGCCCCGGGTCTGGTGGAGGTTCCAACCTTTGAGAAGGATGGAGTCATGCCAAGGAATGGGAAGTACCCGGAGGAGCTGCGCGATCGTGCGGTGAGGATGGTCCTGGATCATCAGCACGAGTACGGGTCGCAGTGGGAAGCGATCTGCTCCGTCGCCGACAAGCTCGGCGGCGCGGGTCGTGGCCCGAAGGCCGAGACCGTCAGATTGTGGGTCCGTCAGGCCGAGAAAGATGCCGGTCGCCGGCCCGGCGCGACGACCGAAGAGTTGGCTGAGTTGAAGCGGTTGAAGCGTGAGAACGCTGAGCTGCGTCGAGCCAACGACATCTTGAAGGCCGCAGCGCATTTCTTCGGGGCGGAGCTCGACCGCCAGTCCACGAAGTGATCCGGTTCATCGACGAGCACAAGGATCAGCGCAGCGGCCAGCTGCGTTGGGGTATCGAGCCGATCGCTGAGATGTTGGGGATCGCCCCGTCCACCTATCACGCCGCGAAGAAGCGGCCCCCGTCGGCCCGGTCGATCCGCGACGCCGAGCTGAAACCGGAGATCCTGCGGGTGTGGGAGCAGAACCTTGCCGTGTACGGCGCGGACAAGGTGTGGGACCAGTTAAACAAAGACGGCGTCCGTGTTGCCCGCTGCACCGTTGAACGGTTGATGGGCGACATGGGCTTGCAGGGCTGTCGGCGGGGCCGGCTGTGGGTGCGGACCACCGAAGGCGATGATCGGCTCGACCGGCCCGCCGACTTGGTCGAACGCAAGTTCACCGCGTCGACTCCGAACCGGTTGTGGGTCGCCGATCTCACCTACGTCAAGACCCACTCGGGCTGGGTCTACGTGGCGTTCATCATCGACGTGTTTTCCCGCATGATCGTCGGCTGGCAGGCATCACGATCGCTGCGCAGCGACCTCGCCATCGACGCGCTCGAGATGGCGATCTTCAACCGTCAACGCGCCGGTGCGGACCTGTCGCATCTGGTCCATCACAGCGACAGGGGCGTTCAATATCTCAGCGTGCGATACAGCGAACGCTTGGCCGACAACGAGATCGTCGCGTCGGTCGGGTCCAAGGGCGACAGCTACGACAACGCCCTGGCCGAGTCGTTCAACGGGCTCTACAAGTGGGAACTCATCTACCGGCAAGGACCGTGGCGAGGCCTCGACGACGTCGAGTTCGCCACCCTCACCTACGTCGACTGGTTCAACAACCGGCGCCTCCACGGCGAGATCGAACCCGGCCCCGGCTACACGACACCCGCCGCGTTCGAAGCCGACCACTACCGTCAAACCATCTCCGCCGACCAGGCGTAGACACAAACCAGCGAGCCTCTACGAAACCCGGGGCGCTTCAATTTCTGCCGAGCTGGGTGTGCTCGCCATCGTCGCTGTGAGACCACGGCTTCTGGCAAACGCCAGGGTTCGCAAGATCGTGTCGTGGGCGGTCGCTGCCGCTTTTGTTGCTATCGCAGTCAAGTCGCTGTTCTTCACTCGGGATCTCACCGAGACCCAGGGGAGGCTTGGTCAGCTCTCGGGAGTTCTCGGGCTCGCCATGCTCGCCGCACTCAACCGCATCGAGTCACCCCCCAAGGCGGCGTTCTGACTACCTGCGCTCGCAGCGGCCTATCGGCGGAACCGACGGTGCTGTCGTCAAGGCGCTGGAGCGCTGTCCGGTGCCAAGCGGAGAACCGCCGATATCCGCTGGTGTTTCAAACGTGGGTCGTCCACCATGGCAGAGATGGCGTGGAACCGGCGGAAGCTTCAAGCGAACCTCGGCACGTTCATGCGTCAGTACGGCCGGCGTGCCCACGCCGGCCACGATCCAAATGACCGCGGGTACGACCGTAAGGTCGAGAAGCTCGTCAAGCAGATGTCTCCCGAGGAAGTCGACGAGATGATCAATGGTGAGCGCGACTGAAGCCGCGACCAAACAGCCGATCGGGGCGGGCTCTCGACACAGTTTGCTCGTTGGGGCATCATCCGTTCATGGGCGTAGGTAAACCTCGATGCCTCAGCGTCGGTGCCTCGGTACGGGGCATCGCGACATGACAAGCGTCGGAGAATCGCCGGCACCGAGCTGGCCAACGGTCGACGACGGGGGCCAGTCCCGAAAGTGGGCCAT